>NZ_BAAHAJ010000005.1:0-435356 GCF_054777735.1 Myceligenerans cantabricum
GACAACCTCCGTCGGGTCCACCGAGACCGACGGATCGATCTCACCCGCACCCGGCGTCACCGTCAGCGGGGTCTCCGCCGACGTCCCGGTGGTGTCGTCCGTACCGACGATCGTGTACTCAGCCGGCTCGGTGTCCTCCATGATCGCGGCGGGGAGCACGAAGCTGCCCGTCTCGTCCGTGGCCACGGTCACCGGTTCACCCACGGGGTTGCCGTCGGCGTCGAGCATCTCGACGGTCACCGTGCTGTCGGGCGTGTACCCGTCACCGATGATGTCCGTGGTGTCCCCCTGCGCCACCACGGCCGGGTCGGCGACGATGGTCGGGTCGATCTCACCCGGCGTCACCGTCAGCGGGGCCTCCGCCGGGGTGTCCGTCGTGTCGTCGGTGGCGATCACCGTGTAGTCACCCGGCTCAGCATCCTCCGGAACATCCAGCGGCGTGGTGAACATGCCGTCCGCGTCCGTCGGAACGCCCTCGACCGGGTCGCCCACCGGGTTACCGTCCGAGTCCACCAGCTGCACCGTCACCGTCGAGTCAGGCGTGTAACCCTCACCGGTCACGTCCGTGGTCTCCCCCGGAGCAACCTCCGTCGGGTCCACCGAGACCGACGGATCGATCTCACCCGGCGTCACCGTCAACGGAGCCTCCGCCGGGGTGTCCGTCGCGTCGTCGGTGGCGACCACCGTGTAGTCACCCGGCTCAGCATCCTCCGGAACATCCAGCGGCGTGGTGAACATGCCGTCCGCGTCCGTCGGAACGCCCTCGACCGGGTCACCCACCGGGTTACCGTCCGAGTCCACCAGCTGCACCGTCACCGTCGAGTCAGGCGTGTAACCCTCACCGGTCACGTCCGTGGTCTCCCCCGGAGCAACCTCCGTCGGGTCCACCGAGACCGACGGATCGATCTCACCCGGCGTCACCGTCAACGGAGCCTCCGCCGGGGTGTCCGTCGCGTCATCCGTACCGATCACCGTGTAGTCACCCGGCTCAGCATCCTCCGGAACACACAGGTCCACCGTGAACGCACCCACGTCGTCGGTGTCAGCCACGACCGGGTCACCCACCGGGTTACCGTCAGCATCCGTCAGCTGCACCGTCACCGTCGAGTCAGGCGTGTAACCCTCACCCGACACCACCGTGCACTCACCCGGAGCAACCTCCGTCGGGTCGACGGAGATCGTCGGCTCGATCGGCGCCGGGAGGATGGTGACGGGAACCTCACCCGGGGTTCCCGTCTCGTCGTCGGTCCCGACGACCGTGTAGTCGCCTGGCGGCGTGTCCGGCGTCGAGCAGACGTCCGTGGTGAACGCCCCGTTCTCGTCCGTGTCGACGACGATCGGGTCGCCCACCGGGTTGCCGTCCGCGTCCGTCAGCTGGACCGTCGCCGTCGAGTCGGGCGTGTAGCCCTCACCCGTCACCACGGTGCAGTCGCCGGCCGGGAACTCCGGCGGGTCGGCCGTGAGGACCGGTTCGATGGCGGCGAGGTTGCAGGCGTCGAACCGGACACCGGAGTTACCCAGTCCGATGCTGCCCAGGTCGCCCTGCGCCAGGCCGAGCCAGAGCGCCGAGACCTCGAGGGAGTCGACGGCCTCACCGGCGTCGCCGGTGCACGTCGTCGTCTCCTGGTGGTTGATCTGGAGCGAGACGAACTGCGTGAGTACGTCGAACACCGGCGACAGCGCGGTGCCGATGGTCTCCGTGATCAGACCCGTCTTGACATCGGTGATCAGCAGCTCGAACACCTCGGCGCCCTCGTCACTGATGAGGAAGTCGTAGATGGTCGCGAAGATCGGAGTCAGCGCACCGCCCGCGGTGTTGATCGTCGTGGCCAGCGCCGTGCAGACGAGGCTCGCGGCCGCACCGGAGCAGTTCTCCTCGACCGGCGGGAAGTCCCCGCTGGCGGCGTCCGCCAGGTTGACCGTCCACGACACGTCGATGACGTTGCCGGGGAGCGGACCTTCCTGGTACCAGTTGCAGCTGATCGAGACGGCGTTCAGCGACTCGTTGATGGCGGTCGCCATGATCTGGACGGCCTCCTCCATCAGCTCGTGCACGCCCTCGGCGATCTGCGGATATGTCTGGTCGTCAATGACCTCGTAGTTCGGCGCGAGACCGTTCATGCCCGCGTCGTCGCCACCGGCCCACGGATCGTTGCCCTCGACCAGATGCTCCAGGTGGATCTCTGCCTCACCGGTGGAGAAGTCGATGGTGACGAGCTGGTTCGCCGACGTGAGCGGCTCACCCACCACGGCATTGACGATCGTGTCCTGCATGTCGGAGTCGACCGAGCAGTCCGGAGCAGGAAGCCCCGGCACCGGCAGGGCACCCACCAGGTCGGAGACGTCGAAGAGTCCGTTGACCGTGTCCTCGACCGCCGTGTCGACCTGACCGCCGAGATCATAGATCTCCGCGGCGGCGTCCTCGATCAGGGGCGAGTGCATCAGCAGCGACGCGTCACCCAGGACGTACTGCCCCGGGCCGGTCACCCCGCCGTCCGGGTCCAGGACCACGCCGTCCTCGGCGATCACCTCGGAGCCCAGCGCACCGAGCTCGAGGTCGAGCTGGTCGACGGCCAGGTCGGTGATCCCGCCCACGCCGGCAGTGTCCGCGAGTGCCAGGAGGTCGAGCGACGTCGTCCCCCAGTCACCCTCGGCGGTCCCGTCGATCGTGACCCCGCCGTCGGGACCGATCACGCCGGTGGCGGCGTGGCCGTCGAGCGGCGACGTGGTCTCGCTGGTGCTGGCGAGCGCCCCCAGCTGTCCGAGGTCCATGAGCTGGTCCACGGGGATCTCGACGTCACCGAGCTGTAGCACCTGGGCCCCGAGCAGGTCGACGTCCAGGTTCTCGGTGTTGGGGCCCGGGTCGGTGTCCCAGCCAGCCATCGACGTCGCCGCGCCGGCGAGCTCCTGCTCCATGAGCTCGGACATCAGCACGCTGGCCCCGGCCTCCGCGGGGTCGTCGGGGTAGTTGTCGAGCGCCGCCTGCGCGGGCATGCTCATCCCGGCGACGCAGAGCGCGGCACCGGCCCCGATCGCGACCGGGCGGTGCCACCCGGCACGCCTTCGCATTCGGTGTGGTTGGGAAGACGACTGTGTTCGCCTCAAAGGAACTCACTCCTCACAGGTTGCGCCGTCTGGGCGGCGTGGGGAACGGCGACGGGACACACGAAACTCACAGGCCCCACGGTCAGCGAACACAACGCGCCACTCATATGCATGCTCTGTCATCAGATATGCCCCGACGCAGGGCAGCGCAGTCCAACGCACACAGAGCACGCAATAGCAATTCAGCCGCAGCCAATCCGGAACATTCCGACCTTTCATCGGACATCCGGGAAAGGGACGCAGATCTGAACGCCGCTCATTCACCCGAATGATCACGCAACGGGTATACCCGCTCGCCGGGCCGCCGGCATCACCCTGCTGGACGCCTTGCGCCCCCGCGCGACGTGTGTCGGGCGGGGCGCAGCGGCGAGGCACCGCAACGACGCGAGTCGGCCTCTCAGCCCTCGGCCGCCGCCCACTGGGGCGGGCACTCCTCCGCGAGCCGGATGAGGTCCCGGCGGTCGCGGATGCCGAGGCGGTGGTAGACCTGCCGCAGACGGTTCACGACGGTGCGCTCGGACACGAACACCGACTCCGCGATCTTCGAGTTCGTCGCGCCCTTCAGGGCGAGCCGCACCATGGTCCGCTCGTCCCGGCGCAGCCCGTCCCACCGGTTGCTCGCCACCGCGCCGCCCGACGCCGTCTGCGCCGTGTCGATGCCCCGCGTCCAGCCGGCCAGCCCGGCGAGCTGCGCCAGCGTCCGGGCCCGGTCGAACGCGGCCACCGCGAGGCCCGCGTCGCCCCGGGCGGCGCGGAACCGGCCGTAGGCCACGAGCGTCCGCACGTGCTGGCGGATCGAGGCCGGTGGCGTGGAAGCGCGAACCGCCTCGTCGAAGGCCGCCAGCGCCCGGTCCCCGTCCGCCACCAGCGCGGAACCCCGCGCAGCCGCGGCACGCAGGTCCGCGGACACCGCACCGCACTCGCTCACCGCCGTGTCCCCGGCGGCCGCGGGCAGCACCTGCACATCACCCGCGGACACCGCGGCGTCCACCAGGTCCGCCCGGACCATGACCGGGCACTGGTACGGCCACCGGCACTGCTCCGTGGACACCGCCAGCAGCGATACCGCCTCCCGCGGACGCCCGAGCAGCAGGTGCGCGGCACCGACGTCGGCCGCGAACTCGGCCGCCGCGCGCGCCGACCAGTTCCCCAGGGCGTCAGGCACCCCCACGTCGGGGACCCGGCCGTCGATCGCGGCGTCGGCGAGCGCCGTCAGCCCGCGCAGCACCAGCCAGCCGTCGCACCCGGGGCGCAGCCGGCGGACCGCGTCGAGGTGCCGCCGCACGTCGTGGAACTGCCCCTCGACCGCTCCGACCATCGCCGCGGTGAAGCTGCGCGCCACCTGCTCGGCCGCGCCCACGACGTCGTCGTCCACGTGCGCCGCCACGAGTGCGCGGGCGCCGGGCACGTCGCCGAGCATGAGCCGCATCCGGGTCTGCACGTGCAGCCCGAGCCAGTGCTGCCCGGGCGTCTCGCCCACCGTGTCCAGGTCCGCACGGACCTGGTCCGGGTCGTGCACCACTCCCTCGGCCTCGACCGCGAGCGCCGCGGCCGCGAGCCGCCGCGCCGCCGTGCGGACCGGCCCGTCGTGCCCGCCGGGCGTACGCCACCAGACGTGCTCGGCCCACTCGCCGACGTCGGGCGTGGCACCCCCGCGCGGCACGCCCCACGTCTGCCCGGTCAGCACCGACACCGTGAACGCCAGCGCACGGTTCTTCGGGCAGGCCACGGACAGCCGGCCGACGCGCAGCACCGGGTTGAGCTCCTGCATGTGCAGACCCCGGAGCATGGCCTCGCCGAGGCGTTCGGCCGACGGCGCGGAGGGGCGGACGGCGCCGCTCCGCTCCGCGCAGTGGGCGGCGACGAGAGGATGGCGCACGAACCAGCTTCCGTCACGGTGCTCGGCGAGGCCGAGCTCGGCGAGGCGGGCGAGCGAAGGGTCCTCCCCGAGCCCGGCCGCGCCGTCCCACGGCTCCTCGCCGAGGCTCGAGCCGGGCTGGCGCAGCACGAAGGACGCGAGGAGGTCGGCGTCGGCGCTGTCGAGCTGCTCGATCAGGTGCCGGTAGGTGCGCTGGGCGGCGGGGCCGACGTCGTCGGGCCCGTGCCACAGCGCCCCGCCCCGCAGCTGTGCCACGGAGAGCTCCTGGGCCAGGTCGAGGGCGAGCCGCGGGTTCCCCTCGCTCCACCACGTGAGGCGCTCGACGACGTCGGAGGCGATGGCGAGACCGAGCGCGTCGGTGAGGAAGCGGCGCAGCGCCGGCGCGTCGAGCGGGCCGAGGCGGAGCACGTCCAGCTCGTCCGGCAGCGCGCCGGGCACGAGCTCCTCCGCGGCCACGACGACCCGGCAGTCGAGCACGAGGGCCTCGTCGGACAGCCGCTGCAGCCAGGAGAGGCGCTCCTCGGTCAGCACGCCGGCGTCGTCGACGAACACGACGTGCGGCAGCTTGCCGCCGAGGTGCTCGGTCACGCTCTCGAAGAATCCGGTCGTGGGGCCGGGGTCTGCGTCACCGGCACCGGCGGCCAGCGCCGAGAGGTCGGCGCGGTCCTTGTCGCCGAGGAAGCGCGCGTGCGCGCGCCGGGACCAGATCCGGGCCACGCGGAGCACCGGGACGTCCGGGCCGAGACCGCGGAGCGCATTCATGACGGTGGCGGTCTTCCCGGAACCGCTCAGGCCCACCACCATCAGCGTCCGAGGATCGATCTCGGCCGCCACGCCGGCGATCGTCCGCATCTCGCGGTCCCGGCCGTGAAGTGCCATCTCGCGCACATTCTCGGCAGCCATGACGAAAGACTGTCGAGGCTCAGCATCAAGCACCCGACGCGATATCGTCCGTGTCCTCACGCGCACCCACCCCCTCATTTGTGGCAACGGCTACTTTCCCGGGGGCGCGATGCGAGTGTATGACGAAAATATGATCTTGCTTGGTTTGTACAGGTGATGCGCGCGAAACTAATGGCCGCTTGCCGGAATTGTTCTTGACGTTCACCCACCCGAGACGAGCGTCAGCTGGACCGAGACGGGCACCAGGCGCGATGCCTCGGGAAGCCAACCGCACCAGTACCGGCTCAGTGCGAGCGGCGGCTGCGGCCCGGGGACGAGGCGGTGCCGGGTGACCAGCCGTTTCGCGGCGCGTTCATCGCTGAGCGTCACGTGGACCGTGAGCCCGTCGATCCGTGTCGGCTCGGCGTCGCCGTTCTCCGCGGCGATCTCCACCGCTTCCGCCTGGACCCGGAGGGCAAGGCTGTCCAGGCGGGCAAAGCTGTCGATGATCTCGTGGAACTGGAACTCCGCGTCGATGCTCATGCACACAAGACGCGCGAACCACACGGATGTCACAGCACTTCGCGAAGTTTCCTGACGCGACTTCCAGCAAGGCACTCGCGCGCGGGTCGTTCCGCGCCGTGGGCGGCGTCGCCAGGCCCGGACGGCGCGCGGGCCCGGCGACGGGTCCGAGCGGGTCAGTCCGCCAGGATCTCCGCGATCACCTGCGGCACGGCATCCGCCACGTCCGACGCCGATACCGGCCCTCCGCCGCTGGCCAGCGCCGCCGCCCGCCCGTGCAGCACGACGGCGGCCGCGGCGATCCGGCTCGTCAGCGCGGGGTCCGCGAGCACGTCGTCGGCTCGCGAGGCGAGCAGGGTCCCCAGCACCCCGGCAAGGACGTCGCCCGCGCCCGCGGTGGCGAGCCAGGCCGGCGCGTCCGCCTGCGTGTAGGTCGCCCCGGACCCCGCGACGACGGTGACGGCCCCCTTGAGCAGCACCGTCGCACCCGTCGCGCGCTGCGCCGCGCGCGCCCACCGCACCGGCTCGGCCTCGATGTCGGCCCGGTCGACCTCGTGCCCCAGCCCGCGCATCAGTTCCACCAGCTCCCCGGCGTGCGGCGTGAGGACAGCGATCTCGGGGAGCCGGTGCTCCAGCAGCGCCATGGCGCCGGCGTCGATGACGGCGGGCACGACGCCACCGGTCACCTCCACGTCCAGCACCCCGGTCACCGCCGCCAGGGCGCCGTAGACCCGCCGGTCCTGACCGGCGTCGGACCCGTCGGACGGGATGCCCGGGCCGAGGACCCAGGACTGCACGCGCCCACCGACGGTGACCACCTCGGGATGCCGCATCATGATCCGGTCGGTCACGTTCACGGGGCCGAGCGCACGCACCATGCCCGCGCCGGCCCGGACCGCGCCCGCGGTGGCGAGCACACCGGCCCCGGGGAACTTCTCCGTCCCGGCCACGACGCCTACCACGCCGCGCGTGTACTTGTGGTCGCGCGGGGTGGGGACGCGCAGCACGGCGGCGACGTCGGCGCCCTCCATGCGGAGCGTGCTCGACAGCTCCTGACCCTGCGCGGGCCCGAGCCCGACGTCGGCCACCTCGACGACCCCGGCGAGAGCGGCGGCCGGCGGCAGGAGCAGCCCCGGCTTGTACGCACCGAACGTGACCGTCCGGTCGGCGGGGAGGACCGGACCGGGCACGGACCCGTCGTCGACCCCGATACCGCTGGGGACGTCGACGGCGACCACCCACGGCCACCGGGTCCCGGCCGCCTCGGCGGCAGCCCGCGACTCCACGAGCGCGCGGACGATGCCGCCGGCCGGCGGCCGCAGGGCGCCGCGCGCGCCGACACCGACGAGCCCGTCGACGACGACGTCGGCGGCCTCCACCTGCTCGACGACGGCAGGGACCCGGAGCTCGGAGCGCGCGACCACCTCGGCGCCGGTCTCCTCGAGCGCGGCGAGCCCCTCGGCGTGCACGGTGGTGGCGACGAGCACCGCGGTGACCCGCATGCCGGACCGCGCCAGGTGGGCGCCCGCGAAGAGGGCGTCGCCGCCGTTGTTCCCGGCTCCGACGAGCAGCACCGCACGCGCACCGAGCGCCCCGCTCCGCCCGCCGGCGCGCCGGCGGGCCGGGCGGACGCGTCCAGGACCCGCGAGCCCGTCGGACCCGAGGGCGCCCCCGAGCCGGGGGCGCGGCGCGGCCTCGCCGGCGGAGCGCCGCCCGGCGACGTCCGCGAGCGCCGCTCGGGCGAGCGCGCGGGCCGCCCGTCCCATGAGCGGAGTTCCCGCGTCGAGCAGCGGCTTCTCCGCCGCACGAATCTCATCTGCCGTCCATGCCTCGATCACGGGCCCCATGATGCCTGTTGATTATCACGATTGGGTAAGGCATCCGGGTAAGGCATCGACCCGGATGCGGGAACGCCCCGCGGGCCCTGTGGACAGCGGGCGACACCTGCCCTCACGACCTCCTAGGCTCAGGGGCATGCGATTCGGACTCTTCATCCCGCAGGGCTGGCGGCTCGACCTGGTGGACATCGCCCCCGAGGACCAGTGGTCGACGATGCTGTCGCTGCTGCACCGGGCCGAGAACCAGGCGGCAGGCGAGGCCGTGCCCGGCGGCGACTTCGCGTGGACCTCGGCCTGGGTCTACGACCACTTCCACACCGTCCCGGAACCCACCGAGGAGGCCACGCACGAGGCGTGGTCGCTCATGGCGGCCTTCGCGGCGGCGTCCCAGCGGGTGCGACTGGGGCAGATGTGCACGTGCATGGCCTACCGCGAGCCCACCTACCTCGCCAAGACGGCCTCCACGGTCGACGCCGTCTCCGGCGGCCGCGTCGAGATGGGTATCGGCGCCGGCTGGTACGAGCACGAGTGGCGCGCCTACGGCTACGGCTTCCCGTCGGCGGGCGAGCGGCTGCGGGCCCTGGACGAGGGGGTCCAGATCATGGCGAACATGTGGCGTACCGGATCGTCCGGCACGTTCGAGGGCACGCGGTACCAGGTCGACGGCGCCCGCTGCTACCCGCAGCCCCTGCAGCGGCTCGCGGTGGGCGACGGCGGCGCCGAGGTGCCGAGCATCCCGCTGTGGATCGCCGGCGGCGGTGAGAAGAAGACCCTGCGCATCGCCGCGCAGCACGCGCAGTACACGAACTTCGTGGGCGCCCCGGAGGGATTCGCGCACAAGTCCTCGGTGCTGCGGGGGCACTGCGACGCCCTGGGCCGCGACTTCGGCGAGATCACGCGGTCGGCCAACTACAACACGGTGATCGGCGAGACCGAGCGGGAGGTCGAGGACAAGCTCCGCTGGATCGAGGACCATCTGCGCCGGTGGGCGCCCACGCGCGCCGACCACGAGATCGGTGTGTGGCGGGACGGCTACCTGACCGGCACCCCCGAGCAGATCGTCGAGAAGCTGCGGACGGTCGAAGGGCTCGGCATGACGTACGCGATCACGTACTTCCTCGAGGCCGCCTACGACCAGTCGGGCATCGAGCTGTTCGAGAAGCAGGTCATCCCGGAGCTGCAGTGATCGTCGGGGTGGGGATCGACGTCGTCGGCGTCGACCGGTTCATGGCAACGCTGGAGCGCACGCCACGGCTCCGGGAGAAGCTGTTCACCCCGGCCGAGCGGGACCTGCCGGCGTCGTCCCTCGCGGCACGGTTCGCCGCGAAGGAGGCGATCGCCAAGGCGCTCGGCGCCCCCGGGGGCCTGCGCTGGCACGACGCGACCGTGCACCGGGTGGTCGGCGGGCCGCCGGAGGTCGAGCTCAGCGGCACGGTCGCGGCCCGCGCGGCCGAGCTGGGCGTGCGCCACTGGCACCTCACCATCTCGCACGACGCGGGCATCAGCTCGGCGATGGTCATCGCGGAAGGCTGAGAGGGCGGAAGGCGGCCACACCGCCTTCCGCTCACTCCACCGTGACCGACTTCGCGAGGTTGCGGGGCTGGTCGACGTCCAGGCCCTTGGCAGTGGCCAGGGCCATCGCGAAGATCTGCAAGGGGACGACGGCGAGCAGCGGCTGCAGCAGGGTCGGCGCCTTCGGGATCCAGAAGATCTCGTCCGCGTACTTGCGCACCTCGTCGTCGCCGTCCTCCGCGATGACCAGCGTGCGCGCGCCGCGCGCCCGGATCTCCTGGATGTTGGAGACCACCTTCGAGTGCAGGGAGTCCCGCCCGCGCGGCGACGGGACGACGACGAACACCGGCTGTCCCTCGTCGATCAGCGCGATCGGGCCGTGCTTCAGCTCGCCCGCCGCGAAGCCCTCCGCGTGGATGTACGCCAGCTCCTTGAGCTTGAGCGCGCCCTCCAGCGCCACCGGGAAGCCGACGTGCCGGCCGAGGAACAGCACCTTGTCGCTGGCGCTCATCGAGCGGGCCGTGGCGCGTACGTACTCGCCGCGCTCGATGACGGTCTGGATCTTGCGCGGCATCGCACGCAGATCGTCCAGGAGCGAGGCGATCTCGTCGGGGAACTTGTTCCCGCGCAGCTGGGACAGGTACAGCCCGAGCAGGTAGGCGGCGGTGATCTGTGCCAGGAACGCCTTGGTGGAGGCGACGGCGATCTCCGGCCCGGCGTGCGTGTACAGCACGGCGTCCGACTCGCGCGGGATCGTCGAGCCGTGGGTGTTGACGATCGAGACGACCTTCGCACCCTGCTCGCGTGCGTGCCGCACCGCCATGAGCGTGTCCATGGTCTCGCCGGACTGCGTCACGGCGACCACGAGCGTCTTCTCGTCCACGATCGGGTCCCGGTACCGGAACTCGTGGGCGAGCTCCACCTCGACCGGGATGCGGCACCAGTGCTCGATCGCGTACTTCGCCACGTGCCCCGAGTAGGCGGCGGTCCCGCACGCGATCACGATGATCTTGTTCACCGTGCGCAGCACCGACTCCTCGATCCGCAGGTCGTCCAGGACGAGGTTCCCGGCCGCGTCGGTCCGGCCGCGCAGCGTGTCCGCCACGGCCTCCGGCTGGTCGTGGATCTCCTTGTCCATGAAGGAGTCGAAGCCGCCCTTCTCTGCGGCGGCCGCGTCCCAGTCCACCGTGTAGCGCTTGGCCTCGACCGGGTTCCCCGCGAAGTCGGTCACGGCGACCGACGTCGGCGTGATGGTCACCACCTGGTCCTGGCCGAGCTCCATCGCCTCCTTCGTCTGCGCGATGAACGCCGCCACGTCCGAGCCGAGGAAGTTCTCGCCGTCGCCGAGCCCGACCACCAGCGGCGAGTCGTGCCGCGCGCCGACCACCTGCTCCGGCTCGTCCGCGTGCACGGCGAGCAGGGTGAAGGTGCCCTTGAGGCGCCGCGCGGCGCTCGCCATGGCACGCGTGAGGTCGCCGGTCGCGTGGTACTCCCGGGCCACCAGGTGCGCGGCGACCTCGGTGTCCGTCTCGGAGCGGAACTCCGCGCCGTCGCCGGCGAGCTCGGCGCGCAGCTCGCTGAAGTTCTCGATGATGCCGTTGTGGATCACGGCCAGCCGGTCGCCGTCGGCGAGGTGCGGGTGGGCGTTCGCGTCCGTCGGTCCGCCGTGCGTCGCCCAGCGCGTGTGACCGATCGCCGACGTCGCCTCCGGGAGCGGACGCAGGTCCAGCTCCTCCACGAGATTGGCGAGCTTTCCGGCCTTCTTCGCGGCGGCCACGCCGTCGATCCCCGGACCGACCAGGGCGACACCCGCCGAGTCGTAGCCGCGGTACTCGAGCCGGCGCAGCCCTTCCAGGGCGACCGCCAGCGGCGACGTCGACCCGGCCGCGTCCCCGTCCCCGCCGCCACCGCTCCGCCGGCCCGCTCCGCCGTCCTTCAGCCCCGTGTATCCGACGATTCCACACATGGCCGCGAGTCTAGCCCGGAGCCGTGACACCCCTGCGCGGGTGCACGGGCACCCGGCTCCGTGGTGCAGAATCGTGCGGTGGCACACCAGTCTTCGACCACGATTCACGAGCACCTGCTGTCGCCGGTGCCCGCGTCACCGTACGTGGACCTCGACCGAGCAGCATGGAGCCGGCTCTCCGCCTCCACCCCGCTCCCCCTGACCGACGCCGACGTCGATCGCCTGCGCGGGCTCGGCGACCCGATCGACCTCGACGAGGTCGACGCCGTCTACCGCCCGCTGTCACGGCTGCTGAACCTCTACGTCAACGCGGTGACCGGGCTGCACGGCGCCACGGCGGCGTTCCTGCACGAGCAGCCGCCGCGCACCCCGTACGTGATCGGTGTCGCCGGCTCGGTCGCCGTGGGGAAGTCGACCACCGCGCGCATCCTGCGCGAGATGCTGGCGCGCTGGCCCTCCACGCCGCGCGTCGAGCTCATCACCACGGACGGCTTCCTGTACCCGAACGCCGAGCTGGAGCGGCGCGGCCTCATGGAGCGCAAGGGCTTCCCCGAGGCGTACGACCGGCGCGCCCTGATCCGCTTCCTGTCCCGCATCAAGGCCGGGCAGGAGGAGGTGCGCGCCCCGCTCTACTCGCACACGATCTACGACATCGTGGCCGGCGAGGAGGTGGTGATCCGGAAGCCGGACGTCCTCATCGTCGAGGGCCTCAACGTGCTCCAGCCGGCGCGCCCGTCCGCCGTCGACGAGTCGACGGTCGCCGTCAGCGACTTCTTCGACTTCTCCATCTACGTGGACGCCCGCACCCGGAACATCCGCCAGTGGTACGTAGACCGCTTCAAGCAGCTGCGGCGCACCGCGTTCCAGCGGCCGGAGTCCTACTTCCGCAAGTTCGCGGACCTGTCCGACGAGGACGCGGTCACGCGGGCCCTGACCATCTGGGAGTCCATCAACGCGCCGAACCTGGAGCAGAACATCCTGCCCACGCGCGGCCGCGCGACGCTGGTCCTCACGAAGGGTGCGGACCACAAGGTCCAGCGGGTCCGCCTCCGCAAGCTCTGACGGACGACCGCTCACACCACCTTCTGCGGAGCGGACGTCGTGGTGCCCGAGTCCTCGTGCGGATCGTCCGGGTCCAGGTGGCGCCGGTGGAACCACATCACGACCTTGTCGATGACGAAGCCCGCCGAGATCCCGAAGACGATCCCGATGCCGATCGCCAGCAGCGGCTCGTGCCCGAGCCACGTCGCCGCGAGGATCCCGATGCCCGCCGAGTACAGCGACCACATCACCGAGGCGATCCCCGCGATGGTCACGAACCGGCGCCACGGATAGCCCACGGCTCCCGCCGTCATGTTCACGGCGACGCGTCCGATCGGCACGTAGCGCGCCGCCAGGATGAACGACGCCCCGCGCCGTTCCAGCAACCGGTCCGCGCGGGCCACGGCCCGCCGCCCGCTCGCCGAGCGCAGGAACGGTATCCGTTCCGTGCCGATCACGCTGCCGATCCGGTAGGCGATCAGGTCCCCGCACCAGGCCCCCAGCGCGGCCACCACCAGCACCAGCGGCAGCCACGGGACCCCGATGCTGTGCGCCGAGATGGCCAGCGTGATGACGACGGACTCGCTGGGCAGCGGCGGGAAGAAACCGTCGATGGTCGCGAACCCGAACATGGCGGCGTACACCCAGGGCGACGCGGCCAGGTCGAGGACCCAGAGCTCCAGGGCTTCCAGGAAGGCGAAGATCGGTTCGAGCAGCACCAGCCAAGAGTACGCAGCGCGCCACCCTGACTGTCACCAGGGTCCGACCCTGATTCGGCCTCCCAGGGTGGCGGGAACCGCGTCCCGTCCGCGAGAACCGCGCCCGATCAGAGGGCGAGCGAGGCGCGGACCGTGGTGGCCAGCCGCTCCGCCTCCGAGTCCGCCTGCTCCTGGGTCCCGGCCTCCACCATGACGCGGACCACCGGTTCGGTACCGCTCGGGCGCAGGAGCACCCGGCCCGTGCCACCGAGGCGCTCCTCCGCGGCGGCGACGGCCGCCTTGACGGTGTCGTCGGTCCCGGCGCGCGTCTTGTCCACGTCCTTCACGTTCACGAGCGTCTGCGGCAGGCGGGAGATGTCCGCGCCCAGCTCGCCGAGCCGCCGGCCGACGGCCTTCACGCGCGCCGCGAGGTGCAGCGCGGCCAGCACGCCGTCGCCCGTCGTCGCATGGTCCGCGAGGATGATGTGACCGGACTGCTCGCCGCCCAGGCCGTACCCCCTGGCCCGCATCTCCTCGAGCACGTACCGGTCGCCGACGGCGGTCTGCACGGTGCTGATCCCTGCCTCCCGCATCGCGAGGATCAGGCCGAGGTTCGACATCACTGTCACGACCAGCGTGCTGCTCGGCAGCCTGCCCTCGTCCTTCAGGGCGGTCGCCAGGATGCCGAGGATCTGGTCGCCGTCGACGATCTCCCCCGTGTGGTCGACGGCGATGCAGCGGTCGGCGTCGCCGTCGAACGCCACGCCGAAGTCCGCCTCCGAGGCCACGACCACGGCCTGCAGCTGCTCCGGGTGCGTGGACCCGCACTTCTCGTTGATGTTCCGCCCGTCCGGGCTGGCGTTGATGACCACGACATCGGCCCCGGCGTCCCGCAGCGCCCGCGGCCCCACCTCGCTGGCCGCGCCGTTCGCGCAGTCCAGCGCGATCCGCAGCCCTTCGAGCGGGCGGTGCTCCAGCGTGGTCCCGATGCTCGCGGTGAGGTGCTTGACGTACTCCGCGGCGGCGAGCCCGGGGTCGAGCCGGATGCGGCCCACGCCGGCCCCGACGGGACGCTCCCACTGCTCGTCCAGCACGGCGGCGACGGCGTCCTCGACGGCGTCGTCCAGCTTGAGCCCGCCCCGCTGGAAGAACTTGATGCCGTTGTCCGGCATCGCGTTGTGCGATGCCGAGATCATGACGCCCAGATCCGCATCCAGCTCGCTGACCAGGTATGCCAGCGCCGGGGTCGGCAGCACGCCGAGGTCGATCACGTCGACCCCGGCCGAGGCCAGCCCCGCGGCGACGGCGTTCGTGAGCAGCTCACCGGACGCGCGCGGGTCGCGTCCCACCACCGCACGCGGGCGCGGGCCCAGGATCTCGCCCTGGGCAGTCAGCACCCGGGCCGCGGCACTCCCCAGCGAGAGCGCCAGCTCCGCCGTGATATCGCGGTTGGCGAGACCCCGCACGCCGTCGGTGCCGAACAGCCTGGCCATGTGTCATGTCCCCTCGTGCTGAAAGATGTGCGACCAAGGTTAGTGGTCGCAGGGGCAGGTGAGAAACGCAGCGGCCCCGCACGGCAGTGCCGTGCGGGGCCACCAGGAGCGTGACCGTGGTCAGCGCTTGCTGTACTGCGGTGCCTTGCGGGCCTTCTTGAGACCGGCCTTCTTGCGCTCGACCGCACGGTCGTCGCGCGTGAGGAAGCCGGCCTTCTTGAGGGCCGGGCGGTTCGACTCGGCGTCGATCGCGTTCAGCGCACGGGAGATGCCCAGGCGCAGCGCACCGGCCTGGCCGGAGCTGCCGCCGCCGTTGATGCGTGCGATCACGTCGAAACGGCCCTCGACCTCGACCAGCTTCAGCGGGTCGTTGACCAGCTGCTGGTGCACCTTGTTCGGGAAGTACTCCTCGAGGGTGCGGCCGTTGATCTTCCACTGGCCGGTGCCGGGCACGAGGCGCACGCGCGCCACGGCCTCCTTGCGGCGCCCGACGGCCTGGCCGGGGGCGGTGAGAGACGAGCCGCCCGTCGCCGCAGGGGCAACCGACTCGCTCGTGTAATTGCTGGGCGTCGTCTCGTCCAGCTCGGTGTCGACGGTGGTCTCAGCCACTGTGTGTTCCTCGCGTCCTTAGCGTTGCGATCCGGCAGCGGCCTCAGGCCTGCTGCGAAACCTGGGTCATCTCGAAAGGCTTCGGCTGCTGCGCCGCGTGCGGGTGCTCGGCACCCGCGTAGACCTTGAGCTTCTTGATCTGGTCGCGGCCGAGCGTCGTCTTCGGGATCATCCCGCGGACAGCCTTCTCGATCGCCTTGCGCGGGCTCTTCTCGATCAGCTCGCCGTACGGGGTGGCGGTCAGGCCGCCCGGGTAGCCGGAGTGGCGGTACGCCATCTTGTTCTCGCGCTTCTTGCCGCTGAGAGCAACCTTCTCCGCGTTGATGACGATGACGAAGTCACCGCCGTCGACGTGCGGAGCGAAGGTCGGCTTGTGCTTCCCGCGCAGCAGGGTGGCGACCTGGGAGGCCAGCCGGCCCAGGACGACGTCGGTCGCGTCGACGACGTGCCAGTCACGCTGGACGTCGCCGGGCTTGGGGGTGTACGTACGCACGGTTCGTAACCTTCTGTTCGGTGTCGTCGGGCGAGAAGCGGCGCCCGATGAGTCAGGGTCATTGTGCGCGGGAGCTCAGGTGACGTCCGGGCCAGACATCGGCACACGAGTGGGGCGCTGCCGGTGCAGGACGTCGGAGAAATAGCACAACGACGACCCAGAATACCCGGGCGTTCCGAGCAGGGTCAAAGCGAACCGGCCATCTGCCCGGAACGCGACACGTGGCGTTCGCCACCCCCTCGCCTGTGAGCGCCTGATGTGTCACCGTAGACGCATGAGTGGCGACACGACCGCCACGTCGCCGGATCCCGAGTACGGCGCCGAGGGCGACACAGATCAGTTGCAACAGGCCGACACGCTGGTCGACCGGGGGACCCCGGACGTCCTGGACGAGGGCTACTCCCCGCCGGACTTCCCCCGCAAGAACCACTGGGGCGAGACCGCGTGGGAGGAGTCCCAGGGGGAGCCCCTCGACCAGCGCCTCGCGGAGGAGGAGCCGGAGCACTGGGAGGGTGACCCGCTCACCCGCCCGGACTCGTCCCGCTCGGGCCGGCTCGTCGCCGACGACGACGCCGACCCCGGTGAGGACGGCCACCGCCAGAACGACCTCTACGGCGACGACGCCGGCATCGACGGCGCCGGCGCGAGCGCGGAGGAGGCCGCGGTCCACTGGGTCGAGGAGCCGTGAGGAGGGAGAGGAGGGGCTAGCCCAGCACCTCCTCGTCCATCCGCTTGGCGCGGACGCGCTCAGCGCGGTCGGCGAGCTCGCCGTCGCCCGGGTAGGCGACCTCTTCCAGGACGAGCCCCTGCGGCGGCACGACGGCGGCCCCCGCCTCCCGCTTCCGGCCGGCGAGCAGCGCGGCGGGCCACTCGACGGGACGCCGGCCCTCCCCCACGGCGATCGAGGCGCCGACGACGGCGCGGACCATGTTGTGGCAGAACGCGTCCGCGACGACGCGCGCCACCACGAGACCGTCGTCGCTCCCCGAGCCGGGGCGGTCCCAGCCGACGTCGAGCAGCTCGCGGATCGTCGTCGCGCCGGGGCGCGGCTTGCAGTAGGCCGCGAAGTCGTGCAGGCCGACGAGCGGGCGCACGGCCGCGTCCATGGCCTCGACGTCGAGCGGCTTGCGGCTGAACAGCACGTGGGTGCGGCGCAGGGGGTCGCGGTGGCCGGCGTCGTCGGCGATGCGGTACGTGTAGCGGCGGTGCAGGGCAGAGAACCGGGCGTCGAACCCGGCGGGCACGAGCGCTGCACCGTGCACGACGACGTCTGCGGGCAGCACGCCTGCCAGGCGCGCCACCATCGCGTCACCCGGGGAACGGTCGGAGCGTCCGGGCATCTGCTCCCACCGGCTCACCGGGACGTCCAGGTGAGCGACCTGGCCCCGCGCGTGCACGCCGGCGTCGGTACGGCCGGCGACGGTCAGGCGCGGCGCGGGGAGCCCCAGCGGCTCGGTCCGCAGGATCTGCGCGAGCCCGTCCTCAAGAACGCCCTGCACGGTGCGTTGCGTGGGCTGTCGCGCCCAGCCCGCGAACTTGGTGCCGTCGTAGGCGAGGTCGAGCCTGATCCGGATGCAGTCGTCCACGATGACATTGTCCCCTCCCGGCCAGACCGGCCCGCGGTCCCCAGCCGTGACCGTCCCGCTCGGGCGTAACGTTCGAGGCGTGAACGACGTTCTGACGCTCGCCGTGGACTGCGGCGGCAGCGGGATCAAGGCCGCCGTGCTCGACGCCGCCGGCACCGCCCACGCGCAACCGGTCCGCGTGCCGACGCCGTACCCGCTCGCCCCGGAGCTGCTGGTCGACGTGATCGCGAAGATCGCCGCCGACCTCCCCGGGGCACGGCGTACCACGGTGGGCATGCCGGGAATGGTCCGCAGCGGCGTCGTCGTCCACACGCCGCACTACGTCACGCGGTCCGGGCCGCGCTCCCGCGTCGACCCGGTGCTGGCCGCGGCCTGGGCGAACTTCGACATGCAGGCCGCCGTGGCGGACCGGCTCGGAATGCCGGCCCTCGTGCTGAACGACGCCGAGGTGCACGGTGCCGGCGTCGTCGCGGCCTCCGGGCTCGAGCTGGTGCTGACCCTCGGGACCGGCCTGGGGTCCGCGCACTTCCACGGCGGTCGGCTGGCTCCGCACCTCGAGTGGTCGCGCGCGCCGATCCGCCGCAGCCTCACGTACGACGAGTACGTCGGCGAGCCGGAACGCCGCCGGCTCGGGGACGGGCTCTGGTCGCGCCGCGTGGTGAACGTGGTCGAAGGGCTCCGGCCGGTGTTCCTCTGGGACCGGCTGTACCTTGGCGGGGGAAACTCGCGCAACATCACGCCGGCGGCACTGGCCCGGCTGGGCGACGACGTCGTCGTGGTGCCGAACTCGGCGGGCCTGGTCGGCGGCGCCCGCGCCTGGGACCTCCCGGAGACGTGACGCACGGGCCCGGCGACCGACGTCGAAGCCCCGCCACATCGGGGATGCGGCGGGGCTCCTGTGAGGGAGGAAGGGGGCTCAGGCCTCCTTCTTCTCCTCCGGCTCCTCAGCCGGGGCCTCGGTCGCCTCGGCGGTGGCCTCCGCGGCCGGAGCCTCCGGGGTCTCCTCGACCTCGGGCTCGGCCGGAGCGGCCTTCTCGGCGGCCTTCGTGGCCTCCTTGACGACGGCCTGCTTCGGGCTCACCGGCTCGGTGACGAGCTCGATGACGGCCATCGGCGCGTTGTCGCCCTTGCGGGCACCGATCTTCGTGATGCGCGTGTAGCCACCGTCACGCTCGGCCATGGTCGGCGCGATCTCGGTGAACAGCGTGTGCACCACGCCCTTGTCGCGGACGACGCGCAGGACCCGGCGACGCGCGTGCAGGTCACCCTTCTTCGCGAAGGTGATGAGACGCTCCGCCAGCGGGCGCAGGCGCTTCGCCTTGGTCTCGGTGGTCGTGATGCGGCCGTGCTCGAACAGCGCGGTGGACAGGTTCGCGAGGATCAGACGCTCGTGAGCCGGGCTACCGCCGAGACGCGCACCCTTGGTAGGGGTAGGCATTGCATGTGCTCCTTAGGGATGTACCGCCGCCGCGGCGCGTCCGGTCGCCCGGGACGCGCCTGCGGTGCGGGTGTCAGTACGACTGCTCGTCGCCGCCGCTGTAGCTGGGCGCCGCGTCGTCACCGCTGAAGTAGCTAGCCCCGGAGTCGAAGTCCAGGGGCGAGTCCTTCAGGCTCAGGTTCAGCTCCGCGAGCTTCTCCTTCACCTCGCTGATGGACTTGGCACCGAAGTTGCGGATGTCGAGCAGGTCCGCCTCGCTGCGCGCGACGAGCTCACCGACCTGGTGGATGCCCTCGCGCTTGAGGCAGTTGTACGACCGGATGGTGAGGTTGAGCTCCTCGATCGGGAGCGCCAGGTCCGCGGCGAGCGCGGTGTCCGTGGGCGACGGCCCGATCTCGATGCCCTCTGCCTCGACGTTCAGCTCACGGGCAAGGCCGAACAGCTCGACGAGTGTCTTGCCGGCCGAGGCGAGCGCGTCACGCGGCGCGATGGCCGACTTGCTCTCGACGTCGACGATGAGCTTGTCGAAGTCGGTGCGCTGCTCGACTCGGGTGGCCTCGACCTTGTACGTGACCTTGAGGACGGGCGAGTAGATCGAGTCGACCGGGATGCGGCCGATCTCCGCGTCGAACGACTTGTTCTGCGCGGCGGACACGTACCCACGGCCCCGCTCGACGGTCAGCTCGATCTCGAGCTTGCCCTTCTCGTTGAGCGTAGCGATGTGCAGGTCGGGGTTGTGGACCTCGACCCCCGCCGGCGGCACGATGTCCGCGGCGGTGACCACGCCGGTGCCCTGCTTGCGCAGGTACATCACGACGGGCTCGTCGTTCTCCGAGGAGACCACGAGGTTCTTGATGTTGAGGATGATCTCGGTGACGTCCTCCTTCACGCCCGCCACCGTGCTGAACTCGTGCAGCACGTTGTCGATGCGGATGGAGGTGACGGCCGCGCCCGGGATGGACGACAGCAGCGTACGGCGCAACGAGTTGCCGAGCGTGTAGCCGAAGCCGGGCTCGAGCGGCTCGATGGAGAACCGGGAACGGTACTCCGAGATGACCTCTTCGGTCAGCGTGGGTCGCTGTGCGATAAGCACTGTGGGTGTCCTTTCAGCGTGCGTCCGCTATATGACGCATCACGAATCGCGATCTCTCGCGGGCCCGGCAAGACTCTGTCCGCTCGCCGGGCGAAGGCGCTCACCCGTGGTGAGCGGTTGTCGCGGCTGCGGAGCACCCCGGCCCGGAGGCGGAGGCGCACCGCGCGCGACGAAGTCAGACGCGGCGACGCTTCGGGGGGCGGCAGCCGTTGTGCGCCTGCGGCGTCACGTCCTGGATCGAACCGACCTCGAGGCCGGTCGCCTGCAGGGAACGGATCGCGGTCTCCCGACCGGAGCCCGGGCCCTTGACGAAGACGTCGACCTTCTTCACGCCGTGCTCCTGGGCGCGACGGGCCGCCGACTCCGCGGCGAGCTGTGCCGCGTACGGGGTCGACTTGCGGGAGCCCTTGAAGCCGACGTGGCCGGCGGACGCCCACGAGACCACGGCACCGGACGGGTCCGTGATCGAGATGATGGTGTTGTTGAACGTGCTCTTGATGTGCGCCTGGCCGAGCGGGACGTTCTTCTTGTCCTTACGACGCGGCTTGCGAGTCTTGGGCGGCATGTGTTGCTCTCTATCTCCTGGTCTGGTCGGACCGGGGCGGGCGCTTCGCCGGACGGCGCTGCCCGCACCTCGGACTGCGTGTCAGCGGTTTCCTGGCTTCCGCGACGGCGATGCCTGCACCCTTGCGGGTGGGGGCACCACCGGTCAGCGGGCCTTCTTCTTGCCGGCGACGGTGCGCTTCGGACCCTTGCGGGTACGCGCGTTGGTCTTGGTGCGCTGACCGCGCACCGGCAGGCCGCGACGGTGACGCAGACCCTGGTAGGTACCGATCTCCACCTTGCGGCGGATGTCGGAAGCGACCTCACGGCGGAGGTCACCCTCGAGCTGGTAGCTGCCCTCGAGGTGGTCGCGGAGCGCGACGAGCTCGGCATCGCCGAGGTCCTTCACGCGGGTGTCGGGGTTGATCCCGGTCGCGGCAAGGGTCTCCTTGGCGCGGGTCCGGCCGACCCCGAAGATGTAGGTGAGCGCGATCTCGACCCGCTTTTCGCGAGGGAGGTCGACGCCGATAAGACGTGCCATGTGCCTGATGGCTCCTGTACTTCTCGTCCGGAGGTCTCCCGCACCGCCATCCCGCGAGGTCCGCGGGCCCCGGCCTCCGGGCCGAGGGTTCCCCCGCCGTGACGGCGGGTTCGAGGTGGTGCGCTGGTGGTGGCCGTGGCCACCGGTCCCGGGACAGGCCCGGGAGGTGATCAGCCCTGGCGCTGCTTGTGGCGCAGGTTGTCGCAGATCACCATGACGCGACCGTGCCGGCGAATCACCTTGCACTTGTCGCAGATCTTCTTGACGCTCGGCTTGACCTTCATGGTTTCCTCTGACTGTTTTGAAACGTGACGTCTCCCGAGTTCAGTGACCCGACTCCGCCCGTTTCGGCTGTTCTGAAACGCAGCGTTCACCCAGTTCAGCGATCGGGCTCCGCCCCGCTCCGGCTACTTGTAGCGGTAGACGATCCGGCCGCGGGACAGGTCGTACGGGCTGAGCTCAACCACGACCCGGTCCTCGGGAAGGATGCGGATGTAGTTCTGGCGCATCTTGCCCGAGATGTGGGCCAGCACCCTGTGACCGTTCTGCAACTCGACGCGGAACGTCGCGTTAGGCAGAGCCTCGATCACGCTGCCCTCGATCTCGATGACACCGTCCTTCTTACCCATATCCTCCGCTAACTCTCGTCGGCCAGTTCCTCGTGCCTGCCCTGAGGCGCGCGCAGAAGATACGCCGTCGTCAGAACGAGGATGTCGTTGGTGCAGCCGCAGATACCGGCCCGATGACGGAACCGCCACCCGGCCGAGACCGAGCCGCCAGTGTCCGACCAGCCGAAACGCAACCCGGGAGGTCGAACGTGCGGGGACTCTGCCCTTCTGCGTCGGAGCGCGGACTACACGCAACGACCCATCTTATCAGAGGTCGTACCTGGTCCCGGGAAGCCCGACCACCGTGTGCGGCAGCGCGCCCACGAAGAGGATCAGCATGGGCACCCAGCCCAGCAGGATGCCCGCGGACACGGCGAGCAGGCCCGGCCGGCCCTGGCGGCTCCAGAGCCACGCGCCCGCGATCCATCCCACGACAGCGAGCAGCAGCACCGACTCCCACATCCGCAGCGAGGTGCCGAACCCGGCCACGAGACCGGCCCAGAACCAGACGCTGAGGACCAGACGGCGGCCCCAGCGGCCGAGCCATCGCCCGAAGCGGGCGGACGCCGCCCCGGCGGCCGCTCCCGCACGCCGGCGCCAGGGCAGCCCGGTACCACGCGCTCCGGAACCCCCCGGCGCGGCGGCACCGCGGATCGAGGAGGCCGGCCGGAGGGCATGAGCGTCATCGGTCATGGCTCCGGAGCATAGCCAACTGACTCGAACTAAGTAAGGCTCGGGAGGGAACTCGTGACCCGATCGTGGCGCGTCAGCCGAGCGACAGCGCGTCGACACCGAGGTCACCCAGGCGGCCCGCTCCCCCGTCGTGCGCGGTCAGCACGCAGACCCCGTCGTCGAGGATCGCCACGCTGTGCTCCCAGTGCGCGGCATGCGACCCGTCGGTGGTCACCACCGTCCACCCGTCGTCGAGCACGTGGGTGTCCCCCGTGCCCAGCGTGACCATCGGCTCGACCGCGAGGCACATCCCGGGCCGCAGCCGCGGGCCCGGCTCCCGCACGCGATAGTTCACGACGTCCGGCGGCTGGTGCATGGCGGTCCCGATGCCGTGCCCGACGTACTCCTCGACGATCCCGTACTCGGCGCCGACGAGCTCACCCGCCAGGTCGACGCTCGCCTCGACGGCGCGCCCGACGTCGTTCAGCCTGCGCCCGCCGGCGAGCACCGCGATCCCGGCCCACATGGCCGCCTCCGTCGCCCGGACCAGCAGCGCGTCCGCCGTGGAGCCGCCCGCCGCCTCCACGGCGGCGTCGGAGGCGTCGAGTGGGAGCGCACCGCCGGACCCGAGCAGGAACGACGTCGCGGAGTCTCCGTGCCAGCCGTCCACGATCGCCCCGCAGTCCACGGAGACGACGTCGCCGACGCCGAGCACCCGCTCACCGGGGATCCCGTGGACGACCTCGTCACCCACGGAGACGCAGACCGTCGCGGGGAAGCCCTCGTATCCCAGGAACGACGGCGTCGCGCCGGCGTCACGGATGACTCTCGCCGCGACGGCGTCGAGGTCGGCGGTGCTCATCCCCGGGCGAGCGGCCTCGCGGACCGCGGCGAGCGCGTCAGCGACGACGAGGCCGGCGCGTCGCATGACGCGCATCTGCTCCGTCGTCTTGTACTCGATGCGCTCTCGTCCCAGCCCGAACACGGATCAGCGCCCCGGCGACGTTTCCGCGGGGTGGAGCGGAGGGCGAGGGCCGCACTCCGCGGCCCTCGCCCTCCGCTCACCCGCCGCCACGGTCATCCCAGCTGCGCGGCGAGCGAGGTCACGATCCGCGCGGTGACGTCCGGGATCTCTCCGACGCCGTCCACCTTGGCCAGCAGCCCTCGCTCGCCGTAGGCAGCGGTGAGCGGCGCGGTCTCGGCGTCGTAGATCGCGAGACGCTTCTCGATGGCCTCGGGAGTGTCGTCGGTGCGCCCCTCGTCCTCGGCCCGCTTCGCGAGACGGGCCAGCAGCTCGTCACGGTCCGCCGTCAGCTCGATGACGCCGTCCAGCTCCCAGCCGAGATCGGCGAGGATGTGGTCGAGCTCGGCCACCTGGGCCGCGTTGCGGGGGTAGCCGTCGAGCAGGAAGCCGTCGACGACGTCGGGCCGGCTGAGCCGGTCCCGCACCATCGCGTTCGTGACCTCGTCCGGGACGAGCTCGCCCCTCTCCGAATACGTCTTCGCGGTCCGGCCGAGCTCGGTCTCGCCCTTGATGTTCGCGCGGAAGATGTCGCCCGTGGAGATCGCCACGATGCCGAACGTCTCGGCGAGACGGGCGGCCTGCGTGCCCTTCCCAACGCCCTGGGGGCCCATGATGACGAGGCGCGTGACGCGCCCCTCGGGACCCTCGTGAACATGCACGTCGCTGCGAGAAGTGGTGGGAGTCTGACTCAACGGAGGAATCCTTCGTAGTGACGCTGCTGCAGCTGCGAGTCGATCTGCTTGACCGTCTCGAGACCGACCCCGACCACGATGAGGATCGAGCTGCCGCCGAACGGCAGGTTGGTGCTGACTCCCAGGAAGACGAGCACCAGCGTCGGGATCAGCGCGACCAGCGCGAGATACAGGGAACCCGCGGAGGTGATCCGGGTGATGACGAAGTCCAGGTACTCCGCGGTGGGCCGGCCGGCCCGGATGCCAGGGATGAAGCCGCCGTACTTCTTCATGTTGTCCGCGACCTCGTCCGGGTTGAACGTGATCGAGGTGTAGAAGAAGCAGAAGAAGATGATCATCAGCGTGTAGAGCGCGATGTACAGCGGCTCCGAGGGCTGGACCAGGTGGTTCGAGATCCAGATGACCCACTCGGCCTGCTGGTCCCCGAACTGGGCGATGAGGCCCGGCAGCGCCAGGATCGACGCCGCGAAGATCACCGGGATGACGCCGGCCATGTTGATCTTGATCGGGATGTAGGTACTCGTGCCGCCGTACATGCGGCGGCCCACCATGCGCTTCGCGTACTGCACGGGGATCCGGCGCTGCGACTGCTCGACGAACACGACCAGGCCGACCACCAGCACGATGACGACGATCATGATGATGAAGTTGAGGACGCCGTTGGCGCCGCCCGCGATCGACCAGAGGGCCGACGGGAAGCTCGCCGCGATGGAGGTGAAGATCAGCAGCGACATGCCGTTGCCGACGCCGCGCTCGGTGATGAGCTCGCCGAGCCACATGACCAGGCCGGTACCGGCCGTCATGGTGATGACCATGAGGATGGAGGTGAGCACCGTGTCGTCGGAGATCAGCGGCAGGTCGCACGGAAGCAGGAGACCCTGGCGCGCGGTCGTGATGACCGTCGTCGACTGCAGGATCGCCAGGGCGATCGTCAGGTAGCGGGTGTACTGCGTCAGCCTCGCCTGACCCTGCTGCCCCTCCTTGTGCAGCGCCTCGAACCGCGGGATGACCACGCGCAGGAGCTGGACGATGATGCTCGCCGTGATGTACGGCATGATCCCGAGAGCGAACACGGACAGCTGCAGCAGAGCTCCGCCGCTGAACACGTTGATCAGCCCGAGCAGGGAGTTGTCCTGCTGATCGCTCAGACATGCTTGGACGTTCTTATAGTCCACACCTGGCGTCGGGATGAACGACCCGACGCGGAACAGCGCCATGATCGCAATCGTGAACAGCAGCTTGCGCCGCAGGTCTGGCGTCCGGAAAGCCCGGCCGAATGCGCTGAGCACCCTGTCCTCCTGGCCCGCCTGCGCGGGGTCTCGTGTCGCCGGATCTCCCCGGCGAGATGTCATCGTCGCCCGCGGCCGACCTTCGTCGACATACGGGACCTGTCGGATTCTACGTTGCCTACGGGGTCGTCCGGACCACGCACGGGCCTAGTCTGCCCGACATCCGGCGTGACACCAGCACGGGACGCGCCCGGCCACACCGCTGTGCACCCGAATTCTCCGTGGACGACGGCGATGCTGCTGGTCCGTGCAGCTCTCGCCGTGTGCTCGACATGAATCCTTTAGGGCCGCCCGCGACCGGCGTCGCCGGCCGCGTCACCAGCCCGGGAGACAGCACAGGACCGGCGGCGCTCACGCGCTGCCGGCCCCGTACTTCCTGCTCAGTCCTCCGTGGGCTCGGCCACCGAACCGCCGGCGCCGAGGATCTTCTCCCTGGCGGAAGCCGAGACGCGGTCGACCGCGATCTCGAGCTTCACGGCGATGTCGCCGCCACCGAGAACCTTGACGGGCTGGTTCTTGCGAACCGCACCCTTCTCGACGAGGTCCTCGACGGTGACGGAGCCACCTTCGGGGTACAGTGCGGCGAGCTTGTCCAGGTTCACGACCTGGTACTCGACGCGGAACGGGTTCTTGAACCCACGCAGCTTCGGGAGGCGCATCTGCAGAGGAACCTGCCCGCCCTCGAAGCCCGCGGGAACCTGGTAGCGGGCCTTCGTGCCCTTGGTACCACGGCCCGCCGTCTTACCCTTCGACGCCTCGCCACGACCCACACGGGTCTTGGCGGTCTTGGCGCCCGGGGCCGGACGGAGGTGGTGGACCTTCAGCGGCTTGCTGTCCGCCATGATCACTCGACCTCCTCGACGGTGACGAGGTGCGACACCGTCTTGACCATGCCGCGGACCTCCGGGCGGTCCTCCTTCACGGCGCTGTCGCCGATCCGCTTGAGGCCCAGGGTCCGCAGCGTCTCACGCTGCTTGAACTTGCCCCCGATGGTGGACTTCACCTGGGTGACCTTCAGTCGAGCCATCACGCACCTGCCTTCGCCTCGGCGGCCGCGGCGACACCGCGGGCCTGTGCGCGCAGGAGCGCGGCCGGGGCCACGTCCTCCAGCGGCAGGCCACGACGTGCGGCGACGGCCTCGGGCTGCTCGAGCCCACGCAGCGCCGCAACCGTGGCGTGCACGATGTTGATCGCGTTCGACGAACCGAGCGACTTGCTCAGCACGTCGTGGATGCCGGCGCACTCCAGCACGGCGCGGACCGGGCCACCGGCGATCACACCGGTACCCGGCGAGGCCGGACGGAGGAACACGACACCGGCGGCCTCCTCACCCTGGATGGGGTGAGGGATGGTGCCCTGGATGCGCGGGACGCGGAAGAAGTTCTTCTTCGCCTCCTCGACACCCTTGGCGATCGCCGAGGGCACCTCCTTGGCCTTGCCGTAACCGACACCGACGGTGCCGTCGCCGTCGCCCACCACGACCAGCGCGGTGAAGCTGAAGCGGCGACCGCCCTTGACGACCTTGGCGACACGGTTGATGGTCACCACGCGCTCGACGAAGGCGTTCTTGTCCTCGCCCCGACCGCCACCACGGCGATCGTCACGGCGACCAGAACGACGTCCGTCGTTCTTCTTCTCGTTCCCGTTGGCGGCACCCTGGGGGGCGCCGCTGCGCTGCCCTGCAGCCATCAGAGAGTCCTCTTCTTCCGTGCGTCGGTCGTCACAGGGTCAGCCCGCCTTCACGGGCCCCGTCGGCGACTGCCGCCACCCGACCGTGGTACTTGTTGCCACCGCGGTCGAACACCACGGCCTCGACGCCGGCGGCCTTGGCACGCTCGGCAACCAGCTCGCCCACCTTGTGGGCCTTCGCTGTCTTGTCGCCGTCGAACGAACGCAGGTCCGCCTCCAGCGTGGAGGCCGACACGACGGTCTTGCCGACCGTGTCGTCCACGACCTGGGCAACCATGTGCCGCGAGGAACGGGTCACGACCAGGCGAGGCCGGACGGCGGTGCCGGCGACCTTCTTGCGGCCGCGCGCGTGACGGCGCTTGCGGGCAACAGCCTTGCCCTTGCCAAGAATCTTGATGGCCATCGTCACTTACCAGCCTTTCCGACCTTGCGGCGGACGTTCTCGCCGGCGTAGCGCACGCCCTTGCCCTTGTACGGCTCGGGCTTGCGGATCTTGCGGATGTTCGCCGCGACCTCGCCGACCTGCTGCTTGTCGATGCCGGACACGGAGAACTTGTTCGCGCCCTCGACCTTGAACGAGATGCCCTCGGGCGCCTCGACGACGACCGGGTGCGAGAAGCCGAGCGCGAACTCGAGGCTGGAGCCCTTCGCGAGCACGCGGTAACCGGTGCCGACGATCTCCAGCTTCTTCTCGTAGCCGTCCGTGACGCCGGTGATCATGTTCGACAGCAGCGTGCGGGTGAGGCCGTGCAGCGACTTCGAGAGCCGCTCGTCGTCCGGGCGGGACACCGTGATGGCGCCGTCGTCCAGAGCGATCGTGATGGGTGCGGCAACCGTGTGGTCGAGGGTCCCCTTGGGGCCCTTGACGGTCACGAGCGCACCGCTGATGGTGACGTCCACGCCGGCCGGGACCGGAACGGGGAGCTTGCCGATACGAGACATGCTTGTTTCTCCCTTCCGATTACCAGACGTAGGCGAGCACTTCGCCGCCGACGCCCTTGGACTCGGCCTGCCGGTCCGTCAGGAGACCGGAGGACGTGGACAGGATCGCCACGCCAAGGCCACCCAGCACCTGAGGCAGGCTGGTGGACTTCGCGTAGACGCGCAGGCCGGGCTTCGACACGCGGCGCACGCCGGAGATGGCGCGCTCACGGTTCTGGCCGTACTTCAGCGTGAGCGTGAGGCTCTTGCCCACCTGGGCGTCCTCGACGTTCCAGCCGGAGATGTAGCCCTCGGCCTGCAGGATCTTCGCGATGTTCGACTTCAGCTTCGACGACGGCATGGTGACCTCGTCGTGGTGAGCCGAGTTCGCGTTACGCAGACGGGTCAGCATGTCTGCGATCGGGTCGGTCATAGTCATCGGGCACTAGCCCTTCCTCGCCGCGGTATCCGGACCGTGCGTGGCACGGTTCTGCGGACCTACGGCGTAGTTGTTACCAGCTGCTCTTGGTGACGCCGGGGAGCTCGCCACGGTGGGCCATCTCCCGCAAGCAGATACGGCACAGGCCGAACTTGCGGTACACGGAGTGCGGACGACCGCACCGCTGGCACCGGGTGTAGGCACGGACGGCGAACTTGGGCTTGGCGTTCGCCTTGTTGATCAGGGCCTTCTTCGCCATGTCAGTTCTCCTTGAAGGGGAAACCGAGACGGCGGAGCAGAGAGCGGCCCTCGTCGTCCGTGGTCGCCGTGGTCACGATCGTGATGTCCATACCGCGGACACGGTCGATCTTGTCCTGGTTGATCTCGTGGAACATCGACTGCTCCGTGAGACCGAACGTGTAGTTCCCGTTGCCGTCGAACTGCTTCGGCGACAGGCCACGGAAGTCGCGGATGCGCGGCAGCGCGATCGACAGCAGGCGGTCGAGGAACTCCCACATGCGGTCGCCGCGGAGCGTGGTGTGCGCACCGATCGGCATGCCCTCGCGCAGCTTGAACTGCGCGATCGACTTCTTGGCACGAGCGACCTGCGGCTTCTGGCCGGTGATCGCGGTGAGGTCGCGGATCGCGCCCTCGATCAGCTTGGAGTCCTTCGCGGCGTCACCGACACCCATGTTGACGACGATCTTCGTGAGACCGCCGGCCTGGTGGATGTTCTTGTGGCCGAACTCCTCGACCAGCGCCGGGAGGATGTCCTCGCGGTACTTCTGCTTGAGGCGCGGCTGGGCCGGGGCCTCGATGGTGGTCTCGCTCATCAGTCGATGTCCTTCCCGGAGCGCTTGGCCACGCGGACGCGCACGGTCTTGGTGCGGCCCTCGCGGTCGACCTCCTCGAGGCGGTACCCGACCCGGGTGCCCTTCTTGGTCTCCGGGTCGACGACCATCACGTTGCTCAGGTGGATCGACGCCTCGACCGTCTCGATACCACCGGTACGAGTGCCGCGCTGCGACTGGCCCATCTTGGTGTGCTTGGTGACGCGCTGGACGCCCTCGACCACGACGCGGTCGCGGTCCTTGATGACCTCGAGCACGCGGCCGGTCTTGCCCTTGTCCTTGCCCGAGATGACGAGGACCTGGTCACCCTTCTTGATCTTCGCCATGTTCAGAGCACCTCCGGAGCCAGCGAGATGATCTTCATGAAACGCTTGTCACGCAGCTCGCGGCCCACCGGGCCGAAGATGCGGGTGCCGCGAGGCTCGCCGTCGTTCTTGAGGATGACGGCGGCGTTCTCGTCGAACTTGATGTAGGAACCGTCCGGACGACGGCGCTCCTTGGCGGTGCGGACGACGACGGCCTTGACGACCTCGCCCTTCTTGACGTTCCCACCCGGGATCGCGTCCTTGACGGTGGCGACGAACGTGTCGCCGATACCGGCGTAGCGACGGCCGGAGCCACCGAGAACGCGGATGCACAGAATCTCCTTGGCACCCGTGTTGTCGGCGACCCGAAGTCGCGACTCCTGCTGGATCATTTGAGTGATCTCCTTGCGTCGTGCTGGTTCTCACCCGCGAGGGTGAGCCTGGCCGAACGGATAAGTACTGTGTGGCTCCTTCGGTGAGCCGGTGGCGGCGGGACTCCCGCCCCGCCGCCGCGACCTCGCGAAGGTGTTACTTGGCCTTCTCCAGGACCGACACCAGCCGCCACCGCTTGGTGGCGGACAGGGGCCGCGTCTCCATGATCTCGACCAGGTCGCCGATGCCGGCAGTGTTCTCCTCGTCATGCGCCTTCACCTTGGTGGTGGTGCGCAGGACCTTGCCGTAGAGGGGGTGCTTCTTACGGTCCTCGACCTCGACGACGATGGTCTTGGCCATCTTGTCGCTGACGACGTAACCGCGGCGCACCTTGCGCGCGTTGCGCTCGGTCGTGGTTGCGACCTCTGTGTTCTCGCTCATCCTTGCCTCACTCACTCACGCTCGGAGCCGTACGGATGCCGAGCTCACGCTCGCGCAGGATCGTGTAGATCCGCGCGATGTCGCGGCGCACGGCCTTGAGACGGCCGTGGCTCTCCAGCTGACCGGTGGCCGACTGGAAACGGAGGTTGAAGAGCTCCTCCTTCGACTCCTTCAGCTTGGCGACGAGAGCCTCGTCGTCCATGCCGTCGAGGTCGACGGGCAGCATGCCCTTCGTACCGACTGTCATCAGATCGCACCCCCCTCACGGACCACGAAACGGCACTTCATCGGGAGCTTGTGGATCGCGCGACGCATGGCCTCGCGCGCGAGCTCCTCGTCGACACCGGCCAGCTCGAAGACGATGCGGCCGGGCTTGACGTTGGCGACCCACCACTCGGGCGAGCCCTTGCCGGAGCCCATGCGGACCTCGGCAGGCTTCTTGGTCAGCGGGCGGTCCGGGTAGATGTTGATCCAGACCTTGCCGCCACGCTTGATGTGGCGGGTCATCGCGATACGCGCCGCCTCGATCTGGCGGTTGGTGACGTAGGCCGGCTCGAGAGCCTGGATGCCGAAGTCACCGAACGCGATCTGCGTGCCACCCTTCGCGGCACCACTACGCTTCGGGTGGTGCTGCTTGCGGTGCTTGACCTTGCGCGGGATCAGCATGGTCAGGCCTCCGTTCCGGACTCTGCGGCCGGCGCGGCCGGGGCCTCCGCCGCAGCTGCGGCGGGAGCTGCCTCGGGCTTGCGCTCGGCCGGACGCTCATTACGACGGCCACCACCGCGGCGGTCACCGCGGTCGCCACGGTCACCGCGGCCACGACCCTGACGGGGTGCGGCGGTGGCCTGCTGTGCGGCGAACTCCTTCTCGCTGATGTCGCCCTTGTAGATCCACACCTTCACGCCGATGCGGCCGAAGGTGGTGCGAGCCTCGAAGAAGCCGTAGTCGATGTACGCGCGAAGGGTGTGCAGCGGCACGCGACCCTCGCGGTAGAACTCGGAACGGCTCATCTCCGCGCCGCCCAGACGGCCGGCGACCTGCACGCGGATACCCTTCGCGCCGGCGCGCTGGGCGGACTGCATGCCCTTGCGCATCGCACGGCGGAAGGAGACACGGCTCGCGAGCTGCTCGGCAATGCCCTGAGCAACGAGCTGAGCCTCGATCTCCGCGTTCTTGACCTCGAGGATGTTGAGCTGGACCTGCTTGCCCGTGAGCTTCTCGAGCTCGCCGCGGATGCGGTCGGCCTCGGCGCCACGCCGGCCGATCACGATGCCCGGACGCGCCGTGTGGATGTCCACGCGGACGCGGTCGCGGGTGCGCTCGATCTCGACCTTGGCGATGCCGGCCCGCTCGAGGCCGGTGCTCATGAGCTTGCGGATCGCGACGTCCTCACGGACGTAGTCGCGGTACCGCTGACCGGGCTTCGTGCTGTCGGCGAACCACCGCGACTTGTGGTCGGTGGTGATGCCCAGGCGGTACCCGTGCGGGTGAACCTTCTGACCCACTGTCAGGCCCCTTCCTTGTCGGCGAGCACCACGGTGATGTGGCTCGTGCGCTTGAGGATCCGGTTCGCGCGGCCCTGCGCCCGCGGCCGGAACCGCTTGAGCGTCGGGCCTTCGTCGACGAACGCCTCCTTGATGACCAGTTCGTCCTCGACGAACCGGACGCTGTCCCGGTCGGCCTTCACTCGCGCGTTCGCGATGGCACTCTCGACGACCTTCCGGATCGGCTCTGCAGGCGACTGCGGTGCGAACTTCAGCACCGCAACGGCCTCCTGAGCCTGCTTGCCACGGATGAGGTCGATGACGCGCCGGGCCTTCTGGGGCGTGACACGGACGAACCGCGCCTGCGCCTTGGCTTCCATTGCTGTCCTGCTTCCTTTTCTCAGACAGTCCGGGTTGTCGCTTCGCTGTGCGAGGGCATGTGCCCTGCGCTCAGCGGCGACGACCCTTCTTGTCGTCCTTCACGTGGCCGCGGAAGGTCCGCGTGGGAGCGAACTCGCCGAGCTTGTGGCCGACCATCGACTCGGTGACGAACACCGGGACGTGCTTCCGACCATCGTGCACAGCAAGTGTGTGGCCCAGGAAGTCGGGCGTGACGACCGACCGACGGGACCAGGTCTTGATGACGGTCTTGGTCCCCTTCTCGTTCTGGGCGTCCACCTTCTTCTGCAGGTGGTCGTCGACGAAGGGGCCCTTCTTCAGGCTACGAGGCATCAGTCAGGCTCCTATCAGCGCTTCTTGCCGGTACGGCGGCGGCGGACGATCAGCTTGTCGCTCGCCTTCTTCGGGCGGCGGGTACGTCCCTCGGGCTGGCCCCAGGGGCTCACCGGGTGGCGGCCACCGGACGTCTTGCCCTCACCACCACCGTGCGGGTGGTCGATCGGGTTCATGACCACACCGCGGACGGTCGGGCGCTTGCCCTTCCAGCGGTTACGGCCGGCCTTGCCCCAGTTGATGTTCGACTGCTCGGCGTTGCCGACCTCGCCGACCGTGGCGCGGCAGCGCAGGTCGACGTTGCGGATCTCGCCGGACGGCATGCGCAGCTGCGCGTACGGACCGTCCTTCGCGACCAGCTGCACCGAGGCGCCGGCCGAGCGAGCGATCTTCGCGCCGCCGCCGGGCCGCAGCTCGACAGCGTGGAGGACCGTACCGGTGGGGATGTTGCGCATCGGCAGGTTGTTGCCCGGCTTGATGTCCGCGCCGGCCCCCGCCTCGACGGCGTCACCCTGGCTCAGCTTGTTCGGCGCGATGATGTAGCGCTTCTCGCCGTCCGCGTAGTGCAGCAGCGCGATGCGAGCCGTGCGGTTCGGGTCGTACTCGATGTGAGCGACCTTGGCCGGCACACCGTCCTTGTCGTGGCGACGGAAGTCGATGACGCGGTAAGCGCGCTTGTGACCGCCGCCCTTGTGACGCGTCGTGATGCGACCGGAGTTGTTGCGGCCACCCGTCTTGGACAGCGGGCGGAGCAGCGACTTCTCCGGCTGCGAGCGCGTGATCTCGACGAAGTCGGCGACGCTGCCGCCGCGGCGGCCCGGCGTCGTCGGCTTGTACTTACGGATTCCCATGGGGATCTGTCCTCAATCTGCTCTCGTCCGGCTCAGCCGACCGGCCCGCCGAAGATGTCGATCGACCCCTCGCGGAGGGTGACGATCGCACGCTTGGTGTCCTTGCGCTTGCCAAGGCCGTAACGCGTGCGACGCGTCTTGCCCTTGCGGTTGATCGTGTTCACCGAAGCGACCTTGACGTCGAAGACCTTCTCGATGGCGATCTTGATCTCGGTCTTGTTCGCGTTCGGGTCCACGATGAAGGTGTACTTGCCCTCGTCGAGGAGGTTGTAGCTCTTCTCGGAGACGACCGGCGCGATCAGGATGTCGCGCGGGTCCTTCTGCACGGTGGTCACTTGGCGTCCTCCTCGGCGGCGGCAACGGCCTCGGACTCGGTCGCGACGGCCTTCGCACCCTTGCCCGCGGCAGGACCCGCGAGGAACGCGGACAGCGCGGACTCGGTGAAGATCACGTCGTCCGCGACGAGCACGTCGTAGGTGTTGAGCTGATCGGCGACGAGCACGTGCACCTCGGCCACGTTGCGCAGGGACCGGCGCGAGACCTCGTCCGAGCGATCCATCACGACGAGCACGTGCTCGCGCGAGGTCAGGGACTTGATCGAGGCGAGCGCCGTCTTCGTGGAGGGCGTGCCGTCGATGCCGAAACCGGACACGACGTGCACGCGGCCCGCACGGGCGCGGTCCGAGAGGGCACCGCGGAGCGCGGCGGCCTTCATCTTCTTCGGGGTGCGCTGCTCGTACGAGCGCGGCTGCGGGCCGTGGACGACGCCACCGCCGGCGAACTGCGGGGCGCGCGTCGAACCCTGGCGGGCGCGACCGGTGCCCTTCTGCTTGTACGGCTTCCTGCCACCACCGCGGACCTCGCCGCGGGTCTTGGTGGAGTGCGTACCCTGGCGGGCCGCCGCGCGCTGCGCGACAACCACCTGGTGAATCAGCGGGACGTTCACGGCGACGTCGAAGACCTCGGCGGGGAGCTCCGCCTTGCCCGACTTCTTCCCGGACGCGTCAAGCACGTCGACGGTCAGTGCGGCCATTGGTGTCACGCTCCCTTCGCGGCGGTACGGACGAGGACGACGCCACCCTTGGTGCCGGGAACCGCGCCCTTGACGAGCAGCAGACCCTTCTCGGCGTCGACCGCGTGGACGGTCAGGTTCTGGACGGTCTTGCGGGCGTTGCCCATACGACCGGCCATCCGCAGGCCCTTGAACACGCGCGAGGGCGTCGAAGCGCCACCGATCGAGCCGGGCTTGCGGTGGTTGCGGTGCGAACCGTGCGAGGCGCCCACGCCGTGGAAGCCGTGGCGCTTCATGACACCGGCGGTGCCCTTGCCCTTGGTCGTGCCGGTCACGTCGACCACGGTGCCGGCCTCGAAGGCCTCGGCGGTGATCTCCTGACCCAGCGCGAACTCGCCGGAGTCCCCGGTGCGCACCTCGGCCACGTGACGGCGCGGCGTCACGCCGGCCTTGTCGAAGTGGCCCTTCATAGGCTTGGTGACCTTGCGGGGGTCGATCTGCCCGTACGCGAGCTGGACGGCGGCATAGCCGTCCGCCTCCTCGGTACGGACCTGGGTCACGACGTTCGTGCCCACGGACACGACCGTGACCGGCACGAGGCGCCCCGCCTCGTCCCAGGTCTGGGTCATGCCGAGCTTCGTCCCGAGCACCGCGGTCACATTCTTCTGCTGGTTGGTCATGGTGATGTCCTCCAGCCTCAGAGCTTGATCTCGATGTTCACGTCCGCCGGCAGGTCGAGACGCATGAGCGAATCGACAGCCTTCGGCGTCGGGTCGACGATGTCGATGAGCCGCTTGTGCGTACGCATCTCGAAGTGCTCGCGGCTGTCCTTGTACTTGTGAGGCGACCGGATGACGGTGAAGACATTCTTCTCCGTCGGCAGCGGCACCGGGCCCACGACCGTCGCACCAGCGCGAGTGACCGTGTCGACGATCTTGCGCGCCGAGCTGTCGATCACCTCGTGGTCGTAGGACTTGAGCCGGATGCGGATCTTCTGTCCCGCCATGGCGTCGTCTGACTCTCTCTCTCGAACCGCTACTGTCCGACCCCCGCGCTCGGGCGTGTCGCGCAATGCGACGTAACCGTGCACATGCGCTAACCCGGGGTGGGGCCGTTGGGAAGTGATCTCACACGAGTGAACTCGTACGGACCACGACGTTTGCCGAGCCTGCTCGGAACAGTGCCGCCGGCGATACCGATGGCGTGTGCTCCGCGGGGCGCATTCCTGGCGTCGAAAATCAGACGCAAAACCCGCGGACTCCCCCTGGGGGAGAGGACCGCCCGGCCAACTCGGTGACCGTGGCTTCGCACACTGTTCGATACAAGAAAGAGCGCGCCCGTGACAGGCAACTACTCAAGTCTGCCACACGATTCCGCGGAACTCCAAGCGGAGGTGGTGTGACGTGCGCCCGGCATGCTCGCCGGGCGCGGATCGGGCCCGCCGACCACAGCCGAGGGCCCGGACGCCGAAGCATCCGGGCCCTCGGTGAGCCGTCAGGCAGAGATCACTTGAGGATCTTGGTGACGCGGCCGGAACCGACCGTGCGGCCACCCTCACGGATGGCGAAGCCGAGGCCGTCCTCCATGGCGATCGGCTGGATCAGCTCGACCGTCATCTCGGTGTTGTCGCCCGGCATGACCATCTCGGTGCCCTCGGGCAGCTGGATGACGCCGGTGACGTCCGTGGTGCGGAAGTAGAACTGCGGGCGGTAGTTCGAGAAGAACGGGTTGTGACGGCCGCCCTCGTCCTTGCCCAGGATGTAGACCTGCGCCTCGAAGTTGGTGTGCGGCGTGATCGAACCCGGCTTCACGACGACCTGGCCGCGCTCGACGTCCTCGCGCTTGGTGCCGCGCAGCAGCAGACCGGTGTTGTCGCCGGCCTGCGCCTGGTCCATCTGCTTGTGGAACGTCTCGATACCGGTGACCGTGGTCTTCTGCGGCTCGCGGATACCCACGATCTCGACCTCGGAGTTGATGTCGAGCTTGCCGCGCTCCACCTTGCCGGTGACGACGGTGCCGCGACCGGTGATCGTGAAGACGTCCTCGATCGGCATCAGGAACGGCTTGTCGAGGTCGCGCTGCGGCTCCGGGACGTTCTCGTCGACGGCGTCCATCAGCTCGACGACCTTCGCGGTCCACTCGTCGTCGCCCTCGAGCGCCTTGAGGCCCGAGACGCGGACCACCGGGACGTCGTCGCCGGGGAAGTCCTGCGACGACAGCAGCTCGCGGACCTCCATCTCGACGAGCTCGAGGAGCTCCTCGTCCTCGACCATGTCGGCCTTGTTCAGCGCCACGAGCAGGTAGGGCACGCCCACCTGGCGGGCGAGCAGAACGTGCTCACGCGTCTGGGCCATCGGACCGTCGGTCGCGGCGACCACCAGGATCGCGCCGTCCATCTGGGCGGCACCGGTGATCATGTTCTTGATGTAGTCGGCGTGACCGGGAGCGTCGACGTGCGCGTAGTGCCGCTTCGGCGTCTCGTACTCGATGTGCGCGATGTTGATCGTGATACCGCGCTGCTTCTCCTCCGGCGCGGCGTCGATCGTGTCGAACGCCTGCGCGGTGTTCGCCGGAAGGTCCGGGTACTTGTCCGCAAGCGTCTTCGAGATCGCGGCGGTCAGCGTCGTCTTACCGTGGTCGACGTGACCGATCGTGCCGATGTTGACGTGCGGCTTGGTCCGCTCGAACTTGGCCTTAGCCACTTGGGTCCTCCTGGGACTTGGGTAGATGTTCCGAACGTTGCGGATGTCGGCGAGACAGCCTACAACCGCGGGGCGTCGGGCTTCCTACAGGTTGGTAGTACGGTTCGACCTGTGGGGACTCACTCGCCCCGGGTCTTCTTGATGATCTCCTCGGCGACTGCCTTGGGGACCTCGGCGTAGCTGTCGAACTGCATCGAGTACACGGCGCGCCCCTGGGTCTTGGACCGCAGGTCACCGATGTACCCGAACATCTCGCTCAACGGTACGTTGGCGCGGACCACCTTGACACCGGTGGCGTCCTCCATGGACTGGATCATCCCACGGCGTGAGTTCAGGTCACCGATCACGTCGCCCATGTACTCCTCGGGCGTGCGGACCTCGACGGCCATCACGGGCTCGAGCAGGACCGGGTCGGCCCGCCTGACGCCCTCCTTGAAGACCATCGAACCGGCGATCTTGAACGCCATCTCCGAGGAGTCGACGTCGTGGTACGCGCCGTCGAGCAGCGTCGCCTTCACACCGACCACCGGGAACCCGGCCAGCACGCCCTGCTCCATGGCCGACTGGATGCCCGCGTCCACCGACGGGATGTACTCGCGCGGGATGCGACCACCGGTGACCTCGTTGGAGAACTCGTAGAGCTCGCCGTCCGTGGTCTCCAGCGGCTCGAAGGTCACGAGGACCTTCGCGAACTGGCCCGAGCCACCCGTCTGCTTCTTGTGCGTGTAGTCGATCTTCTCCGCCTTGCGACGGATCGTCTCGCGGTACGCCACCTGTGGCTTACCGACGTTCGCCTCGACCTTGAACTCGCGGCGCATGCGGTCCACGAGGATGTCGAGGTGGAGCTCGCCCATACCGCCGACGACGGTCTGGCCGGTCTCCTCGTCCAACGAGATGCGATACGTCGGGTCCTCGTCGAGGAGCTTCTGGATCGCCGTGGACATCTTTTCCTGGTCGGCCTTCGTCTTCGGCTCGATCGCCACGTCGATGACGGGCTCCGGGAAGGACATCGACTCCAGGATCACCTGGCTGCCCGGGTCGCTCAGGGTGTCACCCGTGGTGACGTCCTTGAGGCCGATGAACGCGTAGATGTGGCCCGCCTGGGCCTCCTCGACCGGGTTCTCCTTGTTGGAGTGCATCTGGAACATCTTCCCGATGCGCTCCTTCTTGCCCTTGGTGGTGTTGAACACCTGGGCACCCTGGGAGACCTTGCCGGAGTACACGCGCACATAGGTGAGCTTGCCGAAGAACGGGTGGGTCGCGACCTTGAAGGCCAGGCCCGAGAAAGGCTCCGTCGCGTCGGCGTGACGCTCGACGACCTTCTCCGCGTCCTTGACGTCGTGGCCCTGGATGGAGGGCACGTCGAGCGGGGTCGGCAGGTAGTCGATCACCGCGTCGAGCATGGGCTGCACGCCCTTGTTCTTGTACGCGGAACCGCAGAGCACCGGGAAGGCCGCGGACGAGATGACCAGCTTGCGGATGCCCGCCTTGATCTCTTCCTTGGTCAGCGCCTCGCCGACGAGGTACTTCTCCATCAGCTCGTCGTCCGCCTCCGCGACGGCCTCGACGAGCTCCTCACGGTACTGCTCGGCCTTCTCCTGGAGATCGGCCGGGATGTCCTCGACCTCGTACGACTCACCCAGCTTCGTGTCACCGCGCCAGGTGAGCGCCTTCATCTCGACGAGGTCGACGATGCCCTCGAAGTCGTTCTCCGCGCCGATCGGCAGCTGGATCACGAGGGGCTTCGCCTTGAGGCGGTTCACGATGGTGTCGACGGTGAAGTAGAAGTCCGCGCCGAGCTTGTCCATCTTGTTGACGAAGCAGATGCGCGGGACGTCGTACTTGTCGGCCTGGCGCCACACCGTCTCGGACTGCGGCTCCACGCCTTCCTTGCCGTCGAACACCGCGACGGCACCGTCGAGCACGCGCAGCGAGCGCTCCACCTCGACGGTGAAGTCGACGTGACCCGGCGTGTCGATGATGTTGATCTGGTTGTCGTTCCAGTAGCACGTCGTCGCGGCGGACGTGATCGTGATGCCGCGCTCCTGCTCCTGGGCCATCCAGTCCATCGTCGACGCGCCGTCGTGCGTCTCACCGATCTTGTAGTTCACACCCGTGTAGAACAGGATGCGCTCGGTCGTAGTGGTCTTGCCGGCATCGATGTGGGCCATGATGCCGATGTTGCGGACCTTGTTCAGGTCGGTCAGCACGTCGAGTGCCACGGTCTCTTACCCCTCTGTGGGTCGGGTCCGGATTCCGGATCCACCGAAGGCCCCGGTGGTGACCGGGGCCGTTCGGAGCAATTGTTACCAGCGGTAGTGCGCGAAGGCCTTGTTGGACTCGGCCATCTTGTGCATGTCCTCGCGACGCTTGACCGCCGCACCGAGACCGTTCGACGCGTCGAGGATCTCGTTCATCAGACGCTCGGTCATCGTCTTCTCACGGCGGGCCCGCGAGAAGTCGGTGAGCCAGCGCAGCGCGAGCGTCGTGGAGCGCGAGGGGCGCACCTCGACCGGCACCTGGTAGGTGGCGCCACCGACACGGCGGGAGCGCACCTCGAGCGCCGGACGGACGTTGTCGAGCGCGCGCTTCAGCACGACGACCGGGTCCTGGTCCGTCTTGCTCCGAACACCCTCGAGGGCGCCGTACACGATCGCCTCGGCGGTGGACTTCTTGCCGTCCAGCAGCACCTTGTTGATCAGCTGGGTGACGACCGGGGATCCGTAGACCGGGTCGACGATGAGCGGCCGCTTCGGGGCCGGTCCCTTGCGGGGCATCAGCTCTTCTCCTTCTTGGCGCCGTACTTGGAGCGAGCCTGCTGACGGCCCTTCACGCCCTGCGTGTCGAGGGCACCGCGGATGATCTTGTAGCGCACACCCGGAAGGTCCTTCACACGGCCGCCGCGCACGAGCACGATCGAGTGCTCCTGCAGGTTGTGGCCGACACCGGGGATGTACGCCGTGACCTCGATGCCGGTGGAGAGCTTGACGCGCGCCACCTTGCGGAGGGCAGAGTTCGGCTTCTTGGGGGTGGTGGTGTACACGCGCGTGCACACGCCGCGCCGCTGGGGGGAACCCGTGAGGGCCGGGGTCTTGGACTTCCCGGCCTTCGAGTTCCGGCCCTTGCGGACGAGCTGTTGGATCGTAGGCACTACGTCTCCGTCGTCTCTCGAGCTGGTGGTGCCGGCGGGTGCCGCCGACGCCGTCATTGGTCTGTGGCTGGTGCGTGCCGATCGCACGCGGCACCCGCGGCCCTCACGGGTCCGCAACGCCACCTACCACCGGCTCGATGGCCCGGTCCGTCTCACCGGCAGCGCACGAAGGTGCTGCGGGAGGCTTCTCCGGGATGCCTGCGCACTCACGTCGACCGCTCCAGTCGGCTCGCGACGAGGCGATCCGCAGGATTGTGCGGCCAGACGGCGCTGGCACGTTGAACAAGGCTACCCGCGGCCCCGCAGGGGGTCAAAACGAATTGCTTGTGAGGTTGATGACCCCCGGCGCCCGACGGCGGTCGTGGTCGCGTTCCGTGCGGAACGCGACCACGACCGCCGTCGGGCCGGACGCCAGGATCAGCGGAAGTCGCCGAAGTCCAGGTCCTCCAGCGGGATCGCCTCGCCCGAGCCCATACCGAGGGTCGGGAAGTCGATGTCGTCGTACCCGAAGCTCGGGTACAGCTCCGCCTTGGCCTGCTCGGTCGGCTCGACCTCCACGTTCCGGTAGCGGGACAGGCCCGTGCCGGAGGGGATGAGCTTACCGATGATGACGTTCTCCTTGAGGCCGAGCAGCGGGTCCCGCCGGCCACTCATCGACGCCTCGGTGAGCACGCGGGTGGTCTCCTGGAAGGAGGCCGCCGAGAGCCACGAGTCCGTCGCGAGCGACGCCTTGGTGATACCCATCAGCTCGGGACGGCCGGCGGCCGGCTGGCCACCCTCCGCCACGGCCTTGCGGTTCGCGTCCTCGAAGCGGATGCGCTCGGCGAGCTCACCCGGCAGGAGGGCGGAGTCGCCCGAGTCCAGCACGGTCACGCGACGCAGCATCTGCCGCACGATGACCTCGATGTGCTTGTCGTGGATGTCCACGCCCTGCGAACGGTAGGTCTCCTGGACCTGCTCCACCAGGTGGCTCTGCGTGGCACGCGGGCCGAGGATGCGCAGCACCTTCTTCGGGTCGACGGCACCCTTGACGAACTGGGTACCGACCGACACGTGGTCGCCGTCGTGCACGAGCAGCGTCGCGCGCTTGGTGACCGGGTACCTGATCTCCTCGGCACCGTCGTCCGGCTTGAGGACGATGTGCCGCGTGCGCTCCGTGTCCTCGATCGCGATCGTGCCGGTGAACTCCGCGATCGGCGCCTCACCCTTCGGGGTACGGGCCTCGAAGAGCTCGGTGACGCGCGGCAGACCCTGCGTGATGTCCTCTGCGGCGGCCACACCACCGGTGTGGAACGTACGCATCGTCAGCTGGGTGCCGGGCTCACCGATGGACTGCGCCGCGATGATGCCCACGGCCTCGCCGATGTCCACGAGCTTGCCCGTGGCCAGGGAGCGGCCGTAGCACTTGGCGCAGGCACCGACGCGGGACTCGCAGGTGAGCACCGAGCGCACCTTGGCGTCGACCACGCCTGCCGCGACGACGGCCGCGATGGCCACGTCGCCGCAGTCCTCGCCGGCGCCCGCCACGACGTTCCCGTCCGCGTCCGTGACGTCGGTCGCGAAGGTACGACCGTAGACGCTCGTCTCCACCAGCGGGTGCGGGACCAGCGAACCGTCGTCGAGCTTCTCGGCGACCGGGTGGGTCAGACCACGCTGCGTGCCGCAGTCCTCCTCGCGGATGATCACGTCCTGCGACACGTCCACCAGACGACGGGTCAGGTAACCCGAGTCCGCCGTACGGAGGGCCGTGTCGGCGAGGCCCTTACGGGCACCGTGCGTCGCGATGAAGTACTCGAGGACTGACAGGCCCTCGCGGTAGTTGGACTTGATCGGGCGCGGGATGATCTCGCCCTTCGGGTTCGCCACGAGACCGCGCATACCGGCGATCTGACGGACCTGCATCCAGTTACCACGGGCGCCCGAGCCCACCATGCGGAGCACGGTGTTGCGCGGGTTCGACTCGAGGTTCTCGCGCATGACGTGCGCGACCTTGTCGGTCGCCTGGGTCCACAGCTCGATGAGCTCCTGACGGCGCTCGTCGTCCGTGATCAGACCACGCTCGAACTGCTGCTGCACCTTGAGGGCACGCGCCTCGTGGCTCTCGAGGATCTCGCCCTTCTCCACGGGAGCGGCCACGTCGCTGATCGCGATGGTGACGCCCGAGCGCGTCGCCCAGTGGTAGCCGGCGTCCTTCAGCGCGTCCAGCGCCGCCGCGACCTCGACCTTCGGGTAGCGCTCGGCGAGGTCGTTCACGATCGCCGAGAGGCGCTTCTTGTCGGCCACACCGTTCTCATACGGGTAGTCGACCGGCAGCGTCTCGTTGAAGAGGTAGCGGCCGAGCGTCGTCTCGTACAGGATCGCCTGGCCCTCCTCCCACCCCTCGGGGGTCTCGAAGCCCTTCGGCGGCACCAGGTCGTCGATCCGCAGCTTGATGACCGCGTTGACGTCCAGCTCGTGACGGTCGAACGCCATGAGCGCCTCGGCCACCGACGCGAACGCACGGCCCTCGCCGATCGCGCCCGGACGGTCGCTCGTCAGGTGGTGCAGACCGATGATCATGTCCTGCGAGGGCATGGTCACCGGACGGCCGTCCGACGGCTTGAGGATGTTGTTGCTGGAGAGCATGAGGATGCGGGCCTCGGCCTGCGCCTCCGCGCTCAGCGGCAGGTGGACCGCCATCTGGTCACCGTCGAAGTCCGCGTTGAACGCGGCGCACACGAGCGGGTGCAGGTGGATGGCCTTGCCCTCGACGAGCTGCGGCTCGAACGCCTGGATACCCAGGCGGTGCAGCGTCGGCGCGCGGTTCAGCAGGACGGGGTGCTCGGTGATGACCTCTTCGAGCACGTCCCACACGACCGGGCGGGTGCGCTCGACCATGCGCTTCGCCGACTTGATGTTCTGCGCGTGGTTCAGCTCGACCAGGCGCTTCATGACGAACGGCTTGAACAGCTCGAGGGCCATCTGCTTGGGCAGACCGCACTGGTGCAGCTTGAGCTGCGGGCCGACGACGATGACCGAACGGCCCGAGTAGTCGACGCGCTTGCCGAGCAGGTTCTGACGGAACCGGCCCTGCTTGCCCTTGAGCATGTCGGAGATCGACTTCAGCGGGCGGTTGCCCGGGCCCGTGACCGGCCGGCCACGGCGGCCGTTGTCGAACAGCGAGTCCACGGCCTCCTGGAGCATCCGCTTCTCGTTGTTGACGATGATCTCGGGCGCGCCGAGGTCCAGGAGCCGCTTGAGGCGGTTGTTCCGGTTGATCACGCGGCGGTACAGGTCGTTGAGGTCCGACGTCGCGAAGCGGCCACCGTCGAGCTGCACCATCGGGCGCAGGTCCGGCGGGATGACCGGGACGGCGTCGAGCACCATCGCCGTCGGCGAGTTCGTCGTGGTGAGGAACGCGTTGACGACCTTCAGGCGCTTGAGCGCGCGCGTCTTGCGCTGTCCCTTGCCCGTGCGGATGGTCTCCTTCAGCGACTCGGACTCGGCGTCCAGGTCGAAGGTCTCCAGGCGCTTCTGGATCGCCGCGGCGCCCATCGAGCCCTCGAAGTACGTGCCGTAGCGGTCCTGCAGGGCGCGGTACAGCAGCTCGTCGCCCTCGAGGTCGGCGACCTTGAGGTTCTTGAAGCGGTCCCAGACCTGCTCCAGACGGTCGAGCTCCTGGTCCGCGCGCTTGCGAAGCTGGGCCATCTCGCGCTCGGCGGAGTCGCGCACCTTGCGGCGCGCGTCGGCCTTGGCACCCTCGGCCTCCAGCTCGGCGAGATCCTGCTCGAGCTTGGTGGCCCGGGAGTTGATCTCGTTGTCCCGGCGGTCCGTGATCTCCTTCTTCTCGAGGTCGATCTCGTTCTGCAGGTTGGGCAGGTCCTCCTGGCGTGCCTCGTCGTCCACCGACACGATCATGTAGGCAGCGAAGTAGATGACCTTCTCCAGGTCCTTCGGTGCCAGGTCCAGCAGGTAGCCGAGCCGCGAGGGCACGCCCTTGAAGAACCAGATGTGCGTGACCGGGGCGGCCAGCTCGATGTGCGCCATGCGCTCACGGCGCACCTTGGAGCGCGTGACCTCCACGCCGCAGCGCTCGCAGATGATGCCCTTGAAGCGCACACGCTTGTACTTGCCGCAGTAGCACTCCCAGTCCCGGGTGGGGCCGAAGATCTTCTCGCAGAAGAGTCCGTCCTTCTCCGGCTTCAGGGTGCGGTAGTTGATGGTCTCGGGCTTCTTGACCTCGCCGTGCGACCAGGCGCGAATGTTGTCGGCCGTGGCGAGGCCGATGCGCAGCTCGTCGAAGATGTTGACGTCGAGCAAGGTGTCCTACTTCCTGAAGAGTTCTCGAAAAATCCTGTTGTTCCGGGACGGGCCCGGTTTCAGATCTCGTCGACGGTGGACGCCGAGTTGGGGCGCCGGGACAGGTCGATCCCGAGCTCCTCCGCGGCGCGGTACACCTCGTCGTCGGACTCCTTCATCTCGATGGCGGAGCCGTCGCTGGACAGCACCTCCACGTTCAGGCAGAGCGACTGCATCTCCTTCAGGAGCACCTTGAAGGACTCCGGGATACCCGAGTCGGGGATGTTCTCGCCCTTGACGATGGCCTCGTAGACCTTGACGCGGCCTGGCACGTCGTCGGACTTGATGGTGAGGAGCTCCTGCAGCGTGTAGGCGGCGCCGTACGCCTCCAGGGCCCACACCTCCATCTCGCCGAAGCGCTGACCACCGAACTGCGCCTTACCACCCAGCGGCTGCTGCGTGATCATCGAGTACGGACCGGTCGAGCGGGCGTGGATCTTGTCGTCCACCAGGTGGTGGAGCTTCAGGATGTACATGTAGCCCGTAGCGATCGCCTCCGGGAACGGCTCGCCGGAGCGGCCGTCGAACAGCCGCGCCTTGCCGTCCAGGCCGACCATGCGCGCGCCGTCCCGGTTCGGGCGCGTCGTGGCGATGAGCCCGCGCAGCGCGTCCTCCTGCAGGCCGTCGAACACCGGCGTGGCGACCGGGGTGCCCGGCGCGCTCGCACGTGCGACCTCCGGCAGGCTGTCGACCCACCCGGCCTTCGGGTCCTCGGCCTCGGCGACGTCCCAGCCCTGCTTGGCGACCCACCCGAGGTGCGTCTCCAGGACCTGGCCGACGTTCATCCGGCCGGGCACGCCCAGCGGGTTCAGGATGACGTCCACCGGGGTGCCGTCCTCGAGGAACGGCATGTCCTCGACGGGCAGGATCTTCGAGATGACACCCTTGTTGCCGTGACGACCGGCCAGCTTGTCACCGACCGTGATCTTGCGGCGGTTCGCGATGTACACGCGCACCAACTGGTTCACGCCGGCGGGCAGCTCGTCGCCGTCCTCCCGGTTGAACTCGCGCACCGCGATGACCGTGCCGGACTCGCCGTGGGGCACCTTGAGGGAGGTGTCGCGCACCTCGCGGGCCTTCTCGCCGAAGATGGCGCGCAGCAGGCGCTCCTCCGGGGTCAGCTCGGTCTCGCCCTTCGGGGTGACCTTGCCGACCAGGATGTCGCCGGCGCCGACCTCGGCACCGATCCGGACGATGCCGCGCTCGTCGAGGTCGCCCAGGACCTCCTCGGAGACGTTCGGGATGTCCCGCGTGATCTCCTCCGGGCCGAGCTTCGTGTCGCGCGCGTCGACCTCGTGCTCCTCGATGTGGATCGAGGAGAGGACGTCGTCCTCCACGAGGCGCTGCGACAGGATGATCGCGTCCTCGTAGTTGTGCCCCTCCCAGGACATGAACGCCACGAGCAGGTTCCGGCCCAGGGCGAGCTCGCCCTCGTCGGTGGCCGGGCCGTCCGCCAGGACCGAGCCGACCTCGACGCGCTGCCCCTCGTCCACGAGCACCCGCTGGTTGTAGCTGGTGCCCTGGTTCGAGCGGATGAACTTGTGCACGCGGTAGGAACCGGTGGTGCCGTCGTCGTTCGCGACCAGGATCAGGTCGGCGGACACCTCGGTGACCACGCCCGGCTTGTTCGCGACGATGACGTCGCCGGCGTCGATCGCCGCGCGGCGCTCCATGCCCGTGCCGACCACCGGCATCTCCGAGCGCACCAGCGGCACCGCCTGGCGCTGCATGTTCGCGCCCATGAGCGCGCGGTTCGCGTCGTCGTGCTCGAGGAACGGGATGAGGGCCGTCGCGACCGACACCATCTGACGCGGCGAGACATCCATGTAGTCGACCTCGATGGCCGGGATGTCGTTCGTCTCGCCGCCCTTGGTGCGGACCAGGACGCGGTCGAGGACGAAGGCCCCGTCCGCGGTCAGCGGCGTGTTCGCCTGCGCGATGACGTGGCGGTCCTCGTCGTCGGACGTCAGGTACACGACGTCGTCCGTGACGCGGCCGTCGATGACCTTGCGGTACGGCGTCTCGATGAAGCCGAACGGGTTGATCCGGCCGAACGAGGCGAGCGAGCCGATCAGGCCGATGTTCGGGCCTTCCGGCGTCTCGATCGGGCACATACGGCCGTAGTGCGACGGGTGGACGTCACGGACCTCCATGCCGGCGCGGTCGCGCGAGAGACCGCCCGGACCGAGCGCGGACAGGCGGCGCTTGTGCGTCAGACCGGCCAGCGGGTTGTTCTGGTCCATGAACTGCGAGAGCTGCGACGTGCCGAAGAACTCGCGGATCGACGCCACCACCGGGCGGATGTTGATCAGCGTCTGCGGCGTGATGGCCTCGACGTCCTGCGTGGTCATGCGCTCGCGCACGACGCGCTCCATGCGGGACAGGCCCGTGCGCACCTGGTTCTGGATGAGCTCGCCCACGGCGCGGATGCGGCGGTTGCCGAAGTGGTCGATGTCGTCGGTCTCGACGCGGACGTCGACCGGCTGGCCGTTGCGGGTGCCACCGATGGTGTCGACGTCGGCGTGCAGCGCGGCGAGGTACTTGATCGTCGCGACGATGTCGGAGACCGAGAGCGTCGAGTCCGCGAGCGGCGAGTCCGTGCCGACCTTCTTGCCGAGCTTGTAGCGGCCGACCTTCGCCAGGTCGTATCGCTTCGGGTTGAAGTAGAAGTTCTCCAGCAGCGTGCGGCCGGCCTCGACCGTGGGCGGCTCACCCGGGCGGATCTTGCGGTACAGGTCGACGAGCGCCTCGTCCTCGGTGTGGACGTGGTCCTTCTCGAGGGTGTCGAGCACCGACGGGAAGTTCGCGAACTCCTCGCGGATCTGCGCCTCGGTCAGGCCCAGCGCCTTCAGCAGCACCGTCACCGGCTGCTTGCGCTTGCGGTCGACGCGCACACCGACGGCGTCGCGCTTGTCGATCTCGAACTCCAGCCACGCACCGCGCGACGGGATCATCTTGGCGGAGAAGATGTCCTTGTCGCTGGTCTTGTCCGGGGTGCGCTCGAAGTACACGCCAGGGCTGCGCACGAGTTGCGAGACGACGACGCGCTCGGTGCCGTTGATGATGAACGTGCCGCGCGCGGTCATGAGCGGGAAGTCACCCATGAACACGGTCTGGCTCTTGATCTCACCGGTCGTGTAGTTCACGAACTCCGCGGTCACGAACAGCGGGGCGGCAAACGTGAAGTCCTTCTCCTTGCACTCGTCCGCCGTGTACTTCGGCGGCTCGAAGCGGTGGTTGGAGAACGACAGCGACATGGACTGACCGAAGTCCTCGATCGGCGAGATCTCCTCGAAGATCTCCTCCAGACCGGAAGCCTCGGGCACATCGGTCCGGCCGGCAGCCTTGGCCGCATCGACTCGGGCCTGCCAGTCGGAGTTGCCCAGCAGCCAGTCGAAGCTCTCGGTCTGCAGACCGAGCAGGTCGGGAACTTCGAGTGGCTCGTAGATCTTGGCGAAAGAGACGCGCCGGGAAGCGGTACGGTTCGCGATGGCGTCGGCGGACGGTGCTGAAGGGGTGCGCGAGGCAGCCAAGAGGGGTCCTTCCCTGCAGTACGGGGTGAACGCTGTACGCTCGGGTGCTGCAGGAAGCTCTGCCGGCTTCACCGGTGGTCCATGGGCATCCCGCCGAGGGATGTGACCAGGTCATTCGGGAAGCGAAGTGGCGGCGTCGAGGGCACACGCGGGCGCAAAGCGCTAGCATACCTATTCACTTCAAGTATGTCTACTCGCCGCCCGTCGTGCACGCCGAATCGACCTGGATCCGGAATTTGGTGCGTATCCGCACCGGTGCGACGAGACGGCACGAGGCCCGCACCCCGGCATTCCGGGCGTGCGGGCCTCGTAGCTGGTGACGATGCCCGACGACGGCGAGTGGCCGCGTCAGGCGATCATCTGCCCGAGGTGGGCGGAGGCCGGGCGGGCGGGCGGCGTGCACGACGGCGCACGCCCGCGCGGCCTCATCGGCTCACTTGAGCTCGACGGAGGCGCCGGCACCCTCGAGGGCAGCCTTGGCCTTCTCCGCGTCGTCCTTGCTGGCAGCCTCGAGGACCGCCTTGGGGGCGCCGTCCACCAGGTCCTTGGCCTCCTTCAGACCGAGGGACGTGAGGGCGCGCACCTCCTTGATGACGCCGATCTTCTTGTCGCCCGCGGCCGTGAGGATGACGTCGAACTCCGTCTGCTCCTCCTCGGCGGCGGCGCCACCGTCACCCTGAGCCGGGCCGGCCACGGCCACGGCGGCCGGAGCGGCGGCGGTGACGTCGAACTTGTCCTCGAAGGCCTTCACGAACTCGGAGAGCTCGATGAGCGTGAGCTCCTCGAAGGCAGACAGGAGCTCGTCGGTGCTGAGCTTCGCCATGGTGGCGTTCCTTTCACTTCAGCGCTTCGCGGGCAGCGCCCGCCAGAAGCAGGGGTTGTGTTCTCGGTACCACCGCGTCACGCGGCGGCACCCTCCGATTCCTGCTTCTGACGCAGGGCATCGATGATGCGGGCAGCCTGGGTGGGCTTGGCGTTGAAGGCGTACGCCGCACGGGTCAGCGTGGCCTTCAGGCCGCCGGCCACCCTGGCCAGCAGAACCTCGCGGGACTCGAGGTCCGCGAGCTTCGTGATCTCCGCACCGGTCAGCGGGTTCCCGTCAAGGACACCGCCCTTGATGACCAGTGCAGGGTTCGCCTTGGCGAAGTCACGCAGACCCTTCGCAGCCTCGACCGGGTCCCCGGTCACGAATGCGATGGCGGACGGGCCCTTCAGGTCGGCGTCGAGACCCTCGACACCGGCCTCCTTGGCCGCGATCCCCGTCAGCGTGTTCTTCACCACGGCGTAGGTTGCGTTGCCGCTGAGCGACCGGCGCAGATCCTTGAGCTGCGCAACGGTGAGCCCGCGGTACTCGGTCAGCACGGCCGCCCTGGAGTCACGGAGCTTGTCCGCGATCTCCGCGACGGCGGCTGCCTTGTCCGGCCTCGCCATGGCAATCCTTCCGGTGGTGGTACCACCGTTCCCTCGGGCACGAGCCCTGGGCGATTCCCCGCGGAACGAGAAGAGCCCCGGCGCAGGCGCACGGGGCTCGGAACACGTTCGGCCACGAGGGCCGGACGGATCGTCGTCGTTCACCTGCGCAGGCCTCCGCGTGCTCGCGGAACTTCGGTCCTGTTCTCCCCGTTCCCGGGCAGCGTCGGACGACCGGCGGTCTGTGGTTAAGACACCAGAGTACACGAGCGGCACGACCGACGCCGCGCGCACGGGCGTGCGCCGCGCCACACCCTCGCCCGGCCCGACCGCGGACCGCGGCGCAGGTGGGCGGGGCTCCGTCGCGGGTCAGAGGGACTCCAGCGCCGCGAAGCAGACCAGCGGGACCGGCTCTTCCGTCTCCGCGCACGCCGCCGCGAGCGCCGCCTCCGGGTCGTCCGTGGCGCGGAGGTGAGCGTGGAAACGGGGCATGACCTGCGCGGCGAGGGCGTCCGGCAGGGGTGCGACGGCTCCGATGACGGCGCGTGCGCCGAGGCGGAGCAGGACCGAGGTGAGGCCCAGCACCTCACCCCCGACCACTTCGGAGGAGCCACCGACCTCGCAGGCGGCGAGCACCACGACGGAGCCCGGCAGCCGCATGCCGTCGAGCTCGTGGGCGAACAGTGGGCCGTCGGCGAGCTCGATCGAGGCGAAGAGGGGGTTGTCGGCGTCGTGCCGGCCGTGCGCGGCGAGATGGACGACGTCGTGCGTGGCGAGCGCCTCGCGGACGGCCGCCGTGGTCGCGGCGTCACCGGCGAGCACGGTCGCACCGGGCCACTCGTGACCGACGGCGTTCACCTCGGCGGGGCCATGGACCACGCCGGGGCCGCTGGCCGCGAGCAGGCGCCTGCCGTCACCCGGGCGCGCCTCCGACCGGCCACGGGCGACGTGCGAGTTCACGGACGTGCGACGTCCCTGCCGCGAGGGGAGTGCCGCCCACGGGATGCCGAGCAGCGGGTCACGGGCCACCACGTGCAGGTCGCCGTCGACTCGCAGGGGGGCGAGGACCGCGTCGTCGAGCCTCTTGAGGGTGCGGCCGAGCGAGGCGCGGGCGGCCGCGCGGAGCGGCGGAGGAATGTTCTCGTTGGCCGCGACGGCGACGTCGGCCCGGACTCGCCGGATGCGCTCGGTGGCTTCGTCGGGCACGCCGAGGTCGACGAGCTCCGCTCTCCTGGCGTCGACGCGGATCGCGCGCAGACGTCCGCGAAAGACGGTGAAGTTGACGACGACGGCGTCGCCGTCGAGCGCTCGTACCGTCTCGCGGGTGGTCACCGGCCGCTGGACCTCGGCGTCACCGGCGTGCAGCCAGGAACGCTCGCGGACCTGCGCCTGGATGCGGCGTGCGCGACGGTTGAGCTCGTCGCGCCGGGTGGAGTGCGCGGCGTCGGCAGGGAGCTCGCGGGCCGCCGTGAGGAGACCGCGGGCCTCGGTGAGGAGCTCGGCGGCCTGCGGGTCGTCCGGCGGCGTGACCCTGCCGGCGCCGGCGAACGTCGACCGGCCGCGTTCCAGGGCGTCGAACAGCGCGGCGGCGCGCCCGGTCTCCAGCGCGGCCCCGACGTCGACCAGCTGCAGGTCGACGCCGTGCACCGCGGCCGCCGTCACCGACTCGACCGCGCCGAGCCGCGAGCGATGCTCGCCCAGGAGACGAAATCCCTGCCGCACCGCCCGCAGGCCTCGGTCCCGGTTCCCCTCGGCGAACGCGAGCTGCGCCGCGAGGACGAATCTCTGCACCCGGAACGTCAACGGGCTGGCGGGGTCGTCACGACCGACGGCGTCGAACGTCGCGCGGGCCCGCTGGAGGTCCCCGGCGAGCACGAGCCAACGGGCGGCGACCAGCCGCGCCGCGTCACCCGGGTCGTGGCCCAGGAAGGAGCCGGAGACATCGCCCTCGGCGGCGGCGTCCAGCGCTGCGGACGCCCGCCGGCGGGCGGTGGCCCGGGCGGGTGTGCTGTGCCGCGTGGCAGCGAGCTCGGCCTCGAGCTCCAGCACCCGCGCGAGGGACGCCATCGCGTGGGTCCCGACCTCGGCGTACCGGCGGCGTGCCCGCCGCGCGGTCCGCCGCGCGGCGTCGTACTGGTGGAGACCGAGCAGGCAGCGGGCGTGGTACCACTCGGCCTCGGCCTGTTCGGCCCGGTGCTGGGCGCGCGCCAGCTGGCGGACGGCCTTCTCGAGGAGACGCTCGGCATCCTCGAGGAGGCCGCTGTCGAAGAGCACCTCGGCGCGGCCGAGGAGCGGGATCCCGTCTTCACGGTCGGGCGCGGCGTCGTGGGATCGCTGCATCGAGACGAGCGCGCCGGGCAGGTCGCCCAGCGCGTACTGCGCGTAGCCGACGTTGCCCAGCGCGATCGAGACGAACAGCGGGTCGCCCAGCGCCGTCGCGTGGTCGTACATCGCCTGGTAGTCGCGCTGCGCGGCCCCGAACATGCCGACCTCGCTGTGCGCGTTCCCGAGGTTTCCGTAGGTGACGAGCATGTCCCGGTGGTTGCGCACGTCAGAGAGTTCCAGGGCCTCGGTGAAGTATCCGAGCGCTCCGCGGGGGTTGCCCGACCGCAGGTGGAGCATGCCTCGCTGCCCGATCGCGAGACTCTTCAGGGACCGGCCGGCGGAGCCGGTGGCGATCGCTTCGGCGTCGTCGCAGAGGCTCAGCGGCTCGTCCAGCGAGTTGGTGATCGTCTGCACCGACCATGCCAGGCCCAGCCGTGCACGCACGGCCAGGTCCTCCCACTGCTGCCGCCGCTCGCGACCGAGGCCGGCCGGGCCGATCGCCGCCAGGTCACGGAGCAGGCCACGGTAGACCGACTCGGCGGGCATCCAGCGCGCTCTGCTGTTGTGCTCGCGCGCGACGTCGAGCTCGGCCGCGAGCGCTTCCCATGGCCCGGTGTCGTCGTCCACTGTCGTCATCCCGGAACTATCGGGTAGCCACGGGCTCCGGCAGACCTGTCGTCGCCTGGACGGCGGACCAGGCGTCCGCCACCCGGTCACGACCCAGGCCGTGGCGCCGCCGGTCCAGGAGCTCCTGTGCCAGCTCCCCGGCGAGCACCGGTGCGGCGAAGGAGGTGCCGCTCCACGACGCGAACCCACCCGTGTAGTCGTCCGGGTCCGCCGTCTCGCGCACCGGGTCCTCACCGACGAGGGTCGACTCCAGGGGGCCGTTGGCGGTGATCGGCATCGTGCTCAGCACATCCCTGCCGTGCCGCACGCACGTCACCCACGGGCCGTCGTTGCTGAAGTCCGCGAGCGTGCCGTTGGGGTTCGCCGCGGCGACCGAGAGGATCGGCGGGTACTCCGCGCGCAGGTCGTTCGGGTCGAGCGGCTCGGCGCGGTCCCCGAGCCGCCGGACCCGCGGCGCCCAGGCCGACGGGAAGACCTCCCGCTCGTTCCCGTCGTTGCCGGCCGAGACGACCACCAGCACGCCCTCCCGGCGCAGGTCGCGCAGGACGCCCCGGAGCACGCCCTCGTAGTCGTCGTCGGCGACCGCCTCGGGCTGGAACCCCATCGCGAGCACGACGACGTCGACCGCCGCGTACCCGTCGAGCCCGGCGACGCCCCGGAGGTGGTATTCGAGCAGGCGCTCCAGCGTCCGGGTCAGGTCCCACTCCCGGACGAAGCCGTCCGTGGACATGGCACGCACCGGCAGGAGCGCGGCGTCCGGGCACGTCTGGTGCACCACTCCCGCGATGAAGGTGCCGTGCCCGAGGAACGGGTTGAGACCGTCCGGGGACGAGTGCGGCTCGTCCTCGGTGAAGGTGCCGATCGGCCTGTCTTCGACCTGGGCGTCGCGGATCACGACGGTGTCCCCGTCGAGCCAGGGGTGCTCCCCCAGCCCCGTGTCGACGATGGCCACGACCGGGCGAGGTGTGCCGTCGCCGGCCAGCCAGGGGGACGGACCGTCCCGGTACGCGCGGCGCGGGGCCGGGCCGGGGCGGTGCGCGGGCTCACGCTCACCGGGGACGGGGTGGCCCACCGGCCCTCGGTGCCCTGCGAGCACGTGGTCGAGCCCGACGCGCTTGCGTTCGCCCTCGTCGACGCCGGCCGCCACGTCGTCCAGCAGGTCCCACACGTCACCGTCGTCGCCGTCTCCCGCGAGGTGCAGGGCGAGACCGGGGCGGGGCACCTCCTGGCGGGACCTGGCGGACTCCAGCCACTCCTCCTGGAGGGCGAGATTCCGCTCGGCGGCGCGCTCCCGCAGCAGGTCGAGCAAGGGGTCCGGGTCGTCGCCCGGCATGGTCCGGATGATCAGGCGGTCGGCGACGTATCGCGTCGACGCCAGGGAGATCTCCCGACGGCAGTGCGCCGTGTCCGGGTTCAGGTCCCGAACCGGGCGCCAGCCACCGGTGTGGTCACGAACGTGTGGGGTCTCGGGGAAAGAGCTCACTGGTCACCTCTCGCTTCTCGATGGTCTGCGCGTCGTGGACGTGGCCTCCCCCTGGGGACCACTGTGCGGTACCGCTCCCCCCTTGGCCACGAAAATGCGCGGCTGACTGACTACAGTTCGATCACGGGCGTGCTCACCGCGCCGCCGTGCGCTTCCGGGCGGCGCACGATCAGGCTCGCCGCGCCGCGCTTCACCCTCGGGAACGAGAACCGTCCGTCCTCGTCGGCCTCCGTCGTCTCGAGCTCCGCCCCCGGCCGGCGCAGCTCGACCGTGTACGACGGCGTGGGCACCGCGATCCACCCGTCCACCCGCACCAGGCCTGCCCGCTCGCGCGAGAGCTGGATCATCAGCGTGAGATCGCCGTGCGTGAAGGAGATGGTCCGCGCCTCCGTCGGCGCGTCCTCCGTCGGCGCGGCGGCCGAGCGGACGCCGGCCAGCGGCTCGGACAGCTGGACCGCTTCCATCATCTCGGCCTCGAGACCCGCGAGGGTCGTCGCGAACAGCGCTCGCTCGACCAGGTCGGCGGGCATCGGGTCGACCCGGCCAGCGACGTCGGCAAGCTGCGCGAGGACCGCGAGATCGGCATCGTCCAGCGGCTCGTCCGGCGAGAGCGAGAGCTCCTCGTCCCGGATGTGCGGGAGGTTCCGCCCGTTCAGATCCATGCGCCGCCTCCCTGCAGGTCCAGCTCGGAGCGCAGCTTGGCCAGGCAGCGGCCCCGCGTGGCACCGATGCTGCCGACCGGCATGCCGACCGCTTCCGAGATCATCCGGTAGTTCGGACGATCCGCCTGGGCGACCAGGTGCAGCAGCTCGCGGCAGCGGTCGGACAGGTTGCCGAACGCCTGCCACAGGAGGCGGTCACGTTCCTTCGTCAGCACCTGCGTGTCCGGCTGCGGCGCGGGATCAGGCACCGCCGTGTTGCGGGCGGGGTCGTCGTCGGGCAGTTCAGCGAGCTGTGTGGCGTCCGCGCGGCCACGTTTGACGGCATCCCAGGCAGCCCTCCGGGCCGTGGTGATCAGCCACTTGAGGACCGCTCGCGGCTCCTCGATGCGGTGCGCGTGCTTGACGAGCTGCACCCAGGTGTTCTGCACGATGTCGGACGCCTCGTCCCTGCCCACGCCCTGGGCACGGACCGTCGTCCACAGCAGCGGGCTGACCTCGCGGACCACGACGTCCAGACAGGCCGTGCGGCCTTCCCGGTACTCGAGCAGCGCGTGCGCCGCCCGCTCCCCGAGCGTGGTGGCGGGAGCGTCGGAGGATTCTGGTGCGGACGGAGCGTCGCAGGGCCTTGTCATCGCCTCGGTGCGGGGTCTCGTCGTCCACTGATGCGGACGAACCTGTACTGGACCCTGCAAATATACGGGGGCACTCCGACACGTACTACGTGCCTGAGCCCACGTGACCGGTGCGCGCACCCGGAACTCACCTTCTCTGGGACGAAGCGACTAGCGCCTTCCACCGATATGGAGGGCGTGCGACGCACTCTGATACATCCCCGTGCACGACGAACGACGCCGGCCCGCACCTCCTCGCGGAGACACGGGCCGACGTCGTCAGCAGGAGGGCTCGGCTCAGACGGCCGGGGTCTCCTCCAGGAGGCGCGTGACACGGGACTGGTCGAGCGGGATGCCCGGGCCCATCGTCGTGGTCATGGTCGCCTTCGTGATGTAGCGGCCCTTCGAGGAGGACGGCTTGAGACGCAGCACCTCGTCGAGCGCCGCACCGTAGTTCTCCACCAGCGCCTCGTCCGAGAAGGACACCTTGCCGATGATGAAGTGCAGGTTCGCGTGCTTGTCGACGCGGAACTCGATCTTGCCGCCCTTGATCTCGGACACGGCCTTGGTCACGTCCATCGTCACGGTGCCGGTCTTCGGGTTCGGCATGAGACCGCGGGGGCCCAGCACCTTGCCGAGGCGGCCGACCTTGCCCATGAGGTCCGGCGTCGCGACCGCGGCGTCGAAGTCGGTGTAACCGCCGGCGACCTTCTCGATCAGCTCGTCGCCGCCGACCTCGTCGGCCCCGGCGGCGCGCGCCTCGTCCGCCTTGGCGGCGTTGGCGAACACGATGACCTTGGCGGTCTTGCCCGTGCCGTGCGGCAGGTTCACCGTGCCACGGACCATCTGGTCCGCCTGACGCGGGTCGACACCGAGACGGAACACGACCTCGACGGTCGCGTCGTACTTGGTGGTCGTCGTCTCCTTCGCGAGACGGACCGCCTCGAGCGGTGCGTAGAGCGCGTCGCGGTCGATCTTCGCGAGCGCGTTGCGGTAGTTCTTGCCCTGAGCCATGTTTCTAGCCTTTCCTTCGTGGTCGTAGCGGGCCTGCCGGCCCTGCCACAGTGATGCCCGGCGACGATCGCCGGGCACCCGGTTCCGCTCGGATCACTGGGAGACGGTGATCCCCATCGAACGGGCGGTGCCCGCGATGATCTTGGCGGCAGCGTCGATGTCGTTCGCGTTGAGGTCCGGCATCTTCGTCTCCGCGATCTCCTTGACCTGGTCCATCGTCAGGTTGGCGACCTTGGTCGTGTGGGGCGTGCCCGAGCCCTTCTGGACACCCGCCGCCTTCTTGATGAGCTCCGCGGCCGGCGGCGTCTTCGTGATGAAGGTGAAGGAGCGGTCCTCGTAGACCGTGATCTCCACCGGGATCACGTTGCCGCGCTGCGACTCGGTCGCCGCGTTGTAGGCCTTGCAGAACTCCATGATGTTCACGCCGTGCTGACCCAGCGCGGGACCGATCGGCGGGGCGGGGTTCGCCGCACCGGCCTGGATCTGGAGCTTGATGAAGCCGGAGACCTTCTTCTTGGGAGGCATTTTCTGCGCTTTCTGTCGATGGGCCGACGCCGTGGGCGATGACCCGGTTGCACGGGAAAGGGGGGAGGATCAGATCTTGGCGACCTGGTCGAACCCCAGCTCGACCGGGGTCTCCCGGCCGAAGATCGAAACGAGGACGTGGAGCTTCTGAGACTCCACGTTGATCTCGGAGATGGTGGCGGGCAGCGTGTCGAACGGACCGTCCGTGACGGTGACCGACTCGCCGACCTCGAAGTCCACGTGGATGGGCGCCCTGGCCGACGCACCGGACGCACCGGCCTCGGAGGCGGCCTTCCCGCCGGCGGCCGGCTCGGCCTGCACGGTGGGCGCGAGCATCGAGTAGATCTCGTCGAACGTGAGGGGGACGGGCTGGTGGGTATGGCCCACGAAGCCGGTCACGCCCGGCGTGTGGCGCACCGCGCCCCACGACTCGTCGGTGAGATCCATGCGCACGAGCACGTACCCGGGGATGCGGACCCGGCGCACGATCTTCTTCTGCGCGTTCTTGATCTCGGCCACCTCTTCCATGGGGACCTCGATCTGGAAGATGTAGTCCTCCATGTTCAGGCTCTGGATGCGGTTCTCCAGGTTGGCCTTCACGCGGTTCTCGTAGCCCGCGTAGGAGTGGATGACGTACCAGTCGCCCGGCTGCGCACGCAACGTGCGCTTGAACTCGGCGACCTCGTCGACGACCAGGTCGCCGTCGGCGTCCTCGGCCGTGGCGCCCTCCTCGCCGGCAGGACTCTCGTCCTCGGCGTGGTCCGCCGGCTCCTCCGCCTCGTCGGCAGCGTCCGCAGGCACGTCGGCGTTCTCGGTGTCCACGGTCACATCACCGGCCGCCTCGGCGCTCTCGGCGTCGGGCAGCTCGACGTTCTCCGTCTGGTCCAGAGAATCCTGGGACACGTACGAACCTGCTTTCTTCTCCTGGCCGGGGAAGGACCCCGGCACGATCTTGCGGACGCGGTGGCTCGGATGCAGCCTTCGGAACACGACACCACACCCGGCCCCTATTGTCGCGCAGTGCGCGCGCCGAAGGGCGATGAATCATGCCCCACGACCTGTGCCGTGTGACACGGCACCGCCGCGGGGCGGGTGTGAGCCTCGAGGCTCAGCGAGCTCGCATCACTGCCCGAAGACGAGGAAGGTGAGCTTGCCGATGCCGAAGTCGAGTGCGGTCACGAACAGCATGACCACCACCAGGAAGACCAGGACCACCCAGGTGTAGTTGAGAAGCTCCGAGCGCGTCGGCGTGACGACCTTCTTGAGCTCGCCGATCACCTGGCGCACAAAGAGCGCGATCCGCGCGAAGATGTTGCGGCGGCCCTCGCCAGGCCGTTCCGCAGTGCTCTTCATCACCTCGGTGTCGCTCACTGCTACCCCACTCCTGTGGCATCTGCCCCGCCAGGAGGCGGAGCGGTCCGGCCCGGTGCCACTTGCGTGGCCCCGCTCTGCGCGACCCCGGCGGAGCCGACGCTGGCAGGGTAGACAGGACTCGAACCTGCAACCTGCGGTTTTGGAGACCGCTGCGCTACCAATTGCGCCACTACCCTTCGGCACGACGTCCTCGCCCGGCACCCCGTCAGGGGCACGCTCCAGCATGGCGACGAGCCAATCACCGGTGCATAACTGTACGGCACGGGAGCCAGTGGGTCGAACCCGAATCGGCCCCGGACCACCACAGGTCACGGAACCGGATCCTCAGGCGGTCCCCGAGCCGCCGGTGCCGCCGTCGGATCCGGCTTCGCCACCGTCACCCGCGCCGTCGCCTCCCGTGCCGTCGTCACCGGTCCCGTCGTCGCCCCCGTCCGGCGGGGGCGTCGTGTCCTCGTCCGCCGGATCGCTCGCGTCGTCCGTCGGTTCGGTCGACGGTTCCGGCTCCTCGGTGGGCTCGGTCGGCTCCTCGGTGGGCTCGGTCGGCTCGATCGACGGCTCCTGGCTCGAGGGCGCCGACGTCGAGGGGTCCGACGACGGCTCGGGAGTCGTCACCGGGTCCGGTGGCACGTACTCCTCCTCGGGCTCGGTCTCGGACTCCGTCGGCGACGGTGCCGGCTTCTCCGGCTTCGAGGCCTCCCGCGTGACCGTTCCTGCCGCCGGCCGGCCCCAGTCGCTGTTCGCGAGGCTCGCCAGGGCAAGCCCGCCACCACCGAGCACGAGCACGAGCGCGACCACGAGTGCGACGACGCGGCCCCGCCGGACGGGTTCCTTCTCCGTGGGCAGATCCACCGGCGGCGGACCGATCGACGCCGGGCCGACCGGCCCACGTGCCGCGGCGGGACCCTGCCCGGCCTCGAACGCGGCCGCCGCGGCAGCGCCGTCCGCCGCGGCAGGGACGTAGGCGCCGACGACGGTCGTGTGCGCGCCGCCGCCCAGCTCCTCGGCGAGCTGGCCCACCCGGAGCGTGCCGCCGCCGACCTGGTCGAGGTTCTCCGTCGGGTCGCTGCCGACCTGTGCGAGGTCGATCGTCGGGTCCCCCGACGGGGCCGACCCGAGCGCCCCGACGAACCCGACCGGACGGAGGCCCGGCGCGTCGAGCAGCTCGCGGAGGGCACGCGCCATCTCCGCGGCGCTCGGATAGCGGCGCACGGGGTTCTTCGCCATGGCCCGCGCGACGATCCGGTCGACCGTGCCGGGCACCGTCGGCTTGCGCGCGGACACCGCCGGCACCGGGGCCTCGACGTGGGCACGCAGCACGTCCTGGGCGGCCGAGCGCTCGAACGGAGCGTGCCCCGTGATCGCGTAGTAGGTCAGCGCGCCGACCGAGTACAGGTCGCTCCGGGCGTCGAGCGGCTGCCCCTTGGCCTGCTCCGGCGACATGCCGATGATCGACCCGGAGACGGTCGCCCCGTCCCCCGTGCCCCCGCCCGCCGCGGTGAGCCCCAGGTCCAGCAGGCCGACGCCGTACGTCCCGTCCTCGCGGCGGTCCACGATCACGTTGCGCGGCGCGATGTCGCGGTGCACCAGCCCGGCGTCGTGCACCGCCGTGAGACCGTCCAGCACGTCCGCGACGATCTCGAGGGCGGTCGGCCAGGGCAGGCCGCCGCCGGCGGCGGTGTCGGAGAGCAGGGACCCCGGGAACCGGCGCATGACGGTCCAGGGGACGACGGCGCCTGCGACGTCGTCCTCGCCCGTCGCCAGGACCTTGACCACCCCGGGGTCGTCGACACGCTCCGAGGCCTCGACCTCCCGCCGCAGCGCGGTGCGCGAGAACTCGTCGTCGACCAGGTGCGGGTGCAGCACCTTGACCACGAGGGACCAGTCGCCCACCTCGCCGGCCTCGGACGGACGGGCCTCGTAGACCGTGAACGTCGCGCCGGTGCCGAGCACGTCGCCGAGCTCGTACCGGCCGCCGAGCACGACGTGCCCGCCGTGCCGCTCGGGCTCGGCCGGCTCGCCGCTCAGGTCAGGCTGGGTGCGGTCGTCGTCGGGCTCGGGCACCTGCTCGCCGTCGTCGACGGGTTCCGCCGGACGACCGCCGGGCTCCGCGCCGGTGTCGCCGGGCTCGGCCTGCTGCTCCGCCGGGGCGTCGGTGGGCTCGGGCTCCGCGGGGCCGTCGGCAGGTTCGGGCTCCCGCTCCGCAGGGCCGGCCGGGCCGTCGCCGGAGTCGACCGGGACACCGTCGGGCTCCGGGTCGTCGCCGTCGGGTTCGGGTCGCGGCTCCGACGCGCCGGCGGCTGCCGGTTCGGGTTCCGGGTCTGCCGGCTCGACCGCCGGCCGAGCCGTGGAGTCGTCGGCGGCACCGCCGTCGTCTCCGGTCTCGGGGGCAGCGGCCTCCGGCCCGTTCTCCGGCTCAGGGGCCTCGGGGCCGTGGTCGTCGGGCACGCCCTCACCGGGCGTCTCAGGTGTGCTGGTCATTTCTCCCGGGAACTCCGGCAGGATCCGGAGACCTCGTTGCGGATGTAAGAGTCGTGGAAACGATCACGGGTCGCGCATGCCTCGCCCGACCCAGTTTGCCAGACTACGCAGATGCGAGACCTGGCGCTCCTTCCAAAGGCCCACCTACACCTGCATTTCACGGGATCCATGCGAGTCGGGACTCTCGTCGACCTGGCGGCCCAGTACGGGGTGAGACTCCCGGGGGCGCTCACCGACGGCGACCCGCTGCACCTCCCTGCGACGGAACGCGGCTGGTTCCGCTTCCAGCGCCTGTACGACGCCGCACGTCAGTGCGTCCGCTCCGAGGCCGACATGCGCCGCATCGTGGACGAGGCCGCGGCCGACGACGCCGCCGAGGGTTCCGGCCGCCTGGAGATCCAGGTCGACCCCACGTCGTACGCCCCGTTCACCGGCGGCATCACGCCCGCCGTCGAGATCGTCATCGACGCCGCGCGCAAGGCGAGCGCCGACCACGGCATCGAGGTCGGCGTGATCGTCGCGGCCTCGCGCATGAAGCACCCTCTCGACGCCCGCACGCTCGCGCGGCTGGCCGCGCACCATGTGGGGGACGGCGTGGGCGACGTCATCGGCTTCGGCCTGTCCAACGACGAGCGCCGCGGGAACACGAGCGGGTTCGCCCGGGCCTTCGAGATCGCCCGGCGCGCCGGGCTCGCCGCCGTGCCGCACGGCGGCGAGCTGCTCGGCCCCGACCACATCGGGGTGGTCCTGCGCGACCTGGCGCCGGACCGCCTCGGCCACGGTGTGCGGGCCGCCGAGAGCGACCATCTGCTGGAGGAGATCGTGCACCGTGGCGTGGCCCTCGAGGTGTGCCCCGCCTCCAACGTGAGCCTCGGGGTGTACCCGGACGCGGAAGCCGTCCCGCTCCGCCGCCTGGTCGACGCCGGGGCCCAGGTCGCGCTCGGCGCGGACGACCCGCTGCTCTTCGGCTCCCGCCTGCTGGCACAGTACGAGACCGCCCGGCACGTGCACGGGTTCTCGGACGCGGAGCTGGCCGGGCTGGCGAGGTCGTCGATCCGGGCGAGCCGTGCGTCGTCGTCCACGAAGGAACGCCTGGTCCGGGGTGTGGACGACTGGCTGACCACCCCGGACGCGGACATCCCTGCAGGTCACGGTCAATTTTCGGGCAATTGGGATCGACCTGTCACGGTTATGTGACGATCTCCGAGGGCAACGGACGTCGGTGCTGGCGCGTCATGGCTCTGTGACGGACACTCGCGAGGAGTGCTACGTCACTCGTCGAGACGGCGGGCGGCCCGACCGGGACGCCTGATGAGGAGAACCCACATGTCCAGGACACCCGGCGGAACCACCCCCCGACGCGCGACAGCGCTGCTCACGGCCCTGCTGCTGAGCGGCACCACGCTGGCCGGCTGCTCCGCCGACAGCGATCCGGAGGCGGAGGCACCCACCACGGCCGCCTCTCCGTCGGGCATGCCGTCCCCGAGCGAGGCGGAGGAGTCGAGCCCTGCGCCGTCCGACGAGCCGACGTCCGAGCCGACCGGGTCCGGCGAACCGACGCCCGACCGCACCCCGACCGACGAGCCGTCCGTCGCCGGGACGGCCGCCGCCGATGATGACGACGACCCCGGCGAGGACGAGGGCAAGCAGGACGACGACCGCGGGAACGACGACGAGCAGGACGACGACGAGAAGCAGGACGAGAACCGGACCGACGAGCCGGAGCTCCCGGACCACATCGCCTTCGGCGAGAGCAGCGAGCGCGTCGCGGACGTGCAGCAGCGGCTGCAGGAGCTCGGGTACTACGTGACGTCGGCCGACGGCGCGTACGGCGGCGAGACGCAGCAGGCGCTGTGGGCGCTGCAGAAGGCGGGCGGCCTGTACCGGGACGGCGTCGTCGGGCCGGAGACGCAGCAGGCGCTCGACGCCGGGACCGTGCCGCGGCCGAAGAGCACGTCCGGCAAGGTCGTCGAGATCGACATCAGCCGACAGCTCCTGCTGGCCGTCGAGAACGGCAGGGTCGTCAAGACCATCAACGCGGCGTCCGGCAACGGGGAGCGGTTCGAGGCGAAGGGCACTGTCTACACGGCCTCGACCCCGCGCGGCGACTTCACCGTGTACCACCAGATCGACGGGATGCATGCCTCGACTCTCGAGCTGGGCGACATGTGGCGGCCCAAGTACTTCAACGGCGGGATCGCCGTGCACGGGGCTGCCTCGGTGCCGCCGTTCCCGGCGTCCCACGGGTGCGTGCGCGTCTCGAACGCCGCGATGGACTGGCTCTGGGACACCTGGGGCGCGGACCCGGGGACCCGCGTGCTGGTGTACTGACTCGCGTCGGCGCGCGCCCGGGACTACGCGCGGCGGCGACCCGCGGCGGCGCGCGTCACGTGTCCGTGTGGCACGCCCCCTGGCCCGCGAGCGCGAAGCCCGCACGGTCACCGGCTCCCAGCTCGCGGACGTCGAGAGAGCCCTCGGGATACATGACCTGCGTAGGGTCGTCGACGTGGTCCAGGCCGAGGGCGTGCCCGAGCTCGTGCACCGCCACCGTCTCCACGTAGTCCCGTCCGTTGGGCAGGTACAGCCAGCGGTCCAGGACGTCCGCGTTCAGCGTCACCGCGCCGGTGACCAGTCGGGGCGCGCCGTCGATGGTCACCATCGTCGCCCCGCCGACGCCGGCGACCTCGCCGTCGAACACGGGCACCTCGTCGTCACCGGCCCACGCGATCAGCAGCGGGACCCAGCGATCGCCGTACCGCCTCGGCTGGACCGCCCGGCGGGCCCCGGACGGGTCCTCCTCCGTGGCGCCGTCCTCCTCGAACCGCAGCCCGGTCGCCTTCTCCACCCGCTCCACGGCGTCGCGGACCTCCTGCAGGACGGTCGCGGGCATGCCCTCGGTCCGCACCACGTAGTGCAGCGGACGGCACGGGTCGTGCCGCACGGGGGTGCCGTCAGCGGTCTCGTGCTCGAAGGCGTAGGCCTCGCCCGGCCCGGGGTCGACGGCCGGCAGGATGCGCTCGGACCGCGCGTCCTCGGGCGGCGGCGGGACGGGGACGCCGTCGATGCGCGGACGCAGCTCGGCTGCGCCGTCCCCGTCGGGGCGCCAGACGAACGGCTCCATCGAGGCCTGCTGGTCCAGCCCGAGCACCTGCCGCAGCTGGGGCAGTCCGACGGTCACCATCAAGGCGGCGACGACCGCGAAGACGACGAGCGTGAAGATCGTCCGGCCGGCTCGCTGCATGGTGCCTCCCACCCTACCGGCGCGAACTCCCAGGGCGACACGCACGAGACGCCCGATTGGTTCCCACGAACTTGACGGACTTCACCCGACCCATGTCGAAGATGTGCACAATCTTCAGCCCTCATGTAGATAGGCTTGCATGGTGACCGCAGACCAGGACGTGCTCCCACACAGCGCCGTCGTCCCGAGTCTCGCCGACCTCACGACGCTGAGGGTCGGTGGGCCGGTCGCCTCCTATGTCGAGGCGACCACCGAGCAGGAGCTCCTCGACGCCGTGCGCACGGCTGACGAGACCGGGGCTCCGCTGCTCGTCGTCGGCGGCGGTTCGAACCTCCTCGTCGCCGACGAGGGCTTCGACGGCATCGTCGTCCGCGACGTGCGCGGCGGTCTCGATGTCGCCTCCGCGGACGCGTGCGGCGGTGCGGTGGTCACCGCACCCGCGGGGCAGAGCTGGGACGAGCTCGTCCGGCAGGCGGTCGACGCGGGCTGGTTCGGTGTCGAGGCGCTCTCCGCCATCCCCGGCACGGTCGGTGCCGCACCCGTGCAGAACATCGGCGCCTACGGCCAGGAGGTCGCGTCCACCCTGGCCAGCATCCGTGTCTGGGATCGGGGGCAGGGCCGCGTGCGCACCCTGACGAACAGCGAGCTGGGCTTCGGCTACCGGACGTCGGTCCTCAAACGGTCCATGCACGCCTCCGGCCGCCAGGAGGGCCAGGGCGACCCCCGGGCGCCCTGGTACCCGACGCCCCGCTACGTCGTCCTGGACGTCACGTTCCAGCTGCGGCTCGGCACGCTGTCGGCGCCGATCGGCTACGCGCAGCTCGCGGCGCGGCTCGGCGTCGAGCAGGGCGACCGGGCGCCGTCGAAGGACGTGCGCGAGGCCGTGCTGGAGCTGCGCAGCGGCAAGGGGATGGTGCTCGACAACCCGGACGCGCCCGACCACGACCGGTGGAGCGCCGGTTCGTTCTTCACGAACCCGATCATGCCGGTCGATCTCGCGGACCGGCTGCCCGCGGGAGCACCGCGGTTCGCCGTCCGCGGGGTCACGGAGTCCGGGCGGGAGCCCACCGTCGACCCGACGCACGTCAAGACGTCCGCCGCCTGGCTCATCCAGCACGCCGGGTTCGCACCCGGCTACGGCCTGGCCGGCGAGCACAGCCCCGCGCGGCTGTCCACGAAGCACACCCTGGCGCTCACCAACCGGGGGGGCGCGTGCTCCGAGGACCTCGTCGCACTGGCGCGTGCGGTGCGCGACGGCGTCCGGGAGCACTTCGGCGTGACGCTGGTCCCGGAGCCCGTGCTGGTGGGCGTCGCGCTCTGACGGCGAGCCGGAGCGCCGGGACCGTCACAGGTCCGGGACCGGTCCCGTCGTCGTGCCCTCCTGGAACGACGTCGTCAGGACGACGTCCGCCGGGTCGTCGCCGGCCAGCACCGCCGCCACCGCGGTGCCCAGCGCGCGGCCCTTCTCGACGAGCGGCTGGCTGACGGAGGTCAGTACGTCCGGCGACAGCCACGGCAGGTCGAGGCCGTCGAAGCCGACCACCGAGACGTCCTCCGGGACGCGGAGCCCCAGCTCGCGCGCGGCGATCACCGCGCCGGCGGCCAGCAGGTCGGAGTGCGCCACGATCGCCGTCGGGCGCTCGTTGGCCGGGGCCCACTCGCCCAGGATCTCGGTGGCCGCGTCGCGACCGTGCTCCACGAGCGAGGCGGGAGTCTCCCAGGACATCACGGGCACGATCACGTCGCGCACCCCAGCCAGCCGGTTGCGGGTGGGGGTCTTGTCTGCCTGCTCGAGCCGCTCGGCGTCGACCGGCCCCGACCGCTCGCCCCGGCCGAACGGCATGGTGATCTCCGCGATCCGGGTGTGGCCCAGCTCGACGAGGTGCCGCACCACCTCCGCGGTACCGGTGCGGTCGTCTATCGCCACGACCGGGACGCCCTCGACCTTGTCCCCCTCGCCGATCACCATCGGTACGCCTCGGCGCTCGAGCGCGACGATGTTCGGGTCGTCCGGGGGCGCGCCCCACACGAGCACTGCCACGTCCATGGCGGCGGTCTCCACGAGCGGGTCGGAAGCGGCGGTGCTCTCCGGCGCGTCGCCGAGGCCGCCGACCGCCGGTGCCTTGGCACCCTGCGGCTTGCCGGGCACGAGCAGCACGCCCATCCCCTGCTCCCCGATGGCCGAGACCAGGCCGTGCATGACCTGCACCGCGACCGGGTCGCGGAAGGAACGTCCGAGCTGGTCGCCGATGACCACGCCCACGATCCCGGACCGCCCCTGGCGCAGCTGACGGCCCAGCGGGTTGGGCCCCGAGTAGTCGAGCTCTCTCGCCGCGGCCAGTACACGGTCCCGGGTCTGCGGCGTGATCGGGCCCGAGCCGGAGAAGGCCAGCGACGCCGTGGAGACCGACACTCCCGCGCGCTCCGCGACCTTCGCGAGGGTCGGCTTGCTGCCGGGCTGCCGGCTCATGAACTTCTCCTCGTGTGACGTCAATAGATTCTCGGACCGTATCGTTTCGCGGGACAATATCCCGTGCGATCTTTCAACGCAGCGTCCCGCGCCGTCTTCGTCGTCTTTGCCGCCAGCGGATTCGCGTTCGCGAGCTGGGCCTCCCGGCTGCCCGCCGTCCGTGACCACCTGGCCCTGTCCGAGAACCAGATGGGCCTCCTCCTGCTCACCGTGGCCATCGGCTCGGTCGCCGCGATCCCGCTGTCCGGTCTCATCGTGCAGCGGATCGGTACCGCCCGCACCGTGCTCGGCTTCGCCGTGCTGATGGCTGCTGGCATCGTACTCGCCGCGTTCGGCGCGCTCTGGGGCGAGGGCCTCGTCGTCCGCGGCGGGATGATCCTCATGGGCGTCGGCGCGGGCGTGTGGGACGCCGCGATGAACCTGGAGGGCGCGGCCGTCGAGCAGAAGCTCGGCCGGTCGATCATGCCGCACTACCACGCGGGGTTCTCGTTCGGCACCGTGATCGGAGCCGGGATCGGCGTGGGCGTCGCGTTCCTCGGGGTGCCGCTGCACTGGCACATGGTCGGGGCGGGGCTCGTCGCGCTCGCCTCCGTCATCGTCTCCGTGCGGTTCTTCCTGCCCGAGTCGGAGGTGCGCGCCACCGACGACGCCGCCGCGACGGCCGGGTTCGGCGACACGTACGCGGACCCCGCCACGAGCACGCCGGACACCGCGCACACCGGGATGCGCGGCATGCTGACCGCGTGGCGCGAACCGCGGACCCTGGCGATCGGGCTCGTGGTGCTGGCCGCCGCGCTGACCGAGGGCGTCGCCAACGACTGGGTCGGGCTCGCCGTCGTGGACGGGTTCGGCGTCACGAACGGCACGGGTGCGGTGGGCCTGTCCGTGTTCCTCGTGTTCATGACGGTGATGCGGCTCGCGGGGACGCGCGCCATCGACCGGTTCGGGCGGGTACCGATGCTGCGGGTGACGATGGTGCTCGCGATCCTCGGCGTGGCGATCTTCGCGCTGGTGCCCTGGTTGTGGCTCGCGCTCGTGGGCGTGGCGCTGTGGGGCATGGGTGCCGCGCTCGGCTTCCCGATGGGGATGTCGGCCTCGTCGGACGACCCGGAACGCGCGCCGATGCGGCTCGCCGCCGCGTCCACCATCGGCTACGGCGCCTTCTTCGTCGGCCCGCCCCTCATCGGCTTTCTCGCGGAGCACACCGGCTACCGCCTGGCCGTCCTGGTCCTGGCCGTCCCGACGATCCTGGGCCTGGTGGTCTCGTCCGCGATCCGCGAGCCCGCTACCGCGACGCCGGCGGCCTAGCACCGCCGGGGCACCGGGTCCCGGGGGCCGCCGCGCTGCCTCGGCGCAGGGAGCCGGACGAGGCAGCGCCGCAGCCGGTGGAGCCGGCGCCACGCGAACGGGGTCACCAGTTCGGCGTGGCGTCCGGGGTGTTCGACGGGAGCCTCAGCCTGTGGGGGTGGATGACGTACGTGAGGCCGTCCGTCGACGTCTGCCACACGCGCTCGAAGTTCTCGCGCGTGTAGACGCTCCGGACCTGCTCGTTCGAGTCCTTGTTCGGGTCGTTGAGGATCGGGTCGCCGTCCTCGGTGAAGCCGACGATCGTCAGCAGGTGCCCGTTCGTCCCGTAGCCGGCCTCGGGCATCTCCTCCGCCGCGAAGTTGATCGAGACGACCAGCGGGATCCCTGCCGCGACGAACTTCTCCGCCTCGGCCAGGGAGCGCAGGCGGGTCACGAACGACTCCAGCCCGAACCGGTGCGCGTAGGCAGTGTTGAACGGCCAGTTGCCCGCGCCCCCGTAGCTGTGGTCCCAGGTGCTGATCGCGGCGTAGTCGACCTGCGGGTCGCCGGCCGGTGCGTCGATGTCCTCCAGCAGCCGCGGGGGGACCTGGTGCTTGCGGCCGTAGGAGTACATGACCATGGTGGTCGACGTCGGCGAGCACCACACCTGGCCCCCGCCGCCGAACTCCGGGTACTCGCCGATGTGCGTGAGCTGGCTGTAGCCGGGCACGTCAAGCTCGACCGCGCCGTCGAGGGTGAACGCGCTCGTCCCGTCGTAGTGGTCGTCCGGCAGGTACTCGTTGGTCATGGTCGACACCGACGACAGACGCGGCGTCCTGCTCGTCCCCGCCGGCCGGTACAGCGTGACGCGGGTCTGGTAGGCCTCGGGCTCCCGGCCCGACTTCGCCACGTAGGTGTCGGTGAACAGGTAGGCGTCGTCGTCGGACTGGCCGTCCACCGACGTGCGGCGGATGTCGCCGACCGCGCCCCCGCCCGGCTCGAAGTCGTCGCCGCTCGCCCAGCGGCCCATCACGAACCACTTGGTCCACTCGCCCGAGTCCTTGCGGCCCCGGAACTCGACCTCCACCCACGTCCCTCGCGGAGTCCTCGCGTTCCACGAGGTCACGGACTCGTCGACGGGGTACCCGGTCTCCACCACGGGAGACGTCCACGTCCCGGTCTCGTACTCGACGGCGGCCCCGTCGCCGTGCGGGTCCGTGTACTCGACCACCGGCCCGGCACCCCTGATCTGGAGCGCGCCGCCCGCGGCGGGCCGCAGGTTCTCCCGCGTCCCGTCGGCCAGACCGCGCCTGCCGGACCAGTGCGTCGTGGTGATCAGCTCGTCGGGGGCACCGGCCTCGTCGTCGTCCCCCGGTTCCTCGGCGGCCGGCTCGTGCAGCTCGACGTCGTCCGCGCTCACGAAGAACTGCCGGTGCGCCAGCCAGACCTGGTAGTAGCGCGACTCGCCGCGCACGTCGGTGCGGTCGTCCGGGCCGGTCCCGTCGAACGTCTTGGCCCAGTAGTAGTCGGTGACGACGTCGGCGTCGGACACCGCGTACCTCTGGTCCGCGCCGATCTGGTACTCCAGGGCCCCGATCGGCTGCACGTCGATCCCCGGGTACGGGCCGTACGCGGCCTCCTCGGGATACGCCCGGCCGTAGACCGGCGCGGGCTCGTCGCCCGGGACGGTGATCGTCTGCGCCGTCGCCGGCACCACCACCGGGGCCGACGCCGGGTTGTGCAGCCACGCCTTCGCGCCCGCCCACCAGACACCGAGCCACTCGCCGTCGACCTCGTCCACGACGAGCCGGTGGCCCGACTGCACGCGGGCGCTGATGTCGCTCGCGAAGGTGCTGCCGTCCGTGCCGCCGGGCTGCCAGCCCGGGTCCCGGGACAGCGGCGCGTCCACCGACGGTGCCTGGTGCAGGTACCGGAAGTTCGTCCCCGCCCCGTCCGCGCACGGACCGCTGTTCGGCGAGGCCTCGTCGCAGCCGGTGACCTCCTGCGGGTTGTCGGCGTAGCCGGTGCGCACCTCGACGACGTCGCCCGGGGAGACGTCCGCGGTCGCCGCCGCGTCACCACCGATCGGCGCGCCGAGCAGCTCGAAGTAGTGGTCCCAGTCCCAGTAGGGACCCGGGTCCCAGTGCACGTTCTGGGTGTAGCCCTCGAGGATGCCCGGGATCTGGTCGTGGCCGATGATGTGCGCGCGGTCGAGCGGGATGTCGTACTTCTCGGCGAGATACCTCACCAGCTCCGCCGACGACTGGTACATCGCCTCGGTGTACCAGCCGGCCGTGCCCGCGTAACCCTCGTGCTCGATGCCGATCGAGTGCGCGTTCATGTACCAGTTGCCGGCGTGCCAGCCCACGTCCTTGTTCTCGATGTGGTGGGCGGCGTGCCCGTCCTCCGAGCGGACGGTGTAGTGCCAGGAGGCGCCGTTGTGCGGGTTCTGCACCAGGTTCACGGTGCCCTGGTAGGAGCCCTCCGTGTCGTGGATGACGATGTACTCCAGGCTCGGCCCGGCCTCGCCGGTCCGGTCGGCCTTGTCGTGGTTGCCGTACACGCGGGTGCCGTCGGGGTCGGACGGGTCGTGCTTGTCGTAACCCGCGGGCAGCCACTCGCAGTCGATCGTCTCCGGGCAGTCCGGGTCGACGGCGGTCGCCCCGGACCCCGTGCCCTCCCGTTCGGGAACGACGACGGACGCGTCGCCCTCCAGGATCACCGTGTCCCCGTCCGGGGTGACCTCCCCGACGCCGGACCGCAGCGTCTCGTAGACCTGGGCTGTGAAAGATTCGGAGTCGTTCATGCGTGAGACGGCCACCTCCCAGTCGTCGGCGCCGGAACCGGGTCCGGCATCCGCTGCGGACGGCTTCGAGTCCCCGGGGGCGGCGCCGTCGTCCACCGCCTGGGCCTGATAGGACGCGAGCAGGGCCGCGCCGGCGCACAGGTTCGCGCGGGCGTCGTCCTTGACGTCCGCGAGGGGGAGGCCGGCGAGCGAGGCGGCGCGGTCGAGCTCGGAGACGAGCTCACCGCCACCCGGGGCCGCGAACGGCGAGTCCCCGTCCTTGCCACCGTGCGCGACGGTCGTCGTGCCGCTCAGGTTGAACAGCCCGTAGCCGTCCTCCACGCTCGGGCGGCCGCCGTGCTGGTCCCAGCCGGACTCCAGGTGCGAGACAGCCTTGAGCAGGTCGGCGGGGACGCCCGAGGACCCGGCGGCGGCGTCGAACGCCTCGTCGAGGGATCCGGCGGCGACGACGGGCGCGCACAGGCTGCCGGTCTCGCCTCCGTCCGGCGTCGTGGTGACGGCCGACGCCGCGGCGAACGGGGCCACGGTGCAGACGAGCGCTGCGGCCGTGATCAGGGCGGTGGTGCGTCGTCGAACGTGCGTCACGACGGGGTTCCTCTCGTCGGCCTGGTCGAGCGAACGGGTCCGAGAGCATCACATCGTGAAACGGGTGGCGAGGGAAGGGGACATGCCCAATCCGAAAGGTCTTGACAAGCGCCGTCGCCCGTCGTGCTCGCGGTGGAGCCCTCAGGCGTCGAGACGGACGACGGCCTGCGTCTTCATGAGGACCTTGGTGCCCTCGAAGGTGACCGTGAGGTCGACGCGGGCGGTGCCGGCCTCCGCGTCGACGGCGCCGATCTTCCCGCTGACCTCGACGACCGCGGTGCCGTCCCCCGCGGGGACGGGCACGGGACGCGAGAAGCGCGTCCCGTAGCCGACGACGGCGCCCGGGTCCCCCGCCCACTCGGTGACGAGCCCGGCGACGCTGCCCATCGTCAGCATGCCGTGGGCGATGACGCCGGGGAGGCCGACGCTCTCGGCGAACGCCGGGTCCCAGTGGATGCGGTTGAAGTCCCCGCTCGCGCCGGCGTAGCGCACCAGGCGCGGCCGGTCGAGCTCGATGGTGCGGGTGCCGATCTCGGTTCCGACGGCGAGGTCGGCGAGCCGCGGAGCCTGCGTGGTCATGCGCCCTCCCCACGGACGGCGAGCATGGACGTCACGGTCGCGACGGGCTCGCCGGGAGCGGCGTCCGGGGCGGCGGCATGGCGCGGGACGGCGAAGATCTCGCAGCGGGTGGTGACCATGGACATCGGGCCGCGGCTCGTGACCGCGTCGACGTGCAGGACGGTGACCAGCTCGTCGCCGGCGACGATCGGCTGATGGTGCGCGAAGTGCTCGTCGGCGTGCACCACGCGGGAGAAGTCGATCCCGGCCTCGGGGTCGGTGACGTACTGCGCCTCGGCGCGCTGGGCGATCACCACCGCGAAGGTGGGCGGGGCGACGAGGTCCGGGTAGCCGAGACCCCGCGCCGCCACGAGGTCGTGGTGAGCGGGGTCCGTGGCCCCGACGGCGTCGGCGAACTCACGGATCTTCTCGCGGCCTACGGAGTAGGGAGCGGTGGCCGGGTACTCACGGCCAGCGAAGTCGGGGTTCGCCATCGTCGGTGAAGGGCTTCCGGCTGCGGGAGACGAGCTCAGCGGGTCTCGCGGTGCGACGTGTGCTTGCCGCAACGCGGGCAGAACTTCGCCATCTCGAGCCGGTCCGGGTTGTTCCGGCGGTTCTTCTTCGTGATGTAGTTCCGCTCCTTGCAGTCCACGCAGGCCATCGTGATCTTGGGGCGGACGTCAGCGCTCTTGCTGGCCATGGCTTCTCACCTCTCGCGCCTCAAGGGGAGGCGCCATGTGTGCGGATGATGTCTTACGGATTCCGCTCGGCGACGAGCACCGGGCGGAGGCGGTAGCGAGGGCGGGGATCGAACCCGCGACCTCACGATTATGAGTCGTGCGCTCTAACCATCTGAGCTACCCCGCCGCAACGTGACCGAACGCGAGGTCACCCACCAGCAACCCGATGGACGACCCCGCGCCGATTCACAGAGCCCCGAAAGGGAATCGAACCCTTGACCTTCTCCTTACCATGGAGACGCTCTACCGACTGAGCTATCGGGGCAGCGAGGAAGACTCTACATGCCCTCGGGCCTGGAGTGAAATCGAATCGTGTGTGACCTCGACCGCCCTCACCCCGCCCTCCGGCGAACCCTGCGAGCCCGCCCGGGCGAGCCCTGCGACGAGGGCACGAGGCGACCCGGCGCGAGGTCCGGGAGCGCACCTCCGGGCGGGGCGGCGTACGGGCTCCGCCCTCACAAGAAACGACGAGACCGGTGCGGCCGAACGGCCGCACCGGTCCCAGATCGCGTGGCGGGTGAGGGATTCGAACCCCCGTAGGCTGTGCCAGCTGATTTACAGTCAGCCCCCTTTGGCCGCTCGGGTAACCCGCCGTGGTGCGGGAGCAACACTAACCCGATCGGCCCCGCACGGGAAATCGAAAAGTGCGTCGCCGCCGGTGATGACCCTCACAGGCACGGCGGTGGCACCCTGGGCCCGACGCGCACCACGCGGCCCCTATCGTGACCTCGTGAGCAAGACCGCCCCCGACGGGGCATCCACGAACCCCCGCAGCAGCGCCGGACCCGGCCGGCCGGCGGCGACGCCGGAGACCGCCGGCGGCCGGAGCGACCGTTGGGGGCTTCCGCTCGGGATCGCCGCGTTCCTCTTCTGGGGCGTCGGAATGCCGCTGTTCTTCCCGCTGCTGGAGCCCGCGGGCGCGATCGAGATCATCGCGCAGCGGATCCTGTGGAGCCTGGGCTTCTGCCTGCTCGGGCTGGCGGCGACGCGGACCCTCGGCGAGCTGCGGCCGATCCTCACGAGCCCGCGCATGGTCGGGACGCTCGGGATCGCCGCGACCCTGATCGTCGTGAACTGGACGGTGTACGTGTACGGCGTCCTGACCGACCGGGTGCTCGACGCCGCGCTCGGGTACTTCCTCAACCCGGTCGTGACCGTGCTGCTCGCGGTCCTCGTGCTCCGCGAGCGCCTCCGACCGGTGCAGTGGGTCGCGGTGGGCCTGGGACTCGCGGCGGTCGTGGTGATCGCGACGGGGATGCGCGGGCTGCCGTGGATCGCGGTCTGCCTCGCGTTGTCGTTCTCGATGTACGGGCTGGTGAAGAACCGGACGGGCCGCTCGGTGGGCGCGCTGCCCGGGCTGACCGTCGAGACCGCGCTGGCGGCTCCGGCGGCGGCGGGCTACCTGATCTGGCTCGGGAGCGCGAACACGTTCGGGTCGCACGGTGCGGGGCATGCGTTGCTGCTGGTGTCGGCGGGGATCATCACCGCGCTGCCGCTGCTGCTGTTCGGCGCGGCGGCACGACGGCTGCCGCTGTCGGTCGTGGGGATGCTGCAGTACCTCGGGCCGGCGCTGCAGTTCCTGGTGGCGGTGCTGGTGCTGGGCGAGCAGATGCCCCCGGCCCGCTGGGCGGGCTTCGGCCTGGTCTGGCTGGCGATCGGGATCCTCACCTGGGACACGCTGTGGGTGGCCCGCCGCAACCCGCGGCCACGCACCGTGCCACGGTACTGAGACAAGTTCATCAGGCGTTCGAATCCATTCGAAACCGTCTGAAAGGTCCGCGAGACCCTGATGAACCATCATCCAACAGTCGGCCGTCGCTGAGTGGGCGTCGTCTCGTCGGCGGGCGTCGTCTCGTCGGCGGGCGTCGGCGGTCAGCTTCCGGCCAGGAGCTTCTCCAGCGCCACCGCGACGCCGTCCTCGTCGTTGGAGCCGACGACGTCGTCCGCGCCGGCCAGCACCTCGGCGTGCGCGTTCGCCACCGCGACGCCGCGACCCGCCCAGCGGAGCATCGGGAGGTCCACGGGCATGTCGCCGAAAGCCCAGACGTCCTGCGCGACGACGCCGAGCCGTTCGCACCACCGCGCGAGCGCGGCCGACTTGGTGACGTCCAGCGGGCTGAGCTCGGCGAGACCCACCGCGCCGGAGTACGCGAGGTTGGCTTTCCCGTGGGCGACCCGTCCGACGATCGTCTGCAGCGCTTCCGGCTCCGTGGCGGGCGACTGCGCCAGCAGCTTGAGCACCGGGTCCCGCCCGAGCGTCTGCTCCACGAGGACCGTGCGGTGCTCCGCGCCGAGGCCCGGTTCCGCGAAGCTCGGTGAGGAGACGAAGGCCGGGTCGTAGGCCGGGCCGCTGACCCGTTCGACCACCATGGCGACGTCGGACAGCGTGGCTCGCAGCGCGGCGGCGAGCGACCCGACGACGTCGTCAGCGAACCCGAACGACTCGATGACCTGGCCGCCGGCGAGGTCCCAGACCGCTCCCCCGCCGAAGCAGATCACGTGCCCGTGCCCGCCGACCAGGTCGGCCAGGTGTCCCAGCGCCCGCGCGGGCCGCGCCGTCACGAACACGACCTCGACGCCCTCCGCCTCCACGGCCGCGAGCGCCTCGCGCGACCGGTCGGACACGGTTCCCCCGGAACGCAGGAGGGTCCCGTCGAGGTCCGTGGCGACGACGCGCGGCAGGTTCGGTGAGGCGGGCCGAGGTGTGGGCGGGATGGTCACCCCGTAACGGTACTGCGACGCCGGAGGGCGCCGTGTCGGCCGGCCGGCGGGCACTGCCGCCGTCGGCCGAGCGGGAGATCGGCCACGACGCGCGCTGCGAGTTCCGTTATTTTCCTTGTGGGCTCGCGCGCGGGAGTCTTCACTGGTAGGTCAGGGGGCCATGCACAGCAGTCGGACTCCCACCATTCGCATGAAGGAGTCGCGATGCTGCGCTTCATCTTCACACCCGAGGACCTGTCGCGGGTCCGGCTCGCGCCAGGCCCGGACCCGCTGTGGGAGACGCTCCTGAGCGCCCACCTGGTGCGCGAGCTGGACGGGGCCCGGATCTTCGGCCGATGGCACCGGCGCGTGGTACCCGACCTCCCGCGTGCGGCGCTGCCCTACCTGTCGCTCACGCCGCCGGTCGGCTACTCCCCCGACTTCCTGACCCCGGAGGCGGGCTCCACCGACTTCGCGGCCGGCTCGGAGGACATGCTTTACACGTCGCCCGACCGGATCGCCGCGGAGATCGACATCCTCGGGCAGCAGCAGAAGACGGGGGCCTGGATGCGCGACCTGGCCGAGGGGTCGCCGCGGGTGGTGCGCAGCCTGCGGGCGTCGATGGCGGCGTTCCACTCGCACGCGCTCGCGCCGGTCTGGCCCCGCGTGCGGCAGGTCGTCGAGGCGGACCGGGCGGCCCGGACGCAGGTGCTCGCGGCGACGGGCGTGGAGGCGGTCCTCTCCACGCTGCACCCGACGACGACGTGGGCCGACGGTGTGCTCACCGTGCAGAGCCGCATGATGAACGGGGACGTGCTGCTGAACGGCCGGGGGCTGACGCTCGTCCCCTCGTACTTCTGCTGGCGCATGCCCATCACGCTCGCGAACCCCGACCTGGCCCCCGTGCTCGTGTTCCCGGTCTCGCACGACCGGCACCTGAGCGGCGACACGGTGACGAACGACAGCGCGCTCGCCGCGCTGCTCGGGCGGACGAGGGCCAGGGCGCTGCGGGAGCTCGCCGGGTCGGCGTCGACCACCCTGCTGGCGGAGCGGATGGACATCTCGCCGGCGTCGGCGTCGGAGCACACGACGGTCCTGCGACAGGCTGGTCTCGTGGCGTCGCAGCGCGACGGACGGCGCGTCGTGCACGTCCTGACGGAGCTGGGCCACGGCCTGCTGGAGGGGACGACGACGTAGCAGCCACCCCGGTCAGCGGCGGTCGGCGGAGGCCACCCCGGCGGCGGGCAGGATGATCCCGTCGATGGTCGAGATCAGGAAGTCGCGGTCGACGGGCCTGCCCAGCATGAGCACGCTGTAGGAGACCATCGCCGGACCGATCATGCAGAGCGTCTCGACATCGGCGTCCGCGGGGATCTCCCCCCGGTCGATCGCGCGCCGGAAGAAGATGCGGTTGAGGGACGCGCGCGGCTCGACGAGCGCCTCGTGCGCGGCGGCGGCGAGCTCGGGACTGCGGGCGATCATGGAGGCGATCCCGGCCATCACCTTGAGCTTGCGCTCGCTGTCCCGGATCGTCGGCGTCCTGATCATCGCGACGAGATCGCCGCGCAGGGTCCCCGTGTCGGGCAGGGCGTCGAAGTCGACGTCCTGGGACTTCATGCACGCGACGGCGTCGAGCACGAGCGCGGACTTGGACGCCCACCTGCGGTAGAGAGTCGCCTTGCCGGCCTTGGCGCGAGTGGCGACCATGTCGATCGTCATGCCGTCGTAGCCGGTCTCGGCGAGCACGTCGAGCGCGACCGCGAGGATCTCCGGATCCCGGGTGAGATCGCGCTTGCGCCCGAGCCGAGGCTTGTCCTCAGCCTGCTCGGTCTGCTCGATCTGCGTCATCGCAGTCGCACTCCTCTCCATCGGCCCGACCTTACCTGCGCCCATATTGCTGCACCAATCGTATCCGAAACTTGCGAGTATCGGAACTGCTGAGTTCCGTATATAGTGGTCGGCATGTCCTCAACACCCGCGACCGACAACCGTCGGTGGATCACGCTCGTCGTGGTCGGTCTCGCGCAGCTCATGGTCGTGCTGGACGCGACCGTCGTGAACATCGCCCTCCCCTCGGCACAGGCCGACCTCGGCTTCACGGACGGTCAGCGCCAGTGGGTCATCACCGCGTACTCCCTGGCTTTCGCGAGCCTTCTGCTGCTCGGCGGGCGGCTCTCCGACCTCGTCGGCCGCCGGCGCACCTTCGTCATCGGCCTCATCGGCTTCGCCGTCGCCTCCGGGCTGGGCGGTGCCGCCGGCACCTTCGAGCTCCTCGTCGCCGCCCGCGCCCTGCAGGGCGTGTTCGGCGCCCTGCTCGCCCCCACCGCCCTCGCCGTGCTGACCACGACCTTCACCATCCCGAAGGAGCGGGCACGCGCCTTCGGCGTGTTCGGCGCCATCGCCGGAGCGGGCGGCGCGATCGGGCTCCTGCTCGGCGGGATCCTGACGGAGACGCTCGACTGGCGCTGGAACCTCTACATCAACGTCTTCATCGCCGCGGTCGCCCTCATCGGGGCCATCGCCTTCGTGCCGCGCATCACCCGCGAGGGCCCGCGGCCCCGGCTGGACGTCCCGGGCACCCTCCTGGTCTCCGGCGCGCTCTTCAGCCTCGTCTACGGCTTCTCGAACGCCGAGACCGACGGTTGGGAAGCACCCTTGACCTGGGGCCTGCTGGCGGGCGCCGCCGTCCTGCTGACCGCCTTCGCCGCCTGGCAGACACGAGCGGCGCATCCGCTGCTGCCCCTGTCGATCATCCTCGACCGGAACCGTGGCACCGCCTACGCCTCCGTCCTGATCGCCGGTGCCGGCATGTTCGGCATCTTCCTCTTCGTCACCTACTACCTCCAGCTCACCCTCGGGTACTCACCGATCCGGACGGGGATGTCGTTCCTGCCGATGATCGCGATGCTGGTGCTCGCCGCACAGCTCGGCACCAACGCGTTCGTGCCCCGGTTCGGCCCGAAGATCATGGTCCCGATCGGCATGGCGCTGGGCACGGTCGGCATGGTGTACCTGACGTTCCTCGACGCGTCGAGCACCTACGCCGCCCACGTCCTTCCGCCGCTGATGATCATCGGCTTCGCGATGGGCACGATCATGCCCGCGTCGATGCAGACGGCGACGCTCGGCGTCGACCGGGAGTTCGCGGGTGTCGCCTCGGCGATGGTCAACACGAGCCAGCAGGTGGGCGGTTCGATCGGGACCGCCCTGCTCAACACCCTGGCCGCCACCGCGGCGGCCGACTACCTCGCGGCGCACACGCCCGTCACCGCGGCCGTCGGCCTGGAGGCGCAGATCGCCAGCTACGCGACGGCGTACTGGTGGGGCGCGGGCTTCTTCGCGGTCGGGGCCGTGCTGTCCGCCCTGCTGTTCCGCCGCCGTGGTGACGGGCTCTCGCTCGCCCACACCCAGCAGCCCGCCGCCGAGCCCGACAAGGAACCGGTGGCCGTCGGGTGAGGCTGCCGCACACCTGCCACCGTCCGGCCGGGGCACGGAGCTCGCTCGTGACGCCGTGACGGTGGCCGGTAGCGGCCCGCCCGCCGTCCCGACGACGGGTGGGCCGCTGCCGCCGTGCGCGCCTCCTACGGTGCCGCCCGCCGGCAGAGCACCACGACGTACCGGCACCCGGCGGCGCTCGTGCTGGCGAACTCCCGCGCGGCCGGTGCACCCAGCTCGAACACGTCGCCGGCGGCGAGAACGTGGACGTCGGGACCGTCGGTGAGGGTCAGCTCACCGTCCAGCACCCAGACGAGCTGCGCGTGGAACGCGTACGCGGCCGCCGGGTACGGCACGCGCTCCCCGGGCGGCAGGACCACGTCGGTGACGTCGGCAGGGAACGACGGTGTCGAGATCTGGCGCCGCAGGTAGCCGGTCTCGGGATCGCTCCAGTGCGGTACGACGTCGGCGCGCCGCACGGGGTGGGACGGCACGTCCTCGGGCTGCTCCATCAGCGTCGACACGCTCAGCCCGAGGGCGGCCGACAGCCGCCCGAGGAGCGCGGCAGTGGGGCTGCTCTGGCCGCGCTCGATCTTGCTGATCATCGCGCGGGACACGCCGGACGCCTCGGCGAGCCGGCTGAGAGACCACCCGCGCCGACCACGCTCGTCCCGCACCCGTTCTCCGAGCGCGGCCACGTTGTCTACTATCGTGGACATGAGTTCACTATATGCCGCAAAGGTGGCCGTGCGCGCCGCTCGCACCGACGACGCCCCGGCAGTGCGAGCGATCCGGAACCACGCCGCCGAGACGACGACGGCCATCTGGACCGGCGTCGCCATGACCGAGGGCGAGGCACACACCTGGGTGGCTGAGCACGTCGCGCGCAAGGCGATGCTCGTGGCGGAGGCCGACGGCGCCGTCGTCGGATACGCCTCGTTCGCCGCGTGGCGGGCGAAGGAGGGATACCGGTACTCGGTCGAGGACTCCGTGTACGTCGCACCCGGTCAGCAGGGCAAGGGTGTCGGGCGCGCCCTCCTGACCGAGCTGGTGGCCGCGGCCCGAGCCTCGGGAGCGCATCGCATGTACGCCGACATCGAGGCGGGCAACGCCACGTCGATCGGCCTGCACGAGAGCCTGGGCTTCCGCCGTGTCGGCCTGCTGGGCGAGGTCGGCACGAAGTTCGGGCGCTGGCTGGATCTCGCGATCCTGGAGCTGGCGCTGTAGTGAACCGCGACGCTGTCGTGAACCGCGAGGAGCGCGGCGGAGATCACCGGCTCGCACGAGCCTTCACGGACAGCAGCACCGTCACCGGTAGTTCGTGAACTGCAGAGCCACGTCCAGGTCCGCGCCCTTGAGGAGGGCGATGACTTCCTGGAGCTGGTCGCGCGACTTCGACGAGACACGGACCTCGTCGCCCGTGATCTGGGTCTTGACGCCCTTGGGTCCCTCGTCGCGGATGACCTTGGTGATCTTCTTCGCGTTCTCGCCGGCCAGCCCCTCCTTGAGGGACCCGACGAGGCGGTACTCCTTGCCGGACGGCTGCGGCTCGTTCTCGCCCGTGTCGATCGCCTTGAGGGACACCCCGCGCTTGACGAGCTTCGACTGGAACACGTCGAGCATGGCGAGCACGCGCTCGGGAGAGTTGGCGACCATCACGACGGCCTCGCCGCTCCAGGAGATGTCGGCGCCCACTCCCCGGAAGTCGTAGCGCTGCGAGACCTCCTTGGACGCCTGGTTGAGGGCGTTGTCGACCTCCTGGCGGTCCACCTTGCTGACGATGTCGAACGACGAGTCGGCCACGGCCGTGCTCCTTCTTCCTGTCGGGGTCGGATGCTGAGGTCAACCGTAGTCCGTCGAACGCGGAGGGGAGCGCCGTCAGGCACCCGGCCGTCGCCGTCGTCACCCTTCGATACAGTGACGAACCATGATCCGCAGCCTCGACCTCTCCACCTGGCGCCGACGCACCGAGTGGCCGCTCGTCGCGGTGGCCGTGCTCTTCCTCGTCGCCTACGGCCTGCCGATCGCCTTCGACGGCGTTCCCGCGTGGGTGAGCACCGCCTGCACCACGTTCATGACGGTCGCCTGGCTGGTGTTCGCCGCCGACTACACGGTCCGGCTCCACCTGTCCGGGTACTCGTGGACGTTCGTCCGGAGAAACTGGATCGACCTCCTGGTCGTCGTCCTGCCCCTGCTGCGCCCGCTCCGGCTGCTCCTGCTGATCAAGGTGATCCAGCGGTTCAGCCGCACGGGAGTGCAGCGGCTGCGCGGCCGGGTGGTCACCTATGCCACGGGCGGGACCGCGCTGCTGATCCTCACCAGCGCCCTGGCGATCACGGACACCGAACGCCACGTGGAGGGCTCGAACATCACGAGCCTCGGCGAGGGGTTCTGGTGGGCGATCGTCACGATGACCACCGTCGGCTACGGCGACTTCTACCCCGTCACGACGACCGGCAGGTTCATCGCCGCGGGCCTGATGCTGGGCGGCATCGCCCTGCTCGGTGTCGTGACCGCGACCCTCGCCTCCTGGATGGTGCAGACCGTCGAGGAGGCCAACGAGGAGGAGGAAGCGGCGACCCGCCGCGAGGTCCAGGCCCTGACGGAGGAGATCCGCGCGCTCCGCGCGGCCCTGCCCGAGACCAGCAGCCCGGAGCCGGAACGGCAGAACCGATAGGGCCGACGGCGGCCGGGGTCACCTTCCAAAGGAGGCGGCCCCGGCCGTCGTCGTGAGTGGGCCTCAGAACCCCCCGAAGCCCCCCGGCCCGAACTGGTTGCCGTAGGTGCCGCCCGCCATGCGCTCCAGGCGGGCGATGCGGTCCTTCATCGGGGGGTGCGTGGCGAACAGGCGCGCCATGCCGGCGCCGCGGAACGGGTTCGCGATCATCACGTGCGACACGTTCGTCAGCTCGCGGTCCTGCGGCAGCGGGGCGAGCTGCGTGCCGCGCTCGAGCTTCTGCAGCGCGGACGCGAGGGCGAGCGGGTCGCCGGTGAGCTTGGCGCCGTCCTCGTCGGCGTCGTACTCGCGCGTCCGAGAGATGGCGAACTGGATCATCGTCGCGGCGATGGGCGCGAGCAGCGCCGTCGCCAGCGCCGCGAGCGGGTTCCCGCCCTCGCGGCTGCCGCCGAACCACATCAGCATCGTGGCCACCGACGTGATCACGCCCGCCATCGCCGACGCCACCGACGACGTGAGGATGTCACGGTTGTACACGTGCATCAGCTCGTGCCCCAGCACGCCGCGCAGCTCGCGCTCGTCGAGCAGGGACAGGATGCCCTCGGTGCAGCACACGGCCGCGTTGGCCGGGTTGCGGCCCGTGGCGAAGGCGTTGGGCGCCTTGGTGGGCGAGATGTACAGGCGCGGCATCGGCTTGCGGGCCTGGGTCGACAGCTCGCGCACGATCCGGTGCATCTCCGGGGCCTGCAGCTCCGTGACCGGGTAGGCGTGCATGGCGCGGATCGCGAGCTTGTCGGAGTTCCAGTAGCTGTACGCCGTCGTCCCGAGGCCGATGAGGACGATGATCCACATCCAGCTCTGCCGTCCGCCCATCAGGACCCAGATCCCGAGGAGCACAGCCCACATCACGCCGAACATCGCGGCGGTCTTCAGACCGTTGTAGTGCCGATGCATCGCTACTTCCTTTCCACCCAACCCACAGAACGGCTCGTCGGGGCGAACGGTTCCCGGGGAGTTCTCCCCATGGTCCCGGGACTCGTCGGTATGGTTGAGTCTGCCTCGGCGACAGACCGGATTACCACACGTCTCACCTGGCGTGACGCATGTGGCATGTGAGAGGAGACGCAGGTGGGCGGCAACCTGTACGGCGCGGACATCGAGGCGCTGCGGCAGCTCGCGGACCGGATCGTCCGCGGCGGCGAGACGCTGGACGGCGTGGTCGGGATCGTCGAGTCCGCCATGCCCGACGCCGAGCAGTGGAGCGGCCCCGACGCCGAGGGCTTCCGGGACGAGTGGTACGGCTCGCACGGCCCCGCACTCACGGCGACCGCCCAGGCGCTGGCCGAGGTGGCCGAGACCGTGCGGGGCAACGCCGACGAGCAGGACGACACGTCGGGGAACCTGGGCGGCGTCATCGGTGGTGTCGGCATCGGCGGTGGTGTCGGTGGCAGCATCGGGAGCGGGGTCGTCGGCCAGAGCGCCGCGGCCGACTGGCGCGACGCCATCCCCGACCTGCCGGACGGGATCCGGGACATCGTCGATCTCGAGGGCCTGACGGCCACGATCGGCGGACTCGGCGCGGACGCGCTCTCCCTGCTCGGCAGCGGAGGCTGGGCGGACTTCGGCGAAGGCGCCGGCAAGGTCTTCGCCGTCGCCGGGCTGGTGACCGGCGGCTACCAAGCCCTCGACTCAGGGCTCGACTTCCTCCGCGAGGGCGGGTCCGACAACCTGTACGGCGCCGGCGACGGCGCGGTCACCGCGGTCCTCGCCGGGGGTACGCTCTTCGGCGGGCCGGCCGCCCCGGCCTTCGCCATCGCGGGAGCGGTCTGGGGCGGGGCATCCCTCCTCAACGGCCTCCTGTCGGACCGTCCGCTCACGCAGAACCTGATCGACTACAGCCCGGTCGGCATCATCTACAACAGCTTCTCCGACAGCGACTTCTCGGAGGACATCGCGGACATCGCCGATTCCGCGGTCGACGTGGCCGGTGATGTCGCGGGGAGCGTCGTCGACGCCGGCAGCGATCTGGTGGACGGCGCCGGCGACCTGCTCGGGCTCTGGTAATGACCCGGCAAGGCACGATGGGGCACGACAGCAGCACCAGAGGAAGGGCACGACGATGACCGAGACCACTGTTGACGCGCCGGAGGGCGGTGCGAAGGGCGCCGGTGCCCGGATCGATCTCGCCACGGTCGAGCTCCTCGCCCTCGTCTCGATGCGCCGCAACGCGGCGACGGACAGGGCCCGTGTCCTGCTCAGCCTGCCCGACGACGGGATCGACTCGCCGATCACCACCGCGGGCGTCGGATCTCTGCTCGTCCGGCGCATGGCCCAGGTGGCCGACGGCCGCCTCGCGCCGCAGGGCCCCGTGAACGAGATCGCGTCGATCCTGATGAACGCCGAGGAGTGGGCCGAGGCGATCGGAACCACCGGTGAAGCGACGAACGTCGCCGCCCTGGTCCGCTCGCGCACCGGGACCGTGCTGCTCGAGCCCCGCCCGTACGACGTGTGGAACGCCTGGCCGATGCCGCAGGACGACCCGCTGCCGGTGATCGGCGCACGGTTCGTCGCCGCGGCCTTCGGCAACCTGCCGGCGAGCCGGCGGTTCTCCGGCAGCGTCCGGGTCATCGCCGGTGACGGCACGACCCGGTCGGCGATCGCCACCGTGGCCGACGACGAGTCATGGACCCTGTCGACGGGCCCGGGCGGCGACCTCTCGGCACCGGCCCCCACGAACCCCGACCCGACCTTCCAGGTGCTCGCCTCGAGCCTGGCGTGACGACGACGGCCACCGCGACGCGCGCACACCACGAGAGGGAATCCATGACTGACCAGACCGCCCCACCTGACCTCCGGAAGATCGTGACGGAGTTCACCGGGTTCGAGATCACCGCGATCCTGTCCGCGACCGGCTCCGAGGCCGCGCTGCGCACCCGCGAGATGCTGCACCTGCCCGGGGTGAGCGCCGACTCGCCCGCCGTCGGCGTCGGGATGAGCACGCTCATCGCCCGCGGCAAGGTCGAGACCGGCGGCACGGGTGTCCGGCCGGTGGCCGAGGCGGCGGCACTCGCCGGCATCTGCGGTACGGCCACCACATGGATCGAAGCGGTCGCCATGGCCGGCGAGAAGAAGTCCGTCGCCGTGTTCGTGTCCGCGCCCGACGGGACCGTGTTCCTCGAGCCCGCACCGTTCGGGCTGTGGGCCGTGTACCCGGTCCGGTCCGACGTCCCGGTCGAGCAGGCGGCCGCCGGCTACCTGCGCGGGGCGTTCGAGCAGGCCGGCCGCGGGCCGTTCGGCGGAAGCGTCGAGGTGACCCGGTCCGGTGCGGCCGTCCGGACGGCCGCCGTCAAGGTGGACGCCGAGGGCACCTGGCGCATGCAGGCCGGCGAGCTCGACCGGCCGCAGCCGCCGGAGCAGATCGACGCCGACCCGACGTTCGCCGTCCTGGCGCAGGCGGTGGCCGCATGAGCCCGTCGACGACGCCGGGAGGCGTCGGCCCGCGCGGGGGAGGTCCCGCCGAGGCCAAGCGCCTGGCCCGCAACTCGACCCTGCTGGCGCTGATCTTCCTCGTCCTCGCGGCCGTGACGTGGTTCGGCTGGTGGAACGCCCAGGTCAACCAGATCGAGGGGCCGCGGTCCAAGGGCTTCACCGAGGGCGACCCGTTCCCCTGGTTCCTCGTCTACCCGCTGGCCGGTCTCGGGGTCTGGTTCGTCATCACGACGATCCGCCAGTGGGCGCGCTACCTCCGGACGCCGGGAGCGCGCCGCTGAGCCGAGCAGCGGCGTCGGCTTCGGTGCCCGCGTGGACGTCGTCCGCGCGCAGGTCGTCCGCGGGTGCGCCGGCGTCGTGGCCGGCGTCGTGCGCGTGGGTGCCGGCATCGTGGACATCATCGAGGGACGTCTGATCCGGTCGGTAGAATCGTCCGTGGCCTTCGATTGTGAATCAGTCCCTCGACCGGAAGGCGCCTCTACGTGAGCACCCGACCTTTGCGCGTCGCCGTCGTCGGTGCCGGACCCGCCGGCATCTACGCGAGCGACATCCTGTCCAAGACCGACCTCGACGTCTCGATCGACCTGTTCGAGCGCCTCCCGGCGCCGTTCGGGCTGGTCAGGTACGGCGTCGCACCGGATCACCCGCGCATCAAGCAGATCATCGTGGCGCTCCACAAGGTCCTCTCCCGCGGTGACATCCGCCTGCTGGCGAACGTGGACTTCGGCACGGACGTCAAGCTCGAGGACCTGCGGCAGTTCTACGACGCCGTGATCTTCTCCACCGGCGCCATCAAGGACGCCGAGCTGAACATCCCGGGCATCGACCTGGACGGCTCCTACGGGGCGGCGGACTTCGTCTCCTGGTACGACGGCCACCCCGACGTGCCCCGCACCTGGCCGCTCGAGGCGCGCGAGGTCGCCGTCATCGGCGCCGGGAACGTGGCCCTCGACGTGGCGCGCATCCTGGCGAAGCACCCGAGGGACCTGCTGCCGACCGAGGTCCCGGGGAACGTGTACGAGATCCTGCAGTCCTCGCCCGTGACGGACGTGCACGTGTTCGCGCGCCGCGGTCCCGCACAGGTGAAGTTCTCGCCGCTGGAGCTGCGCGAGCTGGGCCACGTCCCGGACGTGGACATCATCGTGTACCCGGAGGACTACGACTTCGACGAGGGCTCCGAGGCTGCGATCAACTCGTCGAACCAGACCAAGCAGGTCGTCAAGACCCTGACGGACTGGGCGCTCGACGACCCGGCGGCCAAGACGGCGTCCCGCCGCCTCCACCTGCACTTCCTGCACCAGCCGACCGAGGTGCTCGGCGAGGACGGGAAGGTCACGGGCTTCCGCACGGAGCGCACCGCCCTGCAGGGCGACGGCACCGTCAAGGGCACGGGCGAGTTCCACGACTTCCCGGTGCAGGCCGTGTACCGCGCGGTCGGCTACTTCGGCTCGCCGCTGTCCGAGATCCCGTTCGACGACCACAAGGGCGTCATCTCCAACCGTGAGGGCCGCGTCGTCGACATGGACGGCGAGCACGTGCCCGGCGTCTACGCCACCGGCTGGATCAAGCGCGGCCCGGTGGGCCTCATCGGCCACACCAAGTCCGACGCGTCGGAGACGGTGAAGCACCTGGTCGAGGACGTGGTCGGCGTCGCCGACGGCGCCGACGCGTCCGGCGGCGACCAGGACGGCGGACGCACCGCCCCGCAGGGCGACCCGGAGGCCATCAAGACGTTCCTCGCCGACAAGGGCGTGGACGTCATCGAGTGGTCCGGCTGGGAGCTGCTCGACGCGCACGAGCGTGCGCTCGGCGAGGCCGCGGAGCGCACGCGGATCAAGGTCGTCCCCCGCGAGGAGATGCTCGCGATCGCCAGGGGCGAGCACCAGGCCTGACACCGGCTCCGACCCGCACGACGACGGCCGGGGTCGCCTCCCACCGGAAGGCGCCCCCGGCCGTCGCCACCCCGCCCGCCACCGCGCCGCCGCCCGCGTCGCCCCGTCACCCGACCGTCTCGACCTGGTCGGTCGGTCTTTTCGTGAGTGATCGGCAGTTTGAACTGCCGATCACTCACGAAAAGACCGACCGCTCACGAAAGGACCGACCGGGCGGGCGGGCGGTTGTGCGGCTGCGGGGGAGGGCGGGGGCAGGAGGGGGAGGTGGCAGATGGGAGGTGGGGGGTCAGGTGGGGTGGCGGTTGGCTGTCAGGGTGAGGGTCGTGTACGGCATGGTGATCCTGCCGCCCAGGGCGTCGACCACTCGTGCGTTGCCCTGAAGGACGCGGGAGAGCGCGTCCGGTGACAGGCGCTCGTGCCAGGACAGGGTGGGCACCTGGTCGACCCACGTGTCGCTGGTGAACTCGACCTGCCAGGGGATGTCGTGCCGGTGCACCGCGCCGAACGCGCGCGAGCCCCAGATACCGGTGGTGGCGGCGCCGGCGAGCTTGTCGAAGCCCGTCATCGGCGACCGTTCCCACGGCACGAAGTCCAGCCCCAGGTCCACTCCGCGGTAGACGTCGGCGAGGGCCGCCGCCACCTCCGGCTCCGGGAGGCAGACGTTCCAGAAGACGGCGAGCCTCCCGCCGGGCCGGAGCACCTCGGCCGCCTTGGCCGCCCCCGCGCGCTGCTGCACCCAGTGCCAGGCCTGCCCGGAGACGACGACGTCGAACGCCCGCCCGGCCGGGTCCCAGGCGTCGAACGACCCGATCTCGACCGCGCACCCCGCCTCCCGCGCGAGGGCGGCCATGCGCTCGTCCGGCTCGACGCCGGTCACCTCGCAGCCCGCGTCCCGGAACAGCGCCGCGGCGGCGCCGGTCCCGATCCCGACGTCCAGGATCGCGGGCCGCTTCCGCCGGGGCGGAGCCTCCGGCACCGGAGGAGCCGCCCCGGCGGGACGATCCTGCCGGGGCGACGTCTCCGGCGTGGGAGGTGCCGCCCCGGCAGTGGCCTGCGAGTGGTGGTGGCTCGGCGCGGGATGGTTCGACGCGGCGAGCGGCGCGGCGTCGTCGACCACACCTGCCAGGACGACGTCGGTCAGGGCGGGCGGGTAACCCGGCCGCGTGCGGTCGTAGCGCTCCGCGTCCTCGCCGAACGAGACGGCGATCTCCCGCAGCGGACGCCGCCGGCCTGTCATGACGCGGGTCAGCCCTGCCAGTCGCCCGTGAGGTCCAGCGTCTGGTCCACCCGCGTGACGAACTGGTCCGTGATGATGGACTCCACGCCGGAGAGCTGGATCAGCGCGGGCGCACCCTGGCTGTCCGTGATGCCCCACACGACGGCAACGTAGGTCTCGCCGCCGGACTGATAGGTGTACGACGTGTTCGCCCGCTTGCCGTCCGTGCGGAGCGTGGTGAGGGGGGCGAAGTTGTCGTCGGTGGACCCGGTGCCCTTCACCTGATCGATGAACCAGTCCACGGACTCCTGCGGTCCCATCGTCTGGCCGCCCGGCATGAAGGCGATCCGGCCGGCGACGCCGCCGCTGTCGTTCGCCTTCTGATGGATGAACTTCCAGGGATCCTCGTCGGGGACGGCGGCCCAGTCGGCGGGTACCTGCGCCGTCACGTGCGAGGCCTGGACGGTCTGCAGGTCTCCGGGGGCTGCGGCGTCGTCCGTGCTGCCGTCCGTGGTGGGCTCGTCCGTCGCGCCCTCGTCCGTGCTCTCACCGGTGTCGGCCGCCGCGGTCGACTCCTCGTCGCCCACGGGCTCGAGGTCGCCGGCGGAGAACGAGCACGCGGTCAGTGCCGACGCGAGGATCCCGGCCGTCAGTACTGCCATCAGGGGACGTCGGGTTCGCATGTGAATCACTCACTTCCTGGTTGAGGGCCTTTCGGCCTGCGCGGGTGAAAAACTACCGTGTCGCGCGAGCCGTGCCCACTACGTCAGAGATGTCCGTCCGCCGGAGGGACGCCTCTCGAAGAACTGGCCCTCCTCGAAGAACGCACTACTTCTCGAACAGCCGCGCGCCGAACCAGTCGTGGCGCGGCCGCCAGCCGTTGTCGCGCAGCACCGTGAAGACCGGGATCTTGGCGTCCGCCGGCTTGATCATGGCGCCGCCCTCCCAGGACGTGCGCGTGCCGCCGTCGTCCCGGACGGTGACCTGGCCGTCGGCACCCTCGACGAACGTCGCGGACTGCCGGCCGGCGGACTTGCCGCGGGTCCACTTCCAGTTGGCGCGGACGAACGCGCCGCCGGGGTTCATCGCGGCACGGACCGACGCCGACCCGGAGTACTCGGTGAACCTGTAGTGCCCGGTCGCGGGATCGAGGTCGACCTCCATGCGCCACGCGTACGCCTGCTTCCCGCGCACGAACAGCGTCTGCCAGCGCACCTCCTCGACCTTCCAGCGCACCTCGACCCGTGCGCCCCGCGGAGTCCGCGACGCCTCGAGGAGGTACGGCAGCCCGTCGCTGTTCATCCCGAGGAGGTCGGCGACGACCCGGTCGACCGGCGTCGGGGCGTCCGGTGAACCGCCGGCGGCCGCCGGGACCCGCGCCTTCTCCTGCTGCTCGGCGGCCGCCCGCAGGCCCCGGCGCAGCGTCCACATCCCGCGGGCCAGCACCAGGACGCCGGTGACGACGACCAGCACGATGCCGAGGGCCGGGTTCCCGCCGAGAAACGCCAGGACCGCCCCCGCCGCCAGCACGAACCCGGCGACGAGGACGGCCCAGCGGCTGACGACCGCGAACCTTGCCGCTCCGTCGTCGTCCGTCACCGCTCGGCCAGCTTGACGCTGTCCTGGATCTCGCGGACCTGGGGCCAGATCTCGGCAGCCTGCGGACCTGCGCACGTGCCGGTGACCTCGACCAGGTCGCGCACGCCGTCGTGCTCGACGACGGCGATCCGCAGCGCCTGCGCGATCGTGCCGGTCTGCTCGGTGCTCCAGGCACCCTCGATACGCACGGCGGGCAGCCCGTCGAACGTCGTGCTCATGCGGCCCACCTCCTCGTAGCCCGGGGTGCTCTCGAACTTCTCGACCGCCTGCTCGATGACCCCGTCCACGGACTGGTCCGGCGCCATGCGCTGAATGACCACGACGACGTTCGGACGGAACTCGCCCGCGGGCCGCTCCTGGACGATGGCCATCTGCGCCTGCGGTACCGCGTGCGTGATCCAGCCGTCGGGGCAGTCCATGACCACGGCGGGAAACCCCGGAAAGGTCTCGCTCGGGTAGGTGACTGTGCTCATATCTCCATCCAATCAGGTAGTACCACGGTCATGTCAGAGGCCTCCGACGAAGTCGCCCACGGCGCCCGCCGCGTCACCGAACCCGTCGACGACGTCGCCACCCACGTCGGTGATCGCGTCGACGGTGTCGGCCGGCGACCACTCGAGGGAGACGTCGAAACCGGCGCCGACGCCCAGCGCGGCTCCGAGCGAGAGGTCGACGCCCACGCTGTCGAAGCCCACGTTGACGTCCGCGTCGGCCCGCACGCCGACACCTGCGTACACCTGCCCCTCGGCACCCGCCGTCACGCCGGCCGCCGTCACGGAGCCCGCGGCGGACGCCTCGGCGCCCGCGAAGGCCTCGGCACCGAGGCCGGCACCGACGCCGTGCGGACCGACGGAGACACCACCGTCGGCCTCCGCCCGGGCGCCCGCGAAGGCGTCGACCGAGCCTCCCGCACCCAGGTGGTCGCCGTACCCGACCTGGCCCTCGGCGCTGGCCCCGACGCCCACGTTGCCGCCCACCTGGCCCTCTGCCACGAGCCCGTTCTCGGACAGGCTGACCTCGCCGGAGGCGTCGTACCCGGCGCCTGCCGCCGCCCCTGCCGAGCCGGAGCCGTGGGCCCCGTCCTCGTCGCCGAACTCGCCCTCCGCACCAGCCTCGGCACCGGCGAACCCGCCGGTCTCACCCTCGGCGAGCGTGTGGTTGATGTCGCCCTTCTCGGACGCCGTGGTCGTGCTCTCCTGGGACGGCGTGTAGTTGCCGTTCTCGTCGTAGGTCCCGTGCTCCTCGTAGCTCGACCGGTAGCCGTCGTGCGTGCTGCCGCTCGTCGGGTCGTCCGGGTCGTTCGTCGCGGTCGGGTCGGAGCCCGGCGTCGGGAGCGGGTTCTCGCCCGACTCGTCGTCGCTGCCACCGCCACCGCCGCCGCCACCACCACCGGCACCGGCACCCGCCGTGCCGCCGACTCCACCTCCGACCCCGCCGCCCGCGAGATCGTCCGACGTCCCCTGCTGGTCGTCGGCGTTCTCGCGCACCTTCCCCGCGACCTCCTGCAACGCGCTCGCCGTCTCTCGCAGCCGGACCGCGTGCACGTCGGTCCACTCCGCGCGGAACTCCTCGCCGTCCGGACCGCTCCACTGCTCGAGGTCCGGCATCGCCGATTCGACGACGGCGACGACGCCGCCGAGCGCATCACCGCCCCGGGCGACCCGGTCGGCGAACGACCGAAGCGCCTCGATGTCGGCGCCGTAGAGCCCTCCGCTCATGGTTTCTCCTTAGTCTTCTCCGCGCGGCGGCGGCACGACCCGTCCCTCAGAGCGAGCTCGAGGTGCCTTCCTGCTCCGCGGCGTTGGCCTCGGCCGTCCCGGCAAAGGTCTCGAGCGCCGCGGCGATCTCGTTCAGCTTCGACGCGTGGGTGCTCGTCCACTCACCCTCGAACTGATCCGCGTCCGGCCCCATCCAGTCGGTCTCCTCGAGCTGCGCGGTGATCTCCTGCACTGTCGACCGGACCTCTTCGGCCTGTTGACGCAGGATGTTCGCCATCTCCCGGACCGCCTCGACGTCGAGGCCGAGCATGTCTCCCGCCATGTCCCACTCCTTCGCTCCCGGCCGTCTCTGGGTCGAGCGACCTCACCTGATCACCACTGCACCCACCCGGACCGGCCGGCGGATGCCGCCTCCCGACCGGCCGCCCCGTGACGCGCGATGGGTGCGGCACCGGTCCGGCACCGCACCCATCGAGTTCACGCCATCAGGCCACGACGCGTCAGAGCGCGTTCGAGGTGCCCTCCTGCTCGGAGGCGTTGCGCTCGGCGGTCTGGCCGTGCTCGACCATCCGCTCGGCGATCTGCGACAGCTGCGTGAAGAGCTCGCCGTCCCACTGCTCCTCGTACTGGCCAGCGTCGCTGCCGTTCCACTCGGTCTGCTGCATCTGCGCGTTGACCTGCTCGCCGGCCTGCTTGATCGTGTCGGCCGACTGCTGCAGAACCTGCGACAGCTGGCGGACTGCCTCGACATCGAGACCAGAGACGTTCTGAGCGCTGTGCTGAAGCGGCATTTCCTACTCCCTCTTCCGTGGCCACCCCTGCCGGGCAACCTCGATTGTTTTCGACACGATGTACTCAACCAGAGTCCGTGGTACCGCGGAATGGGGAGACCTCCCCATCCCCCCGCCATGCCCCGGGCACCTCACCCAGGCTGCGCGACGTGGATCTTCGCCGCCCGTCCGGCGGTGACGAGGAACCCGCGCCCGGGCGGGAAGTCCTGGCGCCGCAGCCGGCCGAGCGGGGTGTTCAGGAGCGTGTCGCCCTCCATGTCGCCCGGCGTCATGAGGATGCCGTTGCGGCCGGACTTGAACGGGCCGGCGAGCGCGAACGCCTTCGACCAGGTGGACGACTCCGCCTCGCCGATGACCATGATCTCCTTGCGCACCGCGGCCTTCACGAACGCCTCCAGCGGCTTCTCCGCCGGGGTGCCCGTCAGCTCGGTGTAGTTCTCGATCATGACCGTGAGGCTGCCCGGGGCGTACTTGTCCGCCTGCACCGCCTCGGTGAGCTCCTTGACGGACTCCAGGACGTCCTCGGGGGTCTGGGCCACCGTGTCCCACAGGTCCATCGAGCCGACGCTGCTGCGCCGCGACGAGAAGTACACGAGCCGGGTCCGGGTGGCCCTCCGCAGCGTCGTGGCGATCGTCACGAAGGTCGTCGTCCGGCCCGAGCCGGGCGGGCCCGAGAGCATGAGCGGCGACCGCTCCGGCAGGCCGATCGGCGAGATGTCCAGGTCCCGCAGACCGAGGGTGGGCCGGTTGCCGACCGTCGGCGGAAGAGCGGAGAGCATGAAGTCGTCCGGCAGGCGCTCGACGCCGGGCGCCCTGGGCGTCCCCGCGCGTTCCATCGCCGTCTCGAGCTTGCTCAGCTCGCGCGACTGGACGACGCCGTTCGAGTCACCGCTCAGCACGGCGATCTGGGCCTCCTGCCCGAACATGATGGCCCGGCCGGGCGCCGACGTCGCGTCGAGGACGTCCTTGGGCATGTTCAGCATCATGTAGTCGTCCTCCCGCGCCATGCGGTGCACGATGCGCTTCTGCACCGTGGACGCCAGCGACGGCGGGATGTTCGTGGCCCGGTCCCCGGTCATGACGATGTGGATCCCCACCGGGCGGCCGTCCGTGGCGAGCTGGGTGAACGCGCCGAAGATCGAGAACCCGCGCGCCACGCTGATCTCGTACGAGTCCCGGAACGCCCCGAAGCCGTCCACCAGCACGAAGATGCGCGGCTCGGCGGGCTTGTTCGCGATCTTCCGGTACTCGACGATGCTGCCCGCCCGCACCTCGGCGTACCGGGCGGAGCGCTCCTCCAGCTCCTGGGTCAGCCGCCGCATGAGGCGGGTGACCCGCTCCTCGTCCTCGCCGTCGATGATCGCGCCGACGTGCGGCATGTTCTCGAGCATCGTCAGACCGCCCGAGCCGCAGTCGATGCCGTACACCTGGGTCGGGCCGCCCCGCACCGTCAGTCCCGCGGAGATCGCGATCGTGCGCAGCGTGGTGCTCTTGCCCGAGCCGCCCGTGCCGTACACGGCCATGTTCCCGTCCGCGTCCGGCTCGTAGTGCACGGTGGGCTGCGCCTGGCCGTGCGGGTCGTCCAGGACGCCGAGCAGGAGCTTGGCGTCGGTCCGCGGGTTCGGCAGCAGCGCCAGGTCGTAGGTCTCGGCGAGCTCCGGCAGCCACGGCTTGCGGGGCTCGGGCACCCCGGCGGCGGTGGCCGCCTCGCGCATCGTCCGGACCATCCGGGAGATGTCGTTGGGGCCCGGGTCGCCGCCGTCGTCGGCCGACTCCACCGCCGGCATCTCCCACTTCCTGGCGACGCCGAAGTCCAGCTCCTCGATGTCGAGCTGGGCGGGCTCCGGCTCGTCCGAGGTCCAGCCGCCGGCGTACCCGGTCTGGAAGGTGGTGATGCGGCCCGGCCCGGTCTTCGCGGCGCCGCGCCCGGGGATCGACGCCGCGAAGTGCGCCGCCATCGGGTCGCCGAGCACGTCCTTGGAGTCCGACTCGTCGGCCATGCGCAGCGCGATACGCAGGTTCGTGTTGGCGCGCAGGTTGTCCTTGATGACACCGGCGGGGCGCTGGGTCGCCAGGATCAGGTGCAGCCCGAGGGACCGGCCACGCTGGGCGACGTCGACGACGCCGTCCACGAACTCGGGAACCTCGCCGACCAGGGCGGCGAACTCGTCGACCACGATGATGAGGCTCGGTGGCGCGTCGGGGTCGCCGGTCTTCTCCAGCGACGCGAGGTCCTTCGCCTTCTTCCGGTTCAGCAGGTGCTCGCGGTAGTGCAGCTCGGCCCGCAGGGAGGACAGGGCGCGCCGGACCAGGTGCTGCGACAGGTCGGTGACCAGGCCGACCGTGTGCGGCAGGTGCACGCAGTCGGCGAACGCCGCGCCGCCCTTGTAGTCCACGAACAGGAACGTCACCCGGTCCGGGCTGTGGGCGGCGGCCATGCCCATCACCCAGGACTGCAGGAACTCCGACTTGCCGGCACCGGTGGTGCCGCCGACGAGGGCGTGCGGGCCCTGGGTGCGCAGGTCGAGGTAGAACGGCTCGATACCGTTGTGCCCCACCAGGCCGCGCAGGTTGGTCGGCTTCTTGCGACGCACCGGGGGCGACCCGTCGCGCGGCGTGAGCGACAGGTTCTCCCTCCACCGGTCGACGATGCTGTGGGCGTCCGACGCGACCTCCGTGCCGGCGAGCGCCAGGTACGACACCGCCCGGGGCAGGTCCGTCTCGTCGCTGACCGGGGCGCCGACGTCGACCACCGGCGAGAGGATGCGGGCGATCTCGTGGGCGGTCACCAGGTCGGCGGTCTCGCAGCGCACCGGGAAGGACAGGAGGCCGTAGTGCACCTGGCCGGTGGTGGCGCTGCCGGCACCGGCCTCGGGGTCGAGCACGACGAACGTGCGGCACGCGGCGGGCAGCTGCTCGACCGAGGGGGCCACCCACACGACGTGCACGTTGGCGGACGGGCCGCGCTCGACGAGGCGGACCAGGCGCGAACGCTCCAGCGGGGCGTCGTCCTCGACGAGGACGACGACGGCCGGGAGCACCGGGTCGGGCGGAGGGTTCTCGCGGTCCTTCTCGGGGTCACGCTCCCCTCCGAAGGGCGGCGGGCCGTCGAGCTTCACGCCACGCGCCTCGATGAGCCCTTCGAGCCGGGTGAGCAGGGCCGCGCCCTGCCCGGGGTCGGCGGCGAGGTGGTCGCCGGCCCCCAGCGGGCTGTGCGGGGAGCCGGTGTGCGGCGCCCACTGCAGCCACTCCCAGTCCTGTCGCGACCGGTTCGAGGTGAGGGCGGTGACCACCACCTCGGCGGGCGAGTGCAGCGTGATCATCTGGAGGATGACGGACCGCGCCGCCCCTTCCACGGCGCCGGACCGGCCGGCGATGCCGACGCTGCCCGCGTAGCGCAGCGCGGCCGGGGAAGGCACGTCGTCGATGAAGATGCACTGCTCCTTGAGCTCGAGCACCTGCTCCCAGTGCTCGGGGAGGGCGTCGTTCTCCCGCGGCTCGCCGAACGCGGTGCGGGCGGGCGCGCGGCCGACCCCCAGGCGGACGGTGAGGAAGCCGCGATGTTCGGGCCGGTGCGTCCACATCAGGCCGCCGAGCCGGCGGACGTTGTCGATCGCTTCCGCCAGCGACGGCGTCTCGGCGGTGCGCACGGCACGCTCGACGGCGTGGGTGCGGCGGATCCGCTCCCTGGTGTACTCGACCGCCTGGAGGAACTGCTCGGTCGCCTGCTCGTACTCCTTCTTCGCGGTGACCTTGCGGTCCCACCACATGCCGATCATGAACAGGGGCGCCATGAACATGAACAGGAGCATGCGCGCGTTGTCGAAGATGAGGAACATCGACAGGCCCATGATGAACGGGACCATCATCATCAGCCAGGGCAGCCGGCGGGGCTTCGGCGGCTCGGGCGGCTTCGGCGCCATGATCTCGTGCTCGCCGAACCGGGTCACCACGCGCGGTGACCGGTTGAACTCGACGGCGGGACTGGTGGGCGCGATGCTCGTGGTGCGGTGCAGCGCGATGACGGAGACGACGTCGTTCCCGATGGTGATCATGTCGGAGCTGGTCACCGTCGCCCGGGTGACGGACTGGCCGCCCATCACGAGGCCGTTGGCCGAGTCGAGGTCGTGGATCTCGATCGACTCCCCGACCACGATGCGCGCGTGCCGCTTCGACGTCTGCTTGTCGGAGAGCCGGATGTCCATGTCGCGGCCGCGCCCGATGTAGGACGTCCCGACGGGCAGCGGGAACTCCCGCCCGGCGTCGGGGCCCTCGATCACGCGGAGCGTGGCGACGGCGGCACCGCGGTCCGCCCCGGGGACCATGAACTGGTCGGAGACCCGGACGATCTCGACCGTCGAGCCGGAGCGCAGGCCCGCCTGGGTCAGGTCGTTGTCGGGCCGGAGCACACGGCTGTCGGCGCCGCCCCCGGACTCGCCGCGGACCTGGAGGGTCAGGTTGTCGGGCGCCGCCGCGCCGTTGCGGGTCGGGTCCGCCGAGAACAGCGTCTCGGCGACGTCCCGCACGCTCGCCGTCGCGTCGGCGGTGACGGCGACGTTGGCCGAGGTCTGGTCGGGGCGATTCAGTGTCAGCTTGATCCGCACGTCAGGCGTCGTCCTTCAGATCGAGCAGGGGCAGGTCGTCGGGGGTCACCAGCCGTGAGGCGACGGCGTACTCCACGAGTCGGGCCCTGCGGTTGGTGGCCTGGGAGCCGGAGTCGCCACGCAGGCCCTTGACCCCGATCCGGTCGAGCTTCTCGCACACGTTGTCGAGCTTGCGGTTGAACCGCGTGGTGGCCCAGCCGAGCCGCCGGGCGGCGGCGGCGGAGCTGGGAATCTCGCTCAGCCCGCTGCCCTCGCGGCGCAGCATCGGCTCGGCGAGCGACACGATGAGCTGGCGCTGGCTCGTCGTGAACCGGATGGCACCGATGGTGGTGGCGCCGCTTCCCGAGTCGTCGTCCGACGAGATCTCGTGGTACGGCGCGTCCTCGAGGTGCACGGCGATCTCGTAGGTGGTGGGACCGGCCGTGAACACCACCGACGTGTTCGGGAAGACGATCGGCAGCCGGTTGCCCGGCGGGAGCCACGACTGCACCCCGCCCCCGGCGTCGCACACCGTGGCCGAGATCAGCGAGCCGACGTTCGAGAGCCACCAGATCCCCTCCTCGCGGGTCACCCGCAGGAAGCGGCGGTGCAGGTACGGGTTGTCGTCGACGGCGAGGTCACCCTCGCGGCCGATGTCGAGGGTCTCCGACTCGCCCTCCGGCCGGAACCACTCCCCGCAGAACTCGATCGCCAGTGAGCTCATCCGGCGGCTCCTTCCGGAGCCACGCAGGCGTCGGCGGCGTCGGACTGGTTGTTCTCGCGTACGGTCACCACGTCGACGCAGGTGTCGCCCGCCTCACGGGGCACGGTCACCGTGGTCACGTCACCGAGCGGCTCGTAGATCTCGATGTCCTCGGACAGGCTCCGCACCCGGTACGCGAACTCGTCGCCCTTCTCGAAGGACTGCGGCCGTTCCCAGGTCACGACGACCTTGTCGCCGTTCACCTCCGCGTCGACCTGCAGCGGGGGCGCCAGGTAGTTGGGCACCACCTGGCCGCCGACCGGCCCGCCACCGTTCGGGTCGACCGTCGACCCGCCGCCTGCGGCGGGTTCGTCGCCCTTCCACGGCTGGAGGACGACCACGAGCACCCCGATCCCGACGAGCGCGAGCGCGCCCAGGATCGGCGCCACGAGCCGCCACGGGCCGGGCCGCGGCTCCTCCTCGTCGCGCCCGGGGGCGACGTACTGCTCGGGCGCCCGCTGCCCCGCGGGCAGCGAGGTGCGTGCCACCGTCTCCTCGACGGTGCCCGTCCCGGAGCCGCCGCCAGCCACGAAGGGCAGGTCGGGCGCCGAGACCCTGCCCGTCGACGGCGCCCCGCCACCCGACGACGGCGGGCCGAACCCGCCGCCCGACGGGCCGGCGGCGGGCGGGACGCCGACAGGACCGGCCCCGGGCACCGGCGCCTGCGGGCCCGGGGCGGGCGGCGCCGCCTGGCCCGGGTCGATCGAGACGACGTTCCGGAACCTGGTGCCGTCCTGCTCGTCGTCGTCCTCCTCGTGCACGTGGCCGGACTCGTCGAGGATGTCGATGGTCGTCATGTCGCGCGACATCTCGACCTGGACCTGCTGCAGCGCACGCGCGAACGAGAGCGCGGTCGGGTAGCGCGAGGCGGGGCGCTTGCTCATGGCCGTGGCCAGCACCCGTTCCAGCGCGGGAGGCACGTCGGACCGGCCGATCGGCGGCAGAGCCCCCGTCTCGATACGGGCGATCAGGTCCGCCGAACGGTTCGAGCCGCCCGGGACCTCGAACGGTGTGCGGCCGGCCAGCAGCGTGTAGCACGTCGCGGCAAGGCCCCACACGTCGGTCGCGATCCCGCTGATCGGCGGGTCCTGGAACGACTCCGGCGGCGACCACGGGATGGACATGCCCTCGGCGGCGGAGGCCTCGTCGACCGTGGACGCGATGCCGAAGTCCGTCAGGGCAGGGTGGCCGAACTGTGTGACCAGGATGTTCGCGGGCTTGATGTCGCGGTGCAGGATGCCGAGCCGGTGCGCGGTCTCGACCGCGCCGGCGATCTGGATCGTGGTGCGCATCGCCTCGGCGAGGGAGAACCGCTCGCCGCGGTAGCGCGCGCCGAGGTTCGGCCGGGAGCAGAACTCCATGGCCAGGTAGGGGCGGCCGTCACCGGCCGTCGCGGCCTCGTACATGGTGACGATCGACGGGTGGTTGCCGAGCGTGGCCATGAGGTCGGCCTCGGCGTCGAACGTCTCGCGCTGCGTCGCGCTCGACCACTCCTTGAGCAGCACCTTGATCGCGACCTGGCGTCGCGGGCGGCGCTGCTCGTAGAGGAACACGTCCGCGAAGCCACCGGACCCGATGACCCTCTTGAACTCGTAGCCGTCGATCTGGGGCGGCGCGGACGGCGCTCGCTTGCTGCTCACTCGGTTCCCTTCGTGTTCGTCACCAGATGCCCTCGAACTTGAGGGTGGTGCCGTCGCCCAGGTCGACGACGTCACCGTCCGAGACGATCTCCTTCTCGTTCGGGTGGAGGCGCCGCGGCGGCTGCCCCGGTCGGATCAGCGTGGTGCCGTTGGTCGTGGCCAGGTCCGCGACCAGGACCTGCCACTCCTCGAGCGAGACCTCCAGGTGGGACCGGGAGATGTCCTGGTTCGGGCTCGAGACCGTCACCAGCCGCGGCATCTCCGACGCGGACGTGGTCGACGTGCGCGGACGACGCCCCACGATCACCGACCGGTCGAGCTCCACGACCTGGTCCCCGCGGGTCCCCCCGGCGCCCGCCTGCACGGTGCCGGTGGTGACCACGAGACGCCCCAGGGCTGGGCGCGACGCGTTCGCCGGTTCGCCGGCCAGGTCCTCGCCGCAGGTGCGGCACGCCGGCCGGGCCGGCGGGTTCGCGTGCCCGTTCGGGCAGGTCATGGCCAGGATCTGGACGCCGCCGGAGATCGGTTCGGAGACAGGTTCCGGGGGCGGCGTCGGCGCGCTGCCACCCGGGCCCCGCAGACCCGCGAGGTCCGCCTGCATGACCGTGTGGCCGTCGTGGTCGTCCAGGGGCACGTCGCCCGAGGGCTCGGCGTCCGAAGGCTCGGCGTCCGGCGAGGGCGCGGCATCGGCCGACGGCTCGGCGTCGGCGACGGAGGCGGCGCGGTGCGCGGCGGCCGGGGTGCCGGCTCCCGGGAGGCTCCCGGGGATCGCGGAGATCAGGCCCGGAGCCTCCGGCGGCGCGGCGTCGGCCGGGGCGGAAGGCGGCGGGGGCGGTGCGACGGGCCGGACGACAGGGCCCGACGCCGGTTCCGGCTGCTCCTCGTCCTCCTCCTCGTCCTCCTCCGGGGCGCGCACGGCCGCATCCTCGACGCTGCGCATGATCGTCTCGCCGAACAGGTGCTCGTACTCGTCGTCGCCGCCGATCTGCGTGGCCTCCGGCACGGGGCTCACCGGTGACGGGTCGCCGCCGGGCATCACGAAGGACGAGGCGACCGGCCCGGCGTCCGGGGCCGCCGGCTCCACGGCGGGCGGCTCCGCCGCGGGCGGGGGCGGGATCGGCGGGGCGCTCCCGACCCCGGGAATCTTCGCGAAGACCGCTGCCTCGTCCGGCGCGGGAACCTCGGCCGGCGCGGGAGCCTCAGCCGGCCCGGCGCCCTCCACGAGCACCCGGCTCACCGACGCCGCGGGCACGACCGCGGACTCGACGGGGAGGCCGCCGTCGAGAGCCGGGCCCTGCGGGCCAGGGGTCGCGGGCCCGGTGCCCACCACGAACGACGTCGGCTCCTCGATGATCCGCTCCGACCACGACACCACGTCCTGACCGGTCACCCGGACCGGGCCGGCGGCCGTGAGCACCGTCACGTGCACGCCCGACCCGCGCACGGCCACGTGCGCGGCACCCGTGGACTGCACCGAGACCACCGCGAACGGCGGGACCGCGCGCAGCCCGCCGGGCACCGACGTGAGCACGCCGAGCGCGGCCGCGACGCCGTCCGTGACGGCTTCCAGCTCGGTCCAGAGCTCGTTCAGCAGGTTGTCGTCGGCCTGGTCGGGCAGGACCACCACGGTCTCGCCCCGGATCACGGCGCGGGCGGGTCCCTCGGTGTAGTGCACAGTCATCTCGGTCCCTCCGGCGTTGGTCATCCGCCGTTTCGTGGTTGCGTGTCTTCCATCAGTCTTCGGCCGCCGGGCACGGCGTCGCCGTCCCGCTCGACCGTGGTGCCATCGGTGTCGTTGGGTACGCCGGTCACGTCCACGACCAGCACCGTCACGTTGTCGCGGCCCCCTGCCTCCAGGGCGGCGTCGACCAGCTCCTGGGCAGCGTTCCCCGGATCCGGGCACGCGAGCAGGATCTCCCGGATCTGCTCGTCGTCCAGCTCGGCCGTCAGACCGTCCGAGCAGACGAGGATCCGCTCGTGCGCCTCGACCGGAACATAGCGGAAGTCCGCGTCCAGCTCGTCCGGGCCGCCCAGCGCCCGCGTGATCACGTTGCGCCGGGGATGGTGCCGCGCCTCCTCCGCCGTGAGCATGCCCGCGTCGACCAGCTCCTGGACCTCGGAGTGGTCCACGCTCATCTGCTCGAGCTCGCCGTCGGACAGCAGGTAGGTGCGCGAGTCGCCGACGTTGACGATGAGCCAGTACGGGACGCCGTCCACGTAGGCCAGCACCGCCCCGGTGAGCGTGGTGCCCGCGCCCCGGCCGCGCGGGCTCGTCTCGATGGCCCGCACCTCCTTCTGCGCGACGTCCACCAGGACGTCCACCAGCTCCGGCTCGATCGTCTCGGCCTCGAGCAGGAAGCTCAGCGCGCCGAGCGCGGTGGCGCTGGCGATGTCCCCGGCGTCGTGACCGCCCATCCCGTCGGCGACCAGGAACACGCCGTTCTCGGCCAGGTACGCGTCCTCGTTGATCTTCCGGCGCCGGCCGCGGTCGGATGCGGAACCCCACATCAACGACGGCCGGTCCTGGGAACTCACACCGTCCTCGAGCCAGGGTGGACGACCACGCGCCGATCCCCGAAGTGGATCGTCGAGCCGACCGGGACACGTACTCGCGCGCCGGGCTCCGCCACCCGTGGCGGCAGCCCGGGAACCGACACCACGGTGCCGTTCGTGGAGCCGCGGTCCGTGAGCCACAGGCCCGCCGAGTCCACGCCCAGCTCGGCGTGGTTCTTCGAGACCGAGCGGGTCGGGTCGGGAATCTGGACCAGGTTCACGCCGCTGCTGTCGGGCGCCTGCGGGTTGCGCCCCACGAGCGCCGGGCCGTCCACCAGGACCGGGTCGCCCGACTCCAGCTCGAGCATGACGCCCGTGACCGCCGGCGGTTCCAGCGCGCGGCCCGAGCCCGTGGACATCTGCAGGTTCGTCGCGTCCGACGCCGGCTCGATGCGGGTGGCCTCCGGGTCCGGGCCCTGCGGGGACGCGTGCTGGCCCCGGCCCTGGCCGGGACCATCGATGCTGACGGCGCGGGTCGGCTGCGAGTCACGCCGCCGCGGCTGCGCGATCGGCGGGTACGGCGACGTCTCCAGCACCGGATGGTCGGGGATGGTGTTCGCTGCCGTCATCGGGCGCGGGGAGTTCGGCGTCGCGGGCGGCGACGGCGTGCCGGACGTCGTCGGCGGCCCGGCCTGCGGCGGGGACGACGGCGGAGCGGCGGGCGCCATGGGCTGCTGCGGCTGGGCCGACGGCGGCCGAACGGGCGGCTGCGGGGCCGACGGCGGCTGCTGAGCAGGCGGCTGCTGAGCGGGTGCTCCCGCCGACGCCGGTGGGAACGCGCCGCCCGGCGAGGCGCCGGGCACGTCGGTGATCAGCCCGCCACCGGACGGCGGCTCCGACGTCCGGGGGAACGACCACGGGTCCGGCTGCGCGGGGGCAGCCGTCCCGTCCGGTGTGAAGGATGCGGGAGCCTGCGGCGCGGGCTGCGGGCGCACCGGGTCGAACTGCGTCGCCGGAGCGGCGGTCGACGCGGCCGAGTGGGCCTGGCCGGCGGCGCGCAGCGCGCCGGGGCTGGCCGGGCCGCCCGCCGGCCTCAGCCCACCGGTGCCCGGGTTCCGGGCGGGAGCCTTCGGACGGGAGTCCGGGTCGAAGCCCGAAACCACCGGCACGGGCTTCTTCGTGACGTCGATGACGACGGTGCCGGCCGCCTTGTCGTGCCAGCCCTGCTTGCGTCCGCCCTTGTCCCACAGCGGGCTGAGCAGCACGACCCATGCCCCGACCCCGAAGGCCAGGCTGCCCGCGCCGACGACCAGCACGCGCAGGACGACGTGCCAGAAGCCGACCGGCAGCCGGTCGCTGACCGAGACGGTACGGATACCGAACGCGAGGTTGCCGAGCGTCCTGCCCGACTTCCCCTCCCAGATCCACATGGACAGGTTCCACAGCAGCATGAGACCGAGGCCGCCCCAGAGACCCACCATGAGGGTCGTGAACATCGCCCGGGCCTCGTTCTCGTCGATCGCGATCAGGCCCTCGGGGGGCTGCGCGACGGCGTACGAGATCCCGTACACGATGCCGAAGAGGAGACTGCCGACCACGCCGTCGAGCAGGACGGCGACGATCCGCCTGCCGACGTGCGCGTACACCGGCTCGGGCTCGGCCGGCCCGGGGCCCGGGTCCCGGACGGGGACCAGCGTCCCCGTCTGGAAGTCGTCGTCCCCGCCGTACGCCGCACCGTGGTGGTAGGGCAGGTCGGGAGGGTGGGGCGCGCCGGGGATGCCACCGGCCGGCTGCTGGACAGTACTCCGCGGCCCGGGCTGCTGCTCGGCCACGGGCTTGCCGGTACGCGAGAACTCGCGCCCGCACACGCCGCAGTACTGCGTCCCCGCAGCCTGGCGCGACAGGCAGCCGCTGCACACCACGTCCGTCATCGCTTCTCCTTCGAGCCTCGCGTCACCAGGTCCTCCAAGGCGCCCAGCATGCCGCGTCCGCCCGCCAGCCGCGCACGCACGCTCCGCAACGAGAGGGCGGCGAAGATCCGCTGCCGGGTGCCCACGGAAGAGCGTAGGCCGCCGAGTACCGTGTCCACCTCCCCCCAGAAGGAGTCCACCTCGTCCTGCGTCGGCTGCTTGCCGCTGAAGACCGTGGCGTCCGCCCGGTGCGCGAGCATCAGTGTGCCCGGGGACTCGTGCTTCGTCGCGATCAACCCGGCGCCCTCGCGCCGGGTCGCCGACGCCGGCACCGCCGTACCCAGGTCGGTGACGGTGTCGACCACCTCGTACCAGCCGCCGCTGAACCGGTCGGCCGGGTCCTCGGCGTTCCGGCGCCGCGTCCGGCGGCGCGCCTTGTACGCGAGGATGAGCAGGACCGGGAGCAGCAGCAGCGCCAGCGGGATGACCACCGCGAGCACGATGGTCAGGAACATGGCCCAGTCGAAGCCCTCGTTCTCGGCCTCGTCCTGCTCGTCGTCCTCCACGCTGCCGGCCTTGTTCTGCTCCGGCTCCTCCGGCGGCTCCGGCTCCTGCAGCACCGGCGGCTTCGGCACCTCCTGCGTCTGGGGCTCCGGCTGGATCTTCGTGTCCTCGTCGGGGTCGACGTCGACCGGCACCCAGCCGTACTCCTCGAACGGCACCTCGACCCAGGCGTGCACGTCCTCGCCGAGGACGGTCCACTCCTCGCCGCTCTGCCGCTCGGACTCCTCCTCGTCCTCCTTGAAGCCCATGACCACCCGCGCGGGGATGCCGGTCTGCCGGGCCAGGAGCGCGAACGCGACGGCGAACTGCTCCTCGTCGCCGATCATGTCGTCCTTCTCGAGCAGGTAGTCCACGCGTTCCGCGGCGTGCCCGGGACGCGACGGCGGCTGGCCTTCCAGGCCGCTCGAGAGGATGCCGCCCGCTTCCAGCGCGTCCCGGATGAGGGTCAGCTTGGCGGCGGGCTCGGTCTCCGTCCCGGTGTACTGCGCGGCCTTGGCGGCCACGTTCCCCGGGAGCGCCGTCTTCTCGGTCTCCGGCAGCTCGACCTCGGCCACCGTGGCGTGCTCGAGGTCCTCCTCCGACGGGGGCGTCGTCAGCAGCGTGTCGAGCTCGTAGGTGTCGCCGGGCCGCACGCCGGCCAGCGCCACGGCGGTCTCGGTCTCGCTGTTGTAGTACGTGCCCGTGCTCTGGTCCGCGGCGCGCGGCCCCGTCCAGGTCACGCCCGTGAGGTCGCCGACCTCCGGCACCCAGACGTCGTCGTACGCGAGGGACGTCACCTGGAGCGTCGTCGGCTCGCCCGTCGCCGCGGTGACGATCTCCTGGCCCACCCGGGTGTAGACGCCGGTCGCGCCGCCCTCCCCCGCGGCGTCGTAGACGACGCCGTCGTACTCGTCGAGCGTGGCCAGCCGCACGCGGGCGTTCTCGGGGAGGCCGCCGATCCGGAGGATCTCGGTCTCCTTCTCGTCCTTGGCGTAGTGCCGGAACGAGGCCAGCGGCGTCGCGAACTCGTGCAGCTCGAGCGGCGGCACGATCTCTTCGCGGAGCACCTTGCGCGGGCTGTCCGGCAGCAGCGCCGGCCCGGCGAAGCCGGCGGCGACGGCCGCCACACCGAGGATGACCGCACCCGTGCGGACGCGGTACCAGACCAGGCGGCGCGTGGCCTCACGGCTCTGGTCGGTGCTGATGGAGTGGGTCCCGACCCGGGCGCCCATCGCGCGCACGCCGCCCCACAGCAGGCCGACGATCGCGATCACGAGGCCCTGCACGACCGGCAGCGCCGTCTCCAGCGAGCCGAGCAGAATGACGCCGGCCAGGCCCGCCAGGATCGGCAGCAGCGCCCAGGACGCCTGTCGCAGCCGCAGCGCGATCGACCCCGCGACGAGCGCCACCAGCAGCATCATCAGGTACGGCACGATCGCCAGGTCGGGGAACGACGCCAGCGGCGGCACCGTCGTGACGAACGACTTCCAGCCCTGGATCGACCCGAGCAGGAGATCGCGCAGGGTGGCGATGCTCGGGACGAACCCGAAGATCGCGTGGCGCGGCAGCGCGAGCGCCGCCCCGAACAGCAGGTAGCCGACGACGGCGAGCGCGGCCACCGTCACGGCCGGCCACCGCCGCCAGGCGCACAGCCAGGCGATGATCAGGCCGAGGGCCGTACCGCCGACCGTGGGCAGCAGGTACGCCGGGGTGCCCCAGACGGGGCCGAACCCGATCAGGATCGCGCCGCACATCACGGCGACGGCCCCGACGTCGAACCAGGCGCCCCGCTTGACCGCGCGGGGGCGCGCGTCGTCGGCGCGGCGCGTGGTGCCGGTGCCCCGGGTGCTCGACCCGGTGATGCCGGACGGCCGGCCGTCCGGGTGGATCCCGCGGCGCGCTCCGCCGCGGGTGGTCTCGTCGTGGCTCATCCCTCACTCATCTTTCGCAGCGCGAGCGGCAGGTCACCCAGCTTGCCGAGCGTCAGCACGCCGAGCTCCGCGATGGCGTGACGGGACAGCGAGGCCCCGGGCACGCACTGGATCGCCATCACCTGGACGCCCGCGGGCAGGCGGGCCGAGGCGGAACGCAGCTCGGTCGGCGTGACGAGGCTCCCGGTGATGAAGGACATCACCGACGCGTCGTTCACCGTGCTGCCCGCGATCCGGGCAAGGTCCGCGAGCGTGGTCCTCGTCGAGGTCAGCTCGATCCGCGACAGGTCGTCCAGGAGCCGCGTGCGGTGGTCACCGCGCAGGCTGCCGGCGTCGTTCACCATCACCGTGACGCCGCGGTCCTCGCGGATCGCCTGGAGGCCGAGCGAGCCGCAGACGCTGACCGCGAGCTCGAACTCCTCCTCGTCGGCGTAGTCCGCGGCGCGGGTGCTCAGCAGCACGGCCAGGTGGGAGCGGCGCGTCTCCTCGAACTGGCGGACCATGAGCTGGCCGGTGCGCGCGGTGGTCTTCCAGTGGATGTGGCGGCGGTCGTCGCCGGGCACGTAGTCGCGCAGCGCGTGGAAGGACACGTCCGAGTTGGAGATGTCCTGGGTGACGCGCCCCTCCAGGTCCTTGAAGAAGCCGGTGTTCGAGCCCATCAGGTTCTTCACCTGGGGGTGCACGAAGAGCTCCTCCGGCTCGGTCCACGTGACCTCGCGGCGCAGCAGCCCGAGCGGGTCGGCGCGCACGGACTTCACCGGGCCGACCGAGATGACGCTGCGGCGCCGCGTCGGGATCGTGAAGATCTCCTCGTGCGCGCCGCCGCCCTTCAGCCGTGGCACGGGGAACGCGGCGGTGCCCGTGCCGACCGGCAGCTCCATCACCGACGGCAGCACCGGACGCCTGCTCTCGTTGCGCACGTCGAGGCGGCCGACGGCGCGATCGCCAACGGTGACGCGCCGCTGCGCCAGGTCGAGCACCACGGTGTAGCGGAACCTGCCCAGCACGAACGCGCTCGCCGCGATCAGGGTCACCGTCAGCAGCACCGCCGCGACCAGCACCTCGACCCAGGAGAACAGCAGGCCCGCCACCCACGCCGCGACCGCCGTGAGCAGCACGGCGATACCGAAGCCGCTGAACGCCTGCGTCAGCGGACGGAGCCACTCCCGCACCCGGGAGAGCCCTCGCCGGAGCCTGCCCGAGAGCCTCACCCCGCCGCGCCGGACGGCACGGCGCGCGTCCGCGCCCCGCACCCCGAGGCCGCGCCGGGCCTCCGCACGCTTCCCGTATCCCGGCCGCGACGTCGTGCTGGTGGTGACGGGCGGCCGGGTCGCCGTCGTCGTCATGCCGTCACACGCTCCTGCGGAGCGGCGACGTCGCTGAGGATGCGACCCAGGATGATGTCGGGCTGCGCGCCGGCGAACTCGGCCTCGGGGTCGAGCACGAAGCGGTGCGCCCACACAGGCTGGGCCAGGTCCTTCACGTCGTCGGGCAGCACGTAGTTGCGGCCGTGCGCGGCGGCCCACACCTTGGTGCAGCGCACGAGCGCGATCGCGCCACGGACGGAGACGCCGATCCGGGCCTCCGGCGCGTTGCGGGTCTCCTCCGTGAGCCGGGAGACGTACTCCAGCACGGCGGTGTCGGTGTAGACGGTGTGCGCCAGCGCCGACATCTCGGTGACCGCCTTGGTGGTGATCAGCGGCTGCAGGGCGAGGCTCCGGTCCTTCACCGAGGACCCCGTGAGGATCTCGACGGTGGAGGCGTGGTCCGGGTAGCCGACCGACGTCTTCATGAGGAAGCGGTCGAGCTGCGCCTCGGGCAGCCGGTAGGTACCGGCCTGCTCGATCGGGTTCTGCGTGGCGATCACCATGAACGGGTCGCCCGCGCTGTGCCGCACGCCGTCCACCGTGACGTGCCCTTCCTCCATGACCTCCAGGAGGGCGGACTGCGTCTTCGGCGAGGCACGGTTGATCTCGTCCGCCAGCACGATGGACGCGAAGATCGGGCCCTTGTGGAAGTCGAACTTGCCGGTGTTCTGGTCGTAGATCGTCACGCCGGTGACGTCGGAGGGCAGCAGGTCGGGCGTGAACTGGATGCGGCTGTGCGAGCCCTGGACCGAGGCCGCGATCGCCCGTGCCATCGCCGTCTTGCCGGTACCCGGGGCGTCCTCCAGCAGCAGGTGGCCCTCGGCGAGCATGCAGGTCAGCGCCAGGCGGATGACCTGGGACTTGCCCAGCACCGCCTGACCGACGTTGCCGACCAGACGGTCGAACGTCTGCGCGAACCAGGCCGCCTGCTCCGGTGTCATCGTGCTGGTGCTCATGTGTCCTTGCTTCCTCGTTTCAGGTGAAGTTCGTCGTGCGGGATGGACGGGCGTGGTGCCACGGCCGGGTCATCGTCCAGGGTTCGGCCAGTTGCCGGACTGGAAGAGACCCTCATCCCTCGCCATGACGCCGACAGCAGTGCCGTTGTAGCTCCCGCCCATGAAGCAGGACGTGGCGATGCTGCCGCTGTCTCCGCTGACGGAGTGCTTGGTGTCGGCCCCCGCGTAGGTCCGCGAGTGGCTCCTGATGTCGTGCCAGTAGGGAGCACCGCCGTAGGCGGTCGTGTCACCGGCGAAGCACGCGAGCCCGTGCGTTCCCGAGCCGAAGTCCTCCCAGTGCAGGACCCAGTTCCAGCAGGCGTTCGGCTCGTTGGTGCACTGGTTCGTGGAGCTGCCGCGCGTGACCCAGGCCTTCGGCTGAGGCTTCGGGTCCGTGCTGCCCGAGGCCGAGGCCCAGGAACCGCAGCCTGCCGCGTTGCACGCTCGGGCCTGCAACGTGTAGCTCTTGTCGTAGCCACCGCTCACACCGACGTTGGACGGCCAGGACGTGACCGAGCCCGACCTCGACTCCGAACGGGAGAGCTGCCACTCGATCTTCTGCACCGGGCGGCCGCCGCTCGAACCGGGTCCGCGCAGGGTGAAGTAGCCGTCGGTGGCGCTGGACTTGTGCCAGGTGACGCCCGGGGTTCCCGGCACCGTGTAGGGCCGCACCGAGTTCGACGCCGCCGACCACGCGGAGCACGCGCCCTTGTCGTTGCAGGCCCGCACGCTGAACGTATAGGTGGTGCCGTTGGTCAGACCGGTGAAGTTGTGGGAGGTGTTCGCACCGGCGCCCTGCTCGCTCGTCGCGGGGTTGGACCGCACCTCGTACCTGCCGCCCGTGCCGCGGAAGTCGCCGATGTCGCTCCATCGCACGGTCGCCTGCCCGCTGGTGTTGCTGCCCAGGCCGGCCGACGGCGTCCCCGGACGGTCCGGCGTCCCGAACGGCTGGACGGCGTTCGACTGCGGGCTGACCCCGGACTTGCCGGCCTTGTTCTCCGCCGTCACCTGGAAGGTGTAGGTCTCCTTGGTGTTCAGGTCCTCCACGGTCTCGCTGGTGCCCCCGGTGACCGTGAGCGTCTTGACCTTCGACCCGTTGGCGAGCACGTCGAGGTCGTACCGCTTGACGGCGTCACCGTTGTTCGCCGGCGCGGTCCACCTGACTTCGACCTGGCCGCCGAGATCGGTGTTCACCCGGGTCGCGGTCGGCGCGGCAGGAGCCTCCGGCGGGCCGGCGGGCACCTCGGGCGCCGACGGGTCGGACCACTCCGACGGGTCGGGCGCATCGTTCTCCGCCTGCACCCGGACCGTGTACGCCGTCCCGTTCTCCAGGCCGTCCCACGTAGTGCTCGTCGAGGCGATGCACTTCTTCTGGTAGGAACCGTTCGGCGCCGGCGGCGAGATCTCCAGGTTGACGCAGTCGATCGGCGACCGGTCGGAGTAGCTCTGGTTCTTCCAGGCGACCTTGAGGGACGCGTCACCGAACTTCAGCGTCGGGGGTGCGGGCTGGTCCGGCTTCTGGTCCGGGCGCGCCTCCTGGGACGCCGGCGACGCCTCGCCCGGGCCGACCTCGTTCTCGGCCTGCACCGTGAAGGTGTACGTCACGTTGTTGGTCAGGCCGGTGATGGTGCACGTGGTGGTGGGGCAGTTCTGCTCGTCGCCCTGCGACGAGGTGACCGTGTAGCTCTCGATGGGCGCGCCGTTGTTGTTCGGCTCGTCCCACGTGAGGACCACGGTCTCGGACCGCACCTCTTCGACACGCGGGGCGCGGGGTGCCTCCGGCTTGCCCAGCACGGTCAGGTTCACCACTCCGTCGACGTGCCGGTCCTCGTCCTGGGTGGCGTCCTGCACGGTGTACTTCACGCGCATCGCGCCGTGGAAGCCCTCCGCCGGCGTCACGACGACCTGGTCACCGCTGTAGTCCGGCGTTCCGCTGCCCGTCTCCACGACCGGCACGCCGACCAGCTCGAGCGGCGTCTCGGGGAACGGGTTGGTGTCGTTCGCCAGCACGTTGATGCTCTCCGCGACACCCTCGTGGGCTCCCTCCACGACATCCTCGCCCGTCGCGGCGAGCGGGCGGGTCGACGGCACGACCTGCACGGTCAGATCGCCCTTGACCGGGTCGGTCGTGCCGTCGGTCACCGTGAACGGGATGGTGTCCGAGGTGCCCTTGGCGACCGACGGGTCCGCCTGCGCGGTCACCGTGCTGCCCTGGACGGAGGCGTTCAGCCCCTCGGCGCCGGCCTGCACCTTGAACGTCAGGTCGTCGTTCTCCGGATCGGTCACGTAGGCGCCCAGGTCGACGGCACCCTCCTCGCCGGCCGGCACCTCCAGCACGGGCGACCCCTTGATCTCCGGAGGCTGGTTGTTCGTCGGCTTCACCTCGATGGGCAGCGTCAACGTCGCCTTGCGGCCGTCCGGGTCCTCCGGGCTGTCGCCGTCGGTCACCTCGAAGCTCACCGACGCCGGGCCGAAGTAGTCCTCCTCGGAGACATAGGTGAGACCCGTGAGCCCCGTGACCTCCACCGCACCCTCGACGGCGCTCACCGTCGAGTCCTCCGTGATGCGCGGCTTCAAGCCGTCCTCGACCACGACGTACTCGTTCAGGTCGATCTCCAGCGGCTCCCCGCTGAACGCCTCCAGCGGATCCAGACCCGGCTTCAGGTGCGGCGAGAGCGAGTCACCCGGCACCCGCACGAACGCACTGGACTCCAGCCCGTCCATGTCCGTGACCGTGTACGTGAGGATCTGCAGGTCAGACCGCACCTCGACCTGGATGTTCCCGTCCTCCGTCAGCGTCGCCCCCTCAGGCGTCCCGTCCAGGCTCACCTCGAGGTCCGCGCCCACCCCGTCCGGATCCACATCGTTGGCCAGCACATCGACCGTGACCGACTCCTTGCCCACCACGTCCGGGACCGAGAGCACGTCGTCGTGCGCTACCGGCCGCAGCAGCGGCGCATCCCTGGCAACCTCCACCGTGATCGTGCCCTGCGCGCGCGCCTTGTAGACGTCCTGGATGCCGTAGTAGAAGGGGTGCGCACCCGCCTCTTCCGGCGCGGTCACGACCACATCGTCCTCCACCACAGCCGGGTCCAGATCCCCGGTGCTCCCGAACAGGGACTCCACCAGACCGATCTCGTCGCCGTCCGGGTCCGTGTCGTTCTCCAGCGCGGCGATCGCCACAGTACGGTCCGGCCGCACCAGCGTCTCGTCGTCCTGCGCGACAGGCTTCTGGTTCGTCGCCGGCAACGGTGCGACCCCCACCCGCACCGTCCCGACCCCGACAGCACCCCGGCTGTCCGTGGCGGTATAGGTGAAGGTGTCCGTCCCCACCGACTTGGACGATGCCTCGAAGTCGATGAAGCCGTCCGTGATGCGCGCCTGCCCCATGGTCGGCGCGCCGGAGATGTCCGAGAGCATGACGTAGTCGCCGTCCGGGTCGATCCCGTCCAACGGCACGTCGATCCGCACGGTCCCACCGGACAGCACCCGCGCGTCGACGTCGGGCAGCTGCGGGGCGGTGTTCTCCGGATCGTCCCGCACGTTGATGGTGATCTGTGCGGAGTCGCGCTGCCGGTTCGGGTCCGCCACCTCATAGACAGCATGCGCCACACCGGCCTCGTCACCCGCCCTGAAGCGGACGACCTCCTGCGACACGAACGCCTCACCGAGCTCGGCCTCCGGCTCCTCCACCAGCTCCTCGGCCAGCTCCACCGGCAGACCGTCCGGGTGAGAGTCGTTCTTCAGCACCGGGATCGTCACCGTGTCACCCACGTGCACATCCACCTCGTCCGCACCCGCCTCCGGCGGCCGCAGCCGCTCCGACGCCGGAATCGGCACCACATGCACCTGCCCCGTAGCCGTCGCCTCACCGTTCGAGACCGTGTACCCGATCGTCGCCGTCGACTCCAGACGCCGGTTCTCGGTGATCTTCAAAACATGATGGTCCAGCACCGCGACCGTCAGACCGGAGTCCTCCGGAACATCAACCTCCTGCACCACCAGCACACCACCAGACGGATCGGTGTCGTTCGCCAACACGTCCACCAGACCCTCACCACCCTTGGGCAGCAGCACCTGGTCGGAGACGACGACCGGCTTGCCGGCCTCGTCCGGACGCTCGACGACGTCCACCCGGACCAGCCCGGTGGCGGAGTTCGGGCCGTCGCTGACCTGGTACGGAAGGTCGTACGAGCCTGCCTGCTCACTGACGAACCGGTAGCTGCCCGCCGTGTAGTTGGGCGTGATGTCCGCGGGCTTCGCGCTCCCCACGTTGACCAGCCGGAGCTTGTCGCCGTTCGGGTCCGAGTCGTTCTGCAGCGGGTGCACGGTGACGGGCTCGCCCGCCAGCGTGGTGACGTGGTCCTGCACCGGGATCGGCGGCTGGTCGTCCGCGACGACGTCCACCAGGACCTTGCCGTTGGCCACGGCGCCCTCGCCGTCGGAGACCGTGATGTCCACGATCTTGCGGCCCGTGCCGCCTCCGCCGTCGATGAACTCCACGGTGCCGTCCGGACGGGAGCGCACCTCGTTGTCCGGGTCGTTCGTCGTGGCCGTGGACAGGAACAGGTCGTCGCCGTCCGGGTCCTTGAAGTACGGCAGCGCGTTGAGCTCCGCGGTACCGGCCTCGGCGACCTTGAGCACCGGCTCGCCGGTCTGCTCGGGCACCTCGTTCTCCTGCGGCGGCCGGACCGTGAGCGTGACCTCCGACGCGACGACGCCGCCCTCGCGGCCGTCGTCGACCTCGTACTTGAAGGTGACGGTCCCGGTCGCGTCCGGGGGCAGGTCCGCCTGGAGCGCCGCGCCGTCCAGCACGCGGTCCACGGCGATCCCCGAGCCCACGTCCGAGCCGTCCGGCACGGAGACGGTCATGATGTCGCCATCGGGGTCGATGTCGTTCGCCAGCACGTCGAGCACGGTGGTGCGACCGGCCCGCAGGCCCAGGTCGTCCGGCTTCGGCTCGGGCGGCTTGTTCGGCTTGTCGCGGTCGGCGACCACCTGGTCCACCTGCTCGAAGACCGTCTCCTCGGAGTCGGTCTTCTCTCCCTCGTCGTCCTCGTTCTCCTTGAGGTCCCAGTCGTCGACCTTGCGGTAGTCGTCGGTGGGCAGCCAGAGGTCGCCGCCGATCACGTCGTTCAGGATGATCCTGCCGCGGTTCGTGCGGTACTCCAGGACGGCGTTCGGCGAGATCCCCTCGAGGGTCTGCCGGTCGTCCGAGTCCGAGCCGGCGCAGTCCCGCAGCACCTCGCCGGTGCTCGACCACGCGCCGTAGGTGCACCCGCCGACCTGCACGGGGGCGGCCGGGGTGCCCGAGGCCTGCTGCACGAGCGCATCGCTGCCGTCCAACGGCTGGTTGATCAGGGAGTCGGTGGTGGCGACGGCCACGGTGCCCGCCTCGCCGGACGGCTGCTGAAGCTTCGACTCGGCGAGCCCTTCGATCCGGATCCGCTCACCGCCCGGGACGATCAGGGTCTCTACCGTCTTGTCCAGCACCACCGGCTGGTCGCCGATCGCGGTGACCTCAAGGCTCGCGTTCTCCTGCACGCTGATGCGCTCGGTCTCGATCTCGCCCGGAGCACCGTGGTCGCTCGTCGGGACGATCGTGAGCGCACCGCCCTCGGCGGTCGTGGCGACGTAGACGGAGCCGTCGCCCCCGACGGCCAGGACGCCGCCCGTACCCACCTCGGCGGTGGGTTCGAGCTCCTCCTCGTCGAACGCCTGCACCCCGTCGAACGGCAGCACCCAGAGCCGGCCCGTCTCGCCGTCGTACACGGCGGAGGCAGCACCGCCCGAGGCGGCCTGCGCGCCGGACGGCAGCGCGAGGTCGGCGTCGCGCTGGAGGTGGGCGGGATCGATAGGGCTGGCCTGGGCGTTCCCGGTGTCGTCCAGGAGGACCCGGCCGCCGTCCTGCGACACGTCGAACGTCGTGGAGTTCGTCGCCATGATGCCGTCGATCGAGCTGGCCTCGAAGTTGTACCGGCCGAGCTCACCGTGGCTGGCCCTGGTCACCCAGATGCCGGAGTCGTTCAGCACGACGTCGGCGGTCGCCTCACCGTCATACCAGAGGGCGAGGCCCAGGAGGGTGCCGGAAAAGACCGTGACGACTCCTGCTGACGCGACCGCGCGCTTGTTCTCCATGAGTCGTGACGCCACGGACACGGATCTCCTCCTCGGCTGCGATGTTCTCGGTGGTCAGCGTGTCCGGAGGCCCACGATCCTTGTGCAGCCCCACAACTGGCTGTCCAAATGGTCCAGTTGATCCACGCCCAGATACCGAAGTTCACCTTACAAGGAGGCACTGACGCTCGAACAGAAATATTGCATGGGGAGATCTCCCCATCCGCGACATCTACCCACTCGTGAGGGTCGCGGGGGAGCTCCGTCCTCCGACGATTCGGCCCTGGCTGAAACGTCGCCGGACCAACCGGTTCACGACCCGACGAGCTCCACCCGGCTCCCCGCGCCGAGCCCCCAGCGCTCGAAGCTGCCGGCCGGCGCCTCCAGCACTTCTTTCACCCCACGGCGCACGGCCGAGAAACCCCATGGCCGCAGCACCTGCGCGTGCAGCACCTCGCCCTCTCGCGAGAGCAGCGCGACGTCGAGCCGCTCCCGCATCCACGCGCCGTGCACCGAGGAGCACGGACGCAGGATCAGGGCCTCGGGCAGCTCGCGGCGGAACAGCAGGCCACGCGCCCGGCCGAGCGCGGTGTCCGCCACCTCGGCCTCGGCGACCGGGCTACCGTTGACCACGAGAGTTTGCTGCTTCATCGGGGTCTTTTTACCACCGACGGCCGCCGCTGCACAGGGGGGAGCCCTCCAGAGCACGCCCGGCGTCGTCCCTGGCCGCCCGCGGGAGGCGGAGAAACCCATCTACCCCATGACCGATCACTCTCGGGCGGTGTGCATTTCGTGACTGGTCTCGGTCGCGGTCATCGCTCGTCACAATCGGACCGAGCCCCTAATTTCGGGCTTGATATCGTTTTCAGGGCCTGGTGGCCCTCCGCCCCTCACGACCCGGTCCGGTCGATTTCGTGACCGTTGTGACCGGCGCATGCTTGACTGCCCGACCCTGGCCCGCCAGCATCGCCGTGGGCCCGCCGGAGTGGCCTCGCTCACACAGGGGACTGCACGACGGAGCGGCCTGGCAAGGCAGTAAAGACAGCGCCTGGAGCGCGTGAACTTCAAGCAGGGGCCGTCCGGCCCTGGTTTGTTAGTTTCGGTAGCAAGCCACGCCAAGCGGAGGGGGACACGTGCTCGTCATCGCGATCGGAGCACCGGACGGCGTCGACCCCGCCGTCCACCGGGCGGAGCCCACGCTCGAAGCCGTGGTGAACGCGGTCCAGCGCCTCCCTGGCGACGACGTCGTCCTCGCCACCCGTGACGACGAGTCCCGCAGGGCCGCCCGGGCCGCGCGCCTGGCCCTGGGCTCCGAACGCCTCGCGCTGCTGCACCTCGACGTGCACCTCACCGCCTGGGCGATCATCCTCACCGGCCTCACCACCCCGGCGCTCCCCGCGGCGTCGGCCCAGGCGGTGGCCGACGACGTGCTCGCGCACGTCCATACCCGGGCGCTGCTCTCGACAGTCGCCTCGCTGGCCCAGCCCGCCCCCACGTTCCGCCAGCACGCCGGCAGCCTCCTGCCGTCGTCGGCATTCGTGGTGGACCCGGGCCGCGGCACCGTGGGCCGGTTCATGGGACACCTCGGCATCGGGGACGGCGAGCTGATCGTCGCCGCCCGGTCGCCGCGCGCCGTCGTCCCCGAGGCCCTCGCCCTCCTCCCCCGCCCCGCGGACGCCGAGCTGGGCGGGACGCAGGGCCTGAGGGCCGAGGTCTGGCCGGCGCCCCGCTGGTTCGAGGCCTCGTGCCTCGACGCCCCGCTCACCTCGACCATCACCAACGTGGCCTCCGGGTTCTTCCGCTGGCCGGCCTGCGAAGTCTGCGGCCGGGCCGCCCCTGGGGCCTGCCTCTTCTGCGACGTCGCCACGCGGTCCGCCCGGACCGGTCCGCGGGGCGGCGTCGCAGAACCCACCGCACATCCCGAGCCCCTGGAGGCCGTCCAGTGAACCCCCGGCAGCGGCGTGGAGTGTTCCTCCTCGTCGTCACCTCCTTCCTCGCGGTCGCCGTCTTCGTCGGCGTGCTGTATTACGTACGCACCGTGAGCACCCAGGTGGGACCGATGACCACCGTGCTGCAGCTGAACCGCGCGGTGGAGGCTCAGGAGCCCATCGAGCCCGCGATGCTGGAGGAGGTCGAGGTCCCGACGCGCTGGGTCTCCGAGTCTGCCCTGCACGACCCCGGCGAGGCCGAGGGCCTCGTCGCGGCCACCGCGTACAAGAAAGGTTCCGTCGTCCAGGACGGCATGCTGGTCGAGCGCCCGATCGTGCAGCCCGGATTTCGTGAGGTCGCCGTCATCGTCGACGCCGAGACCGGCGTGGCCGGCAAGGTGCAGCCCGGTGACCGGGTCGACGTCATCGCGACGATGCGCGCGAGCGGGAACACCGGGGACCTCGCGCGGGTGTGGGTCTCGAACGCTCTGGTCGTGGAGGTCGGGATCCCGCAGACCGTCGAGGATCCTGACGACCTCGCCCCGCGGCGAGGCCTCCCGGTGACCTTCGCGCTGAGCAACGACGACGCGCTGACGCTCGCGTACGTCGAGACCTTCTCCGAGAAGATGCGCATCGCGCTCCGCGGTGCGGGCGACGAGGCGGACGTCCCGTTCGAGCAGCGGACCTTCGACGGCAAGCTGACCAAGCCGCAGGACACGAAGCAGGGGAGCTGACCATGGCCACCAAGGTGCTGCTCGTGACGGCGTCGCACGAGGTCCGTGACCACCTGGGGCACGTCCTGTCCGAGTCGGACGGCTTCGAGCTGGCCGCCGCCGTGCCGGACAGCCCCGGGGTCATGACTGCCCTCGACCGCCACCCGGACGTCGGCCTCGTCGTGGTCGACGAGGCCGCCGACGACGGCCGGGGCCACGCCCTGACGCGCACGATCGGCATGGCGATCCCGCTCACCGGGATCGTGATGGTGGTCGACGCGCACAACGCGACCGAGATGAGCGCGGCGATGGCCGCCGCCATGGAGGTCGGCGCTCGCTCGGTGATCGCCCGCAACGCCGGCCTCGAGGAGATCCTCACCCGCTTCGAGGGGGTGGCGCAGTGGTCCGCGGTCGCGCAGGCCGCCGTCTCCGCGGAGCGCACCGGCGGCCGCAGCGGCCAGATCGTGGCCGTGGCCGGCGCGAAGGGCGGCGTGGGCACGTCCGTCATGGCGCTCCTGCTGGCGCGGGCCGCCCGGACGGGCGACACCACGCTCGTCGACCTCGACCTCGGCGCCGGCGACCTCACCGCGTACTCCGGGGTCCGCACCCGCCGCTCGGTGGTGGACCTCGCCGGTGTCGAGGGCGAGGTCACCGGCCGCATGCTCCGCGAGACCACCTACGACGTGCCCGGGGGCGTCCGGCTGCTGCCCGCGCCCGCCGAGGGCGAGCGTGGCGAGGAGGTCACCGCCGCGGCCGTCCGCTCCATCGTGGGAGCGCTCCGCTTCGAGTGCGACCTCGCGGTGCTCGACGTCGGCTCGCACCTCGACGAGGCTCGCGCCACGGCCCTGGAGTTCGCGGACCGCGTCCTGCTCGTCAGCACCCCTGACCTCCCCGCCCTGCGGTCCGCCCGCCGCACCCTCGCGCAGTGGGAACGGCTCGCCGTCCGCCGGCCGGCGTCGGTGGAGCTGGTCCTCAACCGGCGCAGCCCGAAGGACGAGGTCACACCCCAGCTCGCCGAGCGCATCGTGGAGCGCCCCGTCGCGTTCACGGTGCCCGAGGGCGGCCCGGTCTTCGCGGGCGCGGTGAACACCGCGACCCTCCTGGAGTCCCCCACCCCGGTCCACAAGGCGGTCGCCGAGGTGGGCGTCGCCGCGCTCCAGCGGGAGACGGCCAGCGCGCCGTCGGACCCGGAGGACTCCGCCACCGAGGTGGAGGCCCTCGTGGCCGGTGCCACCCGGCGGCCGGGCCGGCACGACCGGAAGGCCGAGGAGACCCAGCAGGACCCGCGCCTGCCCGCCCGGTCGCGCGCCGACCGCCAGGCCGGCCAGGCCATGGTCGAGATGCCGGTCTTCATCCTGATCGCCTTGATGACGATCCTGCTGTGCGTCCAGGGCATCGGCTGGGCCTCCGGCCTGCTGGCCGCCCGCGCCGCCGCGCAGGAGGGCGCCCGCACGGCCGGCATCGCCGGCTACGACGACAGCCCTGGCAACCCCGTCGACGAGGCGCTGCAGCGGCTGACCGAGCACCGCGTCCGCGAGGACGTGCGGGACCGCCTGCCCGACGGCCTGCGCACGTCCGTCCGCGACTCCGACATCGACGTCTCGTCCGACGAGGTCAGCGTCCGGGTCACGGTACGGACGGTGATTCCCGGCGTGGACCTGTCCGCCGCGTCGTCCGCCCCTGTGTATACGGAGGGATGACATGACCGCCAGAACCCGGAACCTGCACCGCCACGAACACGGGCAGGCCGCCGTCGAGCTCGTCGGCGTCGTGTTCGCGATCCTCCTGGTCGCGGTGCTCGCGATCCAGGGCGTCACGGTCGCCCAGACCGCCTCGATCTCCCAGGAGGCCGCCCGGAACGGCGCACGTGCCCTCAGCCAGGGGCACGACTGGGAGTCCGTGGTGGAGAACCAGATCCCCGCCGGCCTCGAGCTCGAGGACGTCGAGTTCGACGACGGCGACGGCACCGCCCGCGTACAGGTCACCGTGTCCGCTCCCCTCGGGCTGGGCGAGATGAGGGTCACCGACGTCTCGCTGACGCGCTCCGCCGAGTTCCCGATGGAGGACTGACGTGGCACTTCGCGACCGTCTCGCCGCCGAGGAGCGGCAGGACGACGACAACGACCTCGCCAAGGTCTACCGCGAGCGCCTGCTCGAGGAGATCGACGTCGACGACCTGTCCCGCCTCGCCCCGCCGCAGCGGCGGGTGCGGCTGGAGCGCGTGCTGTCCCGGATGTTGTCGGTCGACGGGCCCGTGCTGTCGGCCCGGGAGCGCAGCGCGCTGGTGCAGCGGATCGTGGACGACGCGCTGGGGCTCGGTGTGCTGGAACCGTTGCTGGCGGACGAGTCGGTCACCGAGATCATGGTGAACGGGCCGACGGACGTGTTCGTGGAGCGGTACGGCAAGGTGGAGCGGGTGCCGACGCGGTTCGCGTCGTCGGACCAGCTGTTCCAGACGATCGACAGGATCGTGTCGCAGGTGAACCGCCGCGTGGACGAGTCGTCGCCGATGGTGGACGCGCGACTGCCGACCGGTGAGCGGGTGAATGTGATCATTCCGCCGCTGGCGCTGGACGGCCCGACGCTGACGATCCGGCGGTTCCCGACACCGTTCCGGATGGCCGAGCTGGTGGACAAGGGCACGCTCGACCCGAACACCGCCGCGCTGCTGGGCGCCTGCGTGCGGGCGCGGCTGAACGTCATCGTGTCGGGCGGTACGGGCTCGGGCAAGACGACGTTCCTGAACGCGCTGTCGGGGATGATCCCGGAGCAGGAGCGCATCGTGACGATCGAGGACGCCGCCGAGCTGTCTCTCCAGCAGGGGCACGTGGTGCGGCTCGAGTCGCGCCCGGCGAACGTGGAGGGCCGCGGCGCCGTCGCGATCCGCGACCTGGTACGCAACGCGCTGCGCATGCGGCCGGACCGGATCATCGTCGGTGAGGTCCGTGGTGGCGAGACGCTGGACATGCTGCAGGCGATGAACACGGGCCACGACGGGTCGATCGCCACCGTGCACGCGAACACCGCGCAGGACGCGCTGGGGCGCCTGGAGACGCTCGCGTCGATGAGCGAGGTCGAGCTGCCGGTCATCACGTTGCGCGACCAGATCAACTCGGCGATCGACGTGATCATCCACCTGGACCGGTCGCAGGACGGCTCGCGCCGCGTGATGGAGGTGCAGGCGGTGACGTCGAGGCGGCGCGAGGACTACACGCTGTCCCCGCTGGTGAAGTTCGTGCCGGACCCGGTCGGGCCGGACCGGTCGGTGAGCGGCAGGTTCGTGTCGTCGCCCCCGCCGGAGGAGCTCGTCGAGCGGCTGCGGCGCGCCGGGGAGAACGTCCAGGCACCGGCCATGGCGGCGGCGCCCGGTTCCGCGGCATCCGCGCCGACGACGAGGGCGCCGAGCTTCCCGCCGCAGAGCCTCCAGGCGGCGACGACGCCCCCGGGTCGGCAGGCGCCGCCGACCGCACAGGCACCATCGATCCTGCAGGGCCTGCCGTCCGGGTCCGACGAGGTCCCGCCCTATGGGACCGAGAGCTCGCCCTCCGGAGGTGGTCGGCTGTGATCATCCTGATCGTGGCGGCGGGCCTGGTGGTGACGCTGCTCCTGGCGGCCGCGACCGTGGCGACCCTGGCGAACAACGCCGAGGTCGAGCGGCAGATGGTGGAGTCCGCCGAGATGGGCGTGCGGTCGCGGGTCGGCCTGTTCGCGCGCCTCGACGACCGGCTGCAGCGCTACCGCTGGGGGAAGCGCCTGATCGCGCTGCTGGCCGGTTCGGGGCTGTCGGCCTGGTCGCCGTCGATGTTCCTGGCCGGGACGGCAGCGGCATCGGTGGTCGCGGGTCTCGTCGTCCTGCCGCTCTTCGGCCGGGCCACCGCGATCCTCGCGATGCTGATCGTCGTCGTGGCCGCCCGCAGCTGGCTGGAGCGGCTCCGCAAGCAGCGCGTCGATCGTTTCGTGGCGCAGCTTCCGGAGCTGGCGCGGTTGCTCGCGAACGGTGCGTCGGCAGGCCTCGCCGTGCGGAGGTCGCTGGAGATGGCCGCGACCGAGATGCCCGAGCCCGCGGCGTCCGAGGTGGCGCAGGTCAGCTCCGAGATGGCGCTGGGTCGGTCCTTGCAGCAGGCGCTCGACAACCTGAGCGAGCGCCTCCCGTCGCGGGAGCTGTCGGTGCTGGCGCAGACGCTGACCATCCAGGGACGGGCGGGCGGTGCCCTCGTCACCGCCCTGTCGGGGATCGGCAGCACGCTCGAGGAACGACGCCGGCTCCGGCGCGAGGTCCTGACCTCCACCATCGGCGCCCAGTTCTCCGGCTACACCGTCATCTTCCTGGCGTTCGGCGCGGTGGCGCTGATGAACGCGTTCAGCCCGGGGGTCGTCGACGAGATGATCACCAACCTGATCGGCCAGGTGGTGCTGCTGGTGGCCGGTGGTCTGTTCGTTCTCGGGTACCTGCTGGTACGCCGCCTGTCGAAGGTGGAGGTGTGACGTGTTCGAGCTCCTGATCTCGCTCGCCGCCGCCGGCGTCGCGGTGCTGGGGATGACCGGGTACCGCCTGGTGACCAGCACGGGCCTGGAGGACATCGAGGTGGAGTACGCGCCCGAGGAGGAGCCGCGCCCGCGCGGGTTCGTCGCCCTGCTGGACGTCCTGGGCGCTCCGCTGCTCCGGCCGGCGTCCCGGATCCGGGGCCGCGCCCGGCTGCAGCAGCTCGACGTCCTGATCCGGCGCGCGGGCCGCCCGGACGGCATCACCCTGACGATGTTCGTGCGCCGCGAGGCGGCCCTCGTCCTGCTGGGTGCCCTGTTCGGCCTCCTGCTCGGGGTGCAGGGCCAGTGGCAGATCGCCCTCGTGCTGTTCTTCGCCCTCTCCGCCTGGATGCGGGCCTGGCTGCACCTCGAGGCCCGCAAGCGCCAGCAGCAGGTCGACCAGGAGCTGCCCGACTTCCTCGACGTGCTCGCCGTCACGGTGACCGCGGGTCTCGGTTTCCGCCAGGCGCTGGAGCGCGTGTGCGAGTTCCACGGCGGCGCGCTGGCGGCCGAGATGCGCACCGCCCTGCGGGAGATGAACGTCGGCTCCTCCCGGCGCAAGGTGTTCGAGGCGCTGCGGGACCGCACCAAGTCGCGCGCCGTGGGCACGTTCGTGACGGCGCTGCTGCAGGCGGAGGAGCTGGGCGTGCCGCTCGCCGAGGCGCTCACCTCCATCGCCGCCGACGTGCGCCGCGAGCACGCCGAGGCCGTGCGGCAGAAGGCCGCCCGGGCCGCCCCCCTGGTCTCGCTCGCCGTGACCGCGACCATCCTTCCCGGGGCGCTGATCCTCATCGTCTCGTCGGTGCTCATCGCGAACGCGGGGGTGCTCGGTGGGATCTTCTGAGAGGTCCGGGCCGCGGCGCGGCATGGATGCGACCACCCAGCAGGCCATCGGTCCCGCCGTCCGGCTGCTGTGCCAGGTGCGGCTCGTGGTCCTCGCGTTCGCCCTGGTCCTGGCGGCGGTCGACGGCGCCGGCTGGCTCGGCGTGCTCCTGGTCGTGCTCGCCACGCCGTTCTCCTTCGTGCCCGCGCTGAACTGGGACACGCGCGGCCGGGACTACGCGCGCAACGGGGTCCTGCTCGCCGCCGACATCGTCATCGCGGTCGTCGCCCTGCTCCCGCTCGCCGGGTCTCCGCTCATGTCGGTCTACGCCGCCGCGACCGCCGCGCTCTGGGGCATGTTCGCGGGCCTGCGCCTCGGTCTCGTCATGGCCGTCCCCCTCTGCCTGTTCCAGCTCACCGCGTACGAGCCGAGCTGGCGCGGCCTCGTCACCGGGATCGCCGGGGCCGCACTGACCGCTGCCATGACCTGGACCGGCACCATGTTCGGCCGGCGGCTGCGCAAGCAGGCGCTGACCGACGCCGAGCTGACCGCGACCCGCGAGCACCAGGCCGTCCTGGCCGAACGCCTGCGCCTGGCCCGTGACCTGCACGACACCGTCGCGGGCGACCTCGCCGGCCTCTCCCTGACGACCCGCGGGCTCACGGACCGCCTGGAGCGCGAGGGGTCCTCCCCCGACCTCGTCAAGGTGGCCCGGATGCTCAGCGACGCCGTCCAGACCGCCCACCGGCACACCCGGTCCGCGCTCGGCGAGCTGCGCGACGAGTCCCACGGCGTCACCGACCCCGTCACCGACATCACCCGTCGCTGGACGGAGCGCACCGGGATCCCGCTGCACCTGACGGTCCGCGCCGGCGCGGACGAGATGATCGGCCCCGGCCGCGCACGACACATCCGCGCCGTGGTCACCGAGCTGCTGGAGAACGTGCGCAAGCACGCCCAGGCGTCCCGGGTCGAGGTCCTCGTGACGACGGTCGGGCCGGCCGCCGAGGTTCTGGTCTCGGACAACGGCCAGGGCCTTCCGGACGACGTCCCGCGCGACGGCGGCTACGGGCTGCGCGGCATCCGGGAGCGCGCCGCGCTGTGCGGCGGCGACGCCATCTGGGCTCCTACGCCCGACGGCGGGACCGCCGTCCGGGTCCTGCTGCCGGCCGAACCCGCTCACGCCGACGACTCGTCCGGCGGCATGGCTGCCGGCACTCCTCACCAACTGCTGCGGATGCCCGACGGCATCGGCGGCCGGACAGCGGAGGTGGTCTGATGCGAATCCTCGCCGTGGACGACAACCCGATCATCCGGATGGGCCTGAGAACGCTCCTGGAGGGCACCGACGGCGTCACGTCCGTGATCGACACCGGCGACCCGGAAGAGGCCGTGGCGCACGTGCTGGCCGGCTGGATCGACGTCGTGCTCCTGGACGTGCGGATGCCCGCCATGAGCGGGCTGGAGCTGCTGCCCCGGCTGGCCGGGGGCGCGACGGTGGTGATGCTGACGCACACCGACGACCAGTCGACCGTCGCCGAGGCGATGGCTGCCGGGGCCTCCGGGTACCTGGTGCACGGCGCGCTCGAGCCACGGGCCATGGTGGACGCCATGCGGCTGTGCCGGGGCGGGAGCCAGGTGGTCTCCGGCGTCGTGCCCGGAGCCGCCCCCGGCGGCCACGGGTCGGACCCGGCACCCGGACCCGACCCGGCCGTACGCAGCCTGCTGTCCCCCCGGGAGGCCGAGGTGATGGACCTGGTGGCGGACGGCCTGTCGAACCGCGAGGTCGCCCGGCGGCTGTTCGTCTCCGAGAAGACCGTGAAGAACCATGTCAACAGCCTGTTCGCGAAGCTCGGCGTCACCACGCGGAGCCAGGCCATCGTGATGTGGCTCCGGCGGGGCCACGGCCCTGCTCGGACTGGGCCCCGGGACCCAGTCGGAACGGGCCCTGAACTGGGACCGCACACCCTGTGACAGGCGAGGTCGATTCCATAGATTCATCTCAGTGCTGCGGCCCAGTCCCGCAGCCGGGATCAACACCGGAATCGTGGAGGACCTCATGAACACGCTCACTCAGAAGGCCATCGCCGCACAGGTCGCCCTGAAGGCCCACGCCGAGCGCATCACGCGTCGCGCGAACGACGAGGAGTCCGGCCAGGGCACCGTCGAGTACGTCGGCGCCGTCCTGCTGGTCGTCGCGGTCGTCGTGATCGTGATCGCAGCCAGCGAGGACGTCGGCAAGTCCATCGTCGAGCAGCTCACCGAGGCCGTGAAGGACATCGGCGAGCAGGGCGGCGGCGGCGAGTAGTCCCAGCCACGAACAACGGAGGTAGTCAATGCGTCGGACCGTACTCACGGTGCTCACCCTTGCGTGCGTGGGCCTGTCGACCGGATGTGGAGTCCTCGGATCCGAGGACTCCGCCCCGGACGGCCGGGACCCGTCCGAAGCATCGGCTCCCTCGACGGCCCCGTCCGGAGGCTCCACGCCTCAGGACGGGGCCGTTCCCGTGGACGGAGCCGTCCCGGTGGACACGGCCTGGGCCGGGGCCCAGCTGCACTTCGACGTCCACCCGATCGAGACCGACGGCGAGCACGCCGTCCTGCGCTACGACATCACCGCGACACCCGACGACCCGTCGGAGTCCCCGAAGTGGTGGGTGCTCGAGCTGAGCCTCGCGGGCCTCGGCAGCTCCGCCACCGACGGCCGGGGTGTGCGGCTCTTCGACACCGAGTCCGGCGTCGTGCACCTGGTCGGCCGGACCGCCGACGACGACCCCGCGACCACCATCGAACGCGGCGAGAGCGACGACGACACGCTCCGCGGCACGGGCACGGCGGTCTTCGCCGCCCCCGCGGGCGACACCGCGGACGTGCTGCTCCCCCGCTTCGGTGCGGCGCTCGGCGTCCCCGTGGTCGATGCCGGCGACGACTTCGCCGCCGCCGTCGACCAGGCGGGTGGCGCCGCAGAGGCCGAGACCAGGAAGCTCCGCGCGTTCACCCACTCCTACGACGCGGAGTCGTCGACCGCCGCCGAGGAGGACGAGGTGACGGTCACCCTCGCCTCCGACGTCCTCTTCGCCTCCGACGAGCACACCCTGTCGAAGCAGGCCCGCACCGTCGTCGACCGCGCGGCCGCCTCGATCAAGAAGCAGGCCGACTCCGGCGACGTGCACGTCGTCGGGCACACCGACGACGTCGACTCCGACGCCTACAACCAGAAGCTCTCGGAACGCCGCGCCCGAGCCGTCTCGGACCGGCTCGAGACCGGTCTGGGCGCCGACTACACCCTCACCGAGGAGGGCCGCGGCGAGTCCGAGCCGATCGCCGAGGGCACGAGCCCCGACGCACGCGCCGCGAACCGCCGCGTCGCGATCGAGTTCCAGGGCCACCTCGTCGTCGAGGGCGAGGACGAGAGCGGCAGCATGCCGGAGACCGACGCCCCCACCGTGGAGAACGGCCCCGTCACCATGGAGAGCGCCGGCGGCGAGTACGAGGTGGAGGTCGCGTCGATGGTGCGCCGGCCCGGCGCCGTCGTCGGGACGCTGACGGCGGAGCGCACGGGCGGCGACTCGACCGACCCCGCGTGGTTCCTCCCCTCCTACCTCAAGGTCGTGGGCGACCGGAAGTTCGGCGCGGTCGCCCAGGTCGCCGGCGCGCACAACCTCGCGCTGCTCGGCGACGAGCAGCGCGTCCTCCCGTTCGACTACAAGGCGAGCGGCGCCAGCGAGGACTTCCCGCTGCGCCGGCTCCTCGGCGACGAGGAAGTCATCACCATCGACAAGGGCCGGAGCACCCGGATCACCGTCGTCTGGCCCGACACCGGCCAGGACACCGTGACCATCGACGCGCCGGACCGGTTCCGGATCACCGACGTACCCGTGACCGAAGCGACGGGAGACTGAGATGCGGCGCACGAGCACCAGCAGGCCCCGCGACCGGAGGCACGACGACGGCGAACGCGGGTCCCTGCACGTGATGACCATCCCCACCGCCGTCGCCCTGGTGACCGGCGCCGTGCTGGTCATCGCCATGGTCGGGACCGCGACCAACGACCGGCGCGAGTCCTCCTCCGCCGCGGACGCCGCGGCGCTCGCCGCGGCCCAGGAGTGGGACGAGCACCTGGGCATCCTCAGCGGGCTGCACCTCGGGGCCCTCGACTTCCTCGCGTTCTGGGGCATCGTCGACGCGCCGGTGCTCACCGGCGACGTCCGCGCCGAGATGTACGAGGCGGCCCAGGAGTATGCCGAGCGCAACGGCGCCGAGCTGACCGACCTCCGCATCGACACCGAGCGCCTCCAGGTGACCGCCGAGGTGCGACACGAGGAGGAGGTCCCGGTCGCCGAGACACGGACCGCCGCGGCCGCCACGGCGCGGGTCGAGCTGAGCGGGGGGCTCTGCCTGGGCGACGGCGGCCTGGGGTGGCGGGTCGACGGCGAGTGCGTGACCGACGCGCAGGATGCCGGGGACGACGCCGGCGACAACCTCCCCGAGGTCGGGGACGTCCCCGACAGCCGCGGGGAGATGAGCCAGTACCTGGCCAGAAAGTACGCCAACGAGCTCCCGGACAAGAACATCCTCGTCATCCACCGGGACATCGGCGTCGACTTCGGCTCCGACGTGACGGGGCTGGATCTCGTCACCACGGAGGCCGGGTTCGACGTGTACGGCCTCGACGAGGGAACGGTCACCCGTGAGGGCGACGGCGGCTTCATCAACTGGGCCTTCTACGGCCGCTTCGACAGGGACGACGAGGTGGTCAGGTTCAGGCCGCGCGGCGAGGAGGACGCGAACCTCCCCGAGGTGGCCGGGTTCGGCAGCGAGGTCGTCCTGGTCGACTGACGCCGCTCCGCGCGGCGATTCCCCGGGCAGGCTGCCCCCAAAGACTGGGTGGTCGGAAGGTTGATGAGGGTCCCTTCCGGCCACCCATCCCCGTTCTCGGGCCCAGGTCTCCCGGCCCGGGTCAAGCGGTCCTCCGGGCCGTCAGCGTCAGCCGTCAGCGGTAGGCCAGGTGCCGGAGCAGGACCTCCGCGGGACCGCGCATCCCCCGCTGCTCCTGCCGCACCGCGAACACCACCGTCAGCAGCCACACCACCACCGCGTACCCGAACATCGAGAACGACGTCAGATGCTGCCCCAACCCCAGACCCCAACCCGCCAGCACCGGCGCACACAACACCGACTGCAAGAGATAACAGGTCAGCGACCGCCTCCCCACCGCCTGAACCGCACCCGCCACAACACCATCCACGACGAGCACACTCGTGCGCTGCACCTCAGCCGGACCCACGCCCGACCGCCGCCGCCGCGCCACCGCACACCCCACCAGACCGAACACCGCGACATACCCCAGACCACCGAAGAACCCCGTGAGCAGCTGGACGAAGAGGAAGAACCCCTCCGCACGCGACGGCACGCCCAGGACCCCGACGTGGTCCAGGGCGTTGGGGAGGGCACCGAGCCAGCCGACCCCGACGCCGATCACCGCGACCCGGCGCAGCAGCGGCAGGTGGTCGCCCGGGCTCTCCAGGACACGGCGGCGGCCCGCCCAGAGGGCGAGCAGGATCATCATCGGGATCACCAAGTCCGCGATGCCCTGACCGAGCGCGGTGTACACCCACTGGCCGAGGCGTTCCGGGACGGCGGCGAGGTACGAGGTCATCGAGACCGACGGGTCGACGAAGGAGCCGGAGTCCTGCGCCGCCCCGGCCGGCGAGCGCTGGGCAGCGGCGTACGAGCCGACGGCGGTGACCGCCGTACCGATCGCGAGCAGGCCGAGCAGGATGCCCACCCACGCGAGGAGCGTGGCGTCCTTGCGGCGGAAGAAGATCCACACGAGCAGCAGCCCGGCCAGCCCGTACGCGCCCAGGACGTCGCCCATCCAGAGCAGGGCGGCGTGCACGAACCCGAAGACCAGCAGCCAGAGGTTGCGCACCTGGAGCAGCCGCCGGGCCCGGCGCGGCGACGTCCCGGCCGCCACCTGACGCGTGTACAGCTGCAGCATCCCGTACCCGAACAGGAACGCGAACATCGGGTACACCCGCAGGTCGACCGTCATGATCACGACGAAGTCGGTCGCCCGGTCGAGCCACGAGCCGTCGACCGGACGGCCGCTGCCCAGCGAGTGCTCGCGGCCCCAGAGGTACCAGACGGTGTTCGCCACGGCGATCAGCAGCAGCATGAAGCCGCGCGCCAGGTCCGGAGCGGGTGACCGCTCCGACGTCCGGACGGGGCCACGGGTCAGCGTCGTCGACACCGGCTCAGCCTAGGTACCCGGCCCCCGGGCGACGAGGGTCCGGAGGCCCATCTGCCGTGGGCACGCGGCGGTAGACCAGGCGCCGCAGGAGCACCTCCGCGGGACCGCGCATCCCCCGCTGCTCCTGCCACACCGCGAACACCACCGTCAGCAGCCACACCACCACCGCGTACCCGAACATCGAGAACGACGTCAGATGCTGCCCCAACCCCAGACCCCAACCCGCCAGCACCGGCGCACACAACACCGACTGCAAGAGATAACAGGTCAGCGACCGCCTCCCCACCGCCTGAACCGCACCCGCCACAACACCATCCACGACGAGCACACTCGTGCGCTGCACCTCAGCCGGACCCACGCCCGACCGCCGCCGCCGCGCCACCGCACACCCCACCAGACCGAACACCGCGACATACCCCAGACCACCGAAGAACCCCGTGGTCATGGGGAGCAGCGCGAAGAACTCGTCGCCGGCCGGGACGCGGAGCACCCCGGCATGATCGAGCGCGCTCGGCAGGCCACCGAGAAACCCGGTCGCGACGCCGAAGACCGCGACACGGCGCAGCAGCGGGAGGTGCTCGCCCGGGCTCTCCAGGATGCGGCGGCGGCCGGCGACGAGCCCGAGCAGGATCATCATCGGCACGACCAGGCCGAAGGTCCCCTGGGCGACCGCCAGGGGGGCCCAGGCACCGAGCCGAGCGGGAACCGACGCGAGGTAGGACGTCAGCGCGATCGCCGGCTCGTCGTGCGGGAACGGCTCGGCGGCCTGTGCCGCTTCCGCCGGCGAGGGTGGAGCCAGCACGAACGTGTCGGCGGCCACGTAGCCCGTCACGGACAGGAGCAGCCCCAGCAGGATGCTCACCGCCATCAGCAGCGTGCCCTCCCGGCGGCCGAGGAAGATCCGGACGAGCAGCAGCCCGGCGAGGCCGTACGCGCCGAGGATGTCGCCCTGCCACAGCAGGGCGGCGTGGAGGAACCCGGCGACGAGGAGCCAGAGGTTGCGCACCTGCACCAGGCGGCGCGCCCGCTTCGGGGACGTCCCGGCGGCGATCTGCCGCGAGTACAGCTGCATCATGCCGTAGCCGAACAGGAACGCGAACATCGGGTAGACCCGCTGGTCGACGGCGACGATGGTGAGGAAGTCGACGACCCGGTCGAGCCAGGAACCACCCACCGGGTGGACGTTGCCCCGGGCATGCTCCCGGCCCAGCAGGTAGAACGGGGTGTTCGCGACGGCGATCAGCAGCAGCATGGCACCGCGGGCCAGGTCCGGAGCGGGGGAGCGCTCGGCGCTCCGGACCGGACCGCGGGTCAGCGTGGTCGACACCGTGGGCTCACTCGTCCTCGTCGGGGTTCTTCGACTTGAACCTCACCACGTTCTCGTCGCCGGGTCGCTCGGCGGTGCTGGGGTCGTACGACCAGTTGAGGAAGCCGCCGTCGCCATCGCGCTCGACGGTGCCGGAGTCGACACCGACCACGTAGAAGTCGCCCACCTTGGCGAGGTGCACCTTCCCCTTGACGTCCGGGCGGAAGTCGAGGCCGATGTCCTCGTGCCGGACGATGATGTTCTTGTCCGGGAACGCCTTGCGGTACTCCACGACCAGGGACTTGGCCTTCTCCGAGCGGTCACCTGGCACGTCCCCGTCGAAGCCGGTGCCCGGGTAGGGCCCGCCGTCGTCGTCCTCGTTGTACCTCGGGTTGTCCCAGGTGCCCCCGGCACCGGTCTTGTCCTTGCCGTTGGTGTAGTAGTCGTCGTCGGGCTCGAACTTCTCGTGCGCACAGCGCGGCGCCGGCTCGATCTTGACCTTGTTGCCGTCGGCGTCGGTGATCTCGAACGAGGACTCCTTCAGGACCCGCTCCTCGTCGGAGGTGATCCACTCGTTCTTGAACAGGTCGATCCCCTCCCAGCCGACGCCGAACTCGGCGGACTCCGTGGACTTCTTGTCGTCATAGCTGAGCTCGCGGACGTTGCCGTGCTCCTCCAGCGCCTCGCGCAGCTCGCCGCCGTCGTCCTGGTCGGACTGGTCGATCTCGATGTCGCCCTTCTTCAGCTTCCCGTTGGAGTCGCGCGGGAACAGCTCGTCCACCATCGGGGCGAACTTCTCCTTCAGCTCCGGGTACTGGTTGAAGTCGAGGATGAACTCCTGGACCGAGGACGTGCCCTCCTGCTCGTTCTTGCTGTAGCCACCGCCGACCGTGAACCCGTAGGGGAGCTCCGCCTCGACGTCGATCCCAGCCTCGTAGAGGGTCTTGAGCGCCTGGTCGTCGATGGTGATGTAGATCTGCACGATGTCGCCGAGGTCGTCCGCGTCGTCGCCGTCGTCGCCGAAGTAGACCGTGGTCTTCGTCGACCCCTTCCACTCCATGCCGACCTTGCCGCTGCCCGTGACCGAGCCGCCGCCGGACTTGTTGCCCTTGCCGAAGGACTTGCCCCCGCCGAGCGACCCGCCGATGAGGAACCCGCCGATGTCCGTGGAGGTGTAGCTCACCTCGTACAGGCCGTTGTCCCACAGACGGTCCTCGACCATCACCTCGCCCTCGTACCCGCCCTCGACGCTGCCGCCCAGGCCCATGTAGTCGCCGTCGAGGCCGCCGTTGAACGAGACCTTCTTCGTGTCGGCGTGGGCGTCGTTGACGATGTGGTGGTCGGGCTCGACGCGGTCCAGCTCCTCGAGCTTCTCCCCGCGGCCGCCGTCACCGCAGCCACCGCCCCACTGGATCTGCGGACCCGTGCAGTTCGGGACGTCGTCGGAGACGTCGTCGTACTCCTCGCGCCAGTCGATCCACTCCTGGGCGTCGGCCATGTTCGTGAACTCGTACGCGGTGTCCTTCGTGACGCCGTCGATCGCGGACACACCGAAGGAGATCGGCGAGCCGAAGATGTTGTCGCCGGACACGCCGCCGCCGAACCCGGAGCCCTCGAGCATGTGCACCCGGACACGGCCGTCGCCGAGCTTCTCGATCATCACGGCCTCGGACGAGCTGAACCGGAAGAAGAGGAACGACGTCGTCTCCTCCTCGATGTGGGTGTTGACCTGGACATAGCAGTCCGGCTCCATGTTGTCGTACGCCGTGGTGACGCACTCGTCCAGGTCACCCGCCCTGGCCGCACGCTCCTTGCCGGGGTCGGCGTCCTTGTAGGCCTCCCACTCCTCGTCGCACACGTCCTCCGGGACGGGGAGCCACTTGCAGCCGGAACGCACCCTCGGCGGGTGCAGGCTGATCTCCTCGCTGGTGGGCATCGTCTTGTTGCAGTTCTCGTCGTCCGGGTCGTCGCTCGGGTCGCCCCACCCGTCGACGACGCAGTCGGCGACGTCCTGGACGTCCTCGGGGTCGTAGCTGCGCCCTTCGCTGCCGACGCCGATGATCTGGGGGCCGTCCTCGTTCACGCAGTCGCCGGGAACCGGGTACCAGACGCAGTCGATCTGGATCACCGTCCGGGGGATGTCGTCCCCCTCCACGGAGACCCCGACCACCTTGATCGTCTCCTCGCACGGCCCGTCCTCCGGGTCGTCGGGACCGCCCGAGGGCGAGCCACCGGGGTCACCCGGGTCCCCGGGACGACCGTCGACGCAGTTCTCCTGACCGTCCTCCTTGACGATCGGCGAGACCGCGCAGTACAGCTGCTCGGACACGTCCGCCCCGACCGGCGTCGCCGCCGCGAGCACCACCCCCACGACCAGGAGCATGATCCCGATGATGCCCACGTACTCCGGCAGGGCCTGCCCGGAGTCGTCCCGGAATCGGCGGGCACGGGCGGGGGCCGAGCGCTGGCGGGTGGGGTCGAGGGTCGTCACAGCGCTCAACCTAGAGAATGTCGCCGCTGGTCACGACGGCCCGGTGACCCAAGCACAGACCTAAAGAACCTGGGCCCCGGGACCCACCCGGGCACGCGTGCCGCCGACCACGGGGCTACCCGAACGTCACGGTCCTCTCGTCCTCGTCGTACTCGTAGCTGCCGGTGAAACCCCAGTTCTTCCAGCCGCCGTCGCCGGTGTTGGCGACGGTCCCCTCGTCGACCGCGAAGATGTCGACGCCGTCCACCACCGCCAGGTGCCGGAAACCCGAGAGGTTCGCGAACGTCAGATCGTTGAACTGCTTGGCCGTGATGATGTTCGTGTCCGGGAACGCCTTCGAGTACTCGTCGAGCAGCGAGTGCGTCAGCTCGGCCTTGTCGCCCGGCTTGTCGCCGTCGAAGTCCGTGCCCGGGTAGGTGCCCTCGGTGTACGCCGGCGACTCGTCGTCGAAGTCGACGGACCCGGACCCGTGAGCGGGGTCGGGATGCAGGTCGGCCGGCGCCGGCCGGTCGAACGTGACCTCCTTGTCGTCCTCACCGCCGCGCTCGAACTGGCCGTACCAGGCCCAGTTGACATAGCCGCCGTCGCCGTCGTTGGAGAACGTGCCGTCCTCGAAGACGTAGACGTCGAACACGGCGCGACCGCCGGCGATGTCGTCCCCCTCCTCGTCGTCGTGATACTTGTTCGAGTTGAGGCGGTACCGGCCCTCGTAGATCATCTGGTCCGGCTCGTCGATCCAGTGGGAGTCCTGCTCCGAGTGCATCGCGACGACGTTGTAGTCCGGGTAGCAGCGGCGGAGGTCGTTGATGAGCATCCCGACCGCCGCGGCCGACCCCTCGTCGTCCAGCGGCGAGTACATGTTGTAGTAGCGGTCCCGGTCGGGCAGGTCCTCGCCCTCGACCTGGCAGCCCTCGTCACCGGGCTGCCAGCCCGGCTTCCGCTCGGGCTTGCCCGGCTCGCCGAACGTGACGGTGCGGCGGTCGTCGCTCACCTCGAAACTGCCGTGGAACGCGCGGTTCTTCCAGCCGAGGTCGTTCCCGTCGGCCCAGGTGAACTCGCCGGTCTCGAAGATGTAGATGCGGTAGTCGTCACCGCTGATGTCGACGGTGTCGATGTACGCCGACCCGTCCATCTGCTGCAGGTTCCCGTCCTGGGGCTTCGCGATGACGATGTTGTGGTCCGGGAAGCAGTAGGCGAGGTCGTCGAGCGCCGCCCTGACCCGCTTCTCCTTGTTCTTCTCGTTGTCGATCTTGTCGATGATGAAGTTGGCGAGCTGGGCGACTCCCCAGTACGCGGCGGTGCTGGTGGGGCCGGTGCCGGGGATCCTCACCCTCGAGTTCGAGGCCCGCTCGTGCGGCTCCGAGCAGAGCGCGTCCAGCGGAGCCCCCTCGCCGTCGCCGTACGGGTCGGTCTCGGGGTCCTTGGGCCTGTCGGGGTCGTCGGCCGGGGCGCCCTCGGGGAGGTCGCCGGGGTGCTCCTCGCCCGGCACGCCGGTCGGGTCGCCGCCGGGCCCGACGTCGGCGCCCGGGCAGTCGCCGCCGCCGTCGGACCGGTCGATCGGGGAGACCGCACACCTGAGCTGCTCGCTCACGTCGGCGCCGACGGGCTGAGCGGCCGCGAGCACCACGCCGACGACGAGCAGGACGACGGCGACCACCCCGACGTACTCCAGAGCTCCCTGCCCGGCCTCGCCCGAGGCGACGGGCCGGACGCCTCGCGGTGGCGCGAGGTGTCGCGTGCGGTGCCGGCGGTCATTGCTGAACACGGACTCAAAGTTAGGAAACTCTCAACCTACCGGGCAACAGCCCAGCGGCCCAGATTCCGGCGCCGCCCCTGGGCCCGGGAACCCAGGCGCCCGCAGGGGCTCACAACCTGGGAGGGGCGAGCCGAGCCCGTCAGCACGGCACGATGCGGTCCCGGCCCTCCCAGGTGCCGTGCTCCGACAGCGGACGGAAGCGGAGCGTGGCGAACTCGTGGTGGAAGTCGCGGCGGCGACGTTCGGCCATCGCCGCCGTATGGCGATCCGGCGCCGGGACGGCACTGCGGCCGTGCACCATCTCCTCCATCTCCCGCACGGTACGCCAGACCGAGAACGTCGAGATGGTCCGCGGCGGCCGCATCGCCGCGAGCGCCAGCGTGGTTCCGGGGTGGTCCCGCACCAGCCGTTCGACCGGCTTGCCCCAGCCCAGGAAGCGTGGCACCTCCGGGAGCCGCATCCGGGCGAGCGTGACGGCCACGACCGGTTCCTCCGGGTCCCACGTCCCGGCACGTGCGGGCAGGTCGGGCAGGGCCGCGAGGCGGGACCACCGGCGCAGGAACTCCAGGCGTACGTGCCACCCGCCGGCCAGGCCGCGTCCGAGCGGCCGGTCGCTCAGGAAGGAGTCGAGCGCGGCCTCGTCCCTCCACCGCGCGAACATCGCCAGACGGCGCAGCTGCATCCGGTCGGGCGACACGGTCGGCGCGCCGAGCCGCATCAGGGCGAGGCACTCGGCGTGCAGCAGGCCGGGCACGGACACCGTCGCCGGCGCCGTGAGCAGGGCGCGCGCCGTCGCCGCGGCGGGTAGTTCGGCCAGGTGGAAGGAGAAGATCGTCATGGTGGCCCTACTCTGCCCAACGCCCCCTCACCACGTCGAGAGCCGTGCGGCCGGGCGAGGGGGTCTACGCCAGGAGACCGATCGCGAGCGCGACGACGCCGAGCAGCGGGATCGCGCCCTGCTTCGCGGCGGCGGAGGACATCGACGGGTTGGAGAGGATCAGCACCAGCGCGGCGGCCACCATCGACCCGGCGCCGACGAACACGAGCGTCGCCCCGACCGCCGTCGTCCCCGTGGACATCAGGACGATGCCGAGCACCACCTCGATCGCCAGGAACAGGTTGTAGAACCCCTGGTTGAAGGCCAGGGGCTGGGTCGCACGAGCTTCTTCCTCGGACGCGATGCCGAAGGTGGCGCGGGCCCGGCGGCTCCGCCAGGCGACCGACTCGAGGTAGAAGATGTACACGTGCACGAGGGCGGCGACACCCGCGAGGGCGAGCCCGGCGATGATCATGCGCAGACGCTATCCGATCACCCGGGCGGCACGACAGACCAGCGCTGCCTGGGCCCACGGACCCACGGGCCCGCTGGGTCCCTGGTCGGTCGCGGTGGCGGCGCCGGGCTTTGTAGGTTGGGGCGCGTGCTTCGCCCCCAGAGCTCCGACCTCCCGATACTGTCGATTCGCCGCCGCCCGCACCCGCGCGACCCGGAGGCAGGGCAGGGCCTGACCGAGTATGTCGGCATCGTCGGCGTCATCCTGCTGATCGTGCTCCTGGTCGTCGCTGCGGCGACCCCGGTCGGGGCCGACGTCGGCCGGCAGCTCGTGTGCGCGGTGCAGTCGATCGGCGACTCCGAGGGGTACCAGGAGTGTGTCGAGGGCTCCGATCCCGGCGGGCAGGACCGTCCCGGCGGAGGCCCAGGCTCTGACGACGACGGTCCCGACGGTCCGTGCGAGGAGACCGTCACGACCGACGTCGTCCCCGTCACCGTGGGCGACGACGACAAGACGCCCGCGGTGATCCAGATCGACTGCGTGTGGTACCCCGTGCCGGAGAGCTGCGTCGACGACGACGTCCGCGACCTGTTCGGCGACGAGGAGGAGGTCTACGAGCGCGAGGAGCTCGAAGACCTCGCCGGCTGCATCACCACCGGCTGGGGCGAGCCGAGCGACGACCCGGACGACGAGGACTGCAACAGGACCAAGCCGTCCAGCGAGGAGATCAGCCTCGACCCGCCGCAGGTCCGGATCGGCTGCAAGTGGTTGCCGGTGCCCGAGGACGTGTGCGACACCGAGTGGGAGCTGTACAAGGACGCCGAGCCCGGACGGGACCGGGCGGCGGCCGCCGGAATCCTGGACCAGTGCGTCACCGAGGCGTACGACAACATGGAGCCGGACTGCTACATCCAGATCAACACCCACTCCGAGGAGCAGTCCGGCAAGTTCCTCTTCTTCAAGTTCAGCTCCTCCCAGGGCGTGCTGATCGAGGAGCTCGGCGACGGGCGGGTCCGCGTCCACCGGCTGAAGGGCGACAGCCTCGGTTTCGGCGCCTCCGCCGACGAGATCTTCGGGTCCCCGATCTCCTTCGGCGTCTCCGCGCTGGAGGGGGACGTCGAGGACACCACGTACGAGTTCGTCAACCGGCAGGACGCCCAGGACTGGATCGACTGGAAGGAGAAGGAGGGCTCGATGGAGGACGCCCGGGACTCGGCCTGCGGCACCCGCATGGGCGCCCGCTGCCCCGAGGCCAACACGAACTACGACGAGTTCATGGAGGACGAGCCCGACCACCACATCGTGACCGAGGCCGACGCCGAGACGAAGACGATCACCTTCGAAGGCGGGATCTCCGGGGACAACGGCACCCTGGGCGGCGGCATCGAGGGCGGGTACGAGGGCGAGGTGATGGTCGAGGACCGCCACTGGGACAACGGCCTGTACGAGGTGAGCTACACCTCCACGGACATCGGCGGGTTCCTCATCGGGGGCTCCCTCGGCGGCGGCAAGTCCTTCGGCAAGGGCAACAAGTCCGGCGGCGGCTCGGGCGGCGGCAGCGTCGGGGCCGGCGCCGAGTGGAAGGGCTCGACGAAGACGACGGTGTACTTCGACGCGGCGGGCGATGTGGTCCAGATCTACATCACGATCGACGAGCAGGCCTTGACCCACCTCTACAACGCCGGGATCGACGTCGAGGCCGAGCTCCCCTACGGGTTCACGGCCGGTGGCGGCTACACCCGGACGGAGAGCGAGGGGAACTCGACGGTCCAGGAGTTCATCCTCGATTTCAACCAGTACGAGGGCCTGCGGGACACGTTCCAACCGATGGTCGACGAGCTCTTCCCGCGCGACGAGAACGGCGAGCTCATCAAGGGCGACATCGAGATCCACGAGAAGGACTCCGCGGACGACGAGATCGAGGAAGCGCTCAGGGACCACGGCAACGTCCGCGAGCTCACCTACGACGACACCAAGGTCGAGGAGGGCGGCGAGATCAACCTCGGGTGGCAGGGCATCGACCTGTTCAGCGCCGAGTGGACGACGGTCGACGAGGAGCGGGTCCTGAAGGAGTCCTCCTTCGAGATCACCGACGTGAACGGCGACAAGCGCGTCATCAAGCCCGCCCCGCGATGCAAGCACGAGGAGTTCGTGCCGGACGACGACTACTACACCGACGGCAAGGAGAAGACGGGCGCCGGCGGCGACGAGGGCAACCCGCTGTACGACGAGGACGACGGCGACAGCCCCTACCCGGGCACCGACTTCCACGGCGACGTCCCCGGTGGCCGCGGGGAGAAGAGCAAGTCGCTGGTGAACGAGTACCGCAAGGCCTTCCCGGACAAGAACATCATCGTCTACCACCGGGACATCGACCTGGACTTCGCGCCCGACGTGAAGGGGAGGCAGTACCTCGCCGAGGTGGACGGCTTCTACGTGGTCGGCCTCGACTCCGGCAAGGTGACCCGCAAGGGTGACGGCGGGTACATCAACTGGTCCTTCAACGGCAACTACTCCCGGCCGGGCGACGAGGTGGTCCGGTTCGAGTCGCTCGTCGAGGAGGAGGAAGAGGACGACACGTTCTTGGACGAGTAGGCGGGTGGTCCGAGCGTGACGCCCGCCCGGGTGAGATCAGCAGGAGAATCGAAGGGATCGTCCATGTCCATGTCCTACCGCAGCACGACGACCACGGTGGCGGCCGCCGCGCTGCTGCTTGCCGGATGCACGGGCGGGCCCGACGACGAGCAGGACTCCGCCCCTCCGGCGGCGCCAGGCACGGTCACGGTCGTCACCCACGGCTCCTTCCCCCTCGACGAGGGTCTGCTGGAGCGGTTCGAGCAGCAGTCCGGGCTCACGGTCGAGGTGAACGCCGCGGACGATCCGGGCGCTCTCGCGGGCCGGCTCGTCCAGGCCGGCGACACACCGCCCGGAGACGTCGTGCTCGGTGTCGACAACACGCTGGCGCCGCGCCTGGCCGGGGAGGGCGTGACCGAGGTCAACTACCTGTGGCCGATCGGCACGGCCGACGTCTGCGTCAACGCGGACACCTCCTGGTTCACCGAGCAGGGCCTCCCCGTTCCCCGGAGCCTCGACGACCTGGTCAGCCCGCGGTACCAGGGCCTGCTGGTGGTGCCGGACCCGGCGACCTCACCGCTCGGTCTCGCGTTCCTGCTGGCCGTGGTGGACGAGTACGGCGACGTCGGGATGGGCGGCTACCTGACCGGTCTCCGGGAGAACGACGTCAAGACCGCCTCCTCCTGGGAGGACGCCTACACGGACGACTTCAGCGGTGCGGAGGGCGACGGCGACCGTCCGCTGGTCGTCTCTTACTCGACGTCGCCGGCGGGCACGGCCGGGCAGGACGGCAAGCCCACCACCGCCGCCGTGCTGGAGACCTGCTTCCGGCACGAGGAGTACGCCGGGCTCCTGGCCGGGGCGGCGAACCGGGACGGCGGCAAGGACCTCCTGGAGTTCCTCGTGTCGGACGCGGTCCAGCAGAACCTTCCGGCGTCGATGTCCCTGTACCCGGCGGACGCCGGCGCGCGCCCGCCCGAGGAGTTCCGGCCGCTGCCGCGGCCCGAGGACCCGCACGAGCTCGATCCGGAGGAGCTCACCGAGCACCGCGAGCCGTCGATCGAGGCGTGGCACTCGATCATGGACGGCTGAGGGCGGCCGTCACGCGCGGCTGAGGCCGGGGCGATCCTCGGGACGGGCCGGGACAGTCCTCCCGGGGTCCCCGAGGTCGTCACACCGTCCGGTTGGCCACCGCCGCCGCGAACTCGGTCAGCGCGTCCTTGACCGGGCCCGCCGGGAGCGGAGCCAGCTCGTCCGCCGCCTCCTGCGCCCAGGTGCGCGCCAGCTCCTGGGTCTCGGCCAGGACGTCGTGCTCGCGGAGGCGACGCACGACGTCGGCCAGCGCCTCGTCCGAGGTCAGATCGCCCTCCAGCGCGGCCAGCAGCGCCACGTCGCCCGGTGCGCCGTCGGCCTCGACCCGCTTGCGCAGCAGGAGTGCCGGCATCGTCGGGACGTGCTCGCGCAGGTCGGTGCCGGGAGTCTTGCCGGAGGTGGCGCCGTCGGAGGCGATGTCGAGCACGTCGTCGGCGAGCTGGAAGGCGACGCCCACCCGCTCGCCGTACGCGTCCACGGCCTCCACCTGGTCCGCCGGCGCGCCGCCGAACATCGCACCCAGCCGGGCCGACGTCGCCAGCAGACTCGCCGTCTTGTCGCTCAGCACCTGCAGGTAGTGCGAGACCGGGTCCTCGTCCTGGTTCGGGCCGGTGGTCTCGTGGAGCTGGCCGAGGCACATCCGCTCGAACGTCTTCGACTGGATGATCACCGCCTCCGGCCCGAGCTCCGCGACGCGCTGCGACGCGCGCGCGAACAGCATGTCCCCCACGAGGATCGCCACCGAGTTGCCCCATACGGAGTGCACCGACGGGGCCCCGCGCCGCACCGGGGCGGAGTCCATGACGTCGTCGTGGTAGAGCGAGGCGACCTGCGTCAGCTCGACGACGATCGCCGCGTCGACCAGCTCGGGCCGTGTCCCGTCGCCGAGCGCGCCGCAGAGCAGCGTCAGCAGCGGCCGGAACCGCTTGCCACCGGCGACGACGAGATGGCGGGCGACGTCGTCGGCCAGGGCGTCGGCCTGCGCGACGGCGTCGGCCAGCGCCTGGTCCACCTCGGCGAGCCGGTCCGCGAGCCGGCTCGCCAGCTCGGTGTCCTGCACGGGGAAGCCCAGCGCCGCGGCGGCTGCAGCCAGGTCGGTCCGGGCCGCCGCGGTGGCGTCGGTCTCATGGGGTGCAGAAGTCACGGGACGAACTTACTTCGTACCGGCCCGGTTCCGTGAACCGGGCCGGTGCACGGGCGTGGTGGAGTCGCCCACACCGGCACACCGGCGTGATCCGCGACGACAGCACCCGCCCGCGCGATACCCGATGTCACGGGATGTACCGCGTGGCCTGCTCGGCCAGGTCGAGCACCGGCGCGGGGAACAGCCCGAGCGCCAGCGTCGCCAGCGCGCACAGCGCGATCGCGACGGCAGCGGGCCCGCGCGAGCCGACGACGACGGCGTCCGCCGCCTCGGCCTCGGTGACCTCCTCGACCTGCCGCCCGAACACGGTGGCGGTGGCGACCCCGCCCGGGGCGGCAGCCGCCTCGGACCCGCCGTCCTGACGGTCGACCGCGGTCGTCGGCGCGCCGCCCGGGGAGCCGGCCCCGGCCTGCGCGCTGTCCGAGGCCTCGCCCTCGGCGGCCTCCGCGGCAACGTGGTCCGCGTTCGACGGGGTCATGACCATGACGACGATCACCCGGACGTAGAACGCCACCGCGACGACCGACGCCAGGACGCCCACCACCGCGAGCCACCAGAAGCCGGCCGCCACCGCCGCGGAGAACACACCGAACTTCGCCACGAACCCGGCCGTCAGCGGGATGCCCGCCATCGACAGCAGGAACAGCGAGAACGCGGCCGTGAGCCACGGAGCCCGGCGGCCCAGCCCGCGCCAGGCGGTCAGGTCGGTGGCCTCGCCCAGGACCACGCCGTCGGCGGACCGCTCCCGCACCAGCGAGACGACGCCGAACGCACCGACCGTCGCCACGCCGTAGGCCAGCAGGTAGAACAGGATGCCCTGGATGGTCTCGCCCGCGAAGACGTTGCCCCCGGCGGTCTGGCTCCCGGAGACGACGGCGCCGCCGTCGACCAGCGTCGCGAACCCCACCGCACCGGTCACGATGAACCCGGCGTGCGCGATCGACGAGTACGCCAGCAGGCGCTTCACGTCGGTCTGCACGGCGCCCACCACGGTGCCCACGGCCATCGTCAGCACAGCGATCACGACCACCGCGAGCTGGAGCTGCTCCAGCACCTGGGGCGGCATGCCGAAGCCCGCACGCCACAGCACCTGCACCAGCGCCACCGCGGCCGCGGCCTTCGTGGCGGCGGCCATGAAACCGGTGATCGGCGTGGGCGCGCCGGTGTAGACGTCGGGGGTCCACGAGTGGAACGGCACCGCGCCCACCTTGAACAGCAGGCCGACGACGACGAGCACGACGCCGGTCAGGTACAGCGTCGACATCCCGTCGGGCAGCGCGCCCGACTGCGCGAGCGTCTGCTGCGCCGCGCTCGAGACCGCCGTGAGCCGCACCGTCCCGCCGAACCCGTAGATCAGCGCCACGCCGAAGATGAACAGCGCCGACGCGAACGCACCCAGCAGGAAGTACTTCGCCGCGGCCTCCTGGGACAGGAGCCGACGACGGCGTGCCGTCGCGCACAGCACGTACAGCGGCAGCGACAGCACCTCGAGCGCGATGAACATGACGATCAGGTCGTCCGTCGAGGCGAAGAGCATCATGCCGCCGGCCGCGAAGAGCAGCAGGGGGTAGATCTCCGTCTGCCGCAGGTCCGCGGTACGGGCCAGGTCCTCGTAGTGCGTCCCCGGCACCGCGGCGGCGGTCGGGGCGAAGGCGTCCTCGCCGGTCGACGTGCGGTCGGCGACGACGAGCACGCCCAGGAACGCGAGGATGACGATGATCCCCTGCGCCCCGAGCGCGAACGGCGTGAGCATCAGCGTGCCGCCCAGCACCTGCGGGTTGAGCACCACGTCGGCCTCGGACGTCGCCGTGAGGGTCTGCTGCATCATCCCCCACAGCACGCCGACGGCGACCACCGCCCCGACGAGCGCCGCGAGGGTGAGCGCGATCTGGGTGACACGGCGGGCCCGGTCCGGCACGAAGGCCTCGACCAGCACGCCGACCACGCCGGTGCCCAGCACGATCAGCAGCGGAGCCAGCGCGACCCACTCGACCTCGGGGGCGACGAACTCGGTGATATCAGGCATCACTCATTCCCTTCCGCAACGTCGGCGCCGGTGTCGTCCGCACCCGCCGCGTCGTCGTCGGCCGCGCCGTCGTCCACGGCCTCGACGACGGCGACCGTCTCGGTCGCGGGCGCGTCGACGTAGTCCAGCGCGAGCTGCGGCACGAGGCCGAGCGCGAGCAGACCGAGCACGAGCGGCGCGGCGACGAGCCGCTCCCGGGCACCGATGTCGGGCAGCTTCTCCAGGCCCTCGGCGACGTCGCCGGTGAAGATCTTCTGGTAGGTGAGCAGGATGTAGACCGCGGCGAGCACGACGCCGGGCACGGCGGCCAGCGCCCACCCGGGGGTGTCGCCGTAGGCGCCGATGAGCACCATGATCTCGGAGACGAACGTCGCCAGGCCGGGCAGCGAGAGCGTCGCGAGCCCGGCCACCAGGAACGTCCCCGCGAGCACCGGCGTGACCGTGCGCAGGCCGCTGTAGTCGGTGATGACCTGGGACCTGGCGGGGTGGCGCGAGACGAGGAACCCGGCGGTGAGGAACAGGGCGCCGGTCGCCAGCCCGTGGTTCAGCATCATGAACGCCGAACCGGCCGTGCCGAGCTCCGTGAACGTGAAGATGCCCAGGATGATGAAGCCGAAGTGGCTCACCGAGGTCCAGCCCACGAGCCGCAGCAGGTCGGTCTGCCCGATCGCCGCGATCGCGCCGTACAGCACCGAGATCACCGCGAGGCCGATCACCAGCGGAGCGGCCCAGCGGGACGCCTCCGGGAAGAGCGGCAGGCAGAGGGTCAGCATCCCGAAGGTGCCGATCTTGTCCAGCACGCAGATCAGCAGCGTGGACGTGCCGGGCGTGGCGTTGCCGGCGACGTCGGGCAGCCAGGTGTGCACCGGGACCATCGGCGCCTTGATCGCGAACGCGATGAAGAACCCGAAGAACAGCATCCGGCCGACCACCGGGTCGAGCCCCAGGCCCGTGAGGTTCGCGGTGAGGAACGCGTCCTCGGGCCGCAGCCCCGTCTCGGGGTCCACCGGCACCTGGAAGTACAGCGCGATCACGGCGGCCAGCATGATGAGCCCGCCCGCGAGCGAGAACATCAGGAACTTCACGGCGGCCTTGCGGCGCTCCGGCCCCTGCCCGAACCCGCCGATGAGGAAGTACGCGGGGATGAGCACGGCCTCGAACAGCACGTAGAAGAGGAACACGTCGCGCGCCGCGAAGACCGCGACCATGAGCGCCTCGAGGATCAGCACGAGCGCGACGTACCGGCGCAGGTGCAGCCCGTTCTCGCCCTGCTCGCGCCAGGCGGCGGCCAGCACCAGCGGCACCAGCACCACGGCGAGCGCGACGAGGAGCAGGCTCACGCCGTCGACCCCGAGCGCGTACGAGGCCCCGATCTGCGGGATCCACGCATGGGTCTCGGCCAGCTGGTACTCGGCGGCGGTCGCCGTGTCGAACTCGAGGAACGCGCCGACCAGCAGCACCACCTCGACGAGCGCGGCGGTGAGCGCCGTCGTCTTGGCCAGGCCCGCGCCGCCGGCGGTGTCACGCCGCCCGCGCACGAGCCCGGGCAGCCACACGGCCGCGGCCGCGGCCAGTGGGAAGACCACCAGGGCGGTCAGCCAGGGAAAGGTCATCTCGATGTCTCCTTACGCTCCGGCCGACTGCCCGACGGTCGCGACCAGCACGACCACCACGGCGATGATCAGCACGCCTGCCGCCATGGAGGCGGCGTACGCACGCACGTACCCGGTCTGCGCCTTGCGCAGCCAGGCGCCGACCGCGGCGACGCCGCCGGCCAGCGCGCCCCAGCCCCGGTCGACCACGCCCTTGTCCCCGGTGACGAGCACGGCGGCGACGCCCTGGCCCGGCCGCAGCACGAGCGCCTCGTTGGTCTCGTCCTGGTACAGGTCCCGGCGGGCCGCGCGAGTCAGGAACGACCCGTGCGGCGCCTCGGCCGGCACGTCGCGCCGGTACATCGCGTACCCGGCGACGGCCCCGAGGACGACGACGGCGATCGTCGCCGCCATCAGGACGGCGACCGGCAGCACCGGCTCGTGGTGCTCCGCGTGGCCCACGGACGGCTCCAGCCAGGTGCTGAAGACGTCGCCGAACGCGAGCACCCCGCCCAGCGCGATCGAACCGACCGCCAGGATCACCTGCGGCCACACCATCAGCGCCGGTGACTCGTGCGGGTGGTACTCCGGCTCCGTCCAGCGCGGGCGGCCCCAGAACGTCATCGTCATGAGGCGGGTCATGTAGAACGCCGTGACACCCGCACCGATCAGCGCGGCGCTGCCGAACGCCCACGGCTGCCAGCCCTCACCGACGAACGCCGTCTCGATGATCTTGTCCTTGCTCCAGAACCCGGAGAAGGGCGGGATGCCGAGGATCGCGAGCCAGCCGAACACCATCGACCACGCGGTCAGCGGCATGACACGGCTCAGCGCGCCGAAGCCGCGCATGTTCACCTCGTCGTTCATGCCGTGCATCACCGAGCCGGCGCCGAGGAACAGCCCCGCCTTGAAGAAGCCGTGCGTGAGCAGGTGGAAGATCGCGAACGTGGCGCCGACCGGGCCGAGCCCGGCGGCCAGCATCATGTACCCGATCTGCGACATCGTGGAGGCGGCCAGCGCCTTCTTGATGTCGTCCTTGGCGCAGCCGACGACCGCCCCGAACACCAGGGTCACGGTCCCGACGATCACCACGACGAGCTGCGCGGTGGGCGCGGCGTCGAGGATCGGTCCGGAACGCACCAGCAGGTAGACGCCGGCGGTGACCATGGTGGCGGCGTGGATGAGGGCGGAGACCGGCGTCGGGCCGGCCATCGCGTCGCCCAGCCACGCCTGCAGCGGGAACTGGGCGGACTTGCCGCACGCGGCCAGCAGCAGCGCCAGCCCGATCGCGGTCGCCGTGCCCTGGTCGAGCGTGCTCACCGCGCCGGTGGCCTCGACGAGGCCTTCGCCCGCGCCCGCGGCGCCGGCGTCGAACAGCGTGCCGAAGTCCAGGGCACCGGTGTGCGAGAACAGCAGCGCCATGGCGGCGATGAGCCCCATGTCGCCCACGCGGTTCATCACGAACGCCTTCTTCGCGGCCACCGCGTTGGGGCGCTTGTGGTCCCAGAACCCGATGAGCAGGTACGACGCCAGCCCGACGCCCTCCCAGCCGACGAACAGCAGCAGGTAGGAGTCCGCGAGCACCAGCAGCAGCATGGCCGCGACGAACAGGTTGAGGTAGGCGAAGAACCGGCGCCGGTGCTGGTCGTGCGCCATGTACTCCACGGAGTAGAAGTGGATGAGCGTGCCCACGACGGTCACCAGCATGACGAACGTCATGGACAGCGGGTCGAGCCGCAGCCCGAGGTCCACGTCCAGGCCACCCGCGGACAGCCAGGTCCACAGGTGGTGGTCGGCGACCCGCTCCGCGGGCTCCGTGCCGATCATGCGGAACAGCAGCAAGCCGCCCAGCAGCGCCGAGGCGCTGGAGGCGAGCACGCCGATCCAGTGCCCCCAGCGGTCCAGCGAACGGCCGCCGAGCAGCAGGATCGCCGCGCCGACGAGGGGGAAGCCCACCAGCCAGGGGGCGAACCCGATCACGTCTGTCATCTCTTGGTCCCTCCCTCAGCCCTTGAGCAGGTTGACGTCGTCGACCGAGGCCGAGCGGCGGGTACGGAAGATCGTCACGATGATCGCCAGGCCCACCACGACCTCCGCGGCGGCCACGACCATGACGAAGAATGCGAGCACCTGACCGGTGAGGTCGCCGTGGATCCGGGCGAACGTCACGAAGGCGAGGTTGGTCGCGTTGAGCATGAGCTCCACGCCCATGAAGACCACGATCGCGTTGCGGCGCAGCAGCACCGTCGTCGCGCCGATCGCGAAGAGGATGCACGCCAGGACGGCGTAGTTGGTGACATCCATCAGGCGTCCTCCTCACCGTGGGTCGAGGTGGCCGGTCCGGTGGCCGGTCCGGTCGAGATCTTGCTGCCGGCGGCGGAGGTCACGACCTCGCCCGACTCGGCGGACCCGCCCTCCGCGACCACCGAGATCGCCGGCGCGGACCGCTCCTGGCCCCGGATGCGCAGCACCCGCGAGACCGAGTGCTCCAGCGGCCGCCCGTCCGGGCCGAGCGCCGGGGTGTCCATCGCGTTGGACTGCGCGTACACGCCGGGGGCGGGCAGCGGGGTGAGCGTGCCGCCGTCGGCCAGGGCCCGGACGCGCTGCTCGGCGACATACCGCTGGGTCTGCTTGGGCTCGAGCCGACGCCGGTGGGTCAGCATGAGCGCACCCATCGCGGCGGTGACCAGCAGCACGCCGACCGTCTCCATGGCGAGCACGTAGTCGCCGAACAGGATCCGCGCGAGACCGACCGGGTTGGCCACCTGGTCCTCCGTGATCGGGGGCCCGGCCTGGAACGTGGCCTGCGAGACCACGCCGACCAGCACGATCGCCAGCCCGAGGCCGAGCAGCAGCCCGATCCAGCGCTGGCCGCGGATGGTCTCGGTGAGGGAGTCGGACGCGTCGACGCCGACCAGCATCAGCACGAACAGGAACAGCATCATCACGGCGCCCGTGTACACGACCACCTGCACGACGCCGAGGAACGGCGCGTTCGAGGCGATGTACATGATGGCGAGGCTCACCATGACGAACACGATGCAGAGCGCGGCGTGCACCGCGCGCTTGACGAACAGCAGCCCCAGCGCGGCGATCACCATGAGCGGCGCGAGCGCCCAGAAGAGGAACGCCTCACCGCCCGAGGTGGTCAGCCCCATCTCGTCGGGGGTCATCGCTTCACCCCCGCCACGGTGTCGGTCCCGGCGGGCCGCGCCGCGGGTGCCCGGACCGAGCCGACGGCGGCGGCTCCGGCAGCCTTCTCGGCGTCGCCGGGCCCGGCGTCCGGCCGCAGCTCGTGCTGCCGGAACGTCGGTGCGGGCTGCTTGCCGGTGGCGACCGCCTCGGCGGCGTCCAGGGTCTCGTCGTCCGGCCGGTACTCGCGGACCCAGTCGACCTGGCCCTGCGTCGCCCCGAGGACGTCGCCCTGGTAGTACTCCGTGTCGGTGGTGCCCTCGGCCATGGGGTGCGGCGCGGCCAGCATGCCCTCGCTCATCGGGGCCAGCAGGTCCTGCTTCTCGTAGATCATCCCCTCGCGCGTGTTCCCGGCGAGCTCGTAGTCGTTCGACATCGTCAGGGCGCGGGTCGGACAGGCTTCGATGCACAGTCCGCAGAAGATGCAGCGCAGATAGTTGATCTGGTAGACGCGCCCGTACCGCTCGCCGGGGCTCATGTGGGCCCCCGACGGCGAGTCGGCGTCGAGCGTGCCCGGTGCGGCGTCCGCGTTCTCGGGCAGGTCCGCGTTGGACGCGCCCTCCACATAGATCGCGTCTGCCGGGCAGGCCCAGGCGCACAGCTCGCAGCCGATGCACTTCTCCAGCCCGTCGGCGTACCGGTTGAGCTGGTGACGGCCGTGGAACCGGCCTTGCGGCGCGACCTTCTTGCGCGGGTAGTCCTCGGTCACCTGGGGCTTGAACATCGAGGCGAACGTCACCCCGAAGCCCGCGACAGGGGCGAGGAACTCTCCCAGACCGTTGGCCTGGGGACGTAGCGGCTGGTAGCCGGGATCATCGGTCATCGCCGGCGACCTCCTTTCCGAACCGCTCGGAGGCGGGGAGCTTCTGGCCGGGCAGCGGCGGTACCGGGTAGCCCTCGGCGAACGCGTCGATGGTCTCGGTCTCCTTCGGCTCGGCACGACGCCGCTTCTCCGGCCAGAACAGCATCGGGAGCAGCACCAGCACGACCACACCGGCCGCGAGGAAGAAGAACGTCGAACGGGGCAGGTCGGCGACGGTGAGCGCCCACTGCACGCCACCCAGCACCACGACCCAGCCGAGGGCGACCGGGATGAGCACCTTCCAGCCGAAGACCATGAACTGGTCGTAGCGCAGGCGCAGCAGCGTGCCGCGCACCCACACGAAGAAGAACATGACCGCCCAGACCTTCACGAGGAACCAGACGATGGGCAGCCAGCCCTCGTTGAGGAACCCGCCCAGGAAGTCGTCCGGGACCGGCGCGCGCCATCCGCCCAGGAAGAGCGTCACGGCCACGGCCGAGACGTTCAGCATGTTGATGTACTCGGCCAGGAAGAACCAGGCGAACTTCATCGACGAGTACTCGGTCATGTAGCCGGACACGAGCTCGCCCTCGGCCTCGGGGAGGTCGAACGGGAGCCGGTTCGTCTCGCCCACCATCGAGATGACGTAGATGACGAACGCCGGCGCCAGCGGGATGAACCACCAGATCTGCGCCTGGCTGTTCACGATCTGCGACGTCGACATCGACCCTGCCATGATGAACACGCTGACCAGGCTCAGCCCCATGGCGAGCTCGTAGCTGATCACCTGCGCCGTGGAACGCACCGCACCGAGCAGCGGGTACGTCGACCCGGACGACCAGCCGCCGAGCACGATGCCGTACACGCCGACGCTCGCCGCGGCGAGGATGTACAGCACCGCGACGGGGAAGTCGGTGAGCTGCGCCGGCGTGGTGAAGTCCGTGAACGGGATGGTCACGCTGGGCCCGAACGGGATCACCGCGAACACCAGCAGCGAGGCCGACACCGAGAGCATCGGCGCCAGCAGGTAGACGACCCGGTCCGCCCGCGTGACGTTGATGTCCTCCTTGAGGAGCAGCTTCATCGCGTCGGCCAGCGACTGCAGCAGGCCCTTCGGTCCGTGCCAGTTCGGGCCGGGCCGCAGCTGCATCTTCGCCACGACCTTGCGCTCGAACCAGATCGCGAACAGCACCGACGTCAGCAGGAAGACGACGATCAGCACCGCCTTGATCACGGACGCGAGAACCGGCTCGGTCGAGAAGTCGGCGGCCACACCGTCTCCGGCCGCGAGGATCACCCCGTTCATCGCTCCTCCTTCCCGAGTCGCCCGGCTCCGTCGTCCTCGGCTCCTTCGTCGCCCGCGGGCGACGTCGCCACGTCTCCGGCGGCCGGAGACCGGTGGCCCTGGTCCGCCGGTGTCTCGACGTGCCGGACCCGGACGACGTCGCCCGGGGTCGCGCCGAGCGTGTCGTGCACGCGGGAGCCGGCACTCGCCAGCGGGAGCCACACGACGCCGTCGACCATGCCGGCGGTCACCGCTACCGGCAGCGTGACCGCGCCGCGGTCGGTGGCGACCTCGGCGCGGCCGTCGTCGGACAGCCCGAGGCCGGCGGCCGTGGACGCCGAGACGCGGACGACCGGCCGCTTGGCCGTGCCCGCGAGGAAGCGTTCGCCGTCCTGGCCCCGCGCGTCGTCGAGCAGCATCCGCCACGACGCGAGGACCGCGGTCCCGGCGGCGGGCCTGCCGCGCGACCCACCGGACCCGGGCGCGGTGCCGCCGTCGTCGCCGGCCGGCGACGCGCCGTCCTCCGTCGCCGCGGTACCGGGAGCGTCCGCGCGCTCGCCCGTCCAGGCGCCCAGCGCCGCGACGGCGAGGTGCGCCTCGGCGGGTGTCCCGGCCCCGAGGTCGCTGCCCATCCGGGCGGCGAGGGCGTGCAGGGCGCGGTGGTCGGGCAGCGCCGTCGAGTCCAGCGCGGCGCCGAAGGACCGCACGCGGCCCTCCCAGTTCCAGTAGGAACCGGCGCGCTCGACGGGCGGAGCGACCGGCAGCACGACGTCGGCCAGCTCGGTCACCTCGGAGCGCCGCACCTCCAGCGAGACGACGAACCCGGCGGCCGCCAGAGCCTTGCGGGCGTGCTCCGGATCGGGCAGGTCGGCGAGCTCCACGCCGCCGACGACCGCGCCGGACAGGTGCCCGACGCTGAGCGCGTCGATGATGCCGTGCGTGTCCAGACCGGGCTCGGCGGGGAGGCGCGAGGAGCCGGGCGTCCCGGCGGCGGTCTCCGCCGTCGCGTCACCCTCCGCGGCCTCACCTTCCTGAGCGGCCGCCGTCACGGCGCCCGCGGCGGAGGACAGGCCCCATGCCTCGGCGACCTGTGCGCGGGCCGTCCCGTCCGTGACCGGGCGGCCGCCCGGCAGCAGGTTCGGCAGCAGGCCGGCCTCGACGCCGCCGCGCTCACCGGCGCGGCGCGGGATCCAGGCGAGCCGCGCGCCCGCGGACCGGGCGAGCGACAGTGCCGCGGAGTAGGCGCCGGGCGACGCGGCGAGGCGTTCGCCGACCAGGATGATCGCGCCCTCCTCCCGCAGCGCGGCAGCGGCCGACGGCGTGGCGTCACCGATGGCCGTCGTCGGCGGCGGACCGTCCACGACGACGTCGCGGAGCGCCACGAGCTGCGCGGCCTCCGCGCCCGGGACTGCCGGAAGCAGCGTGCCGGAGAGCTTGGTCAGGCCGCGCGAGGCGTAGGGCGCGACGCCGAACACCTTCGTGCCGCGCTTCGCGACCCCCTTGCGGAGCCGCAGGAACGTGACCCCGGCCTCCTCCTCGGCCTCCAGGCCGACCAGCAGCACGGCGGGCGCCTTCTCGACGTCCGCGAACGTGACGCCGACGCCCGTGCCCGCCACCGCGTGGGCCAGGAACCCGGCCTCCTCGTCGGAGTGGGCGCGGACGCGCTGGTCGACGTCGTTGGTGCCGAGCACCTGCCGTGCGAAGCGGGACCAGGCGTAGGCGTCCTCGACGGTGAGGCGGCCGCCGGGCAGCAGGCCGACGCCACCCGCGGCGCGCGCCCCGGCCAGCCCGTGGGCGGCGATCTCCAGGGCCTCGGCCCAGGAGGCGGTGCGCAGGTCGCCGGGCACGCCGTCGGCGTCCAGGTCGCGGACCAGCGGGGTGGTCAGCCGGTCCGAGGCGGACTGCCAGGTGAACGCGAAGCGGTCCTTGTCGGTGATCCACTCCTCGTTGACCACGTCGTCCTCGCCGGACAGCCGGCGCATCACCTGGCCGCGGCGGTGGTCGATCCGGATCGCCGACCCGCACGAGTCGTGCTCGGCGATGGAGGCCACGCTCACGAGGTCGAACGGCCGCGACCGGAACCGGTACGAGGACCCGGTCAGCGCCCCCACCGGACAGATCTGCACGGTGTTCCCGGAGAAGTAGGAGGAGAACCCCTGCCCGCTGACATCGGTCTCGGCACCCGGCCGCACCGCGGCCGTCTCTCCGCCGGCCAGCGTGCCGGTCCGGAGGTCAGCCTCCGCGGCGGTGACCGCCGTCGTGGCGGTGCTGTCCCGGCCGTCGGAGCCCGCCGGTGCGGCGGCCTCCGCGTCACCGCAGCCGCAGCCGCCGTCGCCGCAGCCCGGGGACTCGAAGCCCAGGATCTTCTCGTCGAAGCGCCCGATCTGCTGGTGGGCGCCCCGGTCCTGGAGCGCGATGAACGCGTCGCCCGCGATCTCGTCGCTGAACCGGGTGCAGCGCTGGCACAGCACGCAGCGCTCCCGGTCCAGCAGGATCTGCGAGCTCAGCGACACCGGCTTGGGGAACGTCCGCTTGACGTCCTCGAACCGTGAGTCGGACCGGCCGTGGCTCATCGCCTGGTTCTGCAGCGGGCACTCGCCGCCCTTGTCGCACACCGGGCAGTCCAGCGGGTGGTTCATGAGCAGCAGCTCCATGACCCCCTGCTGCGCCTTGTCGGCGACCGGGGACGTAACCTGCGTCTTGACGATCATGCCCGGCATGACCGTCATCGTGCAGGACGCCTGCGGCTTCGGCATGGGCCGCACGTTGCCCTCGCGGTCCGGCATCGCGACCTCGACGAGGCACTGCCGGCACGCGCCCGCGGGCGCGAGCAGCGGATGGTCGCAGAACCGCGGGATCTCGATCCCGAGCTGCTCCGCCGCACGGATGATCAGCGTGCCCTCGGGCACCTGCGACTCGATCCCGTCGATGGTGAGAGTCACCATCTTCGGCCCGGTCACCTCGCCCTCGGGCTTCGATGTGGTGACGGTCATCAGTGGCCTCCCGCGCCGGCGCCGACGAGCTGCTCGGAATCGGCCGTGGCGCCCGGCCTCGTCGTTCTCGGGGTGTACGGGAAGAGCGCCGACGCCGACGGGTCGAACGGGCAGCCGTGCCCGTCGATGTGCGCCTGGTACTCCTCCCGGAAGAACTGGATGCTCGACGTGATCGGCGACGTCGCGCCGTCGCCCAGCGCGCAGAACGAGCGGCCCAGGACGTTGTCGCACAGGTCGAGCAGCAGGTCGATGTCCTGGTCCTGGCCCTGGCCGGCCTCGATGCGGTGCAGCACCTGCTTGAGCCAGTAGGTGCCCTCGCGGCACGGCGTGCACTTGCCGCACGACTCGTGCGCGTAGAAGTCGGTCCACCGGCTCACCGCGCGGACCACGCACACCGACTCGTCGAAGAGCTGCAGCGCGCGCGTCCCGAGCATCGACCCGGCCGCGCCCACCGACTCGTAGTCCAGCGGGGTGTCCAGGTGCTCCTCGGTGAACAGCGGCGTCGACGACCCGCCGGGCGTCCAGAACTTCAGCGCCTTCCCGCCCCGCATCCCGCCGGCCTGGTCGAGCAGCTCGCGCAGCGTGATGCCGAGCGGCGCCTCGTACTGACCAGGCGTCGTGACGTGGCCGGACAGCGAGAACAGGCCGTGACCGGTCGACTTCTCCGTGCCCATGCCCTTGAACCAGTCGACGCCGCGCGACACGATCCCCGGCACGCTCGCCACCGTCTCGACGTTGTTCACCACGGTCGGCCGCGCGTACAGGCCCGCCACCGCGGGGAACGGCGGCTTGAGCCGCGGCTGGCCGCGCAGTCCCTCGAGGGAGTCGAGCAGCGCCGTCTCCTCCCCGCAGATGTAGGCGCCCGCGCCCGCGTGCACCGTGACCTCCAGGTCGAACCCGGAGCCCAGGATGTCCGTGCCGACGTACCCGACGCGACGCGCCTCGGCCACGGCCTCCAGGAGCCGCCGGTACACGTGCAGCACCTCTCCGCGCACGTAGATGAAGGCGTGGTTGCAGCCGATCGCGTACGACGTGATGATCACGCCCTCGATCAGGTGCTGCGGGCTCGCCATCATCAGCGGGATGTCCTTGCAGGTACCCGGCTCGGACTCGTCCGCGTTCACGACCAGGTACCGCGGGCCGCCATCGTCCGGGGGCAGGAAGCCCCACTTCATGCCGGCGGGGAACCCCGCGCCGCCACGACCGCGCAGGCCGGAGTCCTTGACTGCCTGCACGAGGTCGCCCGGCTCCATCTCCAGGGCCTTCTTCAGCCCGTCGTACCCGCCGTGCTTCTCGTAGGTGGACAGCCGCCACGACCGTGGCGCGTCCCAGGTGTCCGTCAGCACGGGAACCAGCTCGGTCATCGCGCGTCCTCCCCCGGCTTCTTGTCCTTGCCGACCTCGGCGTCCGACGGCGTCGCCGTCCCGCGCTCCGCGCTCGAACCCGCTTCGCCCGGGAAGGGCCCGCCCGGCACGCCGGACGACGCCTCCGCGCTGCGGGACGACGTCTCGCCGCGCTCACGGACGAGCCGCAGCCCGGCGAGCGTCGCGTCGCCCGCGCCCTCGCCCTCGTGCGCACGGCCGTCGGGGAACCCGGCCAGCACCCGGCTCATCTGCTTGAACGAGCAGACGCTGTCCGCCCCGCGGGTCGGTGCCACGTCCGCGCCCGCCCGCAGCCGCTCCGTCACCGCGGTGGCGGACTCCGGCGTCTGGTTGTCGAAGAACTCCCAGTTGACCATCATCACGGGCGCGTAGTCGCAGGCCGCGTTGCACTCGACCTTCTCCAGCGTGATCGCGCCGTCGTCCGTGGTCTCGTCGTGCCCCACCCCGAGACGCTCGCTGAGCACGTCGAAGATCTCGTCGCCGCCCATCACCGCGCACAGCGTGTTGGTGCACACGCCCACCGTGTAGGTGCCGTTCGGCTTGCGCTTGTACTGCGTGTAGAACGTCGCGACGGCGCTCACCTCGGCGGCGGTGATCCCGAGCCGCTCGGCGCAGAACAGGATCCCGTCGCGGCTCACGTACCCGTCCACCGACTGCACCAGGTGCAGCATCGGCAGCAGGCCGGAGCGTGGGTCGGGGTAGCGCGCCATGATCTCGGCGGCGTCGGCTCGCAAGGACGCCAGGGTCTCGCCGTCGTAGGACGCCCTGGTCTCCACCGGTTCGGCCGTCATCGGTCCACACCTCCCAGCACGGGGTCCAGGGACGCGACGGCGACGACGACGTCGGCCACCTGGCCGCCCTCGCACATCACCGACGTGGCCTGGAGGTTGTTGAACGAGGGATCGCGGAAGTGCGCGCGGTAGGGGCGGGTGCCGCCGTCGGACACGACGTGCACCCCCAGCTCGCCGCGCGGGTGCTCCACGCTCTGGAACGCCTGGCCGGCGGGGACCGGGAAGCCCTCGGTGACCAGCTTGAAGTGGTGGATCAGGGCCTCCATGGAGGTGCCCATGATCTTGCGGATGTGCTCCAGCGAGTTGCCCTGGCCGTCGGAGCCGATGGCGAGCTGGGCGGGCCAGGCGATCTTCTTGTCGGCCACCATGACCGGCTCGCCCGCGCTCGCGTCGAGCCGGTCCAGCGCCTGCTCGATGATCCGCAGCGACTGGTAGCACTCCTCGATCCGCAGCACGACCCGGTCGTAGGCGTCCGCGTTCTGCGAGACCGGCACGTCGAAGTCGTACGTCTCGTAGCCGCAGTACGGTGCCGCCTTGCGCACGTCGTACGGCAGGCCCGTGGAGCGCAGCACCGGCCCGGTCACGCCGAGCGCCATGCAGCCGGCCAGGTTGAGGGCGCCGACGTCGGTCAGCCGCGACCGGAAGATCGGGTTGGCGAGCATCAGGTCGCCCAGGTCCTTGAGGTATCCGCGGACCTTGGGCAGCACGTCGCGCGTCTGCGCGGTGAAGTCGCCGGGCACGTCCAGCGCGACGCCGCCCGGCCGGATGTACGCGTGGTTCATCCGCAGGCCGGTAGCCGCCTCGAACAGGCGCAGGATCTCCTCGCGTGCGGTGAAGCCGATGGTCATCACCGTGGTGGCGCCCATCTCGTTGCCGCCCGTGCCGAGGCACACCAGGTGCGACGTGATCCGGTTGAGCTCCATCATCAGCACGCGGATCACCGAGGCGCGCTCGGGGACGTCGTCGGTGATGCCGAGCAGCCGCTCCGTGGCGAGGCAGAACCCCGCCTCCTGGAAGAACGGCGCCACGTAGTCCATGCGCGTGCAGAACGTGGGCCCCTGCGACCAGGTGCGGAACTCCATGTTCTTCTCGATGCCGGTGTGCAGGTAGCCGATGCCGGCCCGGGCCTCGGTCACGGTCTCGCCGTCGATCTCCAGCATGAGCCGGAGCACACCGTGCGTGGACGGGTGCTGCGGGCCCATGTTGACGACGATGCGTTCCTCGCCGATGGCCTCGCGGGCGATCTCGTCCCAGTCACCGTCGCCGTAGGCCTCGAAACCGCGGACGGCACGTGCCGTCTCGTCGTCGATCGGCCGGGTCGCGCGCGCCTGGCCGGGACGGCCGGAGCCGTCCGGTCCGCCCGCGGACCGGGCACGGTCCTTCGTCCTCGCGCTCACGAGTAAGCCCTCCTCGTGTCGGGCGGGGGCACGGTGGCCCCCTTGTACTCGACCGGGATGCCGCCCAGCGGATAGTCCTTCCGCTGCGGGTGGCCCTCCCAGTCGTCCGGCATCTCGATGCGCGCCAGGCCGGGGTGGCCGTCGAACACGATGCCGAAGAAGTCGTACGTCTCGCGCTCGTGCCAGTCGTTGGTCGGGTACACGGACGTGGTGGACGGGACGTGCGGGTCCTCGTCCGGGGCCGCCACCTCCAGGCGCAGGCGACGGCTGTGCGTCACCGAGACCAGGTGGAGGACGGCGTGCAGCTCGCGGCCGGTCTCGTGCGGGTAGTGCACCCCGGAGACACCGAGCGAGAGCTCGAAGCGCAGGTCCTGGTCGTCGCGCAGCGCCTGGCAGACGGGCAGCAGGTGCTCCCGTGCCACGTGCAGCGTCAGCTCGGTCTGCGGGGCGGTGGCGTCGGCGGCGCCGTGCCGGTCGACGACCACCTTCTCGATGGCCTCGCCCGGGTCGACGCCGTCGCCGCGCAGCACCTCGGCCAGCACGTCGACCACCCGGTCGAACCAGCTGCCGTACGGGCGCGACGACGGGCCCGGCAGCGCGACGGGCTTGACCAGGCCGCCGTAGCCGGACGTGTCTCCGGAGCCGGTGACCCCGAACATGCCGGTCTTGACCTCGACGATCTCGAGCTGGGCTCGCGACCGCTCGAGCGCACCCTCGTCGGAGGCGGACGTGTCGTTCTCCTCGCTCACCGCAGCAGCCCCTTCTGCTCGAACGTGGGGGTCGCCTCCATGGCGGCGGCCTCGGCGGCACGTGCCGCCTCCACGCGGTTCGCGCCCAGCGGGGCGTTCTGAACCTCGTGGTGCAGCGCCAGGATCGCGTTGATCAGCATCTCCGGCCGCGGCGGACAGCCGGGCAGGTAGATGTCGACCGGGACCACGTGGTCCACGCCCTGCACGATCGCGTAGTTGTTGAACATCCCGCCCGACGACGCGCACACGCCCATGGAGAGCACCCACTTGGGCTCGCTCATCTGGTCGTAGACCTGGCGCACCACCGGCGCCATCTTCTGGCTGACCCGCCCGGCAACGATCATGAGGTCCGCCTGGCGCGGAGACGCGCGGAAGACCTCCATCCCGAACCGGGACAGGTCGTAGCGCGGCGCGCCGGCGGCCATCATCTCGATGGCGCAGCAGGCCAGGCCGAACGTCACCGGCCACATCGACCCCTTGCGCATGTAGCCGGCGAAGTCCTCGATCGTCGTCAGGAGGAACCCCGACGGTGCTTCCTCGACACCCATGTCTCGTCTCCTACCTCTCAGACCCAGTCGAACCCGCCGCGGCGCCACTCGTAGACGAACGGCACCGTGATGATCGCCAGGAAGGCGAACATCGCGACCAGTCCGAACGTGGCGAGGGTGGTGAAGTCGACCGCCCACGGGTAGAGGAAGACCACCTCGATGTCGAAGACGATGAACGTCATCGCCACCAGGTAGTACTTGATCGGCAGCCGGCCGCCACCCAGCGCGTTCGGCGTCGGCTCGATGCCGCACTCGTACGCGTCGAGCTTGGCGCGGTTGTAGCGCTTCGGGCCGATGACCGCGCTCGCGGCGACACCGCCGAGCGCGAGCACGGCCCCGATCCCCATGAGGATCAGGATCGGCAGATACGGGTTCATGCTGTCGGTACCACCTTCGTCATGCCGGCGATCGTGCGATCGATCCAGTCGCCGCCGCGCGGCTCGTAGCAGTCGGACAGGAGCTTGAGCACGAACTGCATCACCACCTGGCGCGGCAGCCCGTACTTCACGCAGGCCCGCATGATCTGCGGGTGCTCGATGAGCCGCACGAACCAGCGGCCCAGGGTGTAGTAGCCGCCCAGGTCCGCGCGCATGCGGTCCGTATAGGTCGCGAGCGCGGCCTCGCGGGCGGCGTCGGTCGACTTGTGCCGGGCGGAGGCGATCGCCTCGGCGGCGACGCGCCCGGCCTGGAGGCCGTAGGCGATGCCCTCGCCGTTGAACGGGGACACCATGCCGGCGGCGTCGCCCGCGAGGAGCAGCCCGTCGGCGTACAGGGGGCCGCGGTTGAAGCCCATCGGGAGCGCGGCGCCACGCACCCTGCTGGTGGCCGCGTCGGGGCTGAGCTCCCAGCCCTCCGGTGCGGAGTGGGTGAGCCAGGTGTCCTGGAGGGCCCGGTAGTCGATGCTCGCCGCGGACTGCCGGGCGGGCGTGCTGTGCACGCTGCCGAGACCGACGTTGGCGGTGCCGTCGCCGAGGGGGAACACCCAGCCGTAGCCGGGCAGCAGGTCGGACTTCCCCGGCTCGCCGGACCACAGCTCCAGGTGGGACTCCATGAACGGGTCGGCGTGCCGCGGCGTCGTGTAGTACGCGCGGACGGCGGTCCCCATGGGCCGGTCGTCGCGTCGCATCCGCCCGATGCCGGTCGCCAGGCGCGAGCTGACGCCGTCGGACGCGACGACGACGGGCGCGCGGAACGTGCGCTCCGGGCCCTCCGCGCGGCCGCGGCCGTCCAGCGGCTGGGCGGTGACGCCGGAGATCCGGCCGGTGCGCTCGTCGGCGACGGCGCCGGTGACCTTGGTGCGCGTGAGCAGCTTGGCGCCGCTGGCCTGTGCGTGCTGGGCGAGCGTGTGGTCGAGGGTCTCCCGGGCGCGTGCCATGCCGTACCCGGGGTAGGCGGTGAGGTCCGGCCAGTCGAGCTCCCAGGAGCGGCCCGTGGCGTGCACGCGGAGGCCGCGGTTGCGGATCCAGCCGTCCCGCTCGTCGGTGTCGACACCCATGCGGACCAGCTCGGAGACCGCGCGGGGCGTCAGGCCGTCGCCGCAGATCTTGTCGCGGGGGAACTCCGCCTTCTCGAGCAGGAGGACGTCGAGCCCCGCGGACGCGCACCAGTGCGCGGTGGACGACCCGGCCGGGCCGGCGCCCACCACGATGACGTCGGCGTCGTCGCTTCGGTGCTGCACGTGCTCACCCCCGATTGTGAACTCGATGCTGTGTGTAGTGACATGCCCTTGTGAACCCTGTCACAACACCGCCACCCTAGCCACACGAGCCGGACATTGGGTAGCAAGGCGAACCTAACTTCCGGGGTGACCGGCGTCACGACGCGATCGCCGCGCCCCCATCGGCCACGACACCCCAGCCGACCGAGCCCGCCGACCACCTCACCGTGCCCGAACACACTCCCCGAGCACGCTCCGAGCACGCCGTCGTGCCCGGCCGCCGTCGCCGACCACGCCATCGTCCCCGTCCCCCTCGCCGAGCACGCCGTCGTGCCGAGCGGGAGCCTTCCCGCTCGGCACGACGGCGTGCTCGGCGACGGCTGGCGGCCGGCAGGTCGGCGGCCGCAGGTCGGCGGCCGGGAGCGGCTAGACCGGGCGGGTGCCTCGGTGGAGAGCCACGACGCCGCCCGTCGTGTTGCGGTAGTGGACCGGCTTCCAGCCCGCGTCGAGCATCAGGCGGGCCAGCGCCACCTGGTCCGGCCAGGAACGGATCGACTCCGCCAGGTAGTCGTAGGAGCCCTGGTCCTTCGTGACCGCGCCCGCCACCTTCGGCAGGGCCCGCATCAGGTACTCCTGGTAGAGCACGCGGAACGGCATCCAGGTCGGCGTGGAGAACTCGCAGATCACGACGCGCCCGCCGAGCCGGGTCACCCGCAGCATCTCCGCCAGCGCCGCCGAGGTGTCCACCACGTTCCGCAGCCCGAAGCTGATCGTCACCGCGTCGAAGGACTCGTCCGCGAACGGCAGCCGCGTCGCGTCACCCGCGACGAAGGGCAGGTCGGGGCGGCGCTCCTTGCCCACCCGCAGCATGCCGAGGCTGAAGTCGGAGGGGACCACGAGGGCGCCGTCGTCGTCGAACGGCTCGCTCGACGTGCCCGTCCCGGCCGCGAGGTCCAGCACCTTCTCGCCCGGCTGCGCGCCGACGGCCTCCCGCACCAGCTTGCGCCACCGCCGGTCCTGTCCCAGCGAGATCACGTCGTTGGTGAGGTCGTAGCGCTTGGCGAGGCCGTCGAACATCGACGCGACCTCGGCAGGCTTCTTCTCCAGGCTGGCACGTGACATGCGGTCATCGTCCCACGCCCGCACTCCCGCCCCGCGCCACCCGCCGGCGCCCCCAGCCACAGCGGTCGGTCCTTTCTTGAATGATCGGCACATCAATCTGCCGATCATTCAAGAAAGGACCGACCACGCGGACGCCAACGGTCACCCCGACAGGCCGGCAGGCGCGCACCGACCGGCCAGGGGGCGGGACCGCGCGTCAGGCCTGGCCCAGCGCGTAGCGCATCGGCTGCAGCTTGGCCTCCGACTCCGCGAGCTCCGTGACCGGGTCGGACGCCGCGACGATCCCGCAGCCGGCGAAGAGCCGCACCTGGCGCGGGTCGCGCTCCGAGAGCTCGGCCGAACGCAGGGCGATGCCCCACTCGCCGTCACCGTCCGCGCCGACCCAGCCCACCGGGCCCGCGTACCGGGCCCGGTCCATGCCCTCGATCTCGCGGATCACGGCGCGGGCGGCCACGGTCGGCGTGCCGCACACGGCGGCACTCGGATGCAGGGCGGCGGCCAGCGAGAGGGACGACGGCGGCCGCTGGTCCCCCTCACGCCCACCCCGGGAGGACGGCCCCGGCGCTTCCTGACCCCCCGCGGCGGACGACGCCGACCGCTGAGCCTCGTCCTGCCCGTCGCGGACCGCGCCGTGCGGGGTACCTCCGCCGGGGCGGCCGAGCACCGCCGTCACGTCGGTAGCCAGGTGCATGACGTTCGGGAGATGCAGCACGAACGGCGCGTCGGGCACGTTCATCGACGAGCAGAACGGCTCCAGGGCGGCCGCCACCGAGCGCGCCGCGTACTCGTGCTCTTCCAGGTCCTTCGACGAGCGAGCCAGGCGCGCGGCCGTGAGCAGGTCGGACGCGTCGTGGCCGGGGCCCTCGGTGCGAGGGATGGTGCCCGCCAGCACGCGGGACATGACGAGCCCCTTCTCGCTGCGCACCAGCAGCTCCGGCGTCGCCCCCACGAGCCCGTCCACACTGAACGTCCAGCACGCCTCGTAGGCCTCGGCCAGCCGCCCGAGCAGGTGGCGCGGGTCCACGGGGTGCTCAGTGGTGGCGACGACGTCGCGCGCGAGCACCACCTTCTCGAGCTCGCCCTCCTGGATCCGCGAGACCGCCTCGGCGACCACGCCCTTCCAGTCCTCCGCCGCGACCGACCCGTCCGTGGCGGCGACCCGGCCGGGTGCGGTGACGGGCGTGCGGGGATAGGCGTCCGGCAGCACCTCCGGGGCAGGGGCCGCGCGGTCGCCCAGGAGCTCGATCGTCGTCGTCCAGCAGCGGCCGTCGCGACGGCCGACCACGACGCGCGGCACGATCAGCGCGCCGCTCGCGCGCGTGGGGTCCTCGGCCTCGTCGCCGGGGACGACGTCGTCGAACGCGAACGAGCCGAAGGCGACCGGGCCGGTGCCGGGCAGGCCGACCTCGTCGTGCACCTCCGCCCCGACGAGCACCTGGTGCCAGGCGTGCTCGGCATCGGCGAAGCGGCCGGGACCGAACGTCTCGAACCGCAGCGCCTCCCCCCAGCCGACGATGCCGTCGCCGTGCTTGACCCACGCGAGCGGGCGGGTGTCGGGCAGCCGGTCGACGAGCGCGGTGAGGTCCTCCGGCAGGTCGTCGACGCGGGAGGTACGGACCACGAGGCGCGGTGGCGCGAGGGTGCCGGAGCCCGGGGTGTCGGTGGCCGGCGGCGTAGTGATCGTCATCGCATCCAGAATAGGTCGATCCACCCGCGATCCCGCCCGGCGGCGACAGAGATCACAACCGCCGGGGTAGCGGGTCCCCGGAGGCACTCGCCGCCCCGGCGGCCGCAGGTCTCGCGGAGGACGGCGGGGTCAGCGGATCACGGGTCTCCCGCCTGGGGACCCTCGCCGACCGGGTGGAGCGGGTCGCCCCACACCTGCTCGCGGAATCCCGACCACACCTGGACGTCCGACGTCGCGCCCAGCAGGTCCATCTGCGCACCCGACAGGGCGAGCAGCCACGCGATCACCGACTCCGGCGGCTCGTCCGCGATCTGGTCGAAGTCCGGGCAGCCGAGGTTGATCCCCGAGATGTACAACGTCGCGTCGCCGTCCATCGAGACATAGCCGGCAGCCGTGTCGGTGCCCGCCTCGATGGGGGCACCCTCCGCGTCGGTGTCGTACGCATAGGACTTGAGCCAGAAGCCCGGCGCCTTCACGTGGTCCGCGACGATCCGTAGCGCGTCCCGGCGTTCGGCCTCGTGGGTCACGGGGACCGAGACGAGCGCGACGGACCTGATCCCGCTGATCTCGAGGTCCGAGGTCCTGAGGTCCGCCGGGAGCGAGAACGTGTTCGTGTTGTCCTCGCCCGCCGGGATCATCGGCAGGGTGACGTCCTGCTTCTCCCCGTCGCAGACGTACCCCACCGAGAGGCCCTTCTCGGACGCGTCGGTCGAGAACAGCTCGGCCGCCGCGTCGTCCGACCCCTCGGGCGACGCGCCGTCGTCCTCGGAGCCGTCGGAACCGTCGTCCTTCGAACCGCCCGAGCCGCCCGAGCCGCCGGTGACACCGTCGACGGCGTCGTCGAGCCCGTCGGTCACGTCGTCGACGGCCTCGTCGACCGGGCCCTCGGACCCCGAAGTGCTCGGGGACGGCGACGGGTCCGCCCCGTCCTCGTCCTCGTCGCAGGTGATGCTCGGGATCCAGTCCAGCGGGTCCCAGCAGATGTCGCCCGCGGTGCGGAGCGAGGCCGGCTGCACGCCGCCGAGCACGAGCGCACCGGCCAGCGCGACCGCCGCGGACCTCGTGTGCAGCGTCTGGCGGCCGCCGTCGATCGCGGTGATCTTCTCGGGCGCGTCACCAGTCGCGTCGTCGGGCACCTCGGGGGGCGCGTCGTCGGACACCTCGAACACGCCGCCGCTCCGGGCGTCACCACCCTCCGTGCCCTCCGCGGCCGCGCCGTCCTGCGGCGACCACGAGACGACGACGACGCCGCCGATCGCGCCGAGCAGGAAGCCGACGACCCAGCCGCCCAGGTTCACGCCGGACAGCGTGTAGACGGAGATGACGAGGGTGATCACGCCGTAGAAGACCCGGTGGACGGGCTGCAGCATGGACAGCACGCCCAGCAGGATCAGCACGATGGGCAGGACGATCGCCTGGAAGCCCTCGATCCCGACCGCGAGCTGCATGTCGGGCACGCCCGCGAGACCGAACCGGTCGGCGAGCGCGCCGAGGTCGATCGGGCCGGAGAGGAGCAGCTCCAGGCCCGCGAGGATGACGAGCACGGCGCCGACGAACGGCCGCTGCCTGCGCCACGGGCCGAACGCTCGCCGCACCGCGGCGAACCTCGCCCGCAGGTCGGGGCGGGCGCCTCCGGGCTGACCGCCCTCCCGGTTCAGAAGCACTCCTCGCCGTCCGTGAGCGTGAGCTTCAGGTCGGTCAGCTGGAACACTGCGGCCTGGGTGCTCCAGGAGACCTGCTGCAGACCGTCGATGTCGATCGAGTCGGAGTCCATGGCGAAGTCGCCCTGGTCGCCCTTCGCTGACGTGTTGACCCGCGACGCGTCCACGCCGATGCGGATGTCGCGGAACGTCGCGGTACCGGAGAGGTCCGTCATGCCGATCTGGAGGTCGGTCGCCTTGGCCGGCTCCTCCCCGTCGCCGGCGGTGATCTTGAGGCCTACCTTGCCGAGCGGGGTGTCCTCCACGACGGTCTGGCACAGGTTGTAGAGCTGAGCGTCCTTGATGTTCGCGATGGCGGCGGGGTGCTGCGTACCGTCGGCGGCGGTCGCCTGGCCGGCGTACTGCGAGAACCCCTCACCCTTGAGCTGGTCCGCGGCGATCTTGAACTCACCGCCCGCGATGGCGAACGAGACCGGCACCGCGCCCTGTGCCACGCCACCGAGAAGCAGGGAGGCGGCGGCGGCCACCGGGACCGCCGCGAGGGCCACCCGCCCCTTGCGCGACTTCGTGAGGTTGCTGAGCTTCATGTGATTCCCCTTTGGACACAGGTCGAGGGCGACTCCTTCGTCGTCGCCCGCGACCGTAGCCGACTACTGAGTTGGAGTCAATTGTCTCGGAGCGGCCGTTCGGGCGCCGATGGCGGAAAGCGCCCGGCACCTGCGGCATCGGGACGGACCGCAGGCGACTTCACCCAGGCGTCGCGCAGTTTGGTAGATATGCTCGAAGCATGGCAACCAGCCGCAGAACCCGACTCCGCCCGGAGGAACGCAGGGACCAGCTCGTGGCCCTCGGAGTGGCCACCCTGGCGAACAGACCGCTCTCCGAGGTGACCGTCGAGGAGATCGCCGCGGAGGCCGATGTCTCGACGGGCCTCGTCTACTACTACTTCGGCTCGAAGAACGGTCTGCACCACGAGATCGTGCTGCGCGCCCGCGACTCGATGCTGCACGCCAGCGAACCCCGGCCCGAGCTGCCCCCGCTCGACCGCCTGCACGACACGCTCAAGCGCCTCGTGACGTACGTCCGTGACCACGGGCCCACGTTCTACTCGCTGGTCAGAGGAGCGGCAAGCGGGGACGAGGAGGTGCGGGAGCTCATCGAGAGCGCGCGGCGCGAGCAGACCGAGCGCGCCGTCGCCGCCGTCACCGAGATGGGCGTGGAGGACACGCCCCTCCTGCGGATGGCGCTGCGCTCCTGGGTGGCGCTGGCGGAGCAGGCGCTCGTCGACGGCGGGCTCAGCACCGACATCCCGGCCACGGACCTCATCGCCTACCTGGAGAGCAGCATGTTCGGCGTCGTCAGCGCCACGGGCGCCGAGCTGGCGTCGGGCCCGCTGACGACCACCTGACGGCGGAGCGCCAGTTCAGAGCACCTTGGCCATCAGCAGGCACGGGTTCTCGACCCACAGGTCCGGGAACTCCTCGACCGGGAGGAACCCGACCGCCTCGTAGAAGGCACGGGTCTGCTCGTAGCCCGGGTCGGGCAGCGACGGGCCGAGCGTCTTGACCGTGAGCAGCCGCACGCCGCGGCTGCGCACGTCGTCCTCGGCCTGTCGCAGGAGCTCCCGCCCGATCCCCGCGCGATGGTGCTTGCGCCGCACCGCGAGCAGGTGGACCTCCGCCGTGCTGTCGTAGCGCGGGTCGAGGAGCAGGATGCCCATCACGTCGCGAACGGGTACCCGGCTGCCGTCGACAGGATCGTCACCGAGACCGCCGCCGTCCGCGGAACGCGGGTCGACGGCGAGATAGTTGGGGAACTTCCGAGCCGCGTCGACGTATTCGTCGGTGAACTTCGCGAGCCCAAACCATTCGGGTAGTTCACCGAGAATGTCATGGGCCGCGTCAGAGCGGCCGCGCGTCCGCACCACGTCATAAATCCCAATCACGCGCTTCAAGGTAGCGCCTCTTCGGACCATTCACTATGCGCGTGAGCGGTAATTCCTTAAAGATCTCTTTGCCCTATTGTCACCATAAAGGGCTTTCCGCACCATGTCGGCGCCCCGGTCCGACGTCCGCACGTTGCTCGTCGTACGGACATCGGACCGGGGCGCCGACATGGCAGCCCGGCCCGGGCGCGCGCGGTCAGTTGCCGAACAGGTCCTGCAGCCAGTCGGGGACGTTGCCGGGGTCACTCTGGTCCGAGCCCGAGCCCGAGCCGTCCTCACCCTGGCCCGGGAACCGGCCCTGGCCGGGCAGCTCCTGCTGCTGCCCCTGCTCCTGCTCCGCGAGCTCCTCGTCGTCCCGCACGGTGAGCGTCACGTCGACCTGCCTCGTCTCGCCGTCGCGCACGACCGTGAGCGTGACCTCCTGCTCCGCGGAGTGCTCCCGGACGAAGGCGGTGAGCGACTCGGCTCCGTCCACCGGGTCGTCGTCGATCGCGACGACGACGTCGCCCGTCTCGATCCCGGCAGCCTCGGCCGGCGAGTCCGCGACGACCTCCTCGACCTGCGCGCCGGCGCGCGACACGCCGTCGGCGGTCGCCGTGCTGTCCGACAGCGAGACACCGAGGAACGCGTGCTCCGCCTTCCCGTTCTCGATGAGCTGCTCGCCGACTGCCGATGCCAGGTTCGACGGGATCGCGAACCCGAGCCCGATCGACCCCGACTGCTGGGTGCTCCCCGACAGCGTCAGGATGGACGAGTTGATCCCGATGACCTCGCCCGACGTGTTGAACAGCGCACCGCCGGAGTTGCCCGGGTTCACCGCCGCGTCCGTCTGGACCGCGTTCGTGACGACGACGTCGCTCCCGTTCTCCGACGACGCGGCCACGGGCCGGTTCAGCGCCGAGACGATGCCGGTGGTCGCCGTGTTGTCCAGGCCGAGCGGGTTCCCGACCGCCATCACCGAGTCGCCCACGGTGAGCTCGCTCGAGTCACCGAGCGTCGCCTGCCGGAGGTCGTCCGGGGCGTCCTCGATCTGCACGACGGCGAGGTCGGTCGTCGCGTCGGTCCCCACGACCTCCGCCTGGAAGATCCGCCCGTCGGCGAGCGTGACCTGCACCTGCTCGGCGCCCGAGACCACATGGTTGTTGGTCAGGAGGCGCCCGTCGGAGTCGATGACGATGCCGGAGCCCTCACCCTCGCCCTGCTGCGTCGCGACCTGGATCGCGACCACGGACTGCGAGACGGCGTCCGCGACGGCCTGCCAGTCCGGCGAGTCGCCGTCGGACGAGACCGGGACCGCCTGCTGCTGCGACTGGCCGACGTCGGCCAGCGACGCCGACGTCGGGTCGTCGTCCAGCAGGGTGAGCGCCCCGGCCGTGCCCGCGCTGGCCAGGAGCGCGGCGACCGCCGCCGCACTCACCACCGGGACCCAGCGCCGGTCCTTGCGCGGCGCGGCGGCCGTGGAGGCGTCCGCCGGAAGCGCGTAGGGGTTGTCCCCCGCGCCCGACGACGGTCCGTGGGCGGGCGGGTATGTCTGCTGCGGCTCGGCGTGACCCGTCGGGTACGCCGCCTGACCGGCGTGGCCGGGCAGGAACGCCCCGTGCGGTTCCGCGGCTGCGGACGCCTCGGGGCGCTGCGGCGGCATGGTGCCGGCCGATTCCGGTTCCTGGCCCTCGGGGGTGGCGTTCTGGTGGGTGTTCACGGTGGCCTCCTTCGTCTGGAGATCACTACACACCCGCACTCTTGCGCCACCCTTGACCTTGCCTGTGAATTGGCTGCGCGCCCTGGGAGCACGCTGAGGCTCGCCGGGGCGCGCCGAGGCCGGGCTCAGGCCACCCCGCGCACGGCGTCGGCCACCCGGCGGGCCAGGTCGCGCGACTCCGTGAGGCGCTCCGCGCGCGGCACCCGCACCTCGATCACCTGCACGCCGCGGCTCGGCGCCTGCAACGCGTGCCGCAGGCTGGGCACGTCCTTCACGAGCTGGTGGTCCACCCCGTACCCCGCGCACAGCTGCGCCAGGTTGGCGCCGTGCGGTGTGCCGAAGACCCGCTCGAACCGCGCGCCCGCCGCCTCCGACGTCGCCGCCAGGTCCCCGTGCTCCAGGGTGGCGAAGATGGAGCCGCCGTCGTCGTTCACCACGACGATCTCCAGGTCGACGGGGGGCTCCCCGGGCGCGCGCAGCAGGCCGCCGACGTCGTGCAGCAGCGTGAGGTCGCCCACCAGCGCGCGCGTGCGCCGACCAGCCCGCGCGGCCGCGAGCGCGACGCCGGTGGCGGTCGAGACGGTGCCGTCGATGCCCGCGAGCCCGCGGTTCGCGAGCACGGCGGGGAGGCTGCCCTCGCCGTCCGTGCCGAGCACCAGGTCGAGGTCGCGCACGGGGTTGGACGAGCCGACGACGAGCACGTCGTCGTCCCCGAGGACCCGGGCGACGGCACGGGCGACGGACAGCGCCGTCGGGCCGCCGACAAGGGCGTCGTCGCGCGTCACGTCCTCGATCACGGTGGCGGCCGCGCGGCCCGCGGCCTGCCAGCGGCTCAGCCAGTCGTGCTCCGCCTCCTCCCGGGCCTCGTACCACTCCGGGGCCAGGCCGGGGACGACCTGGACGGCATTGCGTGCGGCGTCGGGCCAGGGCAGGCTGCCGGGCGCGACGACGGTGACGGCGACGTCGGGCCGGGACAGCAGGCGCTGCACGGGGCGGGAGAGGGTCGGGCGGCCGAAGACGACCGCGTGCTGGGCCTCCCCCGCGATCCCGTCGTCGCCGAGCACCAGGCGGTAGGCGGGGATCGCGTTCGGCCCGCCGCACGCGCCCGAGGACGGTTCGGCGACCAGGGGCCAGCCCTGGGCCTCGGCGAGCCGGCGGGCGCCGGGTCCGGCGGAGTCTCCCGCGACGACCACGGTCCGCCCGGGGTGCCCGGGCAGGGCGGGCGACGAGAGGTACCGCACCGTCTCGGGGACGACGACGGTCACGGGCCGGTCCGCTCCCACGCCGGCCGTCTCGGTGGACCTGCCGGGCTCCCGCGCGGGCGGGGCCGCCGCCGGGTGGAGCGGGTCGCGGTACGACAGGTTCAGGTGGACCGGGCCGGGCGCGCCGGCGCGCGTGCCGAGGGCCGCGGACGTGGCGCGGGCCGCGAGGGCGGCGAGGTCACGGGCCTCGGCCGCGCGGGTCGCCAGGTCCGTGCCCGACGGCGCCGGGACGTCCACCTCGTACCGCACCGCTCCGGCGAAGATGCCGGGCTGGTGGGTGGTCTGCGAAGCGCCCGTGCCGCGCAGCTCGTGCGGGCGGTCCGCGGTGAGCAGGATCAGCGGGACGCCGGTGTGGTGCGCCTCGAGCACGGCCGGGTGCAGGTTGGCGACGGCGGTGCCCGAGGTGGTGATCACCGCGACGGGCAGGCCGGGGACCGGCGTGCGGAAGGCCAGGCGACCGGGTCCCGGACCTGCCTCGCCGCTCGCGGGGACGTCGGGCCCGTCCGGCGTGCTCGCGGCCGGGGAGCCGAGCTGTGCGCCGCCCGGCACCCGGTCGGCGTCGTGGTCCACGATCTCGAAGGTGCTCCCGCGCGACAGGCCGATCGCGAGGAACCCGGCGGTGCGCTCGTCGATCCGCACGTGGAGCGTGAGCCGGCCGGCCTCGGCCGCCTCGGCGGCGGCGTAGGCGAGGGGGGCCGACCTCGATCCGGGCGCCAGGACGACGTCGTGCACCCCGTGTGCGACGAGCTCGGAGATCAGGGCGCGCGCGGCAACGACCGAGGCGGGATTCTCAGGCATACGTCCAGGCTATCGGCGCACCGGCCGCGAGGCCGTCCATCGCGCCCGACCGTTCGGCTGCCGAGGTCAGGTGGGGGCGGGGGCCGCTGCCCCGGACGCGTCGAGGACTGCCGCGAGGCGGGCGTGGCGGGCGTGCCAGCGGTGGACGAGGGCGGGCGGCGCCGCGGACGTGGCCGGAGCGGCCGGGTCCGGGGCGGGGTGGCGGACCCGGAGGACGCCGTCGGCGGGGAGCAGCGGGGACGCGACGACGTCGTGCTCCAGCAGCTGCGCCGTCGCCAGGCCGCAGGCGTACGGGAGCTCCGGGAGCGCGGCCGCGAGCGCCACGCCCGCCGCCAGCCCGACCGAGGACTCCAGCGCCGACGAGACCACCACCGGCAGCCCCACCCGCTCGGCCAGGTCGAGGCAGGCGCGCACGCCGCCGAGCGGCTGCACCTTGAGCACGACGACGTCCGCGGCCTCCAGCCGCACCACCCGCAGCGGGTCCTCGGCCCGGCGGATCGACTCGTCCGCGGCGACGGGCACGTGCTGCGCCCGGCGGACGGCGGCGAGGTCGTCGACGGACGCGCACGGCTGCTCGACGTACTCCAGCCCGCCGACGCTCCCGGCCCGCCCGTCGCCGCCGGCCGCCCGGTCGAGCACGGGAATCCGCCGGAGCGCCTCGTCCACGCTCCAGCCACCGTTGGCGTCGATCCGGATCCGCGCGTGCGCGTCCCCGTGCGCGTGCGGACCCGGGGCGTCGGTTGCGGCGAACAGCTCGTCGAAGGCGGAGCGGACCGCCTCGACGCGGGCCTGCTCGGCGGCAAGGGGTTCGATGCTGCCGTCGGGCAGGCGCTGGGCGACCTTGACCTTGGCGGTGCGGCAGCCCCCGGAGGCGAGCACGATCTCGTGCGCCGCGCCGGGGCCGACGGCGGGGACGGTGACGTTCACGGGAACGGTGTCGCGGACCGGGGCGGGCCAGCCGACGTCGGCGGCCTCGCGGGCGGCGCGGAGCCAGGTGGCGGACTCGGGGTCGTCGTAGTCCCAGAACGGGGAGAGCTCGCCCCAGCCGGCGTCGCCGCGCAGCAGCATCCCGTCGCGGGTGTCGAGCCCGCGGAACCGGGTCCGCAGGGGCGTGGACCAGACGATCTGCTCGGGCATCCCCCCACGCTAGCGCGCGACACCGGCACGCCCGGCAGCCCGCGCCCCGCCGCGCCGGCCGCCGGGGGGCTCCTGCGAACTAGGCTTCCCCCGTGAGCACCACCGCCGACCAGCCCACCGCGCCACTCCCCCGCCAGGTCTCCGAGACCTTCGACCCGCAGCAGTGGCGGGAGGTCACCGGGTTCGGGGACCTCACCGACCTGACGTACCACCGGGGGTACGACCGTGCGGCCGGCCGCGACCTTCCCGTGGTCCGTGTCGCGTTCGACCGCCCGGAGGTCCGCAACGCCTTCCGCCCGCACACCGTGGACGAGCTGTACCGGGTGCTGGACCACGCGCGCATGACGTCCGACGTCGGCACGGTCCTCCTCACAGGCAACGGCCCCTCCCCGAAGGACGCCGGCTGGGCGTTCTGCAGCGGCGGTGACCAGCGCGTCCGGGGCCGGTCCGGGTACCGGTACACGACCGCTGCCGACGGCGGCGGTGACGTCGCGACCGCCGACGCCGTGGACCCGGCGCGCGCCGGGCGTCTGCACATCCTGGAGGTGCAGCGCCTCATCCGGACGATGCCGAAGGTGGTGATCGCCGTCGTGGACGGCTGGGCGGCCGGCGGCGGGCACTCGCTGCACGTGGTGTGCGACCTGACGGTCGCCTGCCGTGACCACGGGAAGTTCAAGCAGACGGACGCGGACGTCGGGTCGTTCGACGGCGGCTACGGCTCGGCCTACCTCGCCCGCCAGGTGGGGCAGAAGCGGGCCCGCGAGATCTTCTTCCTCGCCCGCGAGTACTCCGCCGACGACGCCGAGCGGTGGGGCGCCGTCAACGAGGTCGCCGGGCACGCCGACCTGGAGGGACTCGCGATCGACTACGCGCGCACCGTCGCGACGAAGTCCCCGCAGGCGATCCGCATGCTGAAGTTCGCCTTCAACCTGCCCGACGACGGCATCAACGGTCAGCAGGTCTTCGCCGGCGAGGCCACCCGCCTGGCCTACCTGACGGACGAGGCCGTCGAGGGACGCGACGCCTTCCTGGAACGCCGGGACCCCGACTGGAGCCGGTTCCCCTACTCCTTCTGAGGCGGCTGCTGCCGGGGCGACGGGCTTCCGGTGACGGCCTCGGCGCCCGGGCCCACGAGCTCGCCGTCGTGGACCGGGCGGCCCGAGAGCGCCAGCAGGAGAGCGATCGCACTGCCGGAGACCTCGGGACCGGAACCGATCACGGCGTCGGCGTCCGTCACGACGAGCCGCACCGCCGTCGCCCGCTCCTTGCCGCCCCCGAACGCCTCCGACGTCCGCGCCTGGTATCGCAGCGCCGTCAGGACGTGCTCGGCGGGATAGTCCCGTCCGATCCGCAGGGGACGGCGGATGTCCTCCCCGTGCACGAAGGCCTCGACGAGGCGGGTGGCTCTCGGGGCCGGAGGAGTGTCGGTGCGGTCGACGGCCCCGCGGAACGACGCGAGGGTCACCTCGGCGTCGGGAGCACGCTCGCGCGCCACGCCGACCGCGTTGTCCCGGTCGAAGTCCCCCCGGGCCGCGATCATGCGACGGACGAACCCGAGGCGCGTCGTCCTGGCGCTGTCGACCAGGTGGGCAAGCACGTCGTGGACCGTCCAGCCCGCGCAGAGCGACGGGGTCTCCCACTGCTCGGCAGACAGCCCGCCGAGATCGCGGACCAGCGCGAGCCGCTCGTCATGGACGACTGGCCACACTTTGGCGGTACGACGCATCGGCACATGCTGCCCGAGAGTCCGACAGGCGCGCAACGAGGCTCGCCGGGTGCCCGCGACGTCATCGGGTGACCCCTGACGGGGCGGACACCACCGCCGCCTCGATCGCGGCGCGGTCCGGCTTGCCCGGCCCCCGCAGGGGCAGAGCGTCCGTGAGATAGACGCGGCGAGGCGCCGCGGCACGGCCCAGAGTGCTCGTGACCAGGGCTCGGGCCCGGTCGGTCAGCTCCTGGGGGGCCGGGTCCAGATACGGGCTCCCCGGGTGCGGCGACGGTCGCGCGTGCGCCCTCGGCCGGTCCCGTCCGCGCCCGAGCGCCAGGACGGCGACCACCGCGCGCCCCCATTCCGGATCGGGGACGCCCACCACGCAGACCTCGCCCAGCTCCGCGAGCGCCGCCTCGACGGCCGCGGGTGCGACGTTCACGCCACCGGTGACGATGACGTCGTCGGCGCGGCCGAGGATCGTGAGACGGCCGCTCGCGTCGAGGGTGCCGAGGTCGGAGGTGCGGAACCAGCGGGTGCCGTCGGGAGCGGTGCGGAACCCGGCGGCCGTCGCGCTCTCGTCCCCGAGATAGCCGGTGGCGAGCACCGGGCCGGACAGCTCGACGACGCCGGCCGCGGGGCTCCGGAGGGCGGTCGCACCGTCCGTGGCGACCCGGACGCGCACGCCCGGTAGCGGGACGCCGTCGTACACGCATCCGCCGCAGGTCTCGGACATGCCGTAGGTGACCACGGCGCGGACGCCGGCGTCGCGGAGGCGGGCGCGGAGCGTCGGCGGGGTGGCGGCGCCGCCGAGGAGGACGGCGTCGAAGCGGGCGAGGGCGGTGAGGCCGGCGGGGTGGCCGTCGTCGGCCGCACGGACGAGGCGGTGGGCCTGGGTGGGCACGAGCGAGACGTACGCGGGGACGCCGGCCCGCTGCCGACCGGTCTCGTCGGGCTCTGCTGCCCCGGCCGCCCCTTCCGCTCCCCCTGGCGTCTCCGGCCCGACCGCGGCTCCGTCGCCGCCGGACAGGAACGCGCTCGCCGCGGCGGCGAACCCGTCGGGCGTGAACGGCCCGGCCGCGCCGGCGCCGACCGCCGTGCCGGCGACGACGGTCCGGGAGATCACCTGGAGGCCTGCGACGTGCGTGGCCGGCAGGGCGAGGAACCAGCGGCCGGGGCCGCCGAGGCGTTCGTGCGTGGCGGCGGCGGAGGCACGGAGCGCGGTGGCGGGCAGCGCGACCTCGCGCGGCGTGCCGGTCGATCCGGAGGTGCGCACGACCAGGGCCGTGCCCTCGGGCAGGGGGGCCGCCGACAGGAGCGGCTGCGGCACGAAGGGGGCGACACCGTCCAGGGCGTCGCGGACCGCCGCGACCGTGACCTTCAGCTCGTCTCGCACCTGGTCAGCCTAGGAGATGCGGGACCAGCGGGCGTCGTCGCAGGTGGCGGACCCGTCTGCGCGATCCCCGAGAGGTGGTGCGAACCGGTGGCCCCGTGTCAGTCTAGAGGTACACGGGTGGGCGCTGCCGGCACCGGGCAGCGCGTCCTCCGACCCGCCGGAGCGGTGTGAACCGGTGTCACCCGGTCCGGACAAAAGCCATTAGTGTGGGGCGCCAGTCCGGTGGGCGGCCGGGCGACAGCGACCAGCGCGGACCGGAGGACAGATGAGAAGGACGCTGCGGGCGCAGCGCGCGGCTGGCACGGTCGCCCTGGCCATGACCCTGCTGCTGGGTTTGAGCGCGTGCACCACGCCCTGGGGTCAGGACCTCGCGTGGCCGGGGGACGAACCCCGGCCGCTGCCCACCCCGACCGAGACCGTGGAGACCAAGACCCGCGTGGACAAGGCCAAGGCCCCGAAGCCCGTGGCGCAGCCGGTGTACTGGCCGCTGACCGGGGTGGAGGGCAACGAGAAGAAGATGCGCCACCCCGCCGTCTCGGTCAAGATCGAGAACGCGCCGGAAGCACGCCCCACCCGGGGCCTGGAGTATGCGGACATCGTCTGGGAAGCGGTCGTCGAGGGCGGGATCACGCGGTTCGTCGCCACCTACCACTCCCACCTTCCCGACGCCGTGGAGCCGGTACGGTCCGTGCGGCCGATGGACGCGGCGATCGTCGCGCCGATGAAGGGCATGCTCGCCTACTCGGGTGGGCAGCTCCCGTTCATCGACAACGTGAACCGGGTCTCCACGCAGTCGATCATCATGGACGAGGGCCACGGCGGGTTCTACCGCGACCCGAGCCGCGGCGCCCCGCACAACGTGATCGGGAAGCCGAAGGAGTTCCTTCCCCAGGAGCGCACGGACCTGCGGCTCTACAGCCCTCCTCCCGCGCAGTTCGAGTACGCGCAGCGCGGCGGCGGATCGGCCCACCAGCGGGGGAAGAAGGCACGCACGATCAGTGTCCGCCTGTCGAACGCGCAGACCACCAACTGGTACTGGAACAGCACGAGCGGGACCTACCTGCGCAGCGAAGGCAGCGCGCCGTCCATGTCGGCCTCCGGAAAGCGGCACGCCGCGAAGAACGTGGTCGTGCTGTCCACGAAGGTGATCAACACCCGGTGGACCGACCCGGCCGGCTACCCCGTGCCGGAGACGAAGCTGGCGGGAGCCTCCGGCGAGGGGATCATCGCCGCCGCGGGCAAGCGGGTGCGGGTGACATGGGAGAAGAAGAAGCCCACCGCCCCGATCGAGCTCACGCTCGCCAACGGCGAGCCGGCAGAGCTCGCACCGGGCCGGACGTGGGTGGAACTGGTCCCGCGGTCCACGGGCTCCTGGAACGTGAGCTGACCGGCGACCCGACGGCCGCGGGGCAGGCCCCGCGCAGCGCGGACCTCCCGCGGAGCCGCCGCCGGGATCAGACCGCCAGGCCGAACCCCAGAAGCACGCCGTAGGCCAGCTCGAACAGCCCCGTGCCCGCCAGCACCGGGACGAGCAGCTTCCCGCGCGCACCGGCGATGATCGGCAACGTCAGCAGGAACGCCGGCCCGCCCAGCAGCACCACCAGCAACGACCACGGCGCCCAGAACGCGCACACCATCCCCAGCAGCACCGGGGCCCAGAGCAGCCCGAGGTACGCCCGGCGCGCCCGGAAGTCGCCGATCCGCACTGCCAGCGTCTTCTTCCCGGCCAGCACATCACCGGGGATGTCACGCAGGTTGTTCACCATGAGCAGCGCGCACGCGATCAGCCCCACGCCCACCGCACCGAGCAGCGCGGGCCAGGTGACGACACCGGCCTGCGTGTACGTGGTGCCGAGCACCGCCACCAGCCCGAAGAACACGAAGACCGCGACCTCCCCGAACCCCAGGTACCCGTACGGCCTCCGACCTCCCGTGTAGAACCAGGCCGCCAGCACGCACACCAGCCCGACCGCGAGCAGCCACCAGTGCCCGCTCACCGCGCACAGCGCGGCACCCAGCACCCCCGCCGCGCCGAACGCGCCGAACGCCGCGTACTTCACCGCCCGCGGCGTCGCCGCCCCGGACGCGGTCAGCCGCATCGGGCCCACCCGGTCGACGTCGGTCCCCCGCACACCGTCCGAGTAGTCGTTGGCGAAGTTCACGCCCACCTGCAGCGCGAGAGCGACGCCGAGCGCGAGCAGCGCCGGCAGCCAAGCGGCCGAACCCACCTCCGCGGCCGCGCCCGTGCCCACCATGACCGGTGCGGCCGCGGCCGGAAGCGTGCGGGGGCGCGCCCCGGAGAACCACTCGGCGGGTGTCGCCATGCCTGCGCTCCTTGAAAGTTGGTCTGCCGTCCGAACGAGTCCTCGACCCCAGAGGTTCCCGTCGAACCGGCGCCGCCCCCTGGGGGCCGTCAGTCCTCGTGCGCCGCGCGGTCCACGACGGCGTCCTCGTGCGCGGCGTCGTCGTCCGCCACCGACCCGCCCCGTCCGGCACGACGACGCCCGCGGCGCTCGGCCAGCCACCTGGCGGCGTCGTCGCGCGGGCGGGACAGCAGCACGTACGACAGCGCGAACGCGACGAGGGCGGCGACGGCGACGAGCAGCCAGCTCCGCATCCCGGCGGCGTACAGCAGGGCGAGCGCGCCCCCGAACAGGGCGAGGCGGAGCACGGTGTAGGTCACGAAGGGCACGACACCATGGTAGGTCTCCAGGCCGGCCCTCGGGACGGGGCGGTGCGGGGCGCTCGCGGCCCGCCCGTGCCCGAAGTCCGCAGGCAGCGGCCGTCCGGCGGTTCACCCGCGGTTCACTGCGGGCGGACGGGCACGATGCGCTCCTCGGGCCCGGAAAGGGCTAGCCTTCCCCACGTGCGCCCCCTACTGCTCGGAGTCCTGTACGTCGCGCTCGTCGTGTACGCGCTCGTCGACGTGATCCAGTCCGACGACGACGACCGCCACGGCCTCCACAAGGGGCTGTGGGTCGCCGTGATCATCTTCCTGCCGCTCGTCGGCTCGATCGCCTGGATCATCCTGAGCTACATCGCGCGACGCAAGAAGGGCCGGGCGTCGGCGGCCGGCTGGGACCGCGCCGGCGGCACCGACCCGACGCCGCTCCCGCCCGCCGCGGACCGCCCGCCGAAGGGCCCGGAGGACGACTCCGAGTACATGTGGCTCCTGGAGCAGGCACGCCGCAAGAAGGAACGTGAGAACCAGGCGGCCGCGGGTGCCGCCGACGGGCCAGGCGACGAGTCCCCCGGCGACGAGCACTCCGGCACCGGGCCGGCCGGCGACGGCACCGAGCCCTCCGACGGCACCGGCACCCGCGACGACCGGCCGCGCCCGGACGGCCGCCCGCAGGACGGCGGGCGCCCGCAGGACCCCACGGACTGACACCCCGGGCTCGACGAAACGGGCGGGCTCGCCCGGGGCGGCACGTGGCACACGGCACCGGCAACCGGGCCTACGCTGTAAGCATGTTGATCCGGGTAGGCATTCCGATCCTGGCCGTAGGCCTCCTGGTCTACGCGTTCGTCGACGTGCTGGACGCCCCACCCCAGGAACGGGTCGGGCTACCCCGCTGGGCGTGGATCCTCATCGTCCTGGTCCCGGTGCTCGGCCCCCTGGCCTGGATCTACGTCCGCACCGTGGTCCGCCACACGGGACGCCTCGACCGCTGAGCCGGCGGGAGTGGCCGTGGCGTGGTCGTCGTCGGCGTCGAGCCTCATGCTGGCCGGCCAGGTCTCCCACCGGGCCCCGAGCCCGCGGGTCTGCGGGCTCCCCGTGCGCACGAACTGGCGGATGCTGTCCGTCATGAGCGTCGACAGCTCCTCGCGGCCGGGCCGGTTCTGCGCGCTGAACGCGTAGGACGCCACGCTCCGGCCGAAGTTGCCGAACGCGAACGGCAGGTCCATGGCGTGCACGGCTCCGTAGACGTCGTCGAACGGGGCGGGCTCGTTGTCCCAGTCGAAGCGGTAGTGGAAGACCCGGTCGTTGCCGGTCGCCGTCATCGCGTCCATCGAGTCGCGAGCGATGCCGGTGAAGATGAGGTCGGTCAGCGCGTCGGACACCTCGTCCCACCCGCCCGGGCCGTCGACGGGCAGGTACTCGTCCACGACGAGGTCCTCGACCGTGTAGGGGCTCGGTGCGTCCGGGTCGAACTCGTACTGCATGGTGAACCGGTCGTAGTCCGTCGGCCGGAACGCCCCGACGGACCCTCCGAAGAGCTTGCCCTCCTCCAGGGTGTTGCCGGCCAGGACCGGCACGTCCTGGTGGTCGCCGGCCGCGATGACGGCGTACGGGTCCGTGGGGACGACGACGCCGTCCGCCACCACCGCCGGCGTCGCGTCGAGGCCGTGACGCAGGCTCAGGCTCACGAGCTGGTCCGCGGACAGGTCACGCAGCAGGTCGACGCCCTCGCTCGGGTCGGCCCCCGCCTCCTCGGCCGCGGCGGCCGCCAGCCGCCCCGCGTAGGCGCGCGTATCCACGGGCGACGTCGTGCTGATGCCGCCGCTCATCGGGATCGCCCGGTCGATCAGCCCGTCCGCCAGGGGCGACACGATCAGCGCCCACACGTTCACCGCGCCGGCCGACTCGCCCATCACCGTGACGTTGTCCGGGTCACCGCCGAAGGCCCGCGCGTTGTCGGACACGAACCGCAGCGCCTCGAGCTGGTCCAGCGTCCCGAAGTTCCCGGAGTCGGTGAGCGGGTCTCCGGTCTTCAGGCCCTCGTGGTCGAGCCAGCCGAGCACGCCCAGCCGGTAGTTCACGGTCACGACGACGGCACCAGCCTCCCGGGCGAGCGTCCGCCCGTCGTACATCGGGTCGCCCGACCAGCCCACGACGTTGCTGCCGCCGTGCACGAACACGATCACGGGCAGGTCCCGCCCGGCGTCCGCCGGGCGGAAGACATTCAGCGTCAGACAGTCCTCCTGGCCGACCGGCGTGCCGAGCCCGTCGCGGACGGAGAGGTCGTAGCGCGGGCCGTGCGGGGAGGGGCTGAAGAACCTCCCGGGCTGGCTGCACCCTTCGCCGTACTCCTTGGCGCGGCGCGGCGCGTGCCATCGCGCGTGCGTCACCGGAGCCTGCCAGCGCAGGTCACCGACGGGCGGCTCCGCGTACGGAATGCCCAGCCAGGAGAACGTGCCGTCCGTCCGCCTGTCGTCGATGCCGACCACCGGTCCGAGCGTCGTGCTCCGGACGACGCCGCGCTGGCGGGAGCCGCCGTCGCCGGGCGCGGGCGCGAACGCGGCGAGCAGCGCGGCCGCGGCGGCCACGCAGATCACGCCCGACAGCCTGCGGGCCCTCACGAGCCGGCTCCCGTCGCCGTGCCGGCCTGCGGGTCCGGTGCCGTGTCCGGCACCGGACCGGGCTCCTCGACGTCGTGCCGCAGCCACACCTGGTAGACCAGCGCGTACAGCAGCGGCGCGCCGACCGTGGTCAGCGGCCAGATCGCGTACAGCACGACTGCCGACGACGTCGGCAGACCCCCGAGGGTGCCGCTGCCGCGCAACGTGACCTGGGCGACGACGAAGAGCACGGCGAGAATGCCGCCGAAGGCCAGGACGGCCGCGACCGACGCGACGTGCCACCGGTCGTGCCGGTTCAGGGACCCCAGCAGCATGAACACGGTGACCATGACGGGAATCGAGTAGTAGACGACCTGCCACTGGTCCCACAGCATCCCGGCCGTGGCGGCCGCGACCGCGACGAGGACCACGGCGACGAGCTTGTCGGTACGGTCGATGCTCACTGGTGCACCTCTTTCTGCTGCGGGCCCGTGATCTCGTCGAACGTGTCCGCGGACCGGCGGGACGGGAAGACGGCGGAGATCACGATGAATCCGACCACCCCGAGCGCGGTCACCACCCCGCCGGACTGGATGTAGGCGGGCAGCGCGATGACCTCCTCGGCGGTGAGGACGGTGAGGGCGAGGTTGCCCACGACGGCGAAGATGATGCTGACGGTGGCCGCGAGCCCGGTGGCGCGCCGCCAGTAGAGGCCGAGGACCATCGGCCCGAAGATGGCGGCCGCGAACGCCGCCCAGCCGATCGCCCCGAGCAGGAACACCGCCTCTTTCAGGTAGAGGGCGAACACGATGGCACACAGCACCACGAAGGCGCTCGCGACACGGGCCCAGAGGACCTCGTCGCGGACGGTGATCCGCAGCGAGCTGGTGAGGTCCCGCATCAGGGACGAGGCGCCCACGGCGATGAACGAGTTCGAGCTCGACATGATCGCGGCGAGCAGGCCCGCCAGGACGACGCCTGCGAAGACCGGGTCGGCCATGTTGTCGAAGAACCACGTGGGGGCGTTGTCGACGTTCTCGAGCTCCGGCGCCGTGCCCTCGAAGGTGAGGGTGCGCACCGTCAGGCCGACGGCGAGGGCGAACAGGGTGGTCGTGGCATACGCGACGGCGGCGACGAGCGCGCCCCACCTCAGCTCCGACGCCGAGCGCAGCATGAGGAACTTCGTGATGAGCTGCGGCTGGGCCGCGGCGCCGAGGATCGCCATGATGACGAACGTGTAGACCCAGGTCATCGGCTGCGCGGCGTCGAGCTGGAGGAACTCCACGTCGTAGGAGGCGATGGTCTCGAGCATCCCGCCCCAGCCGCCGACCGTGCGGGTGGCCACGAAGAAGGTCCCGACCGAGATCACCACCATGAGCAGTCCCTGGATGAAGTCGGTCCACGCACCGGCGAGCATGCCGCCGGCGATCGTGTAGACGGCGACGACGGCGGACCCGATGATCGCACCCGTGGCGACGGGGATGTCGAAGAGCAGCCCCATGATCACGCCCATCGCGGTGACCTGGGCCGTCATATAGGCGACGGAGCCCACGAACATCGCCACCGACATCGAGAGGTGGGCGGGCCGGCTGGGGAACCGCAGGCGGATGACGTCGGGCACGGAGTACACGTCGTACCTGCGCGCCAGCCGGTAGAGCCGGGTGCCGAGCAGGAACCAGGACAGGGCGAAGGCCATCGGCACGAAGAGGGCCGCTGCGACCAGCGCCTGGAGACCCCAGCCGTAGGTCTGGCCGGTGTGGCCGATCATGCCGAAGCCGCTCTGGATCGACGCGAAGGTGCCGATGGCCATGACGAAGAAGCCGAGAGTCTGCCCGGCGACCAGGAAGTCCCGGGACGACTTGATACGCGATCGCGCCCAGAACCCGATCCCGAACATGAGGATGAAGTAGATCGCCATCATGGCGAGGACAGTGGTCATGTTGCTCCTTTGCAACGAACCGGGAGGCTGCTGGCGGACCCTTCCGGAGGCGTCCTCCCTGTCATACTACTGAGTAGTATGTGGCTGACGTCACACTCGGTCAAGGGTGTGACGTCGTCGATCACAACCCTGGAGGACAGGTTGAGCGCTGCGGCTGAGACGGAACCCGGCACCAAGGAGCGAATCCTCGACGCGGCCGCCGACGCGTTCATGCGCCGCGGCTTCACCAGCACCACCATCGACGACATCGCCGCGGGCGTGGGCGCCACCAAGGGCCTCGTCTACTACCACTTCCGGTCGAAGTTCGACGTGTTCCTCGCGGTGTACGGCGAGGGCATGCGACGCGTGCGCGCGGAGGTCGAGCCGTACGCACGGGGCGCCGGGACCGGTCGTGAGCGGCTGGAGGCGATGTCGGCCGCGCACGTGCTCGACCTGATGACCGACCTCTCGTACCACCACGCGGTGCATCAGGGAGTGCGGGCGCAGGAGTCGCACGAGCTGAAGGTCCGGCAACGGGACGCCCTCGTCGAGCTCAACGACCTGCGCCGCGACTACGAGCTGCTGTTCCGCCGGGTGGTGGCCGAGGGGGTCGCGGACGGATCACTGCGGCAGGTGGACGTGAAGCTGGCGACCCGCACGCTCCTGAGCAGCCTCAACGCGGTCGACGTCTGGTACCGCAAGGACGACACGCAGCCCCCGGAGAACGTGCGCGGGCTGGCCCGTCAGGTGGTCGACATCGTGGTGGGGGGTCTCACGGCGCAGGGCGCCTGAGGCCGGCGGGGCCGCTCAGCTGAGGCCCGAGTAGGAGTGCTTCCCGTTGAAGATCAGGTTCACGCCCGTGAAGTTGAACAGCACGCACGCGTAGCCCGCCACGACGAACCAGGCCGCGCGCCGCCCGGACCAGCCGCGGGTCGTCCGTGCGTGCAGGTAGGCCGCGTAGACCACCCAGACCACGAAGGACCAGACCTCCTTGGGGTCCCAGCCCCAGTAGCGCCCCCAGGCGTCCTCGGCCCAGATCGCGCCGCCGATGATCGTGAAGGTCCACAGCACGAACGCGACCGCGTTCAGCCGGAACGACAGCGCCTCCAGCGCCGCGGGCGTCGGCGTGTGGTCCAGCCAGCCCCAGCGGGCCAGCCACGGCGTCCCCTCGTCGCGCGCGTCCCGCAGGAGCTGCAGCACGGACGCCACGAACGCCACCGTGAAGATCCCGGTCGCGACGATCGCCACGCCGACGTGGATCACCAGCCAGTACTTCTGCAGCGCCGGCTGCACCCCCGTGGCCGCGATGAAGAACGCGTTCTGCGCCAGGACGAGGAACAGCGCGCCCAGCCCGGTGACGAACGCGCCGAGGAACCGCGCCTCGCGCACCACGCAGACCCCCAGGAAGACGGCGACGGCCACGAACGTCCCCACCAGCGTGAACTCGTACATGTTGGCCCACGGCGTCCGCCCCGCGGCGATCCCCCGCAGCACGATCGCCACGAGGAGCATCGCCGCGGCGAGCCACGAGAGCGACATCCCGATCCCGGCGCCCTTGCGCGAGACTCCGGTCTCCGGCGCCTCGCTCCCGGGCCCGTAGGCCGGCCCGGGGCCCGCCGTCGGCCCGGAGCCGGTCGTGCCCGACGACGCGCCGACGCCCGCCCCGACCGCGACCTTCCCCTGGGCGGCGTCACGTGTGGCCACGCGCGCGCCCGAGAGTCGCGCCAGGTCCACCGCGAACGCCACCATCGCGATCGCGAGCGCCGTGGCGGCCGCCCACACGAGCAGCACGCTCAGGTTCGCCAGCTCCATGTCTCAGTCCTTCGTCGTCTCGTTCTTGCCCGGATCCATCTCGACGGCCCCGGGGCCGTCGGCACTCCCGCCGTCCGCGACGCTGTCACCGTCCGCGGCACCGTCACCGTCCGCCTCACGGTCCGTGCCGGCGACGCCGGCGCCGGCGCCCGGCGCCGGGAGGACCGACATCGCCCGGTCCACCTCGGCCTGGAGCCCGGCGTCGTCCCCGCGCGCCAGTCCCGCGGCCTCCACCACAGTAGCCCCGCTGCCGGACACGAAAGCCCGCACCCACACGCGCCGCCGCGGCGTGAACAGGCTCAGGGCGAGCCCGCCCAGCGCGAGCAGGGCGAACGTCAGCACGAACCCGAGGGACGGGTCGTGCCGCAGGTCGAGCGCCACGTATCGCGGCACGTCCTCGCCGAGCTCCACGGTGCCGAGCCCGTCCGGCAGGTCCACGGTCTCGCCGGGCCGCACGAGCAGCTTGACGCGTTCCCCGGCGTCGTCCACCGACGACGTCAGCGTCGCGGTGTCCAGCTGGTACACGTTCTGCGGGATGCCGTCGTCGAGTCCCAGGTCACCCCGGTACACCTCGAGCACGAGCAGCGGGTCGAGCGGCTGGGGGAAGGTGGAGCGGGCGGTCCCGTCGTCGTCCACGACCGCCGTCGGGAGGAAGTAGCCGATCAGCCCGATCTGCTCGCCGTCCGAGACGTCCGGCACCTTCACGACCCCGCGCGACGTGTACAGCTGGTCCTCCGGCAGGAACGGCACGCGCTGCGAGAAGGCGACCTCGCCGTCGGCGTCGGTCACGGTGATCTCGGGTGCGAAGCCGTTGCCCTGGAGGTAGATCTTGGCGCCGTCCGTGACGAGCGGTTCGTTGACCTTGATCTGCTCGCCGTGCTGCGCGCCGCCGGGATCGGTCACGGTCACGTGCGCCGTGAAATCCCTGGCCTGCGCGAACGCCACCGCCTCGCTCGTGAACTCCGAGTCGAACGCGTCCAGCGTCATCGAGAACGGCACGAGCGACGACGGCTGGAACCACGAGCCCTCGGTGAAGGTGTCGTAGTCGACGACGGCGTTCGCGAACCCGCGGCCCTCCGTGACGATCGCCTGCCCCGTGTAGTGCAGCATCTGGCCCAGTGCCACGGAGACCAGCAGCCCCAGCAGCGCCAGGTGGAACAGCAGGTTCCCGGTCTCGCGCAGGTAGCCGCGCTCGGCGCTGATCGTGGACGCCTCGGGCCGGCCCGCCCGCGCGGGCTCCGCCCTCCGGTCCACGCGGAACGCCGGCAGGTAGCGCGGTCCGCGCAGCTTCGTCGCGACGCGGCCGACGACGTCGTCCGGCGCCAGGTCCGTGGTCGCGCTCGCCCGCGCCGGGAACCGCGCGAACCGCGACGGCACCCGCGGCGGGCGCGCCCGCAGCGCACGCCAGTGCGCCCCCGTCCGCGGCACGATGCAGCCCACCAGGGACACGAAGAGCATGAGGTAGATCGCCGAGAACCAGACCGACGTGTACACGTCGAAGAACCCGAACCGGTCGAGCCACTCGCCCAGCACCGGGTTCTCGCCCAGGTACTCGGTCACCGCTCCGGCGTCCTGGCCGCGCTGCGGCAGCACGGACCCCGGCACGGCGGCGACGGCGAGCAGCATCAGCAGCATCAGGGCGACCCGCATGCTGGTCAGCTGCCGCCAGGTCCACCGCAGCAGCCCGACGACGCCGATCCCCGGCGCGGCCGGCAGCCCGCCACCCTTCTCGCCGCCCGACGACGCCCGCGGGCCCCCGGCACTCTCGACGAACTCGTCGGCGATCCCCTCGGGCACATACCGGCCCCGCGCAGGCAGCGCCCGGCCGGCGGAGCGCACCGCCTCGGCAGCGGGAGCGGGGCCCGTCCGCGGCTCGTCCGCGGCACCGGCCGCCTCGGCGCGGCGGGCAGCAGGGTCGCCGGTCGTCTCGTCGCCCGCCATCACAGGACCGTCCAGAAACCGTTGACCCAAGACTGGAGCGACGCCGTCAGCACGCCCCACAGACCCGAGACCAGGGCCAGGCCGATCGCCACGAGGAGGCCGCCACCCGCGCGCATCACCGCGAGACGGTGCCGTCGCAGGAGGCCCATCATCCGGTCCGAGCCCGTCGCCCCCAGCGCCACCAGCAGGAACGGCACACCGAGCCCCACACAGTAGGCCACGCCGAGCAGCGCGCCGCGCCCGGCGGACGCCTCGTCCAGGGCGAGCGCCTGCACTGCCGTCAGGGTCGGGCCCATGCACGGCGTCCAGCCGAGCCCGAACACGACACCCAGCAGCGGCGCGCCCCAGAGCCCGGCCCGCGGCACCACGTCCAGCCGCGCCTCGCGCTGCAGCCACGGCACGAGACCCAGGAACGACAGCCCCATCAGGACCACCACGACACCCAGCACCCGGAACAGCACGTCCTCCCAGCGCACCAGGTAGACGCCCACGGCCCCGGCGGCCGCCATCAGCGTGACGAACACCGCTGTGAACCCGGCCACGAACAGGCCGACCCCGGCGAGCACCCGGACCCGCCCGGAGGCCACCTCGCGGGCCGTGGCGACGCCGCCCGTGGCCGCCGTCGTCCCCGACGAGCCCTCCGGCCGCGCCCGGCCGGCCGAGGCGGCCGACATGCCGCCCACGTACCCGATGTACCCCGGGACCAGCGGCAGCACGCACGGCGACGCGAACGAGACCAGGCCCGCCAGGATCGCCACCGGGATCGCGACCAGCAGCGAGCCGCTGAACGCGAGCGACCCGGCGTCCATCAGGCCTCCTCCGCCAGGACGTCGGTGATCAGGGTCTCGAGCGTGGACCTGTCGGCCTGGCCGAGGATGCGCGCGGCCACCAGGCCCTCGCGGTCGAGCACCACGGTGGTGGGCACGGACTGCAGCGACGTGATGCCGGACAGGTCCGCGATCACGCGGCCGCTGCGGTCCTCGATGCTCGGGTACGGCATGGAGAAGGTGCGCTCGAACGCCTGCGCCGTGGGGGCGTCGTCCTCGGTGTTGATGCCGAGGAAGTGGACGCCGTCGTCCTCGTACTCGTTCGCGAGGTCGGCGAGGTCGGGCGCCTCGGCACGGCAGGGCGGGCAACCCGCGTACCAGGTGTTGAGGACGACGACATCGCCCGCCCAGTCGGCAGTGCCCGCCTCGCCGCCGTCGAAGAGGTCACCGGCGATCTCCACGGGACCGTCGCGCTCGCCGTCCTCCCAGGTGCGGACCGAGCCGTCGCCGGAGACGTAGCCCTGGCCGGCGATGTCGCCGGCCCCGGAGTCGGCCGCGGTGCAGCCGGCGAGCGCGACGGCCGCGACCGCGGCGAGGGCGATCGCGAGGCCGGCCGGCCCGCGATGACCCCACGTGCGCGGCCGCGGACCGGTGGCCGGGCCGGTGGCGTGACGCGCCGAGACCGGCGGCCTGGAGCGATGAGACCGGTCGTGCAGGGGGGTGGTGGTGCCGGTCATGCGCCGGGAAGCTGCTTGACGCCGTCGTACAGGTCGGCGACCGGCTCGCTGTAGTGCACGCCGATGAACCGGCCGTCCTCGAACCGCAGGGAGGTGAGGGACGCGAGGTTGCACCGGCGGTTGCGGGGATCGTGCCAGAGACGGCGGCCCTCGAAGGAGCAGCGGGTGAGCCAGACGGGAAGCTGGTGGCTGACCAGCACGGCCTCGTGCCCCTCGGCGGCGTGGCGTGCGGTCTCGACCGCGCCGCGCATCCGCCGCACCTGCTCCTCGTACGCCTCGCCCCACGACGGGCGGAACGGGTTCCACAGGTACTTCCAGTGCGCGGGGTGCCGCAGCGCGCCGTCGCCGACACCGAACCGCATCCCCTCGAAGTGGTTGCCGGCCTCGATGAGGCGGTCGTCGGTGCCCAGCTCCAGGCCGAACGCCTGCGCGAGCGGCGTCGCCGTCTCCTGCGCGCGCTGCAGCGGGGAGGCGACCACCGCGGTGACATCGCGGCCCCGCTCGGACAGATGCTTCGCGACGCGCGCGGCCATCTCCTGGCCGCGGTCCGACAGCCGGTAGCCGGGCAGGCGGCCGTACAGCACACCCTCGGGGTTGTGTACCTCGCCGTGACGGAGCAGGTGGACGGTGGTGGAGACCATGGCCCTCAGTGTCCCATCGCATCCTGAGTGGTGAGGCATCGGGCGGGCGTGGTGTGAGCCACTGCTCGGTGCTCTTCCCCGACCCGCCGGAAGCGGCAGCCCGGGGCCCGGGTCCGGACGCGCGAGGTGGCGGGGCCGGCGGGGTCAGCGGTCGCGCGGGTCCCTGGTCAGCTCGGCGCGGGAGGCGGCGCCGATCTTGCCCATGATCCGGCCGAGCGTCTCCATCTCCGCCGGGTCGAGCACATCGACCAGCAGCCGGCGCACCGCGCGCACGTGCCCCGGTGCCGCGGCGGCGAGCGTCTCGTACCCGAGGTCGGTCAGGCGGCAGTTCACGCCCCGCCGGTCCCCGTCCGCCGGGCACCGGCTCACGAGGCCACGCTGCTCCATCCGCGACACGGTGTGGGTCAGGCGGCTGCGGGACAGCACGAGGCCGTCGGCGAGCGCCGACATCCGCTGGGTACGGTCCGGTTGCTCCGAGAGCTGCACCAGCAGGCCGTACTCCCCGAGGTTGAGGTCGAGCTCGGCGTCGTGGGCGGCGCCGAGCGCCTCGATGAATCGGGCGTTGCCCTCCAGGAAGCTCCGCCACACGGTCTGCTGACCGGTGTCGAGCCAGCGCACGCCGTTCGTCTCGCTCATGCCTCGCCGTTCTCCTCCGCCGTTGCCCCGGCCCGCCCGTCCTCTGCCGTGGGAATACTTTACGGATCGGAGTATGTTGGACCAGCGCGATAGTTGAGATCTCAACTATATCGCTCCGAGGGCCTTCCGCCCCGGACCCCGTCCGACACGATCAACCAGGAGACACTTCATGGCCACCCCGCTCCCCGCCGGCATCACCCCGGGCACCTACGACATCGACCCCTCGCACACGACCGCGGCGTTCTCGGTCCGCCACGCCGGCATCGCCAAGGTCCGGGGCACGATCGACGTCACCGCGGGCACGATCGTCGTCGGCGACGACGTCGAGTCGTCGAGCGTCACCGCGGACCTCGCCGCGACGTCGGTCAGCACCGGTGACTCCGGCCGCGACCAGCACCTGGTCAGCAACGACTTCTGGGGCGCCGACGAGAACCCGACCTGGACCTTCCGCTCCACCGGGGTCGCGCTCGACGGCGACGACATCACGGTCACGGGCGACCTGACCATCAACAACGTCACGAAGTCCGTCGACCTCGCCGGCGAGTTCTCCGGCACGGCCACCGACCCGTTCGGCAACAAGCGCGCCGGCTTCGAGGCCACCACGGAGATCAGCCGCAAGGACTTCGGCCTCACCTGGAACGCCACCCTGGAGACCGGCGGCGTCCTGGTCGGCGAGAAGGTCAAGATCACCCTGGACGTCTCGGCGATCTTCAAGGGCTGACCCCCGCCGCGGTCGGTCCGTGCGTGAGTGATCGGCAGTTTGAACTGCCGATCACTCACGCACGGACCGACCGGCCGCTCTCGGCGCGGCCGTCCCAGGGGGACGGACGGAGTCAGGGGTGGAGGATCAGCCAGGTGGCGACGGCCGGGCGCACGCCGGCGTTGCGCACCCGGTGCGGTACGGAGCACGGGTAGCTGATGGAGTCGCCGGCCGCCAGCACCACCTCGTCGTCGGCCAGCTCGACGGTGAGCTCGCCCGCGACGACGTTGCCGATCTCGTAGCCCTCGTGCTTGAACAGGTCGGCGTCGCCGAGCGTCGCCGTCGCGCCCGGCGGGTAGACCGACTCGAAGAAGTCGAGGCCCCGGGTCGGGTTCGGCGACAGCCTCCGGAAGGACACGCCACCGCCGAGCGTCACCGGCGAGACCTCCCAGGCCCGCGTGACCGCGATCCCCGCGTGCTCCAGCTCCGTGGCAGCACCACGCGGCCCGGCCACGGCGTCCGGCGCCTCGAAGACGTCGGCCAGCGGCACCCCGAGCGCGTCCGTGATGGCGAGCAGGCGCACCACCGAGGGCCGCATCACGTCGCGCTCGATCTGCGACACGGCGCTGGCGGAGATGCCGAGCGTCGCGGCGAGGCTGCGCGCCGAGACGCCGCGCGCCTCACGCAGAGCACGCAGCCGGGCACCGAGCGACGGTTCGGAGGACACGGCGGCATCGTACGGGCGGGCCGGAAGAGGCGCGCCCCGCGCCGCCACGACACGCCGCGCGACACGCGAACCGGCACGGCCGTAACACGTGTGAAGTCATTGCTGAACCTGAGCCTTACCACCTGGTTACACCCGGGAAACCGCAGGACTCCAGTTAACCCATAGCTTCATGGGCACGGATCCCCACCCGGAAGGCACGGCTCATGACCGAGAACACGGAGGTGTCCGCCTCCACGGCGGCCGCTCCGCCCAGCGCGCCCAGCACACCCCCGTCCGACCTGGTGGAGGCTGCGGGCCACCCCGTCGGCTCCGGCAACGTCAAGCCGTCCTACGACCCCCGGCTCGCCAACGAGGACCTGGCTCCCCTGCGGGAGCAGAAGTGGTCGTCGTACAACATCTTCGCGTTCTGGATGTCCGACGTGCACAGCGTCGGCGGCTACGTCACCGCCGGGAGCCTCTTCGCACTCGGCATCGCCAGCTGGCAGGTGCTCCTGGCACTGCTCGTCGGCATCGTCATCGTCCAGGTGTTCACCAACCTCGTCGCGAAGCCGAGCCAGCGGACCGGCGTCCCGTACCCGGTGATCAACCGGGCAGTCTTCGGGGTCAAGGGGGCGAACATCCCGGCGATCATCCGCGGGCTCATCGCCGTGGCTTGGTACGGCGTCCAGACGTTCCTGGCGGCGCAGTCGCTGAACATCGTCTTCCTCAAGTTCATCCCGGCCAGCGCGAGCCTCGTCGCACCCGAGTTCCTCGGTCTCAGCGCGCTCGGCTGGATCTCCTACATGATCCTCTGGTTCGCCCAGGCCGCCGTCTTCTGGAACGGCATGGAGACCATCCGCCGGTTCATCGACTGGGCCGGTCCCGCCGTCTACGTCGTCATGATCGTGCTCGCGATCTACATGGTCTCCCAGGCCGGCTGGTCGAACATCAGCCTGAGCCTCGCCGAGGGCGAGCCGCTCGGCGGGTGGCAGCAGGTCGGCGTGTTCTGCACCGCCGTCGCCATCGTGGTCTCGTACTTCTCCGGGCCGATGCTGAACTTCGGCGACTTCGCCCGGTACGGCCGCTCGTTCTCGGCGGTCAAGAAGGGCAACCTGCTCGGCCTGCCCGTGAACTTCCTGTTCTTCTCCCTGCTCACGGTGATCACTGCATCCGCGACGATCCCCGTCTTCGGCGAGCTGATCACGGACCCGATCCACACGGTCGAGCGGATCGACACCCCGTTCGCGATCCTGCTCGGCGGGCTGACTTTCGTGACCGCCACCGTCGGTATCAACATCGTCGCCAACTTCATCTCCCCTGCGTTCGACTTCTCCAACGTGGCCCCGCAGAAGATCAGCTGGCGGACGGGCGGCATGATCGCCGCCGTCGGCTCCGTCGTGCTGCTGCCGTGGAACTGGTACGACGACGCCGACGCGATCCACTACACGCTGGGCGTCCTGGGCGCCCTCATCGGACCGCTCTTCGGCATCCTCATCGCCGGGTACTACGTCGTGGCCCGCCAGCGCATCCGGGTCGACGAGATGTACTCGATGTCCGAGAGCGGAACCTACTGGTACCAGAACGGCTACAACCGCAACGGTGTGCTGGCGATCGTCCTGGCCGGTGTCCCGACCGTCCTGCTGGGCGTCCTGCCCAAGCTGGTGGCGGACCTCGGCTGGTTCGACATCTCCTGGATCGGCAACTGGACCTGGTTCATCGGCTGCGGCCTGGGCTTCGTGGCGTTCTGGACGCTGGAACGGCGCCACCCCCAGGTCCCGTCGTTCGACGACGTCACCGAGGGCGTGAACGACGGCGCCACCGGCGTCACGGGCGCCACCGCGTGAGGCGCTGCCCATGCTGATCCGCGTGATCAACCCCAACACCTCCCGGGCGATGACCGACAAGATCGGCCGCTCCGCCCGGGAGGTGGCCGGGCCCGGGGTCGACGTCGTCGCGACCTGCCCGGACCCCGGGGCCGGGCCGGCCGCCGTCGAGAGCCACACCGACGAGGCGTGGGCAGCCCTGGCCGTGGCGCGCGACGTCGCGGACGCGCGGGCCGACGGGTTCGTCGTCGCCTGCTTCGGCGATCCGGGGGTCGACGCGGCGCGGGAGCTCACCACGGGCCCCGTTGTCGGCATCGCCGAGGCCGCGATGCACGTCGCGACCCTGTCGGGCCGCACCTTCGCCGTCGTCACCACGCTGTCGCGGACGCTGGGCCGGGCGCACGACCTGGTCCGGCGGCACGGCTTCCAGGACGCGTGCGTCGCATCGTACGCCGCGGACGTGCCCGTCCTGGAGCTGGAGGACCCCGGCTCCGCCGCCCGCGAGACCATCGCCACGCTCAGCGAGCACGCGGTCCGCGTGGACGGCGCCGACACCGTCGTCCTCGGCTGCGCCGGGATGACGGACCTCTGTGCGGACCTCACCGAGCGCGTCGGCGTCCCGGTGGTCGACGGCGTCGCCGCGGCGGTCGGCCTCGTCGCCGGAATGGTCCGCATGGGCGTGGGAACGAGCAAGCGCGACGAGTACGCGCCACCCCCACGCCCTCCCGCGAGCGCCACACCCCCGGGCGGCGGCGGCCCGACTCGACTCCCCTGACTCGTCCCCCTGACTCGTCCCCGCGAGATGGCGTGGTCGGCCGTCGGGGCGGTGGTGTCCGGTCAGTCCGCCGCGCCCGCGGCGCGGGCCGCCGCGTGGAAGGCCAGGATCTGAAGCTCGCCACCGACGTCGACCGACCGCACGACGACGTCGTCCGGCACCTGGAGCGCCGTCGGCGCGAAGTTCAGGATCTCCCGCACGCCCGCCGCGACCACCTTCTCCGCGACGCCCTGGGCCGCACCGCCCGGCGTCGCGAGCACCACCATGGACACGCCGCGCGCCGTGATCACGTCGGTCAGGTCGACGACGTCGGCCACCTGGAGACCCGCCACCTTCGTCCCCACCAGCTCGGGCGAGGCGTCCAGCAGCGCCGCGACCTTGAAGCCGCGCTGCGCGTAGCCGGAGTAGTTGGCGAGCGCGTGCCCGAGATTACCGATCCCGACGATCGCCAGCCGGTGCTCGGAGTCGAGCCCCAGCGCGGCCTTGATGTAGTCCGCCAGCGAGCCGACGTCGTACCCCACGCCGCGCGTGCCGAACGAACCGAGGAACGACAGGTCCTTGCGCAGCTGCGCCGATCCCACCCCGGCCCGCTCCGCCAGCTCCGACGACGACGTGAGCAGCACGCCCTCGTCGGCCATGTCGCGCAGGGCACGCAAGTAGTAGGGCAGGCGACCTACCGTCGCCGCCGGGACCGCGTTCTCGCTGAGCTCTGCCACTGCAGCTCCTTCCCCGGGACGACGACGTCAGCCGGGCTCGCTCCTTCGCTCGTCAGATCATGCCAGGAGTCTGGCAAGCCGTGCGGGATCGATGCGCCAGAAGCCCTGCTGTACACCGTCCACCTCCACGACCGGCACGTACTCCCCGTACTTCTCGGTGAGCGCCCCGGCCTCCGGGCCGTTGGAGATGTCCACCTCGTGCCATGTCGCACCGGTGTGGGCCGTGACCGTCCCGACGACGTCGCGGGCCGCGTCGCACAGGTGGCAGCCCGGCCGGGTGTACAGGACGACGCGCGGATCGATGGTGGTCACGAGCAGAGCCTACGACGGTGGTCGCAGGCCCGGAGGAGAACCTCACCCAGCAGACGCCCCGCAGGTCCACGCACCCGGCAGCCCTCGGCGAGGTGGGTCTCGCTGCACGGATGCCCGGATAGAGTGAGGCGCATGTCGTCGACGCAACCCGGATCCGCGACCGCGGCGTTCTTCGACGTCGACAACACGATCATCCGCGGGGCCAGCGCGTTCCACCTCGCCCGCGCCGCGTACCAGCGCGGGTTCTTCCGCACCCGGGACCTCCTGCGGTTCGGCCTGATCCAGGCGCGCTACCTGATGTTCGGCGAGGACCGGGAGCAGATCGACGAGGTACGCAACCGGGCGCTCGAGCTGATCGCCGGCCGCACGGTCGCCGAGGTGACCACGCTCGGTGAGGAGGTCTACGACACCGTGCTCTCCCTGCGGATCTTCCCCGGCACCCGCCGGCTCCTCGAGGAGCACATCGCCGCGGGGCACCAGGTGTGGCTCATCACCGCGACGCCCGTCGAGATCGCCCAGCTCATCGCGCGGCGCCTCGGCGCGACCGGGGCGCTGGGCACCGTCACCGCGCACGAGGACGGCTTCTACACCGGCCGGCTGGTCGGCGACCTCATGCACGGCGCGGCCAAGGCCGCCGCCATCGAGGAGCTCGCCGCCTCCGGGGACATCGACCTGGCCTCGAGCTACGCCTACGGCGACTCGCTCAACGACCTGCCGATGATGGACGCCGTGGGGCATCCCTGCCCCATCAACCCCGACATCCGGTTGCGCCGCCACGCGCAGGACGTCGGCTGGCCCATCCGGGAGTTCCGCGGCCGCCCGCAGCGTCTCGCCGGACGCGGCGTCCGCACGGCGTGGTGGGCGGGCGCGGCCTGGGTGTTCGGCCTGATCATCCGGGCCCTGCGCCGCCGCATCCGCGGCCGCACCATGGGCTGACTCTGCTCTCCGGACCCGCCGGGCTCAGCCCAGCGGGCGCTACTGCGTCGCGTCCTCGGTCTTCACAACCGTTCCGGCGGGCCGGGACCGGTCGTCTTCGCCCCGGAGCCCCAGCCGTCCCCATCCCTCACGGACGGGCGGCGAAGCGCTCCAGGAGCTCCGCGTGGCCCGAGCAGACCAGCAGGTCGTTCGCGGAGACGCGGGTCTCCGGCGTCGCGTAGACGAACTCCTGGCCCGGGCTCTTCACGCCCATCACCGTGATCCCGTACTTCCGCCGGATGTTCGACTGCGCCAGCGTGAACCCCCGCATCTCCTTCGGCGGGCGCATCTTGACGATGGTGAACCCGTCCTCGATCTCGATGTAGTCGAGCAGCTTGCCGCTGACCAGGTGCGCGACCCGCGCTCCGGCGTCGGCCTCGGGGAAGACGACGTGGTGGGCGCCGATCCGCGTGAGGATGCGGCCGTGCTCCGCGGAGATCGCCTTGGCCCAGATCTGCGGCGTTCCCAGGTCGACCAGGTTCCCGGTGATCAGCACGGACGCCTCCAGCGACGACCCGACACCGACCACCGCCGCCCCGAACTCCTTCGCGCCGAGCTGCTCCAGCGCCTCCGGGTTGGACGCGTCGGCCTCCACGAGCGGGATGCGGCCGGACCACTGCGCCACCAGCGCCTGGTCCTTCTCCACGGCGAGCACGTCCTCGCCCAGCCGGTCCATCGTCGTCGCGAGCGACGAGCCGAACCGGCCCAGCCCGATGACGAGCACGCCCGCCTCGCGGTTCGGCTCCTTCTTCTCCGGCACAGTCGTTCCCTTCCGCCACTCCCGTCGAGGGCACGGTCCTGGTTGGACGAATCGGATACGACCCCACCAGCACCGCGCACTCGGCCGAGTGCCTGTCTCAGCCGATGATCGGGCGTTCCTCGGGGAAGCGTACGATGCGACGGCGGTCGCGGAGCGCAAGCGCCGCGGCGAACGTGATCCCGCCCGTGCGCCCCACGAACATCAGCGCGGCCAGAACATACTTGGCCCCGTCCGGGAGGCCTGCGGTGATCCCGGTGGACAGCCCCACCGTCGCGTACGCGGACAACGTCTCGAACAGGATCCTGCTCAGGTTGTGGTCGGTGATGTGCAGCAGCGCGGCGCTGCTCACCATCACCGCCGTCGCGCCGAAGAACGTCACGCCGAGCGCGAGGCGCAACGTGTCCAGCGGGATCCTGCGGCCGTAGGCGTCGATGTCCCGGTCGCCGCGGGCCTCGGCGACGATCGCCAGGAGGATCACCGCCAGCGTGGTCACCTTGATGCCGCCCGCCGTCGACGCCGAGCCTCCGCCCACGAACATCAAGGCGTCGGTGACCAGCCACGTCGACTGCTCCATCCCCTCGGTACTGACCGTGTTGAACCCGCCGGACCGCGGCATCACCCCCGCGAACAGCACGGACAGCAGCTTCACCGGCCAGTCCAGCGGCCCGAGGGTCTCGGGGTTGCGCCACTCCAGCAGCCCGATGGCCGCGGATCCCGCCACGAGCAGCGCGACGCTCGTGGTGAGCGTCAGCTTCGAGTGCAGCGACAGGCGCAGGCCCCAGCGCCGCCCGGTCCGCCGCACCCGCCCCTCGCGCAGCGCCCGGTACAGGTTCAGGATCACCGGGAACCCGAGGGACCCGATGAACACGCCCAGCGCCACGGGCAGCAGCAGGCCCCAGTCGCCGACGTGCGGCATCAGCCCTTCCTCGGTGGGGACGAAGCCGGCGTTGTTGAACGCCGAGATCCCGTAGAAGAGCGCGTGCCACGCCGCCGTCCCGGCGTGCCCCTCGATCGCGAGCAGTCGCGGGAAGAGCAGCGCGGCGATCGTCAGCTCGAGCGTCGTGGCCGTCACGATGATGGTGCGGACCAGCGAGCCCACCTCGCCGAGGCCCTTGGTCTTCGTCTCGGACGCCGTGAGGATCCGCTGGGTCAGACCGATCTTCCGGGAGACCACCATCCCGATGATCGACGCGAGCGTCATGATCCCGAGCCCACCGACCTTGATGCCGGTGATGATGATGATCTGCCCGTACAGCGACCAGTAGGTGCCGGTGTCCTGCACCACGAGCCCGGTGATGCACACCGCGGAGACGGCAGTGAACAAGGCATCCACCGGCCGGGCCGAACTGCCCGACGCCGTCGCCCACGGGGCGAGCAGCAGCATCGTGAACACTGCGATGACGGCCGCGAACACGATGATCGCGAGCCGGGCGGGGCTGTGCCGGGCGACGTCGTCCAGCCGCTCCCGGAAGGCGTACAGGCGTGTACGCAACCTCCATCTCATGCTCCGCCAGACCCTCCTCCGGTCTTCGTGCGCCTCCGGCGCCTCATCGGGACTTCCCGGACCCTATCCCCGCGGGCGCGAGAATGCGCCACGCGCCGCTCCGCGACGCACGTCCGAGGCGACGCAACGCACCGGAGCGAACGCCCGGAAGCCGGCCGCCCGATCTCGGCTACGGTGGGTCCCGTGCACCGTGCCCGACTCTCCTGGAGCCCGGAACTCCTGGAGTACGACTTCGGGCCCGGCCATCCGATGGCCCCCGTGCGGCTCGACCTGACGATGCGCCTGATCCGCGCCCTCGGCCTGCCGGAGCTCCCCTCGCTGGAGATCGTCGACGCCCCGCCCGCCTCGGACGACGTCCTGCGCTCCGTGCACGACGACGACTACATCGCTGCGGTCAGGTGCGCGTCGACGGCCCTCGAACCCGACCCCCGGCGCGGTCTCGGCACCGAGGACGACCCCCTCTTCCTCGGCATGCACGACGCCGCCGCGCGCCAGGTCGGCGGCTCGGTGTCCCTCGCCGAGTCCGTGTGGCACGGTGCGGCGGACCACGGCGTGAACGTCGCGGGCGGGATGCACCACGCGCAGCGCGGTGCGGCGTCGGGCTTCTGCGTCTACAACGACGCCGCCGCCGCGATCCGCCGGCTCCTCGACCTCGGCGCGGAACGCATCGCATACGTCGACCTCGACGCCCACCACGGCGACGGCGTCGAGGCGGCCTTCTGGGACGACCCCCGCGTGCTCACGGTGTCCGTGCACCAGGACGGCCGGACCCTGTTCCCGGGCACGGGGTACGCGGGCGACGTCGGCACCGGGCGCGCCGAGGGCACCGCGGTGAACGTCTCGCTCCCCCCGGGGACGCACGGGTCGGCGTGGCTGCGCGCCATCGACGCCGTCGTCCCCGCCGTGGTCCGCGAGCACCGGCCCGACATGGTCGTGTCGCAGCACGGCTGCGACGCGCACGGCAACGACCCGCTCTCCCACCTCGAGGTCGATGTCGACGCCCAGCGCACGGCCCAGCAGTGGGTGCACGCGCTGGCGCACGAGCTGTCCGGCGGCCGCTGGCTCGCGCTCGGCGGTGGCGGGTACGCGGTGGTCGACGTCGTCCCCCTCGCCTGGGCCTCGCTCGTCGCCGAGGCCGCTCACGCGCCGCTCGCGAGCGGCATGCCGCTCCCGCCCGACTGGCGTGCGGTGGCCCTGGAGGTGTCGGAGATCGAGCCCGCCCGGACCCTCGGTACACCCGTGCCCGTGGCCTGGAGGCCCTGGAGCGAGGGCTGGGACCCGGACGACCCGGTCGACCGCGCCGTCCAGGCGACCCGCAGGGCCGTCTTTCCACTGCTGGGCCTGGACCCTCACCACGACTGAGTCCCGGTCACCGGGCCGGGCCCGGGTCCTCGGAACTGCCCGGCTCAGCCCTGCGGGCGCCCCGGCGTCACGCCCTCGGTCTTCGTCGCCGGTCCGGCGGCCAGGCGGCCAGGCGGTCCGGCGGTCCGGCGGTCCGACGGTCCGACGGTCCGACGGTCCGGGACAGGCTGTCGGGGACTGCCCGCGATCTCACACACGCTCGATTACTGGTGTGGTCGGATCTGCCGTTATCCTGACCGACAGACTCTTTCTCGTGTTGGTCGGCGTATGTCCGCGGGACCAACCGTGGATCACGTCAGCCGCGGCCCGGCGTCGGGCCGCCCGATCACCACAGACAAGCGAGGACCTCATGGGCTCCGTCATCAAGAAGCGCCGCAAGCGTATGGCCAAGAAGAAGCACCGCAAGCTGCTTCGCAAGACGCGCCACCAGCGCCGCAACAAGAAGTGACGTGAGAGAGGGTCCGGCCATGAGGCCGGGCCCTCCGTCATTTCCTGAGCGGTCATACCGTGAGCCGCCCTCAGCGCGGTCGGTCGCTTGTTGAGTGATCGGTCGTTTGAACGACCGATCACTCAAGAACGGACCGACCGCTCAAGAACGGACCGACCGCACCGCGGCGCCCCGAGCGCCCGGCACCCCTCACTCCGTGCGGCGGCGGAGGGTGAGGATGCCCAGGATGACCGCGCCGACGATGAACAGGGCGATCACGCCCACCGAGCCCTGGACGGCCTCCCACTCCTCACCCATCGCCAGGTCCTGCATGGCCTCCACCGCGTAGGTGAGGGGCAGCACGCGCGACAGCCACTCGAGGATCTCGGGCATCTGGTCGCGCGGCATGAGCAGCCCGCAGGTGATGAGCTGCGGCAGCACGATCGCGGGCATCATCTGCACGGCCTGGAACTCGGTCCGCGCCAGCGCCGACGCGGCCAGCCCGAGCGTGCAGCCCAGGATCGCGACCAGCAGCGCCACCACGAACACCAGCCACAGCGGTCCCGCGACGTCCATCCCCAGCCAGACGCACCAGCCCACCACGACCACCGCCTGGAGCAGCGCCAGCACCGCGAACGCGAGAGCGTAGCCCGCCACGAGGTCGCCCTTGCGGATCGGTGTGGTCATCAACCGCTCCAGCGTCCCCGACTGCCGCTCCCGCAGCGTCGCCACGCTCGTGACCAGGAACATCACGATGAGCGGGAAGATCCCGACGAGCACGGGCCCGAACCGGTCCAGCACCGTGGGGGTGTCCTGGAACATCCAGGCGATCAGCCCGATGAGCAGGCACGGCAGCACGACGATGAGCGCGATGGTGCGCTTGTCGGCGCGGAGCTGGGCAAGCACGCGCCCGGCGGTCGCGAAGGTCAGGTTCATCGGGTTCCCTCCTCGGGGACGACGGCGGTCGCGGCGCCACCCTTCCCGGTGTCGGCCGTCTCCGTCGTCTCGATCAGGGCAAGGAACGCCCGCTCGGCGTCGGGCGCTCCGGTCTCCTCCAGCAGGGCCGTGGGCGTCGTGTCGGCCACCAGCGTGCCCTCCCGCAGGAGCAGCAGCCGGTCGCACTGGGTCGCTTCGTCCATGACGTGCGAGGACACCAGGAGCGACGTGCCGCCGCGGGCGAGCTCGTGGAAGGTCGTCCACAGGTCGCGCCGCAGCACGGGGTCGAGCCCGACGGTCGGCTCGTCCAGGACGAGCAGCTCCGGGTCGCCGACGAGCGCGGCAGCCAGCGAGACACGGGACAGCTCCCCGCCGGAGAGCCTGCCGACGCGCTGCTTCTCGTGCCCGCCCAGGTCGACGTCGTCCACCGCCCTGGCGACGGCGTCCTTGCGGCTCCGCGGCGGGACGCCGGCCAGGGTGGCGAAGTAGTCGAGGTTCTGCACGACCGTGAGGTCCGTGTACACGCTCGCGTCCTGCGTGACATACCCGACGCGGCGCCGCAGCGCCGCCGACCCGGCAGGACTCCCGAGCACCTCGACGGTTCCGGACACCTTGTCCTGCACGCCGACGATCGCGCGCATCAGCGTCGTCTTGCCCGACCCGGACGGCCCCAGCAGCCCGACGACGGACCCGGCGGGCACGTCCACGTCCAGGCCGGAGATGATCGTGCGCCCGCCACGTACGACCTTCAGCCCGGCGACATGAACGGCCGCGGGCGCCGCTCCGGACACATTTTTCCTCATGCGATGAATTATGCTCTCGTGCCCCGGGCACCGCAAGGCCCAGCACGACCGACCCGCCGTCCCGCACACCGGGCCCGGGCGCTCCGCGGTCCGCGCTCCGCGGTCCGCGGTCCGCCGCTACGAGGCCGCCACGAGCGCGGTCTCGGAGACCTCACCCGTCAGGTACCGCTGGAGCGTGGGCGCGACGGCCGCCACGACGGCGTCCGCGGGGAGCGACGCGATGGGCTCGAGCCCGACGACGTAGCGCGCCATCATCACGCCCACCATCTGCGTGCCGAGCAGGTTGGTCCGGATCGCCGCCTCCCGCGGAGGCAGCCTCCGCGCGATGGGTCCGAGAATCTCGGCGAGGAGGAACTGCGGCATCAGCCCGCGCAGCTCCGGGTCCGACATGACGGCCGGCAGCGCGATCCGCAGCGGCTCGGGCCCGAGGTCGTCCCAGGTCGTCAGGGCCGTGTGGAGCAGGCGCTCCCCGAGCGTCTCCAGGGGGCCGTCGACGACCTGCGCGACCACCTCGGTCGGCGCGACGTCGGCAAGCCCGAGCGCGGCCGGCAGGAGCTTGGCCTTGTCGCCGTACCAGTGCCGCACCGTCCCGGGGTCGACGCCGGCCCGCCGGGCGACGGAGCGCACGGACGCGGCCTCGTAGCCGCGCTCGGAGAACTCGGCCCGTGCCGCGGCAAGGATCGCGGCACGGGCGTCCTGCCCGGCCGGGCGCCGCCCGCGCCGGGGGCTCCGCTCGGAGGAGTTCGCAGCCATCCGCTCAGTCGAGCCCGGCGTGCGGGAGCACCGCCTCGTGCGGCGCCGCGGACCAGGAGCGCAGCCCGGCACGTTCGGTGGGGTCGCCGAGATGCCCGACGTCGGGCCTCGGAAGACTCACACCGTTCCTCACCCTGGAAGTCATGCCGTCAAGGCTACGCTCCGGCACCCACCGCACCACGCGCGAGACATCGCGGGTGGCCAGGTCCTGGCACGAGAACGGCGGCCGACACCGTGCGACGTCAAGGACGTCAGCACGGGTCGACCGCCGTTCTCCCGAAGGCTCAGGACGCGCGAGCCCCGGAGCGCTTCTTGTTCCAGATGTCGAAGCCGACGGCGAGCAGGAGCACGAGGCCCTTGACGACCTGCTGCACCGACTGGTCGACGCCCAGGATCGACATGCCGTTCGACATGACGGCCATGATCAGGCCACCGATCATCGCGCCGGGGATGGTCCCGACCCCACCGGTCACCGCGGCGCCGCCGATGAAGCAGGCGGCGATCGCGTCGAGCTCGAACATCTCACCGGCGCCGGGCTGCGCGGCGTTGGACCGCGACGAGAACACCATGCCGGCGATCGACGCGAGGAAGCCCATGTTCAGGAAGATCAGGAAGTTGACCCGCTTCACCCGCACGCCCGAGAGCTGCGCGGCCGACAGGTTGCCGCCGATCGCGTAGACGTGCCGGCCGAAGATGCTGTGCTTCGTCACCATGGTGTACGTGATGACCAGCGTCGCCAGGATGATGAGCACCACCGGCAGACCGCGGCTCGTGGCGAGCTGGTAGGCGAACCACATCACGACAGCGGCCACGAGGACGATCTTCCCGACGAACAGCGGCAGGGCCTCGACGGTCTGGTCGTAGCCGAGCTTGGCCCGGCGGTTCCGGTAGCTGGCCACGGCGTAGCCTGCGACGGCGATCCCGAAGACGATCAGCGTGAACGCGTCGTACCCGTACCCGCCCAGCAGGCCGTTGAGGAAGCCGCGACCGATCTGGCCGTACTCCGCCGGGAACGGCGAGAGCGACATGTTGCCGAGCACGAGGAGCGTCAGTCCTCGGAACAGCAGCATGCCTGCCAGGGTCACGATGAACGCCGGTATCCCTACGTACGCCACCCAGAAGCCTTGCCACACCCCGACCAGCAATCCGGTGCAGACCGCCGCCAGGACGCCGACCCACCAGGGCGCGCCTCCCTTGACGACGACGACGGCCGCGATCGCGCCTGTCAGCGCGACGACAGACCCCACGGACAGGTCGATGTGACCGCCCACGATCACGATCAGCATGCCGATCGCGAGGATGAGGATGTACGAGTACTGCAGCACCAGGTTGCTGATGTTGCCCGGGCTGAGCAGCTTCCCGTCGGTGAGGAAGGCGAACAGCAGCACGATCACGATGAAGGCGCCGGCGATGCCGCTCGTGCGCACGTTCATGGTGACCAGATCTTTCAGGTTCGCGATCGTGGTCATGCGTCAGCCTCCTGTGTCATGAGCGACATCAGTCCTTCCTGGGTGGCCGACGCGACGTCGACCTCGCCGGTGATGCGTCCGGCGGCGAGGGTGTAGATCCGGTCGCAGGTGCCGAGGAGCTCGGGGAGCTCCGAGGAGATCACCAGGACGGCCTTTCCGTCCGCGACCATCTTGTTGATGAGGGTGTAGATCTCGTACTTCGCGCCGACGTCGATCCCGCGCGTCGGCTCGTCGAGGATGAGCACCTCGGGGTCCGTGTAGATCCACTTGGAGAGGGCGACCTTCTGCTGGTTGCCCCCGGAGAGCTTGCTGACCGGGACGAGCACGGACGGGGTGCGGGTGCCCATGGAGGAGCGGTACTCCTCGGCGACGCGCAGCTCCTCGTTCTCGTTCACCCAGCCCGCACGGGACAGCTTCGGCAGACCTGCCGCCGAGGTGTTGCGCCGCACGTCCTCGATGAGGTTGAGCCCGAGCTGCTTGCGGTCCTCGGACACGTAGGCGATGCCGGCCGAGATGGCGCTCGGCACGTCCTTCACCACGACCTCCCGGCCGTGCACCAGCACGCGCCCGGAGATGCCCCGGCCGTACGACCGGCCGAAGACCGACATGGCGAGCTCGGTCCGCCCGGCGCCCATGAGCCCGGCGATGCCGACGACCTCGCCGGCGCGCACGTGCAGGTTGGCCTTGTCGACCATGACCCGCCCGGGCTGGGTCGGGTGCTGCACCGTCCAGTCCTCGATGCGCAGCACCTCGTCGCCGACGGCCTGGTTCCGCTCCGGGAACCGGTTGTCCAGCGAACGTCCCACCATGCCGCGGATGATCCGCTCCTGGGTGCTTCCCGGCTCGGCCATGTCGATCGTCTCGATCGTCTGCCCGTCGCGGATGATGGTGGTGCGGTCGGCGACCTCGGCGATCTCCCCCAGCTTGTGGGAGATGATGATGCAGGTCACGCCCTCCTCACGGAGGCGGCGCAGGATCCCGAGCAGGTGCTCGGAGTCCTGGTCGTTGAGGGCTGCCGTCGGCTCGTCGAGGATGAGCAGGCGCACCTCCTTCGAGAGCGCCTTGGCGATCTCGACGAGCTGCTGCTTGCCCACGCCGAGCGTGGCGACCGGCGCGGTCGGGGACTCGGTGAGCCCTACGCGCGCCAGCAGCTCCGCGGCCGCGTCGTTCGTCTTGTGCCAGTCGACGAACTGCCCGCCACGGCGCCGCTCGTTGCCGAGGAAGATGTTCTCCGCGATCGACAGGTGGGGGACGAGTGCGAGCTCTTGGTGGATGATGACGACGCCGCGAGCCTCGGAGTCGTTGATCGACCGGAACGTCGCGGTCGCCCCTTCGAGGATGATGTCGCCCTCGTACGTGCCGTGCGGGTGTACGCCCGACAGCACCTTCATGAGGGTCGACTTGCCGGCACCGTTCTCGCCGCAGATCGCGTGGATCTCGCCGCGGTCGACCGACAGGTTGACCTCGGAGAGCGCCTTGACGCCCGGGAACGTCTTCGTGATGTCCCGCATCTCGAGGATGGGGCCGTCACCGTTTGCAGGTGACTCAGTGGATTCAGACATGCGCTGTCCTTGTTCTCTTACAGCCTCGACGACCCTGGAACGCCGGGACAGCCGGTTCCACGCGGAACCTGCTGCCCCGGCGATTCACCGCTGCCGAGGCAGCATCTCGCGTCCGCGAGCTGCTGCCTCGGCACGGGGCGTGAGCCCTCGGCGGTCAGGAGTGACGCGTCACTCGCCCTCGGCGACGCCCGCCTCGATCTCCTCGGCGGTCCAGTAGCCGGAGTCGACCAGCTCGGACTCGATGTTGTCCGCGTAGATCGGGACGACGGGCAGGAGGTACGACGGCACGACCTTCACGCCGTTGTCGTAGTCCTCCGTGTTGTTCGCCTCGGGCTCGTCACCGGCGAGGATCGTCTCGGCCGCGGTGACGGCCTGGTCGGCGAGCAGGCGCGTGTCCTTGAAGATCGTCGCGTGCTGCACGCCGTCGGCGATGTACTTGACCGACGCGATCTCGGCGTCCTGGCCGGTCACGGGCGGCATGGCGTCGTCCTTGTAGCCACCGCTGCGCAGCGCCTCGATGATGCCGCGGGAGATGCCGTCGTACGGCGAGAGCACGCCGTCGACCTTCTCGTCGCCGTCGTAGTTCGCCGTGAGGAGGTCCTCCATACGGCTCTGCGCGGCTTCCTGCGACCAGCGCTGCGTGGCGGCCTGGTCGATGTCGGTCTGCTCCGAGGGCACCACGAGGGTGCCGTCGTCGATGAGCGGCTCGAGCACCGACATGGCGCCGTCCCAGAAGAAGTGCGCGTTGTTGTCGTCCAGCGAGCCGGCGAACAGCTCGACGTTGAACGGGCCCTCCGGCGCGTCCTCCACCGGCTCACCTGCCTCGTCGACCAGGCCGAGGCCGTTGAGCAGCGTGTTCGCCTGCGCGACACCCACCTCGAAGTTGTCGAACGACACGTAGAAGTCGACGTCCCCCGAGTCGCGGATGAGGCGGTCATACGAGATGACCGGGATGTCCTGTGCCGCAGCGGCCTCGAGCTGGCCGGTCAGGGTCGTACCGTCGATCGCGGCGATGATGAGCGCCCGAGCGCCATCATTGATCATCGCGTCGATCTGCTCCTGCTGGGTCGGGATGTCGTCGCCCGCGAACTGCAGATCGACGTCGTACCCGGCGTCCTGGAGCCCTTCCTCGACGGACGCGCCGTCCGCGATCCAACGTTCCGACGTCTCCGTCGGCATCGCGACGCCCACGAGACCACCCTCTTCGGGTGCCGCGTCCTCGTCGCCACCACCGCTGCCGGCGCCTTCGCCACCGCACGCGGCAAGCGTGACGGCCAGTGCACCGGTCGCGACCGCGGCCACGGCCCGGGTGTACCAGAGCTTGTTTGCCATGAGGTCTCCTCTTCGAGAGTTACCGGATCACTCGCCCGGCACTACCCCGAGATGTTAACGCTCACACCATTCCGCTCCAAACCTGTGAAGTCACGATCTTGTCACGGCTACGTCGCGCAAAACTACCAATCCCCCCGCCACCGAACAAGACGCCCTACCCTGCGGAGAAACAGGCCTCACCCCGGCCCGCCCGAGGACACCTCGGGCCAGCCCGCACGGTCCCAGCTCAGCTCACGCACGGCAAGCGTCGGCACGCCGCCCTCGTCACCATCATAGAAGTGGAATGCCAGATAGTACGCCGCCGACGGCGACCCCGGCGCACCCACCACCGAGACGGTCTGCCCGCCCGGCCCGATCATCCGGCCCGACGTGCTCGCCACCTCGGTGCCGCCGCCGAGCGCCATGTCCTTGCCCGCGGCGTCGAGGTACGGCCCCGTGACCTCCCGCGAGCGCCCCACCATGATCCGGTAGGTCGAGTCGACGCCGCTGCAGCACTTGTCCCAGGAGACGAACAGGTAGTACCAGCCGTCGCGCCGCACGACGAAGGGCGCCTCGACCGGGTTGCCGGGCACCCCGACCCGCGACGCGAGCGCGACGGGCACGACCCCCTCGGCCGCCTTCCCGGACGGCCATTCGAGCGGGACCACCTGGATGCCGCCCCAGAAGGACCCGAAGAACAGCCACGGGCGTCCGTCGCGGTCCTCGACCACGCCGGGGTCGATGGCGTTGTAGTGGGTCTCGCCGGGCGTCGACCGCACGACCAGGCCCTGGTCCGTCCACCCGTAGTCCGGGTCGTCGGGGTCGAGGGTGGTCCCGGTGGCGAGCCCGATCGCGGAGTCGTTCGAGCCGAACGTGGACGCCGAGTAGTAGAGGTACCAGGTCCCGTCGTGGCGGTAGAGGTCGGGCGCCCAGTAGTTCTCCACGCCGGCGACGCCGGTCCCCGGGTCGCGCACCCACTCGGGGTCGCCCGCCCGGTCCCAGGCGGTGCCGGCGTCGGCCCAGGTGACGCCGTCGTCGTCGGACCTGATGATCCGCGGCGCGCCGAAGCCGGCGCGGACGTCGCCGGTCGCGTAGACGAACCATGGCTCGCCGTCGCCCCCGGCGACCAGGGCCGGGTCGTGCACGTTCAGGTCGCCGGCGGAGGCGAGGCCGCCTCCGGCCGACGGCACGCCGTCGCGGGTCAGGAGGTACGCGCCGCCCCCGACCCCGACGGCGGCGAGCAGCCCTGCGGCCAGTGCGATCATCGTCCCGCGCCTCACGCCCGCGCCAGGCGGATCATCGACCAGGACACGGGCGGCAGCTCGGCCCGGGCGCGGTCGTCGGCGACCTTGGCGGACGTGTTGGGCTGCGGCGCCACGGACGTCGAGTCGGCGGCGGTCGCCTGCCACGTGTGGTCGGGGTTGGCGAGCGTGATCGCGTCCTCGACACGGAGGCCGGGGAAGCCGCGGAGGTCGACGTCGAGGCCGATGGCCTCGGTGACCGAGCGGTTCACGGCGAAGACGACGACGTCGCCGGACTCGGGGTCGTGGGTGGCGACGGAGTCGAGGACCGGCACCCCGCCGAACCGCTCCGTCTCCTCGACGGGCGAGTCGACGGCGATCCGGAGCACCTCACCTTTCGCGTGCGCCGAGGTGAGGGCGAACGGGTGGAACGTCGTCTGCTTCCAGGCAGGGCCGCCCGGCTCGGTCATGATCGGCGCGATGACGTTCACGAGCTGCGCGAGCGACGCGGCGTGCACGCGGTCGGTGTTCCGCAGCAGCGAGATCAGCAGGCTGCCGACGACGACGGCGTCGGCCACGTTGTACCTGTCCTCCAGCAGCACCGGGGCGACGGGCCAGTCGTCGCCCTTCGGCGGGCGCGACTCGGCACGCTGCTGGTACCAGACGTTCCACTCGTCGAACGAGACGTGGATCCGCTTGTCGAGCTTGCGGGCAGCCCGGACCTGGTCCGCGGTGGCGGAGACGGCCGCGACGAAGTTGTCCATGTCCACGCTGCTGGCGAGGAAGGACGCGAGGTCGCCGTCCTCCTCGTAGTAGTAGGCGTGCGCGGAGACGTAGTCGACGTGCTCGTACGTCTCGGTGAGCACGGTGCGCTCCCACTCGCCGAAGGTGGGCATCTGCGAGCTGGAGGAGCCGCAGGCGACGAGCTCGATGTCCGGGTCGATCATCCGCATGGCGCGGGCGGTCTCGGCGGCGACGCGCGCGTACTCGGCGGCGGTCTTGTGACCGATCTGCCACGGGCCGTCCATCTCGTTGCCGAGGCACCACATCGTGATCCGGTACGGGTCCTCGACGCCGTGGGCGCGGCGCTGGTCCGCCCAGAACGAGCCGGCCGGCACGTTGCAGTACTCCAGAAGGTCGAGGGCTTCCTGGATACCCCGCGTGCCCAGGTTGACGGCCATCATCGGCTCGACGCCGGAGCGCTGGGCCCACCTCATGAACTCGTCCACGCCGAACGTGTTCGGCTCGGTGGAGTGCCAGGCGAGATCGAGGCGGCTGGGGCGCTCCTCGACCGGCCCGACCGCGTCCTCCCACCGGTACCCGGAGACGAAGTTGCCGCCCGGGTAGCGCACGGTGGAGACGCCGAGCTCGCGGGTCAGCTCCAGGACGTCACCGCGGAAGCCGTCGGCGCCGGCCGTCTCGTGCCCTGGCTCGAAGATCCCCGTGTACACGCAGCGACCCAGGTGCTCGACGAAGGTACCGAACGTGCGACGGCGTACGGGGCCGACGACGAATGCCGGGTCGACGGTGGCGGTGGCGGCGTGCATGGATGTTCCTCCGGGAATGGATCACGCGGACCGCACTGCGGCCCAGGTCGACTTGTACATCGTTGTAGATATGGAGATGGTGCACACCCGAGCGGCCATCGGTCAAGCCGGCGGCCCGGGCCGCCGGCACGCGACACGCCCGCGGGACGGCCCGGCCCGCCTGGCGCGAGCATCGTTGCGGTCTCGTGATCACCGCTGCTTGACCATCACGCAGCTCTCGTGCCACGGTTTCACCGTCGATATCTCTTCATCGATGTAAAACGCGTCGACGGTGACGCCGGGAGAGAATCCCACCGTTGCCTCGACCGTCGCACCCAGGCAGACCCGAGAGGAACCCGTGATGAGGAAGTCACGACTGGCCGCCGGCATCGTCGCCGCGTCCGTCCTGGCCGGTACCGCTGCGTGCAGCACCGGCTCCAGCACCGACGACGACGGCAAGATCACCTTCATGTTCCGCGGAGGTGAGGACGAGAAGGCCGCCTACCAGGAAGCCATCGACCGGTTCAGCGCGGACACCGGCGTGGAGGTCGAGGTCATCGTCACCGACGCCGACCAGTACGCCACCAAGCTCCAGGCGGCGATCTCGGGCAACAACGTGCCCGACGTCTTCTACATCGAGCAGGCGAGCCTGCAGTCGTACGTCACGTCCGGCGTGCTCCTCGACATCACCGACCTCGTCGCCGAGTCCGACATCGACCTCGAGAACATCTGGGAGTACGGCGTCGACTCCTACCGGTACGACGGCCGCCTCCAGGGCACCCCGGAGGGCGCCCTCTACGGTCTGCCGAAGGACGTCGGCCCGTTCGCGATGGGTTACAACAAGACGCTGCTCGAGGAGGAGGGCATCGGCCTCCCCGACGAGGACACGCCCCTGACCTGGGACGAGTGGCTGGACATCATGAAGCAGGTCACCAAGGACGTCGACGGCGACGGCAAGATCGACCAGTGGGGCACCGGCCTCAACGTCCAGTGGAACCTGCAGGCCCTCGCCTGGTCCAACGGCGCCGACTGGACGAACGAGGACAAGACCGAGGTCACCGTCGACACGCCGGAGATGGCCGAGTCCCTCCAGTACATCGCCGACATGACCACCGTCGAGGAGGTCACCCCGTCGAGCGAGCAGCAGGCCACGCTCGACACCTACCAGCGCTGGATGGAGGGCGAGCTCGCCTTCTTCCCCGTCGGCCCGTGGGACGTCAGCACCTACAACGAGCTCGACTTCGAGTACGACCTGATCCCCTACCCCGCCGGTGCCAGCGGGGTGCCCGCCACCTGGATCGGCTCGCTCGGGATCGGCGTCTCGGCCACCACGGCGATGCCGGAGGACGCCGTCGAGCTGGTCACCTACCTGTCCGCGGACGAGACCGCCCAGCAGACGCTCGTCGACGCCGGCATCCAGGTCCCGAACCTCAAGGACGCGGCCGCCGAGTGGGCCGAGGAGGAGGGCAGCCCCGCGAACCGCCAGGAGTTCCTGGACGTCGTCGAGGACTACGGCCGCCCGATGCCTGCCGCCGTGACGTACGGCGCCGCGTGGTACGACGAGATGTGGACCAACATCCAGCCCGTCCTGGACGGCAAGCAGAGCGCGGAGGAGTACCTCGCCGAGGTCCAGCCGCGGATGCAGCAGCTGCTCGACGAGTCCAACGCACAGGCCGAGCAGGCCGCGGCGGCGAACGAAGGCGAGTGATGGCGCGTTCGTCGCGGATGCACAGGTCCGAGCACCGGTGGGCGGTGGCGTTCGTCGCCACGCCGGTGCTCGGCTACCTGCTCTTCACCGCCTACCCCGTCTGCTTCGCCGTCTACACGTCGCTGACGCAGTGGAACGGTCTGGGCGCGATGCGCTTCGTCGGCCTGGACAACTACGTCCGCCTGTTCGGGGACCAGTACTTCTGGCAGTCGATGGGCAACACCCTCTTCTACATGGCCGGCATCCCGCTCGGCCTGGCGCTCTCCCTCGCGCTCGCGATCGGCATGAACCGCGCCATCCCCCTGCGCTCCGCGCTGCGAACCGTCTACTACGTGCCGGTGATCTCGTCGCTCGCGGCGATCGCGATCCTCTGGCAGTGGGCCTACAACGGTGACTTCGGCCTGGTGAACCAGTTCCTCGCCTGGTTCGGCATCGACGGGCCCAACTGGCTCGCGAGCACGCTCTGGGCCAAGCCCGCGATCGTCATCATGCTGGTCTGGAAGGGCCTCGGGTACTCGATGATCCTGTACCTGGCCGCCATCCAGTCCGTGCCGCGCTCCCTCTACGAGGCGGCCGAGCTCGACGGGGCGAACGGCTGGCAGAAGTTCCGGACCATCACCCTCCCGATGGTTCGACCCGTGACGTTCTTCCTGGTGGTCACGCAGGTCATCGCCGGGTCGCAGATCTTCACCGAGATCAACATCATGACGCCCACCGGCGGCCCCGAGTACAGCACGGCGTCGTCCGTGTTCCACATCTGGCGCCAGGCGTTCCGCTACCAGGACATGGGGTACGGCACCGCGATGGCGATCATGCTCGGCATCCTCATCCTGATCATCACGCTCGTGCAGTTCCGCCTGAACCAGCGGAACAGCTTCGTGCTCGACTGAGAACCTGGAGACCCCATGACTGAGAGATCGGCCAGCTCCACGGCGTCGTCGAGCACGAGCACGACGCCGGCGGTCCGGCCCCCGCTCGGCGGGCCCCTGCGCACGAAGGCGCCGGCCGCGAAGCGCCTGGGCCGCAAGGCCACCGGACGCATCGCGAACTGGATCACGTTCGTCGTCCTCGCGGTCGGCGGGGTGGCGATGGTCGCCCCGCTGGTGTGGATGGTCTCCACGTCGCTGAAGACCAAGCCCGAGGTCTTCGCGCTGCCACCCGTGTGGATCCCCGAGGTCCCGCAGTGGGAGACCTACGTGCGGATGTGGGCGAGCTCCTCCGTCCTCAGCGGCTTCCAGAACAGCCTCGTCGTCGCGACCTCGGTGACGGTGCTCGGCACGCTCGTGTGCTCGCTGGCGGCGTTCGCGCTGGCGAAGATGCGGCTGCCCGGACGGAACGCGATCTTCATCGGCCTGCTGACCGGCATCATGATCCCGTTCCCGACGCTGATGATCCCGCAGTTCGTGATGTTCTCGCGGATCGGCTGGGTGGACACGCTGCTGCCGCTGATCGTGCCCGCGATCTTCGGGAACATCATCGTGATCTTCTTCCTCAAGCAGTACCTCGAGAACGTGCCGAACTCGATCATCGAGGCGGCGAAGATCGACGGCGCGACCTACTGGCAGATCTTCTGGCGGCTGATCTTCCCGATCATCCGCCCGGCGGTCTCGGCCCAGTTCATCCTCTGGTTCATGATGGTCTGGAACGACTATCTCGCGCCGATCCTGTACCTGAACACCCCGGAGCGGCAGACTCTGCAGGTGGTGATCGCGAACATGAACGTCCAGTACGCGACGCAGCGCGACTACCCGCTGATCATGGCGGCGTCGTTCGTGGCGCTGCTGCCGATCCTGGCCGTGTTCCTGGTCTTCCAGCGGCAGATCATCGAGTCGGTCGCCCTCACGGGCTCGAAGGCCTGACGTGTCCGCGCACGACGCCGGCGCCGACCGGGTCCACCAGGCAGGCGCCGACCACACCGTCTCGCGGGACGGGACCGCGACCACCCCGCAAGATGGCGCGGGGGCGCGCAGGGACGGCGTGGCGGCGGGCAGGGGTGGCGTGGGGCCGGCGGGGGACGGGGAGGGGTGGCGGGGCGACGAGGTGAGCGGGTGGAGCGGAGGGGTGATGGCTGCGCTGCGGGTGTTGACGCGGTGCGTCGAGGTGAATCTGCTCGTGGTGCTGGGGACGCTGGCGGGCGGGGGGCTGCTCGGCCTCGGGCCGGCGCTGCGAGCGGGCTCGGAGGTGCTCCACAACCCGAACCTGGCTATGGAGCCGTGGCGCGGGTTCTGGCACGCGTGGCGGACCGGCTGGCGGCGGTCCAACGTGCTCTTCGCGCCCTTCTGGCTGGTGGGCGCGCTCCTGTGGGCGGACGCGGCCGTCGTCGGGCAGGTCCCCACCGGCGCCGCGCACGCCGTCATGCTGGTCGGCCTCACGCTGGTCGGCGCATGGACGGCCGTCGTGCTGGCCTGGTGGCCACGCGTCGTGCTCACGCACGACGACGCGGCACCGGCCGTCTGGCGCTACCTGCTGCTGACCCCGCTGCTGGCCCCGGGCGTGGCCCTGGCGGTCCTGGTGACGCTGGCCGCGACAGCGGCCGTGATCCTCGGCGTGCCGCTGGTGACGCTCCTCGCGGGGGTGTCGTTCCCGCTCTGGGCCACGGGCAAGGTCGTCGACGGCAGGCTCGGCCACGGCCCGGTCGCGGTAGGACCCTCGCGCTAGGGCCCTCGCGGCAGGTCCGGCGCCGCAGTCGGTCCGCGGGCGGCCGGCAGACGAGTCGGTCGCCACACCGCCTGGAGCGGACACGCGCCCGCGAACCGCGGACCCGTCAGGCGCGGACCGTCAGCGCTGCCCGTGCCTCGACCGTCTCCGTGCCGCCCTCCTGGACGGTCACCGTCCTCTCCTCGGCGTCGCCGGGGACGTCGCCGGTCGACTCGCGGCCCACGATCCGGGAGTCGGGGACGACGCGACGGAACGGGCCGGTCTCGCCCCCGGAGATCCGCGCGGCCAGGAGCTCCACCGCGGTCTCCGCGATCTGCGCCCGGCCCGGGGCGACGGACGAGAGGGTCGGGACGGAGTAGCGCGCGTCGTCGATGTCGTCGAAGCCGATCACCGCGACGTCGCGCGGCACGTCCATCCGGCGGGCGTGCAGGGCGTGCAGCGCTCCCAGGGCGAGGGCGTCGTTGAGGGCGAAGACGCCGTCGACCTCGATGCCCTCGTCGAGCAGGCGGCCCATCGCCTCCGCGCCCGTGGAACGGTGCCACAGCCCCGCCTCCGCGACGAGCGCCGGGTCGTAGGGCAGGCCCGCCTCCGCCAGCCCTTCCCGGTAGCCCGTGGTGCGCAGCGCGGCCGATCCCACCTGCTCGCCCTCGTGACCGCCGATCACGGCGATCCGCCGCCGGCCGAGCGAGGCGAGGTGCATGGTCGCCGCCTTGGCGGCCGCCACGTTGTTCATGGTGACATGGTCGGCCGGCGCCCCGAAGACGCGCTCGCCGAGCACGACGAGCGGGAAGTCGACGTCGAACAGCTCCAGGTCCTCCGGTCCGAGCTCGAGCGGCGAGAAGATCAGGCCGTCGGTCATGTTCCGGCGCCGGCCCGTGAGGACGTCCACCTCCCGGTCCCGGCCGTGGCTCGTCTGCTCGATCAGCACGGTGAGGCCGCGGGCGTCGGCGGCGCGGATCACGGAGTCGGCGAGCTCGGCGAAGTACGGGAGCGACAGCTCCGGGACGGCTAGGGTGATCATGTCCGTGCGCCGGGTGCGCAGGCTGCGGGCGGTCTCGTTGATGCGGTAGCCGAGGTGGCCGATCGCCTCCTCGACGCGTTCGCGCGTCGAGGCCCGGATGTGCGGGTAGCCGTTGACCACGTTCGACACGGTCTTGATCGAGACACCGGCTCTCGCCGCAACGTCCTGCATGGTCACAGCCACGAAACACTTCCTCCCGACGCCGGCCTCCCAGCCCGCACGCCCAACAGCGTATGCCAACCGTCCACGGCCTGGTGCCCGGCCGCGCTCCGCCCCCGGACCACCTAGCCTCTAACGTTGAACAATCCCTGCGAAGGAGCTCGTATGCCTGACCTCGCCCTCGACGCCGTCGTCGACCTCGACGTGCCCGGCCCCACCATCGACCGCCATCTCTACGGGCAGTTCGCCGAGCACCTCGGCCGGTGCGTCTACGAGGGGTTCTGGGTGGGCGAGGACTCGCCCGTCCCGAACGAGGGCGGCATCCGGCTCGACGTGGTCGAGGCGCTGCGCGAGCTGCGGATCCCGAACCTGCGGTGGCCCGGCGGGTGCTTCGCGGACTCGTACCACTGGCGCGACGGTGTCGGCCCGCGCGGGGAGCGCCCGCGGATCGCGAACGTGCACTGGGGCGACGTCATCGAGGACAACGCCTTCGGTACGCACGAGTTCCTCGCCCTGTGCGAGCTGCTCGGCACGGAGCCGTACGTGTCGGCGAACGTCGGCTCGGGCACCGTCCAGGAGACCGCCGACTGGGTCGAGTACCTCACCCGCGGCGACGACGCCCCGATGGCCCGCCTCCGCCGGGAGCACGGCCGGGACGAGCCGTGGCCGGTGACGTTCTTCGGCCTCGGCAACGAGCCGTGGGGCTGTGGCGGCAACCTGCGCGCCGACCAGTACGCCTCGCTCGCGCGGCTGCACTCGACGTACGCGCGCGACCTGTCCGGGAACAGGCTCCGGCGCGTGGCCGCAGGGGCGAACGAGGACGACTACGCCTGGACCGAGACGCTGATGAAGCAGGTCAGCAAGGGCCTGGGTGACGAGGACCCGGCACCGCTCTTCCAGGCCGTGTCGTTCCACTACTACACGATCCCGGGCACCTGGGGAGCCAAGGGCGCCGCGACCGGCTTCACCCAGGACGCGTACTGGACCACGATGCGCAAGGCCGGTCGCGTGCGTGACCTGATCCGCGGGCACTCCGCCGTCATGGACGCGTACGACCCGCACGCCAAGGTCGCGCTCGCCCTGGACGAGTGGGGCACCTGGTTCGACGTCGAGCCCGGCACCGAGCCCGGCTTCCTGTACCAGCAGAACACGATGCGCGACGCGCTGGTCGCGGCCGTGCACTTCGACGCGTTCCACGACAACGCCCGCCGGCTCCGGCTCGCGAACGTCGCCCAGGTGGTCAACGTGCTGCAGTCGATGCTGCTCACGGACGGTGCGCGGATGCTGCGCACGCCCACGTTCCACGCGTTCGCGATGTCGGCGGGCCACCAGGACGCGTCGGCGCTGGCGGTGCACGACGTCGCCCCCCGGGCAGCACGCGGCGTCGACGGGACGCGCCTGCCCACCGTGTCGACGTCGGCCTCGGTCAAGGACGGCGCGGTGCTGGTCTCGCTGACCAACCTGGACCCGGGCGCGCCGGCGCGCGTGCGCGTCGCGCTCCGCGGCGGCTCGGTCGCGCTGGACGGCGCGACGGTCCTGGCAGCTCCGGAGGGTTCGGTGGCCGACGACGCCGTGGGTGTCCACAACACCTTCGACTCCCCGGACACGGTCGCGCCCCGTGGGCTGTCCTCGGTGTCGGTGACGTCCACGAAGGGCCAGGACGTGCTGGAGGCGGACCTCCCGCCGGCGTCGTTCACGACGGTCCGCCTGACGCCGAACTGAGTTCCGGGGGACGTGGCGCCAATCCGACCGCAAGCGATCGGTCGGTTCTTGAATGGTCGGTCCGTCCTTGAGTGATCGGCTGTTTGAGCTGTCGATCACTCAAGGACGGACCGACCACGCCGCGGGGCGGTCGGCGCACGACGGGCCCCGCGGCGTCAGCTCACGACGCCCCGTGCAGGATCCACTTCTGGACGGCGTTGCCGTTGTCCGTGTACTGGGAGATGCGCGCGCCGGGGTCGGTCGCGAAGTCGTACAGGTCGAGGGCCTTGCCCGAGCTGCGATTGAGGAACGTCACGGTCCCGTCGCCGTTGGCCCGCACCCGGAACTGCTGGTTCTCCCCTCCGGTCGCGTCCCACTGCACGACGTCGGCCCCGTTGGCGGTGCTGCCGTCCACCACGTCCAGCACCAGACCCGAGTGCCGCGCCTCGATCGTCGAGTAGCCGGCGCCCGCGTCGGCGAAGCGGAACTGCTGGTTGGCGCCACCCCACGAGCTCCACTGGGTCAGCGCGGCGCCAGGCTCGGTGGACTGCCCCGCGATGTCCCACACGAGACCCGAGTGCGCCGACTCGACCGAGTACCAGGCCCCCGGGTCCACGGTGTCCGAGCCGCCGAACGCCGCGCGCAGCCGGTCGTACTCGGCCTGCGTGACCGGCAGGACGGTGCCGTGGCGCGGGTCGGTGGGCATGTCGTAGCCGGACACCGGGGTCCAGGCTCCGGAGGCGAGGTTCGTCGTCTCGAAGGGCACGTAGCCCCGTCCGCCGAACTCGTCGATGAACAGGTACCAGCGGTCCTCGGTGTTGGACTTGAAGATCGTCGGGCCCTCACCCTGGCCGATCGCGCCCTGCCCGATGCACTCGGCGACGAAGTCCCAGCTCGTGTCCCGCAGGTCGGTCGCCTGCTCGGCGGTGATGAACTTGCCGCACGGCGCGCTGCCCGAGTTGGAGCGCTCGTCCTTGGTGAAGCGGTAGTAGGTGCCGTCGTGCTGCGTCACCGTCGAGTCGATCACCGAGTACCCCGGGTCGATCCAGGCCTGTGCCGTGCTGAAGGTGCTGAAGTCGCTGGTCGTCGCGTACATCATGCGGTTGTAGGACGAGCCCGTGTGGTTCGGGTCGCTCTCCGCGTACAGCTTCGAGGCCCAGAACACGACGAACTCGCCGCGCGCCTCGTCCCAGTACGCCTCGGGGGCCCACGTGTTGCCGGCCGTGGGCGGCGACACCAGCTCCAGCCGCGGCTCCGACCAGGTCACCAGGTCGTCCGACTCCCACACCACGATGTTCCGCGAGCCGTGCCGCTGGGCGCCGTCCCAGTCACCGTTGCCGTGGATCTTGAGGTCGGTGGCGATCTGGTAGAACCGGCCGGTCTCGGGGTTCCGGATGATGAACGGGTCGCGGACGCCGCCCGTGCCGATGTCCGACGTGAGCACGGGCTGGTTCCCGTTGAGGTCGTCGTAGTGCAGCGGGTCGTCGCCGCGGCTCAGGCCGAAGTAGACCTGCTCGCCGTCGGCCGTGCCCTCCCCGGTGAAGTAGGAGAACAGGTAGCCGGCGTACGGCTCGTCGGCAGCAGCGGCCGTCGCGGCCTCGGTCTGCTGTCCGACGGCGCTCCTGGTGGTGCCGTCCTGTCCGCTGGCAGCCACCGCCGGGGCAGCCAGCGTCACCGCGAGCGCCGTCGTGGCCAGCGCGGCCCACCGTCGTCGTGCACGTGTGGTCATGATCGTTCCTCCGTCACATCGTCGTGCCAGGTGTTCGGTCCGGCGTCGGCCGACGGGCGTGCGGCGTCGGCCGGCGGGTCGTGTGCCGTCGTCAGCCGACGGGGTGCAGGTTCCACCTCTGCGTGGCGGCGCCGCTGTCGGTGTACTGGGAGATGCGGCTGCCCGGTTCGGTGGACCACTCCCACACGTCGAGGGCCTTGCCGGAGTGGCGGTTGACGAACGTGACGGTCCCGTCGCCGTTCTGCCGGACCCGCCACTGCTGGTTCGTCGCGTTCAGGTCGTCCCACTGGGCGATGTCGGCGCCGTCGTCGGCGTTCCAGTCGTAGACGTCGAGGACGAGTCCCGAGTGCCGTGCCTGGATGCGGTGGTACCCGTTGCCCGAGTCGAGGAAGCGGAACTGCTGGTTGGTGCCGTCCCAGCGGGTGTACTGGGTGAGCAGCGCGCCCGGGGCCGTGGACTGGCCGGCGATGTCCAGGACCAGCCCCGAGTGGGCCGACTCGATCGCGTACCACCCGTCGCCGGGCACGGTCCCGCCGCCGTAGGCGCCGAGCAGCGCGGCGTGCTCGGCCGCGGTGATCGGCAGGACGGTGCCGTGCCGCGGGCTGGGCGGCAGGGCGGCGCCGGGTACGGACGTCCACTGCCCGGAGGCGAGGTCGGCCGTCTCGAACAGCATGTAGCCCTGGCCGCCGTGGTAGCTGGGCTGGTCCTGGATCATGTACCAGCGGTCGTCGGTCAGGGAGGGGAAGACCGACGGGCCCTCTCCGGCGGTGAAGGTGCCGCCCCAGGGGTTGGGCTGCCCGACGCCGACCCGCTCGGCGACCATGCTCCACCCGTCACCGAACGTGACGCCCTGGGTGCGGTGCAGGTCCGTGGACGTCTCCTGCCGCACGGTCATGTCGGACTCGTCCTTGGTGAACCGGTGGTAGACGCCGTCGAGCTGGACCACGGTGGAGTCGATCATGCCCAGCCCGGCACCCTGGCGCTCGTCGATCCACACGCGCGGCTCGGAGAAGGTCCGGAAGTCCGTGGTGGTGGCGTACATCATGCGCTGGTAGGAGTCGTTGATGTTCCGCTGCGCCGGGGGCAGGGACTCGGGGTAGAGCGCCGAGGCCCAGTAGACGACGTACTCCTGGTTCGCGGCGTCCCAGAACGCCTCGGGCGCCCACAGGTTGCCGGCGTTCTCGGGGGCCAGGTCGATCTCCCGCTGCGCCGACCAGTCGACCAGGTCGTCCGACTCCCAGACCATCATCGACCGGGATCCGGTCTCCTGGGCGTCCCCGAAGTTCCCGCCGCCGTGGATCTGCAGGTCGGTGGCGAGCAGGTAGAACGTCGAGCCGTCGCCGGACCGGATGACGAACGGGTCCCGCAGCCCCTGGGTGCCGAGCGTGGAGGTGAGGACGGGCTCGCCGCCGTTGAGGGTCTGCCAGGACGTCGGGTCGTCCGCGGTGGAGACGGCGAAGCTGATGGTCTCGCCGTCGGCGGTGGACTCGCCGGTGAAGTAGGGGAAGAAGTAGGCGTCGCCGTCACCGGGCGCAGCCGCGGCGGGCGGGGCGCCGACGACCGCGGAGGTGGCGGCCGCCGTGACGCCGAGCACGCCGGCCAGGGCGGCGGCCGCGACGGCCGCGAGGGTTCGTCTCAGGGAGAGGTGCATCGTTGCTCCATCCGTTCGGGTCTCGGTGGTGCGTGTGGGGTGCGCCGGTGTTCCGGGGCCGTGCCGCCCGGCCGCGCGCCGGTTACTCGCCCGAGGGGGGCGTGATGACCTGGCCCGACGGGACCGGCGTGCCGAAGTTCGGCGTGCCGTCACCGTTCCAGGTGATCTTCTGGACGCGCGTCTGCCGGGTGGACCCGCAGCCGTCCGTCGAGGACGGGTTCCCGTGGTAGACGAGCCAGTCCTCCGTCCCGTCCGGGCTCTTGAAGAACCCGTTGTGGCCGGGCCCGTAGACGCCGTTGCCGCGCTGGAGCGCGGGCGTGGACTGCTTGGTCCAGGCCGACGGGTTCATCGGGTCGGAGCCCGTGAGCTCGAGCAGGCCGAGCTTGTAGTCCGGCGTGTTGCACGACGATGCCGAGAACGACACGAACGTGCGGCCGCCGTGCTTCAGCACCGCGGCGCCCTCGTTGGTGCGCCCGCCCTGGGTCTCCCAGGCGTATGTCGGCGTGGAGATGGTGGTGGGCGATCCGGTCGTGGTCCACGGATCGCTCATCCGGATGATGCGGTTCGTCTGATCCGCGCCGATCCACTCCGAGAAGAGCAGGTAGAGGTTGCCGTTGTGCTCCAGGTAGGAGCTGTCGATGTTCCACCGGTCGGGCATCGGGGTACCCATGTACTCGTACGGTCCCATCGGCGTGTCACCGGTGGAGCGCAGCACGCGGATCTTCTGCCCGTCGAAGTTGGTCTGCGAGTTGCCGGACGTGTAGGTGAGGTACCACGTGCCGCCGATCCGGTGGAACTCGGGTGCCCAGTGGCTGCAGCAGCGGCCGGCGTCACCGGCGTCGTCCCACACCACCTGGTCCTGGGCGGTCTTCAGGCCGGCGAGGGTCGACGCGCGGCGCATGATCACCGTGGAGTCCCACGTGGTGGTGGACATGTAGTAGCTGCCGTCCCAGTACTCGATCCACGGGTCGGCACCGTTGCTGCGGATCGGGTTGCTCAGCCCGGCGGCGCCGTCGACGGAGATCAGGTTCCACCGCTGCGCGTCGAGCCCGTTGTCGTCGTACTGGGAGATGCGGGCGCCGCGCTCGGTCGACCACTCCCACAGGTCGAGGGCCTTGCCGGAGAAGCGGTTGAGGAACGTGACGGTGCCGTCGGAGTTCTCCCGGACCTGCCACTGCTGGTTCTCGCCGCCGAGGTCGTCCCACTGGACGATGTCCGCGCCGTTGTCGGCGTTCCAGTCGTAGACCTCGAGCACCATGGACGAGTGCCGGGCCTGGATCCGGTAGTAGCCGCCGCCCGAGTCCAGGAACCGGAACTGCTGGTTCTCGCCGTTCAGGCGGTCCCACTGCTGGAGCCCGGCGCCGGCCTGGGTGGAGATGTCCGTGACGTCGAGCACCAGGCCCGAGACGGGCGACTGGATGGTGTACCACTGACCGGTGTCGACGGCGGCGCGCGCCGTCGTCCTCGGCACCACCACCAGCGCGACCGCCACCATGGCGGCGATGGTGAGGAGCGCGGCGAGCGAGAGACCCACTCGCACGCGTCGTCCGGGGTGTCGTGCGTTCGTCATCATGATCCATCCTTCACATCGTTGTAGAGGAACGGGCGCCGTCGGCCGCTCGCCATCTCACGACGACGGGCGGCCGACGGCGGGCGCTACGTCTTGCGCAGGGACAGGACCCGCTGGAGGACCACGAAGATCAGCAGCAGCACGCCGATCACGATCCGGGTCCACCAGGAGCTGAGCGTCCCCTCGAACTGGATGATCGTCTGGATGGCGCCGAGCGTCAGGACCCCCAGCACGGAGCCCAGGACGAACCCGGTACCGCCGGTCAGCAGCGTCCCGCCGATCACCACCGCGGCGATGGCGTCCAGCTCCATGGCCACGCCGCTGAGCGCGTACCCGGAGCTGCTGAACATCGCGAACAGCACGCCGCCCAGCCCGGCGCACGTACCGCTGACGACATAGGCCAGCACCTTGGTCCGCGCTACGGGCAAGCCCATGAGCAGCGCGGACTGCTCGCCGCCGCCGACCGCGTACACCGTGCGGCCGAACCGCGTGTAGTGCAGGATCACGAACCCGACCCCGACGATGACCAGCGCGATCAGCACCGCCGTCGTCATCCGGAAGTAGCCGAACCAGGAGTCCCAGCCGGCCAGCGACCGGAACCCCTCGTCCGTGATCGGGATCGCCTGCGGGGCGATGACGAAGCACAGCCCGCGCGCGAAGAACATCCCCGCAAGCGTCGCCACGAACGGCTGCACCCCGAACCCCTGGACCATCACGCCCTGCGCCAGCCCGATCACCGAGCCGGCCAGCACCGCCAGCAGCAGGGCGATCCCGACCGGGAGCCCTGCCTGCAGGAGCGAGGCCGTGACCACCGTCGACAGCGCCAGCACCGACCCGACCGACAGGTCGATCCCGCCCGTGAGGATGACGAAGGTCATGCCCACGGCCAGCACGATGAGGTGGGCGTTGTTGATGAACAGGTTCGAGTAGACGGTCGGGGTGAGGAAGTTCTCGTACCGCGTGCCGCCGATCACGAGCATCAGCGCGAGCACCACGAACGTGCCCAGCACCGGCAGGTACCGGCGGTCGAGCCGGACGGCCCGCAGCGGCGACCGCGTCGCCCTCTCGGTCGTCGTGGTCATCGGGTGACCTCCTTCTCGTCGGCCGGTTCCGCGGGTTCGGCCGCCCCGGGGGCGGCCGAACCCGGACCACCCGCGCCGCCGGCGGACCCGTCAGCGCTCTTCGACGGGTCGGACGGTGGACGGCTGCGGAGCGCCGCCACGGCGAGCCGCTCCCGGACCCGCGGGGACTGGAGCAGCGTCACAGCGACCACGACGAGCGCCATGAACAGCGGCGTGACGTGCGGCGAGATGCCGAGCACGGTGACCGTGCGCTCGAGCGTCGCGATGACGAGGACACCGGCGAACGTGCCGGACAGGTTGAACTTGCCGCCGCTGAGCGCGGTGCCGCCGATCACGACGGCGAGGATCGCGTCGAGCTCGATGAAGATGCCCGCGTTGTTCGCGTCGGCGGCCATGGTGTCGGCGCTGACGAGCACGCCCGCGAGCCCTGCGAGCAGGCCCGCCGCGGCGTAGACCGTCCACGTCAGTGTCCGCGAGCGGACGCCCGCGAGCCGGCTCGCCGCCGGGTTGATGCCCGTGGCCTCGAGGAGCATGCCGAGGGCGGTACGCCGGACGACGATCGCCACGACCACGAACAGGCCGACCGAGATCCACACCGCGACCGGCAGCCCGAGGAAGAATCCCGAGTTGAGCGCCTTGTAGGGCGCGCTGGTGACCGTGGTGATGAAGCCACCGGTGATCAGCATCGCGACGCCGCGGCCGGCGGTCATGAGAATCAGCGTGGCGATGATCGGCTGGATGCCGAGCACCGTGACGAGGAACCCGTTCCACAGACCGAGCACCAGGGACAGCGCGAGCGCGAGGCCGACCGCCAGGAACACGGTGCCCGGGCTGCCGGGATCCGGGCTGTCGGAGATGACCTTCAGCGCGACCGCGCCGGAGACCGCGACCACCGCCCCGACCGACAGGTCGATACCGCGGGTGGCGATGACGAGCGTCATGCCGAGCGCGATGAGCAGCAACGGCGCGGCGGACCGCAGGATGTCGACCGGCGCGCCGAACAGATGGCCGTCGGCGAACGACACCTCGAGGAAGGACGGCCGGGCGACCGTGTTCGCCGCGACGAGCACGACGAGCGCTGCCACCGGCCAGAACAGATGGTGTCTCAGGGCCTGCCTCATGCTGCGTCACCTCCGGCGATCAGGTCGACGACCTGGTCCATCGTCGTCCCCCGGGCATCGACGGTGGCGACGACCTTCCGGTCGCGCAGCACCGCGATGCGCCGGCTGAGGCGCAGGACCTCCTCCAGCTCGGCCGAGATGAAGACCACGGACATGCCGTCCGTGGCGAGCTCGACGACAAGCTTCTGGATCTCCGCCTTCGCTCCGACGTCGATGCCGCGGGTGGGCTCGTCGAGCACGAGCAGCCTCGGCGCCGTCGCGAGCCAGCGGGCCAGGAGGACCTTCTGCTGGTTGCCGCCCGACAGGTTGCGCAGCAGCGCCTCCGGGTCGGCGGGGCGGATGCCGAGCCGGTCGATGTACTTGCGCACCACCGCGTCGACCTCGCGGCGCGGCAGCGGGCGGACCCAGCCGCGCTCGGCCTGCATGGCGAGCACGATGTTCTCGCGGACGGTCAGCCCGTCGACGATGCCCTCGCCCTTGCGGTCCTCCGACGTGTAGGCGATGCCGTGCGCCATCGCCGCGCGCGGGGTGTGCAGCCGTCGTGGCGTACCCTCGACGCGCGTCTCGCCCGAGTCCGGGCGGTCGGCGCCGGTCAGGAGGCGGGCCAGCTCGGTACGGCCCGAGCCCAGCAGCCCGGCCAGGCCGACCACCTCGCCGCCGTACACGTCAAGGTCGTACGGCTGGATCGAGTCCTTCCGGCCGAGGCTGAGCGCCTGGAGACGGGGGGCGGCGCCGCCCGAGCGGTCGGGACCCTGCTCCTGCACGCGCTCGACCGACTCCAGCACCTCCGCGGTCCGGCCGATCATGTGCTTGATCAGCTCGCCGGCAGGCAGGTCGGCCGTCGCGAACTCACCCACCAGGCCACCGTTGCGCAGCACCGTCATCCGGTCGGAGACGGCGTAGACCTGGTCCAGGAAGTGCGAGACGAAGAGGATCGCCACGCCGTCGTCCCGGAGCCGGCGCATCACCGTGAACAGGCCCTCGACCTCGTCGGCGTCGAGGCTGGAGGTGGGCTCGTCGAGGATCAGCACCTTGCAGTCGCTCACGGTCGCGCGGCAGATGGCCACGAGCTGCTGCACCGCGAGCGAGTGGGAGTCGAGGCTCGAGCCGGGATCGATGTCCAGCCCCATGCGCTCGAGGTGCCGGGCGGCCAGCCGCCGCATCTTCGACCAGTTCAGGCCGCCGAAGCCGCCCACCCCGCCGAACCAGCGCGGCTCGGCGCCGAGCATGATGTTCTCCGCGACGGTGAGGTTGCCGCAGAGGTTGACCTCTTGGTAGACGGTGCTGACGCCGTGCGCCCGCGCGTCGCCCGGGCCGCTGAAGCGCTGCTCGGCGCCGTCGACCCTGATGGTCCCCGCGGAGGTCTGGTGAACCCCCGTGAGGGCCTTGATGAGCGTGGACTTGCCCGCCCCGTTCTCGCCCATGAGGGCGTGGATCTCGCCGGGATACAGGCGGAAGTCCACCCCGGCGAGCGCCGTCACCGGCGGAAACTCGACCGTGATCCCGGCGAGCTCAACGACTGGTTGCGTCGTCACGTCGAACCCTTTCTCGCACGCATCAGCCCGGCCGCGCCCCCGCCGAGGCGGCGAGCTGCGCGTGCAGCCCCCTGCCTCGACGGCGCGCGGGGCCGAGGCGGCGGGTCACAGGTGCAACCCCTGCCTCGGCGGCCCGCGGTCCGCCGGGGCAGGGGGGCCGCACTCGCAGACCCCCCTGCCCCGGCGGCGTGGCCGGGTCGTCCGTTGGTGTGGATCAGTACTGACGGTCCGGGAGCGCCTCGGCCGCGCCCTCCTGGTCGAAGGCCTCGTCCTGCGTGACGATGCGTTCCTCGACCTCTTCGCCGGCCACCGTCTGCTGGATGACCTCGGCCAGGTCCGGACCCAGGAGCGGGTTGCACTCGACGATGTAGTTGAACTTGCCGTCGGCGAGGGCCTCCATGCCGTCCTTGACGCCGTCGATCGTGATGATCTTGATGTCCTCGCCCGGCGTCTTGCCCGCGGCCTCGATGGCCTCGACGGCGCCCAGGCCCATGTCGTCGTTGTGGGCGAACACCATGTCGATGTCGTCGTGGGCGGTCAGGAAGCCTTCCATGACCTTCTTGCCGCCGTCGCGGGTGAAGTCGCCGGTCTGGGAGTCGACGATCTCCAGGTCGCTGTCGCCGATCGCGTCCGCGAAACCTTCCTGGCGGTCGATCGCAGGTGCCGAGCCCGTGGTGCCCTGCAGCTCGACGACCTTGTACCCCTCGCCGTCGTACTGCTCGGCGGCCCACTCGCCGGACCGAGCGCCCTCCTCGACGAAGTCCGAGCCGATGAAGGACACGTACGCGTCCTCGACCGAGGTCTCGACCGCGCGGTCCGTCAGCACGACGGGGATGCCGGCGGTCTTGGCCTCCTCGAGCACCGCGTCCCAGCCGGTCTCCACCACGGGGGAGAACGCGATGACGTCCACGCCCTGGGCGATGTAGTTGCGGATCGCCGAGATCTGGTTCTCCTGCTTCTGCTGAGCGTCCGAGAAGCTCAGGTCGAAGCCGTTCTCCTCGGTCAGCGTGTCCTTGATGGACATCGTGTTCGCACTGCGCCAGCCCGACTCGGCGCCGACCTGCGAGAAACCGACGCTGATCAGGTCGTAGCCGCCGCTCGCCTCGTCACCACCGTCTGCGCTCGGCGGCTCCGAGCTGCACGCGCCGAGGGCGAGCAGCGCCGTCGCGGACAGCGCGGCGAAGGTTGTGCGAACGATGGTGTGACGTGCCATTTCTCCTCCTTGAGACCCCAGTCCGCTTCGACCGGAGATAGCGCACTTAGTGGGTAAGTCGCCCCACCGTCCGCTCATGTTAACGCTCACATGAGGGGTGGGGGAAGGAGGGAGAGTCACGTTCGAGTAACGACATCGCCGGGTACGGGCCGGGTCTCGACAGGACAGGAGCCCGGTCCCCCTTGCGGGGACCGGGCTCCACATCGCCGCGCAGGGGGGTCAGAGCCCTTGGGCCAGCCGGTAGTAGGCCTGGTTGAACCGCACCTGGTCGGTGAACCCGCGGCGGGTCGTCGACTCGTCGATCACGAGCAGCTCAGTCTCCGTGATCGCCGCGAACACCTCGAACGCCTCGATCCCGACAGCGGTGGACATCACGGTGTGGTGCGCCCCGCCGGCGGTGAGCCACGACTCCGCCGAGACGTCGAGGGACGGTCGCGGCTTCCAGACCGCCCGCGCCACGGGAAGGTGCGGCAGGTCTGCCGGCGGCACCACCGTGTCGACGACGTTCGCCGTCAGGCGGAACCGGTCGCGCATGTCGGCGAGCGAGACGAGGACGGCGCCCTCCACCGCGTCGGCGTTGAACACCATGCGCACCGGGTCCTCGCGCCCGCCGATCCCCAGCGGGTGGATCTCCACCCGCGGCTTCGCCGTCGTCAGCGACGGGCAGACCTCCAGCATGTGCGCGCCGAGGATCAGCTCCGAGCCGGGCGTGAGGTCGTAGGTGTAGTCCTCCATGAGCGAGGCCCCGCCCGGCAGGCCCTCGCCCATCACCTTGGCGGCGCGCACCAGGACCGCGGTCTTCCAGTCGCCCTCGGCGCCGAAGCCGTAGCCGGCACCCATGAGCCGCTGCACGGCCAGGCCGGGAAGCTGCCGCAGCCCGCCCAGGTCCTCGAAGCTCGTCGTGAACGCCTTCGCGCCGAGCCCGTCCAGGAAGGAGCGCAGCGCGATCTCCTGACGGGCCGCGTACCGGAGCGACTCGTGCCGCGCACCGCCGGCGCGCAGCTCGTCCGCGACGTCGTACAGCTCCTCGTACTCCGCCACGAGCGGGTCCACGGCGTCGTCGGCGACGGCGTCCACGACCTCGACGAGGTCGTTCACGCCCCACGTGTTGACCGACACGCCGAACCGCAGCTCCGCCTCGGTCTTGTCCCCCTCGGTGACCGCGACGTTGCGCATGTTGTCGCCGAACCGCACGAGCTTCAGCTCACGCACCGCCGCGGCACCCGCGGCGCCGCGCACCCAGGTCCCCACGCGCGCCGTGACGCGCGGGTTCGACACGTGACCCACCACCGTGGTGCGTGCCGCGCCGATCCGCGTCGCCAGGTAGGCGTACTCGCGGTCGCCGTGCGCGGCCTGGTTGAGGTTCATGAAGTCGAAGTCGATCGAGTCCCAGGGCAGCTCGACGTTCGCCTGCGTGTGCAGGTGCAGGAGCGGCTTGGTCAGCACCGACAGGCCGCTGATCCACATCTTCGCCGGGCTGAACGTGTGCATCCACGTGACGACGCCGAGCACGCGGTCGTCGGAGCTCGCCTCCAGCATGGCGCGGCGGATCGCGTCGGCGTCCTTGAGCACCGGCTTCCAGACGACGTGCGCCGGCACGTCGCCGGACGCGTCGAGCGCGCGCGCGACCTCCTGCGACTGCTCGGCGACCTGGCGGAGGGTGTCCTCGCCGTAGAGGTCCTGGCTCCCGGTGAAGAACCAGACCTCGCGGTCGGCGTAAGGCTTCGTCATGAGTTTCCTTTCTCTGCACGACGACGGTGGCGCCCGGACGGTCGGCCAGTGGCCGGCCGGGTGTCCGGCGTCGTCCTACTTCTGGCCGTAGACGTTCTGATAGCGGTCGTAGAGGGAGTCGACGTGGACCTGGTCGATCGGGAGCGGGTCACCCAGCTGACGGGAGACGTGCACCGCGCGGGCGACCTCCTCGCACATCACCGCGGCCTTGACCGCGGCGCGGGCGTCCTTGCCGATGGTGAACGGGCCGTGGTTCGCCATCAGCACGGCGGGGCTGCGGGAGCCCTGCAGCGTCTCGACGATGCCGCGCCCGATCGAGTCGTCGCCGATGATCGCGAACGGCCCCACGGGGATCGGCCCACCGAACTCGTCGGCCATCATCGTCAGCACGCACGGCACGGCCTCCCCGCGGGCCGCCCAGGCGGTCGCGTACGTGGAGTGCGTGTGCACGACGCCGCCCACGTGCGGCATGTGCCGGTAGGTGTAGGCGTGGGCGGCCGTGTCCGACGACGGCTGGTGGGCGCCACCGTGGATCATCGTCCCGTCGAGGTCGCAGACCACCATGCTCTGCGGGGAGAGCTCGTCGTACGAGACCCCGGACGGCTTGATGACCAGCAGGTCGGCGCTGCCGTCCGCGGCCCCGCCGAGGGACTCCGGGACGCGCACGCGCTGGGAGACGTTGCCCGCGGTCCAGACGACGAGGCCGTTGCGCGGCAGCTCGGCGTGCAGGTCGGACACGACCTGGCGGGTGCGGGCGATCTCCGCCCGCACCTCGGGTGCGTAGCTGCTGAATTCCTCGGCGGTGCTCATCCGTGGTTCTCCTGAGTGCTGTCGGTGTACGTCGGGCGGCCTGCTCGGGCTCCACGCACCGCGGCGCGGGCCGGTGCGGCGGGTGCCGTGGCCGTGCGGCGGGTGCCGTCGGCCGGTGCGGCGGAAGCCTGTGGCATCGGTCGGTGGCGTCAGCCGGTGGGCAGCGCCTCGACGGCGGCCCGCTCGGCGGCGAGCCCGGCCGTGTAGCGCTCGAGGTAGGCGGCGAAGCCGGCGACGTCGTCGGCGTCGGGGCGGACGACGTCGACCACCGCGTCGCCGAAGACGTCCGCGGCGAGGTACTCGTCGAGGCTCCGGCCCGCGCCCGACCGCCGGTACGCACCCAGCACGGCCATCCCCCAGGCACCGCCCTCCCCGGCCGCCTGGCCGACACCGACCGGGGCGCCGATCGCGGCGGCCAGCATCCGCTGGGCGACCCCCGCGGTCCGGAACAGGCCGCCGTGGCCGAACATCGTGTCGATGACGACGTCCTCGTCGGCGAGCACCCGCATGCCGAGGCTCAGCGTGGCGAACACGCCGTAGATCTGGGTGCGCATCAGGTTCGCGAGGGTCAGGCGGCTGTCCGGGGTGCGGATGACCGTCGGGCGGCCCTCGGACAGGCCGGCGATCGGCTCGCCGGACAGATGGTTGTAGGCGAGCAGGCCACCGCCGTCGGGCTCGCCGTCCAGGGCGGCGCGGAACAGCGCCTCGAACACCGTGTCCGCGTCGGACGGGCCGCCGACGGCGGCCGAGAGCTCACGGAACACCTCGGCCCAGGCACCGAGCTCGCTCGCGCCGTTGTTGCAGTGCACCATCGCGACGAGGTCGCCGGCGGGGGTGGTGACGAGGTCGAGCTCCGGGTGGTGCCGCTCCAGCGCGCCCTCCAGGACGACCATCGCGAAGATGCTGGTGCCCGCGCTGATGTTGCCCGTGCGGGGCTTGACGGCGTTGGTGGCGACCATGCCGGTGCCGGCGTCGCCCTCGGGCGGGCAGAGCGGTACGCCCGGCCGCAGGGTGCCGGACGGGTCGAGGAGTGCGGCGCCCTCCGGGGTGAGGGTGCCCGCGTCGGCACCGGCGGGGAGGATCTCCGGCAGGAGGTCGGCGAGGGCGCCGTCCGCCCCGTCCGAGCGCGAGGCGACGAGCTCGTCGAAGCTCGCGAGCATCCCGGTGTCGTACTGCCGGGTGGCCGGGTCGACGGGGAACATGCCGGACGCGTCTCCGACACCGAGCACCTTGCTGCCGGTCAGGCGCCAGTGCACGTAGCCGGCGAGCGTGGTGAGGAACGTGGTGCGCGGGACGTGCGGCTCGTCGTCCAGGATCGCCTGGTAGTGGTGGGCGACGGACCAGCGCAGCGGGATGTTGTACCCGAACCGGCCGGTGAGCTCGGTCGCCGCGGCCTCGGTGGTGGTGTCGCGCCAGGTACGGAAGGGCACGAGCAGCTCGTCGCCGTCGAAGGCGAGGTAGCCGTGCATCATCGCCGAGACGCCGATGGCGCCGAACGTGGCCGGTCGCACGCCGTACTGCCGCTCGACGTCGGCCGCGAGCGCCGCGAAGCACTCCCGCAGACCCGCCCATACCGCGTCCAGCGAGTACGTCCAGTGACCGCCGGTCAGACGGTTCTCCCAGTCGTGGCCGCCGCTCGCGATCGGGGCATGGTCCGGCCCGACGAGCACCGCCTTGATCCGCGTGGACCCCAGCTCGATCCCGAGGCTGGTCCGGCCCTGTTCGATGGCGTCCCGGATTCCGTCCGGGCGCCCTGTCACCACATCGTGCTCCTGCGCCATGGAGAGATGTTAACGCTCACACAACCGTACGACGAAACCGAGCAGGGTTCCGTGGCCGGCGTCACCGCCGGGGCGGCGCCGTGGACGAGCGGACCACGAGCTCCGGGGTGATCAGGTCACCGGCCGGGGTCTTGCCCGCCACCGCCTCGAAGAGCAGCTCCACGCTGCGCCGGCCCAGCTCGGCGAACTGCTGGCGCACCGTGGTGAGCGGCGGGATGAACTGGTCGGCGCCCTCGACGTCGTCGAACCCGACGAGCGAGACGTCCTCCGGGACGCGCAGGCCCGCCTCCCAGAAGGCGCGGGCCAGCCCGAGGGCGAGCGGGTCGTTGGCGGCGAACACCGCCGTCGGGCCCTCCCCGGCGGCGATGCGCTCGGCGAGCCGGCGGCCGACGTCGTACCCGCGGCCCGCGGACCAGTCGGCCACCACCAGCTCCGGCACCCGAGCCCCGCGGTCCGTCAGGGCGGCGCGCCAGCCCGCGACACGCTGCCGTGCGTCGAAGAAGTCCTGCGGGCCCGCCACGTGCAGGACCGTCTCGTGCCCCAGGTCGAGGAGGTGCCCGACGGCGAGCCCGGCGCCGACCCCCTGGTCCACGGCGAGCGGGATCGTGCGTTCCACCGCGGACTCCCGCGCCGCGATGAGCACCACGGGGATGGGGGCGTCGAAGGCGTCGACGGCGCGGCTGACGTCGTCCTGCGGCGCGATGACCACCACGCCCTCCACGGCCTGGCTCATGAAGTGCTCGAGGACGTGGTCCACCGACTCGGCGTCGTACGACCCGATGGTGGCGACCGACGTGTACCAGCCCTGCTCCCGCGCGGCCTCCTCGACGGCGATCAGGGCGCGGGTCGGCCCGTAGAGCACCGACGAGGTCGTGATCACCCCGAGCGTCGCCGAGCGTGCGGTGACGAGGGCGCGGGCCGCGACGTTGCGGCGGTACCCGAGCTCCCGGATCGCCTGGACCACTCGTTCGCGGGTCTCGGGGGCGACCCGCGGGCTGCCGTTCAGCACGCGCGACACGGTCTGGTGGGAGACACCCGCCCGGGCGGCGACGTCGGCCATGGCGGGCCGGCGCGTGGACCGACGAGGGGCGAGGTCGGCCACGCCGGGCTCGACAGCGGCGTCGCCCGATGCGGAGAATTCGAGAGTCACGCACCCGATCATGACCGATTCCCGGAGCGATGCGCGCATCGGGTCCGGTTTGCGTCAGTATGGAGCCTCATGAGGATGCTGCTGACTGCCGGCAGGCTGCTCGGGCGACACTGGCCGGCCCTGTTCACCCTCGCGTTCCTGGGCGTCGCGCTCCGTGGAGCGGCGTTCTGGGGCGCCATCGAGCTGAGCAGGTGGAACGCCTTCGGTGCGCACGTGCTGCTGCTGCTGATGCCGCTGGGGATCCTCGTCCCGGTCGTCGTGATGCTCCGGGTCTGCTCGCCCTCCCTGCCGCACCTGGCACGTCCGCGACACGACGGGATCCGGCCAGGGCTCTCCGGCAGCGGCTCCGGGTGGGGTGCGGCGTCGGCGGCCGCCCCGTCCTCGCCGTACGGCGAACCGGTCGCCGACGGCCGGCCGAGGGGGCGGCTCTCCGACGTCGCGCTGTCCGTGCTCGTGCCGTTCCTCACGGTGTACGTGGTCGAGGGGACGGCGGACTCGGACCACGCGCGATGGCTCAACGACACCGCTGCCGCGGAGCTGGCCGGCACCGACGCCTTCACGGGCGACCTGGACTTCACCGCGCGCCTCGGGCTGCTGACCGGATGGACGCTCCTGGGCGTCGTGCTCGCTCTGCTCGTGCTGCGCTGGCTGCTCGGGGTGCTGGAACGCAAGACGCACTTCCTGGCCCTGGCGCTGCTCGGCGTCGCCCTCGAGGTGTTCTGGACGGTCCAGACCGCGTACGACTCCGAGCGCCTGGCGAGCTCGCTCTGGATCACGCTGCAGGAGCGCGCGCTCGTGCACTGGGGAGTCGGGACGTATGCGAGCGTGACCGAGGACGGCCAGGGTGCCACCGCGGCAGAGGTCGCCGGAACCGTCGTCGAGGGAGCGGGGACGGTCGCCGAGTCGCTGGACGAGGTGCTGGTCGCACCGCTCGGGTGGCTCGCGATCGGCGCCGTCGTGCTGGGGCGCCAGCTCATGGCACCGCCCTCGACCGAGCACCGGTGGCTCGACCAGACGTCGATGCCCGGTGCGCTGCGCAGGATGCTCGCGGCCATCACGCAGGAGGTCCGGGACCGCTTCTCGGCGCTGTGGCAGGGGCTGAAGATGATCGTCCGGGGCGGCGTCGGCACGATGCTCGTGTTCTGCGTGGCCTACCTCGTGGTGATGCGGGCACCGTTGGCGGTGGGGTGGGTCGTCCGCACGATCACCGGGCCCGTCGAGACCCGCCTGTGGACCTACGTCATCTCCCCGTGGGAGCTGGCCGCCGGCACCGCGATCTCGCTGGCGCTGGCCGGGGCCCTGATCGCGGCCGCCGTGGACGTGATGGTCAGCCGCGGGATGGTGGTCGACGCCGAGCCGGAGAACGAGATCAGCGACGGGGAGGGCGCCATCCCGGGGACGAGCATCGCCTGAGCTACCGCGGCAGCTCGATCGTCACGTACTCCGGCGGGCCGAAGCTCACCAGCACCCGGTCCCAGGTCTCCCCCGCACGGGTGAGCAGGACGGTGCTCGCCTCCCAGGTGGACGGCCCGTGCGACGCCGAGGACGACGGCGACGGCCGCGGCGCGACGGAGTCGAAGCTCTCCTCCGGCGTGTCCGGCGTGCACGGCGCGTTCTGCCCGAGCGGATCGCCGGTCGCGGCGCTCTCGTACCTCGTGCCGTCGGACGACACCAGGATCACTTCGCACAGACCGAGGTCCGTCCCGGGCTCCGCGGCCAGCTCGAGGTCCACGCGCCAGGCCTCGGCGCCCTCCGGGACGGCGGTCAGCGTGCCCGTGAGCGAGTCGGGCAGCTTCTCGGCCCGCTCGACCCCGAGCACCCGGACGTCGAGCTCCCGCTCCACCCAGGTGTTCGCCCGCTCCGGGGCGTCGAGCCCCAGGTCGAAGTACTCCCCCGAGTAGTGCGCGGTCCCGCCGGCGGGCACGGCGTCGATCTCCTGGACGAGGACGTCGTACCGATAGAAGCTCACGAACCGGAAGGACCACGCCGCCACCGCGAGGGCGACCGCCAGCGGCAGCACGACCAGCCAGACGAGGTTGCGACGCCACCAGCCGGTCCCCGGCTCCCGGACGGTCACGGTCATGCGCTCGCCTCCTCGGAGATACCGGGAGCCGGCACCGGTCCGGGCTCCTCGATGAAGAGGGGCGCCTCGTCGGGCGCGACCTCGACGTCGTCGGACAGCCCCAGATCGACGACGGCGACGGCGTCCCGCTGCTGGAACGCGCCACTGCTGCCCTGGCTCCCGCGCCCCAGCCGCACCTGCGCTCCCGCGACGGCCTCCGCCGGGACGTCGAAGCAGAACGTGATCCGCTGCGGGTAGGCGGGCACGGCGGTCCCCGACTTCGCGCACCCCCCGCGGTCGGTCCCGAAGTAGGCCAGCTCCGAGTCGTCGACCAGCTCCGCGCCGCCGATCTGCACCCTCCGGTCGGTGCCCTGCCAGACCGTGTCCACGACGACGAACACGCCCCCGGCCCTGGCACCGTCGAGCGTCCCGCTGACCGCCTTCCCGTGCCGGACGTCCGTCACCGTGAGGTCCGCGTAGCCCAGGTTCACGGTGTCACCGACCTCGCCGGACACCTCGAACGGGGCGTCGGCGGAGCTGTCCCGCGGGACCTCGGTCACGAACCAGGTCGCCGCGGCGACGACGACCGGCACGAGGACGACGTTGCGCCAGGCGATGCCGCGCCGCGTCACGCACCGGCCCCCTTCTCGGGCGGCTCGACGAGGAACGTACCGCTGTGGGTGACCTCGTCGCGCGGGAGCCAGTACTCCTCCATGAGGTGGGCGAAGCTCTCGCCCTCGCCGATCCACTCCACCTCGGTGAGGTCGACCCGCACCTTCTCGGGGCTCGCCGTGCCGGACTGCTCCCACACGAGCGCGACCCGGTAGGTCACGCCGGGGTTGACCACGTCGAGCGGCCCGGCGTCGGCGATGTGGTAGATCGTCGGGTCCGGGCGCTCGCCGGGCGGGACGTCGTCGGGCACCGGTTCGAGCGGCTTCTCGTCGGAGCCTTCCCCCGACATCGCGTCGCGGGCGGGACCGCTCTCGGACGCGGTGGTCTCCTCGAGCCAGGCGCCGTACGGATCCACGATCCCGGCACCGGTCGGTGCGGGGACGATGTCGTGGAGCGTGACGTACTGGGCGGGCAGGTCGAAGGTGTTCGTGACCTCGGCGACGACCACGAGGAGCTTGTCCCCCTCGCGCTGCGGGACGACGTCTCCGAGCTGTTCGGCCGACACCACCTTCTCGATCGCGATCTCGAACGGCCCGGCCTCGATCCGCTCGCCGGGAACGAGCGGGGCCGCCTCGTGCCCCACCGCGGCCCAGGCGCCGAAGGGCGTGGCCGCCACGACGGCCGCGCCCGCCCAGGCGACGACCTTGCCGGTCGTCCCGAGCGACGCGAGAACATGCTGGACGATCCCGAGCAGGCCGGGGGCGGCGTTGCGGGCGTGCTTCATGAGACCAGATCGTACCGAGACACAATGGACTTATTGACAGCCATCCCGCCCGGGGCGTCAGCCGGCGCCGAGCTCCAGGGAGCGGGTACGGGCCGCCTCCACCGTCGCCAGGAAGGCCGCGCGGACCGCGCGGTCCTCCAGGACCCGGAGGCCCGCGGCCGTGGTGCCCGCCGGGGAGGTGACCCGTTCCCGGAGGACCGCCGGGTGCTCGCCCGACTCCACGGTCAGGCGGGCCGCGCCCAGCACCGTCTGCCGCGCGAGCCGGGACGCGACGTCGCGCCGGAGGCCCCCGTGCACCCCCGCCTCGGTCAGCGCCTCGATCACCAGGAAGACGTAGGCGGGGCCGCCACCGGACAACGCCGTCACCGTGTCCAGGTCCTTCTCCGCGACGCGCACGACGTCGCCCGCCCCGGACAGGAACCGCTCGACCAGCCTGAGGTGGGCCTCGTCCGCGGCGGCGCCGGGCGCGACGGCGGTGATGCCCGCGCCGATCTGCGCGGGTGTGTTCGGCATCGTGCGCACCACCGGCGTCCCGGCCGGCAGCCGCTGCTCCATCGCCGCCGTCGTGACACCCGCCGCGACGCTGGCGACGACGGCCCGGCCGGCGAGCGCGGGCCGGACCTGGTCCAGCACCCCCGGGAGGTCCTTGGGCTTGACGGCGACGAGCACGAGCCCGGCGTCGGTGACCGCCGCGACGTTGTCCGTGGTGGTGGCGATGCCGTGGCGTTCACGGAGCTCGGCAGCGCGTGCCTCGCCCCGCTCCGACGCGCGTACGGTCGCGGTGATCTCACCGGGTGACCAGCCGGCGCCGACCGCGCCCGCGAGGACCGCCTCGCCCATGTTGCCGGTACCCAGGATCGCCACACGTTCCGTCATGGCGCCATCCTCGCAGGAACCTCCGCGGCAGGCCCGGGGCCGATCAGAGCGGGTACGCGCGGTAGAACTCCTTGATCACCGCGGCGGAGCCCGTCGCCTGAAGTACGACGGTGCCGTTGCGCCAGGTCATGGTGCGGTCCCCGCCCTCACCCCGGGACAGCGCGTACCGGCCGACGACGTCGTCGCCGACCTTCACCTCGCCCGCCTCCTCGGACTTCCCGGCGGCCTTGGTCAGCGCCTCCGCCGAGTCCTTCGCCTCGCCGGCGCTCTGCCACTGGGTCGCCGTGACCGAGACCTTCAGCTCCTCGCCGTCGGTGTAGGTGGCCTTCCAGCCCTCGGTGGCGTCGGACTCGTCGGCCGCGTCGGTGCCGTCCATCGCCGTGAGGGCGAACTGCAGGACCGCGGACGGGAGCGCCTCCTGGAAGGCCGTCTCGCCGTCGGGCCGCTGCATCGGCTTGACCGCGGGCGTCGGAGCGGACGCCGTCACCGTGACGGTCGGAGCCGGCTCGGGCTCCTCGGCGTGCAGGAACCCGGGCCAGACGAGCCCGGCGAACGCCAGGATCGCCAGCACCACGACCAGCGCGAGCACCCCGACCGCGATCCGGCGGCGCCGGTACACCGCCGCGGACTTCGGGAGCCGGGCCTTCGGCTGCCACTCCTGCCCGCCCGACCCCGCGCGCTCGTCCGTCATGGTCCTCTCCCCGCGTAGAATCTTCCGCCAGCCGCTGGCGGCAGTACGAACCCTATGACGCATGGCCGACACTCACCCGCAGGCGCGCGGCCTGACCGCGCCGCGCCGGGCCCCGGGCCGGGCCCCGCGGAGGCCCGGCCCGGCGGCCCGGGCGAGCAGTGTCGGTCACCCGCAGTAGCGTTCCCCTCGTGGCGACGACGACCAAGCGGGCCAGGCCCGCATATGCGTGCACCGAGTGCGGCTGGACCACCGTGAAGTGGGTCGGCCGCTGCGGGGAGTGCCAGGCCTGGGGCTCGGTGACCGACTCCGCGCCCGCCCAGGCGGGGCCGAGGACGGCGGCGGTCACGCCGACCCGGTCCCCCGCTCAGCCGATCGCGGAGATCGACGTCGACGTCGCGCGTGCCACCCCGACCGGCGTGGGCGAGCTGGACCGTGTCCTCGGCGGCGGCCTGGTCCCGGGCGCGGTCGTGCTGCTCGCCGGAGAGCCGGGCGTCGGCAAGTCCACGCTGCTGCTCGCCGTGGCGAGCAACTTCGCCACCGGCACCACCGACACGGACCGGCAGGGCGCCGGCACACCGCACACCGTCCTGTACGTCACCGGCGAGGAGTCCGCGGGCCAGGTCCGGCTGCGCGCCGAGCGGATCGGGGCGCTCGCCCCGACCTTGCTCCTCGCCTCCGAGAACGACCTGGCCACGGTCCTCGGGCACGTCGAGGCCACCACGCCCGACCTGCTCATCGTGGACAGCGTGCAGACCGTCGCCTCGGCAGAGGTCGACGGCGCACCGGGCGGGGTCACCCAGGTCCGCGAGGTCGCCGGCGCCCTCATCGCCGCCGCCAAGGAGCGTGGCGTGCCCGTCGTCCTGGTGGGGCACGTGACCAAGGACGGCACGATCGCCGGCCCGCGCACGCTCGAGCACCTCGTGGACGTCGTCTGCCAGTTCGAGGGGGACCGGCACTCCCGGCTGCGCATGGTGCGCGCGGTGAAGAACCGCTACGGCCCCACCGACGAGGTCGGCTGCTTCGACCTGTCCGAGAGCGGGATCGTGGGCCTGCCGGACCCGTCCGGGCTGTTCCTCTCGCACACGTCGGCGGCCGCGCCGGGCAGCTGCGTCATCGTGACGCTCGAGGGGCGCCGTCCGCTCGCGGTCGAGCTCCAGTCGCTCGTCGCCCCGAGCCCCCTGTCCAACCCGCGGCGCGCCACCAGCGGCGTCGACTCCAGCCGCCTCGCGATGATCCTCGCCGTCCTGCACCGGCACGCCGGGCTCCGGGTCGCCGACCAGGACGTGTACGTCTCCACGGTGGGCGGCGCGCGGGTCGCCGAGCCCGCGGCGGACCTCGCCGCAGCGCTCGCCCTGGTGTCGGCCCGTACCGAGGAGCCGCTCCCGCCCGGCACCATCGCCGTCGGCGAGGTGGGGCTCGCCGGAGACATCCGGCCGGTGACAGGGCTCGAGCGCCGGCTGGGCGAGGCCGCGCGGCTGGGCTACCGTCGCGCCGTCGTCCCGGCGGGGACGGGCGTGTCCGCGCCCGACGGCATCGAGCTGCTCGAGGCACAGCACATCCGCGAGGCGATCGGCATGGCGCAGACCAGAGCGGACGCTGGATGAGAACCAGCTTCGCCTGACGTCACGAGCTCGGCACGGGGCCCTAAAGTCACGGCTTTGAAACAAACGGCTACGGAGGCGGCACACGACGTAGGATTTCTCCGTGGCCACGACACCGACGGAAGCCGAAGAGATCCTCCGCGCGACCTTGGCCGCCGTAGCGCCCGGAACCGAGCTGCGCGACGGCCTCGAACGGATCCTGCGTGGCCGCACGGGAGCCCTCATCGTGTTCGGCATCGACGAGTCCGTCGAGGAGATGTGCTCCGGCGGCTTCGAGCTCGACGTCGAGTTCTCGGCGACCCGCCTGCGCGAGCTGTCCAAGATGGACGGCGCGGTCGTGCTCGACCGCTCGGCGGGGCGCATCCGCCGCGCGGCCGTCCAGCTCCTGCCCGACCCCACCATCGAGACCTCCGAGTCCGGCACCCGGCACCGCACGGCCCAGCGCGTGTCCAAGCAGAGCAGCTTCCCGGTCATCTCGGTGAGCCAGTCGATGCGGATCGTCGCGCTCTACGTCGCCGGCAAGCGGCACGTGCTCGAGGACTCGGACACGATCCTCGGCCGCGCGAACCAGGCCCTCGCCACGCTGGAGCGCTACCGCGCCCGCCTCGACGAGGTGTCCGGGACGCTGTCCGCCCTGGAGATCGAGGACCTGGTCACGGTGCGCGACGTCTGCTCGGTCGTACAGCGCCTCGAGATGGTCGGGCGGATCTCCGACGAGATCAAGGGATACGTCATCGAGCTCGGCGTCGACGGCCGGCTCCTCGCGCTCCAGCTCGACGAGCTCATCGGCGACGTCGGCTCCGACCGTGAGTTCGTCATCCGCGACTACGTGCTCGGGCGAAAGGGCCGCTCCCTGGAGGACGTGCAACACGCCCTCGCGACCCTGACGTTCCAGCAGCTCCTGGACCTGTCGCAGATCGGGCGCGTGCTCGACCTGCCCGGCGGAGGCGACGCGCTCGACGCCGCCGTCGCACCGCACGGCTACCGGCTCCTGTCGAAGGTGCCCCGGCTGCCGAACACCACCATCGAGCAGCTCGTCGGGCACTTCGGCAGCCTGCAGAAGCTGCTCGCGGCGAGCGTCGACGACCTCATGTCGGTCGAGGGCGTCGGCGACCAGCGCGCCCGCGCCATCCGCGAGGGCCTCTCCCGCATGGCGGAGTCAAGCATCCTCGAACGCTACGTCTAACCCACCCCACAGCCCCCGCCAGCACAGTTCGCGGTCGGTATGTTCGTGAGTGATCGGCAGTTCAAACTGCCGATCACTCACGAACGTACCGACCGCTCCTACCCGTTCTTTCCTACCCGTCCTTGTCGGGCTGGCGCGGCTCCGACGGTGTGGGAGTCGGGGAGCCGGACGGTTCCGGTGACGGTGAGCCCGACGGGCCGGGCGACCGGGAGGCCTTGTCCGAGGACGAGGACGAGGACGACGGTGACGGGCTGGGCTTCGGCGGCTCCTGCTTGTCGACGAGGACGACCTGGCTCGCCGCGCCGTCGACGTCGTCCACCGTCACCTGGACGCTGTAGGTCCCCGGCCCGGCCTTCCCCTTCACGGGACCGCAGCCCGGCACGGAGCGCTCGTCCGTCCAGCGCACGTCATGGGTGTCGACGGAGCCCGGACCGAGCAGCAGCATCCGCTCGCCGTCGGCGCAGTCCCCGGACGACCAGACCCGGTCGGCGTCCTGCCCCGAGTCTCCGGCCCAGACCGTCACGGGACGGTTCTCGTCGGCACCGTCCACGAGGCACGGTGCGGGGCCGGAGTTCTCCAGCGTCACGGTGAACACCACCGCCTCCCCGTCGGTGACGGTGCTGCGATCCGCCACGAGCCGGACGTCCAGGTCGTCGGCGTCGCACGTCTGCGCGCCGCCGTCCGGGCCCACGGGCGCCGGCGGGTGCACCTTGGACTCGCTGACTATCGGCGGAGGCGGCTCGGGCCAGACCGCACGGACCACCAGCGCGCCGACCGCCACCAGCACCACCACGAGCACCGCCACCAGCACCGTCCGGCGCCCGCGGGCGGTCCCCCACTCGTATACCCGCACCGACTCTCCCGTCCCCGATCACGACCAGTGGCACCACGGTAGACACCCCGTTCCCGCACCTGCCGAAGCCGCGCCGCCCTGGCAGGGAGTCCGAAGGGAGAGAATGGTTCCCCGTGACCGCCTCCCTCACCGAGTCCCCCGGCCATGCAGTCCTGCGTGCCGCCGTCACCGGCTGGTTCGACGACGCCGCACGCGCCCTGCCCTGGCGCGCCCCTGACCGCACCCCCTGGGGAGTGCTGGTCAGCGAGGTGATGCTGCAGCAGACCCCGGTGGTCCGCGTCGAGCCCGCCTGGCGCGCCTGGCTGGAGCGCTGGCCCACACCGGCGGACCTCGCCCGCGCCGACACCGCCGACGTGCTGCGCGCCTGGGGCCGCCTGGGCTACCCGCGGCGGGCGCTGCGGCTGCAGGACTGCGCCGCGGCGATCGTCGCGCGGCACGACGGTGCCGTCCCCCGCACCGAGGACGAGCTGCGGGCCCTGCCGGGGATCGGTGAGTACACCGCGGCGGCCGTGCTCGCCTTCGCGTACGGGCGCCGCGCCGTCGTCGTCGACACGAACGTGCGGCGCGTGCTGGCCCGCACGATCAGCGGGACCGCGCTGCCCGCGCCGTCGTACACCGCGGCCGAACGGGCACTGGCGACGGCGGTCGCCCCCGCCGACGACACCGACGCCGCCCGGTGGGCCGCCGCCTCCATGGAGCTCGGCGCGCTCGTGTGCACCGCCCGCTCCCCGCGCTGCGACGCCTGCCCGGTGGCCGGGCTCTGCGCCTGGCGGGCCGCAGGCTCACCTCCCGACGCGCACGCCGACCGCCGTCGGACGCAGGCGTGGCACGGCACCGACCGACAGTGCCGCGGTCGGGTCATGGCGACGCTGCGTGACGCGGAGGGGCCCGTGGAGCGGGCCGTCCTCGTGGAGGCGTGGGTCCCGGGTGCGAGCACGCGGCCCGACGACGACCCGGCGACCTCCCGGTCCTCGTCCGACGACGCCGGGCGCTCAGCCGCCCGGTCCGACCGGTCCGCCCGCTTGGCCCAGCTCGACCGGGCCGTCGCGGGCCTCGTCGAGGACGGCCTGGCGGAGCAGGACCCCGCGGGCCGCCTCCGCCTCCCGCGCACCCCGCAGGCCTGACCTCGACGCCCAACCCGCTGGGGCTACGGTCGGCGCCCTGCGCGGCACGCCATGCCGCGCCATGCCGCGCCATGCCACCTCATGCCATGCCACGGTCAGGAGGCCACGGCACACCCCACGGCACGACGAGGACCCCGTGTCGCGCTCGGACGCCGACCCCGCCGCGGTGCCCCCGCCGCGCCCGTCACGAGCTCCGCAGCGGCTGCCACGGCGCGATGCGGTCGGCGCTCCGCACCGCCTCCTCCGCGGTCTCGTCGTCCGGGGACCGCAGCGCCGCCAGCTCGGCGGCGATCCGGCTCCGCCAGGCGTCGATCTCACGCTGTTTCGTGGCGTCGTCCCAGTCCAGCAGGGGCGCGACGAGGTCGGCGACCTCGGCGGCGGTGTCCACCCCGCGGTCCGGCACCTCGTAGACCAGCCGCGTGCGGTGCGCCAGCACGTCCTCGAGGTGCAGGGCGCCCTCGTGCGTGACGGCGTGGTGCACCTCGGCGCGCAGGTAGGCCGGGGCGTGCTCGAGCGGCAGGGCCAGGCTCGGGTCTGCCTCGCAGAGCTCGACGACATCGGTCAGGTTGGAGCCGTGGCGGTGCAGCAGGTGGTCGACCATCGGCGGTTTCCAGCCGAACCGCTTCGCCCACGTCCGCGCCTGGCGCTGGACCGCCTTGAGGCCGATCGCGCCGGTGAGCGGGATCTGGTGGGTGATGCTGGGCAGCGCGGCCGCCCGCTGCCCGATGGCGAAGTCGACGGCGTCCTTCGCCATGACCCGGTAGGTGGTGAGCTTGCCGCCCGCGATCACGGTGAGCCCGGCGGTGGGCGAGGCGACGGTGTGCTCGCGGGAGACCTTCGCGCTGGAGGTCCCGGCCTTGGTCCCGGGCTGCAGCAGCGGCCGCAGGCCCGCGTAGGTGCCGATGACGTCGTCGCGGGTGAGCGGGTGCGCGAGGACGGAGTTGGCATGCTCGAGCACGTACTCGACGTCGGCGCTGGTGGCGACCGGGTCCACCGGGTCGAGGTTCCACGGCGTGTCCGTGGTGCCGATCACCCAGTACCGCGACCAGGGAATGACGAACAGCACCGACTTCTCGGTCTGCAGGATCAGCCCGGCGTGCCCCTGGATCCGGTCGCGTGGGACCACCAGGTGGATACCCTTCGACGCCAGCACGCGCAGGCCGCCCGCCGGGCTGTCCGGCTGCCCGGCCAGCTCCTGGGTCTCCTCCGTCCACACCCCGGTCGCGTTGATCACGGAGCGGGCGCGGACCGTGATCTCCCGGCCGGTCTCCAGGTCGACGACGACGGCACCGTTCACCGCGCCCGTGCTGCCCTGGGTCAGCGAGACGACCTGGGTACGGCTCGCGACGTGCGCGCCGTAGGACGCGGCGGTCCGCACGAGCGTGGTCACGAGGCGCGCGTCGTCGACCGAGGCGTCCCAGTACTGCACGGCGCCGACGGCGGCGTCGTGCGCCAGGTCCGGGAACTTCGCCTCGAGCTGCGCCTTGGTCAGGTGGCGGTGGAACGGCATCGGACGACGGCCGGGGGTCAGGGTCGCCAGGATGTCGTACAGCGCGATACCGGTGCCGACGTAGGCGCGTTCCCAGACGCGGTGCTCCAGCGGGTAGAGGAACGGCACGGGCCGCACGAGGTGCGGCGCGAGCTCGCGAAGCAGGAGGTCACGCTCGGTCAGCGCCTCGTGGACCAGCTCGAAGTCGAGCATCTGCAGGTAGCGCAGGCCGCCGTGGACCAGCTTGCTGCTGCGACTCGACGTACCCTGCGCCCAGTCCTGCGCCTCGACCACGGCGGTCGACAGACCGCGGGTCACGGCGTCGAGCGCGATGCCTGCGCCGGTCACACCGCCGCCGACGACCAGCACGTCGAGCTCGGTCGCAACGTCTGTGCTGGCCTCGAGGGTGGCCAGGGCCTGAAGTCGGGATTCCGCTGTCAGCCGGGTGGATGCCATACCGCCAACCCACCACGTGACGTGGGTGGAAGCAAGAGGAGCGCGCGTACTGTGGGCGGCGTGACCGTGAACATCAGGCCCGCCGTGCCCGCCGACGTGCGGGCGATCCGCGCCCTGGTCGAGCCGTACGCGGAGCGCCGGATCCTCCTGGCCAAGGAATGGGTCGGCTACTACGAGGCGGTCCAGGAGTTCCTGGTCGCGGAGGCGACGGCGCGCACCACCGGGGCAGACGCCGTCGAAGCGGACGCCGCCGGGACGGGCCTTGGAGCGGCAGACACCGTCGTCGGCTGTGGCGCGCTGCACGTCATGTGGGAAGACCTCGCCGAGATCCGAACGCTGGCCGTGGCCTCGGACTTCCGGGGACGGCGCGTGGGGCACCGGCTCGTCGCTGCCCTGCTGGACCGGGCACGCGACCTGGGCCTGCGCCGCGTCTTCTGCCTCACCTTCGAGGTGGACTTCTTCCGCAAGCACGGCTTCGAGGAGATCGACAGCACGCCTGTCGTCCCCGACGTCTACACCGAGCTCCTCCGCTCGCACGACGACGGCGTCGCCGAGTTCCTCGACCTCGCCCGCGTCAAGCCGAACACCCTGGGCAACGCCCGCATGCTCCTGGAGCTCTGACCCGGCGGGCGCAGCGCGCGGTCGTCGGCTCTCCTAGGCTTGGTCCGTGCCCACCAGCTACACCCTGCCCGGGGTCCACGTCACCGACCGCACCGTCCAGGTTCCGCTCGACTGGTCGAACCCCGACGACGGGCGCACGATCTCCCTGTTCCTGCGCGAGCTCGTCGCGCCCGCGAGGCGGCGCGAGGACCTTCCCCTCCTCGTCTTCCTGCAAGGTGGCCCCGGCGGCAAGGGCCCACGGCCCACCGGCCCGGAGGGGTGGATCGGCTCGGCGCTGGAAAGGTTCCGCGTCGTGCTGCTCGACCAGCGCGGCACAGGACGTTCGACGGCGGTCCGCGCCGCGGCCCTGCGCGCCCTCGGCGACGCGGGCGCCCAGGCCGAGTACCTCACGCACTTCCGCGCCGACAGCATCGTGCGCGACGCCGAGTACCTCCGGGACGCGATCTACGACGGCCGCCGCTGGACGACCCTCGGACAGTCGTACGGCGGGTTCATCACGATGACGTACCTGTCGCTCGCGCCCGAGGGCGTGAACGCGAGCCTCGTGACCGGCGGCCTGCCGAGCCTGACGGCGTCGGCCCGCGAGGTGTACGAGCGCACGCAGCCGCGCGTCGCCGGCAAGAACGCGCGCTTCCGGGAGCGCTACCCGCACGCGGCGGAGCTGCTGGGGCGCGCCGCGGACCGGCTCGCCGCCGACGACGTCGTCCTCCCCGACGGCGCGGCCCTCAGCGTCCGCCGGCTGCAGAGCCTGGGCATGGACTTCGGCATGGGCGCGGGCTTCGAACGCGTGCACTGGATCCTCGACGAGGCGTTCGACGATTCCGCCGACGACGGCGGGCGTGGTGGCGACAGCGGGAAGCCCCCGGGCATCCGTGCGTCCACGGCTCCGGCGGGCGGACCCGGCGCCGACCTCACCGACACGTTCCTCGCCTCGGTCGCCGCCGCCACCGACTTCGTCGGCCGCCCGCTGTACGCGGTGCTCCACGAGTCGATCTACGCGCAGTCCCACACGGGCCCGACGGCATGGGCGGCGCAGTCGGTCCGCGACGGCGACCCGGCCTTCGGTGCGGGCGCGCGCCCGCTGCTGCTGACCGGCGAGATGATCTACCCCTGGATGTTCTCCGAGATCGCGGCGCTGCGCCCGTTCGCCGCCGTGGCCGATGCCCTCGCGGCCCGGGAGGGCTGGGGCGACCTCTACGACCTGGACCTCCTGGCGTCGAACGACGTCCCGGTCGAGGCCGTCGTCTACCACGACGACATGTTCGTCGACGCCGGCTACTCCCTGGAGACCGTCGCCCACGTCGGCAACGCGGACGCCTGGGTGACGAACGCGTTCGAGCACGACGGCCTCCGCGTCGGCAACACGTTCGCCACCCTCCTGGACCGCCTGGACGCCAGGGGCGGGCCGCTCCGGGGCCAGGCCCCCGGCTGACCCGTCACACGAGGATCGTGATGACCAGGGTGTACATCGTGGCCATGATGAGGACGATGCCTGCGACGTTCAGCAGGACTCCGCCCCGGACCATCTGACCGATCGTGACCTGGCCCGATCCGAAGACGATCGCGTTCGGCGGCGTCGCCACGGGGAGCATGAACGCCATCGTCGCGGCGAGCGCGGTCGGCACCAGCAGCATGAGCGGCTCGATGCCGAGACCACCGGCGACGCCCGCCATGACAGGCAGGAACGTCGCCGTCGTCGCGGTGTTCGACGTCAGCTCGGTCAGGAAGATCACGAGCGCGACCACGGCGAGGACGACCACCCACACGGGGATGCCCGCCATCCCGGCGACCTGCTCACCGATCCACGCCGACAGGCCGGTCTGGCCGAACTGCGCGGACAGGGCCAGGCCGCCGCCGAACAGCAGCAGGATGCCCCAGGGCAGCTCCTTCATGGCCGACCAGTCGAGGGTGCGCTGCCCGTCGCGCGTCGCGGGGACGAGGAAGAGGGCGAGCGCGGCGGCGACGGCGACCATCGCGTCGTCGTAGGTGCCGATCCACGCGTTCGACGCCACGAAGGACGCCGACTGCCCGAGGGCCCCGAACACGATCCACGCCGTCGCGGCGGCGGCGAAGACGCCGGTCACCGTCCACTCGCCCCGGCTCATGCGGCCGAGCCCGGACACCTCGTCCTGCAGGAGCCGGCGCGCCTCGTCGATGTTCCGGGACACGGGCGGGAAGGCGACGCGGGTCAGGACGAACCAGGCGACGACGAGGAACACCGCCGCCAGCGGGACACCGACCAGCATCCACTCGGCGAAGCCGATGGTGATTCCGTACTCCTCCTGCAGGAACCCCCGCAGCAGCGTGTTCGGCGGGGTGCCGATCAGCGTCGACACGGAACCGATCGATGCCGCGTAGGCGATGCCGAGCAGCAGCGCGGTGGCGAGGTTCTTGTCCGGGTTCTGCGTGTTGACCAGAGTGAGGACCGCCAGGCCGACCGGAAACATCATGATCGCCGTCGCCGTGTTGCTGACCCACATGGACACGAGGCCGGTGGCGAGCATGAACCCGCCCACGAGCATCACGGGGTTCGTGCCCACCCGGGACACGATGTTCAGCGCGAACCGGCGGTGCAGGCCCCAGCGCTGCATCCCGAGCCCGATCACGAACCCGCCCATGAAGAGCCAGATGATGGGGTTCGCGTACGGGGCGACTGCCGCCTGCATCCCGATCGCGGCGCCGGCCTCCTCGCCCTCGGCCGCGAAGTCCTCGAGGAACGGGAACACGACCATGGGAAGGAGCGCGGTGGCCGCGAGCGGGATCGCCTCGGTCATCCACCAGACGGCCATGAGCGCGGCCGTCGCGGCGACGACCCGGGCAGAGCCGTCGAGGTCACCGGGCAGGACCAGGTAGACGACGGCACCGAGCAGCACGCCCGCGGCCAGGCCGATGACGCGCCGTCTGCGGACCGCGGGAGTGGGTGGGGCGTCGCTGGGGATCGTGGTCGTCGTCGACATACGGACCTCCCTCGCAGGGCCCTCGTCGGGCCGGAACGGATCGCGCGTCAGCACCGTCGCTGGTGTGAGTCACGTCACACTAGCATCGTCGACGCTCTAACGGTGCAGGTCGGCCCGCCCGTCTGGCTACCCGGGCAGCAGGCTCGGCACCGATGCGATCAGGTAGGTGTTCGCCGCCACCACGTCGCCCACCGCCAGGTCCGGCTCGCCCGCCGGGACGCACAGGGACACCTCGAAGCCGCCCGTGCGAACCTGTGCGGCCGTGAACACCTGGCCGGTGCGCCCCACCTCGTGCCGGGCCACCTCCAGCACGGTCCCGTTCACCCGGGCGACGGCGTCGACCTGCATCGTGAACGCGCCGTCCGGGCTGAACGACTCGGGCTCGAAGCGCATCGGCTCGCCGTCGTCTTCCGCGGCCTCCTCGCCCGCGAAGGTCATCCTGCTCGCGTCTGACGCGAGGAACTCCTCCGGCCCGGTGAACACCTCCACGGAGCGGCCGAGCCCCACGATGCAGGCGTCCCGCGCCGGCACGTCCTCCGCGTCGCCCAGGAGCTGGAGCTCCTCGAGCTCGCACGCGACGCCCGCCAGGATGTCGTCCTCGGCGTCCACGATCTCCGCGATCGCCAGGCCGCCGTCGGCTGCTCGCACGTCGGCGAGCCGCGCACCGAGCGGCCCCGCGAACGACGTCGTCACAGCCCGCACCAGGTCGCCCTCGGTGGTGATGATGAGCCGCGCACCCGTCGTGTCCGTCCAGACGTACAACGTCGCGTCCCGCTCCTGGGTGATCATCTTCGCCTCGGGCAGCACCCCGTGCACCAGGTCCCGGAATCCGCTCCGGGTGGTCACATTCAGTCCGACACACGCGAGATTTGTAGCCACGGGAGGGGAAACTACCTGCTGGCACTGCGAACGGCGTACAACGAGCGACCCCTTGCGCGACCGACGCACCGGGTGACAGGCCGGACGCCCGGCTGCCGGACGCCTGGCTCCGCGCCCGCCCACCGGCGGGCAGCGGCCGTCACCGCACGTCGTCGCTACGCCCGTCGTCACCGCTCTCGTCGTCCGGCGCGTGCCGGTCCAGGAACGCGTACACCTCCGCGTCGTCGACCCCCGGGAACGCGCCCCGCGGCAGGGCGGCCAGCACCTGCTGGTGCATGCGCGCCGACGGCCACGCCGCGCCCGCCCACCGGTCGGCGAGCGCCGGCGCCGGGCGCGAGCAGCACGCCGGGTCCGGGCACGTGGACACCTTCCGCACCTGGGTGTCCCGCCCGCGGAACCACTTCGCGTGGGCGTACGGCACGCCCACGGTGATGGAGAACGCTCCCGTGTCGCCCGACCCGGTCTGCGTGGAGCACCAGTACGTCCCGGTGGGCGTGTCCGTGTTCTGGTAGTACTCGGTCGCCACGTCGCGGCGGTCGAACGCCTCGCGTGCGGCCCAGCGACGACAGACGAGCTGCCCCTCGATCGCGCCCGTCGGGTCCTGCGGAAGACGCAGGCCGTCGTTCTCGTAGCCGCGGAACAGCGCGCCGTCGTCCCCTACGCGCAGGAAGTGCAGCGGGATACCGAGCCGCACCGTGGCCAGGTTGGTCAGGCGCATGGCCGCGGCCTCGTGGGTGACGCCGAACGCGTCGCGGAAGTCCTCGACCGCGAGGTCCCGCTCGCGCTTGCGCTCCTCCAGGAACGGTACCGCCGCGGACTGCGGCACCAGGCAGGCTGCCGCGAAGTAGGTGATCTCGACCCGCTGCCTGAGGAACTCCGCGTAGGAGCGCGGCCGCTCGTGCTCCAGCACCCGGTGCGCGATCGCCTGCAACGCCAGCGACCGCAGGCCGTGACCGCCCGGGACCGAGGCCGGCGGGAGGTAGATCCGGCCGTTGCGCAGGTCGGTCACGCTGCGGGCCGACCGGGGCAGGTCGTTCACGTGCAGGATCGTGAACCCGAGCCGCTCGGCCAGGACGGCGACGGTACGGTGCGTGAGCGCCCCGCCCGTGTACCCGGCGTCCCGCACCAGGTCCTCCGCGAGCTGCTCGAACTGCGGGAAGTGGTTGTCCCGCGCCTGGCGCTCCAGCCGCAGCTCCGTGTTCGCGCGACGTGCCTCCTCGGGCGTGGCGATCGCCTCCTCGGCACGCCGCGCGAGCTCGTCGTGCAGGCCGACGAGCTGCTCCAGCACGGGAGTCGCCAGCTTCTGCGACGGCTTGACCGCCGGGAGCCCGAGCCCTGCGAAGAGCGGCCCGCGCTGCGCACGGTCCAGCGCGATCTCCAGCGCGGCCCGGCGCGACGGCGGCTCGGGGTCGAGCAGCTCGTTCAGCGACAGGCCGAGCGCCGCCGCGATCGCGCGCAGCAACGAGAGCTTCGGTTCCCGGCGCCCGTTCTCGATCAGGCTGAGCAGGCTCGGGGCCGCGCCCACCTGCTCGCCGAGCCCGTCGAGCGTGAGCCCGGCGCCGGTCCGCGCGTGCCGGACGCGCCGCCCGAGCGTGATGAGGTCGGGCTGGTCGTCGGCCGCGCCGGCCATGCCGCTCGTGTCCGACGACGGTCGCTGGGGGGTCACGTCTCGCCTGTCCTTCGCTCCGGGGACGGACTGTGCGCCAGATCACGCACACAGGAACTCACCGCTTCATCATAGGTAAAGATCGGCCGATCTTCACAGGCCCGGGCGTGGAAAATCCACCCGGCGCCGGGTGATGGTGGGAACCCAGCCACTTGTTGCAGATGGGAGCCAGCATGTCGTTCCTCGCGAACCCCCGCCGGACCAGACTCGTCGCCGAGCTCGTCTCGGAGACCTCCGAAGCGGGCGCGTCCTTCGGTGCCGGGGCCTCGCCGCAGGCAGCGCCTCCCCAGGACCTGTTCACGACCGCCACCGGCCGCCCCGACGTCCGCGCCTGGGTGAACGAGGTCGCCGAGCTCACCCGGCCCGACGAGATCGTGTGGTGCGACGGGTCCGCCGCGGAGAAGCAGCGGCTCATCGACCAGATGGTCGAGTCCGGCACCCTGACCAAGCTGAACGAGGACAAGCGCCCCGGCTCCTACCTGGCCCGCTCCGACCCGGCGGACGTCGCACGCGTCGAGTCCCGCACCTTCATCTGCTCCCAGCAGGAAGAGGACGCCGGCCCCACCAACAACTGGGTCGCTCCCTCGCAGATGCGCCCGGAGCTGCACGACGTCTTCGCCGGCGCCATGCGGGGCCGCACCATGTACGTGGTGCCGTTCTCGATGGGTCCCGTCGGCGGCCCGATCTCCCAGGTGGGCATCGAGATCACCGACTCGCCGTACGTCGTCGTCTCCATGCACGTGATGACGCGCGTGTCGGAGCGGATCGTCGACCTGATCGACGGCGGGCAGCAGTGGGTCCCGGCCGTGCACTCGGTCGGCGCGCCGCTGGCCGACGGCGAGGCCGACGTCCCGTGGCCCTGCAACGACACGAAGTACGTCGTGCACTTCCCGGAGACCCGCGAGATCTGGTCGTACGGGTCGGGCTACGGCGGCAACGCGCTGCTGGGCAAGAAGTGCTTCGCGCTGCGGATCGCCTCCGCGATGGCGCGCGACGAGGGCTGGCTCGCCGAGCACATGCTGCTGATCCGCGCGACGTCGCCCGCCGGGAAGCAGTACCACCTGGCCGCCGCGTTCCCGAGCGCCTGCGGCAAGACGAACCTCGCGATGCTGCAGCCCACGATCCCGGGCTGGAAGGTCGAGACGATCGGCGACGACATCGTGTGGCTACGGCCCGGGCCGGACGGCTCGCTGCGCGCGATCAACCCGGAGGCCGGCTTCTTCGGCGTGGCACCGGGCACGGGCGAGGGCACGAACCCGGTCGCGGTGCGCACGTTCGACCACGACACGATCTTCACCAACGTCGCGCTGACCGACGACGGCGACGTCTGGTGGGAGGGCCTGACGGACACCCCGCCGGCCCACCTCACCGACTGGCAGGGCCGCGACTGGACGCCCGACTCCGACGAGCCGGCCGCCCACCCGAACTCCCGGTTCACCGTCTCGGCGGCGCAGTGCCCCACGATCGCCGACACCTGGGAGGACCCGGCGGGCGTGCCGGTGGACGCGATCATCTTCGGCGGCCGCCGCGCGACGAACGTGCCGCTGGTGACGCAGTCGCTCGGCTGGGAGCACGGCGTCTTCATGGGCGCCACGATCTCCTCGGAGCGCACCGCCGCCGCGGAGGGAACCGTCGGCGAGCTGCGGCGCGACCCGTTCGCGATGATGCCGTTCTGCGGCTACAACATGGCCGACCACTGGGCGCACTGGCTGTCCGTCGGCGACGCGGTGGACACCACGAAGCGGCCGCTGATCTTCCAGGTCAACTGGTTCCGCAAGGACGCCGACGGCTCGTTCATCTGGCCCGGCTTCGGTGAGAACTCCCGCGTCGTCGAGTGGATCGCCGGCCAGGTCGAGGCCGCCCGCGGGGAGGGCGAGGACCGGTCCGTGGCGTCCGCCGTCGGGCGGATCCCGGCCGAGGGCTCGCTGAACGTGGACGGCCTCGACCTGCCCGCCGCGGACCTGGAGGCGCTGTTCGACGTCCCCTCCGGTCCGTGGCTCACGGAGGCCGACCTGACCGAGGAGTTCTTCGACCGCTTCGGCGACCACGTACCGACCGCGCTGCGCAAGCAGCTCGCGAACCTCCGCGACCGCCTGGACGGCTGACCGGAGCACCACAGACCCCCGGCCGGGAAATTGAGGCAGACCGGCCGGGTGCCGAGGCGGGAGGTCCCACAGGACCGACCGCCTCGGCCTTTTCCCACCACGGCGTCGGGCGGCGAGAATGAGTCCGTGCCGCACCCCACCGATGCCTCTCCGCCGCCCGAGTCGCCGCTCGCCCACGTCATGTACTTCGAGCCCCGGATCCCGGGGAACACCGGGTCCGCGATCCGGCTCGCCGCGGTCACGGGCGCCCGGCTGCACCTGGTCGAGCCGCTCGGCTTCGACCTGTCGGAGGCCAAGCTGAAGCGCGCGGGTCTCGACTACCACGACCTCGCCGTGATGGACGTGCACCCGTCGTTCGACGCCGCGCTGGAGGCGCTCCCCGGCTCCCGCGTCTTCGCGTTCACGACGCGCGGCACCACCCGCTACACCGACGTCGCCTACCGCCCGGACGACGTGCTGCTGTTCGGCCCGGAACCCACCGGCCTGCCCGGCGACGTCCTCGCGCACCCCCGCATCACCGACCGGCTCACCATCCCGATGCTCTCCGGCCGCCGCTCCCTGAACCTCACGAACGCGGCGTCGATAGCGGTCTACGAGGCCTGGCGCCAGCGCGACTTCGCAGGATCGCCCGGCGCCGCCTGAACTGGCCCCGGCGACGGCGTACCCCGGCGACGGCCTGCCCCGGCGACCGGGGCTCGGGGAGGCCCGGATCCAGCTCGGCGGTTCACGTAGGCTGCGGCCATGCTCGTTGCGTACACCGCCCCTCGACGACCGGAGACGAGCCCATGAGCGCCGGTCTTCTCGGCCTGCTGGACGACGTCGCGGCGCTCGCCCGCCTCGCGGCCGCGTCCATCGACGACGTCGGCGCCGCCGCCGGCAAGGCCACCGCCAAGGCCGCAGGAGTCGTCATCGACGACACCGCCGTGACGCCGCAGTACGTGCACGGCGTCACCGCCGCGCGCGAGATCCCGATCGTCAAGAAGATCGCCGTCGGCTCGATCCGCAACAAGCTGCTGATCATCCTGCCGATCGCGCTGGTCCTCTCGGAGTGGGCGCCCTGGGCGCTCACCCCGATCCTCATGCTCGGCGGCACGTATCTCGCGTTCGAGGGCACGGAGAAGGTCCTCGGCTGGTTCCACCGGCACGACGGTCACGAGGTTCCCGCGGCGCTCAAGGGCGAGGAGTCCGAGAAGTCGGTGATCTCGGGCGCCATCCGCACCGACCTGATCCTCTCGGCGGAGATCATGGTGATCGCCCTCAACGAGGTCGCGGACTCGAGCTTCTGGTTCCGGCTCGGCGCCCTGATCATCGTCGCGATCGTCATCACGATCGCCGTCTACGGCGTCGTCGCGCTCATCGTGAAGATGGACGACGTCGGGCTCCTCCTGGCGCAGCGCGAGTCCGCCGCCAGCCGGCGCATCGGCCGCGCACTGGTCGACGGCATGCCGAAGCTGCTCGGCGCGATCTCCGTCATCGGCACGATCGCGATGCTCTGGGTCGGCGGGCACATCCTGCTGGTGGGCTTCGACGACCTCGGCTGGCACACCCTCTACGGCTGGGTGCACGGCATCGAGGAAGCCATCCACCACGCGGTCCCGGCGGTGGGCGCGATCCTCGCGTGGCTGTTCAACACGCTCTGCTCCGCGATCCTGGGCGTGGTGGTGGGCGGTGCCGTCGCCGGCGTCATGCACCTGCTGCCGCGCCGCAGGCCGACGCACTCCGCCGACGACACGGCCGATGACACCGCCGACGGCAACCAGGGCAAGAGCTAGGGCAGGAGCCAGGCCGCGGCCGCGCGGAGGAAGGCTCGGTGAGGCTCCGAACCGTAGGAGCGGACGTCGTGGCCCAGGCCGGAGTAGACCGTGCGGCCGCCGTGCGCCTCGTTCGCCCAGGCGACGGGGTGCACGCGGGTGTCGTCGTCGGCCCCGGAGCCGAAGCCGGGCTCGGCCGGGCCACGCGTCGTCAGGAGGACCCGCGAGGACTCGGCCACCACGAGATGGCAGTACCGCTCGTCGTAGGCGTCGATCACGCCGGCGCCGCCCGGTGAGCCGGCAGGCCCGGCGGTGACGGGGTGCCCGGGGACGACGTCGAACACCGCGTCGCCGATCGGCGGATGCATCGAGACGCCCGGAACCCAGCGACCACCGAGGATCTCCTCGAATCCCGGCGCGTCGGCGAACGTGTTCGCGGCCTGGTGCAGCGCGAGGACCGCACCCCCGGACCTGGCCCAGGACGCGAGCCGCTCGTGGAAGGCCGTCCAGTCGCCGTCGGCCCCGTCGAACTCCGCATCGGTGCGCCCGCGGCCGGAGTTCAGCACGAGCAGGCCGACGTCGTCGAGCGCGTCGAGCCCGTCCAGCCAGGTCGAGCGGACCTGGACGACGACGTCGTCACGCCCCACGGCGTCCGGTGCCCCGAGGATCCCTGCCACCTCGTGCGAGGTGGCGGCGTGGTCGTGCCACGGATCCTCGTATCGCCCACGCCCGGCCAGGACAAGAATGCGCGTCGTCACGACGCCGATCCTACGGCCCACCCCGGCACCGTGGGCCGGCACCGTGGGCCCGGTCCGCGACCCGGCGCCGGAGCGCTCATGCACGAAGCGCCGCCGTGCCGGTGCACGGCGAGTGGCGAGCGGCGGTTCAGCGCAGCGGGTCGAACGCGCGGATCTCCGGCGGGGTCCTGCCCGTCATGATCTGCGCCGCGAGCGCACGGCCGGTCGCGGGGCCCAGCACGATGCCCCACATGCCGTGGCCGCCCGCCACGTACACCCCGGGTGCGGCGGTCGGGCCGACGAGCGGCAGGCCGTCCGGGGTGACGGGGCGGGAGCCGACCCACACGTCCTGCCGGTCGTCCAGGTCGACGCCGCGGAGCAGGCCACGCACGGAGTTCGCGATCGCCTCGACCCGGCGCTGCCGCAGCGGCTCCTCCGGCCCGCGGAACTCCATGGTGCCCGCCACGCGCAGCCGGGCCTGGTACGGGGTGCAGGCCACGCGACGTGCCGGGAAGTAGACCGGGTGGTCGATGGGCTCGCCCTCGACCGGGACGGTGAACGAGTACCCGCGGCCCGCCTGTACCCGGGTGCGCACGCCGAACCGTCGCGCCAGGCCCGGCAGCCAGGCCCCGGTCGCGAGCACGACGACGTCCGCCGTCAGCTCGTCGTGGTCGGCGACGGTCACGCGGGCCCGGACCTGCCCCTCGGCCCCACGGGCTGCTGCGGGCTCGACACCGGTCACCGGCGCGTCGGTCACGATCTTGGCGCCCCGCGCGCTCACCGCGTCGGCCAGCGCCTGCACAAACGGACCTGGTTCGAGGAACCGCTGGCCACCCAGCTCCCAGACGGAGGTGATGGCCGGGGAGAGGTGCGGACCGCCGTCGGACACCTGCCGCAGCGGAACGTCCTGGCCCGCGGCCGCCACCCCCTCCAGCTCGTGGACGAACGGGCCGACCTGCTTCTCGTCCTCGAAGCCGACCACCCACCGCGAGGGCCTGGTGTCGGCGGGCACGCCCTCGGCGACGAGCTCGTCGTACGCGTCGAGAGCGACCTTGTCGATCGGAGTGAGCGCGGCCATGGTGCGCCGCCACGCGCCCGGCGTGGCGTTGCGCATGAACCGGGCGAGGAACGCCCAGAGGCCGGCGTCCCAGCGGAACGGGACGGACAGCGCCGCGTCGGGATCGAGCAGGGCGCGCGGGCCGTAGGTCCAGAGCGACGGGTCGGCGAGCGGCATCGCCATGCCCGGGGTGAGCCAGCCGGCGTTCCCCCAGGAGGACCCGGCGGCGACGCCGGCGCGGTCCAGAACCGTCACCTCCACGCCACGCTCCTGCAGGTGCCAGGCGGTGGCGAGGCCGACCATGCCGGCCCCGACGACGATTGCGGACTCGGGCGGGTTTAGTACGTGCACGGGAACTCCTCGGAACGATTCGAGACGGGTCGCAGCCCTCGCCGTCGAGTGCCTCGATGCTGCCATGCTCCGCCCGGGTCTCACAGCCCGCGCGCCGCATGTGTGAAGTCCTGCGGGAGCCTGGGTCAGCGCAGCACGCCACGGGCGGCCGCGCGCAGGACGTGACCCATCCCGGCCGAGCCCTCGTCGAACATCATCGACGTCACCGTCCGCATCGCATGCTGGTCGTCACCGACGGAGCCGATGGTGAACCGGGCCCACCCGGGCGAGCGCATCAGGCGCTGCCCCAGGCCGCAGGTGCGGTGGTGGCGGGCGAAGCGCCGGGTGAACGCGCGCTCGAAGGTGCGCAACGTCTCCCTCGCGCCCGCTCCCCGCAGCGCGCCGTCCCCGCGCGCCGCCCGGGCCGCGGCCAGGTGCTCCGCGAGCTGCACGCCCGCCGCCATCGCGTAGAAGATGCCCTCGCCCGAGAGGGCGTTGATGGTCGAGGCCGCGTCGCCGATCAGGACGGCCGGGCAGGGCGGAGCCGTCATCGCCTGCCGCGCGCCCGCGTGCGGGAGCTGATGCGTGGCGACCTCCCCGACGCCCGACACCTCGAACCCGCGCCGCCGCAGGTCGGCCACATAGACGTCGAACAGCTCGCCCAGCTTCTGGTCCCGCTGCGCCAGCACGTCGACCGGGATCCCGATACCGAGGTTCGCGCGGTCGTCCGGCAGCGGGAAGATCCAGCCGTATGCGGGCAGCAGGTCGTCGATGAAGTCGAAGCGCAGCGTGTCGTGCAGCGCCATGTCCGGATGCCGCACCGTGGCGTACGCGCGCATCGCGATGATCGTGTGCTTCTTCGCGGGCCGGTCGACGCCGAGCGCACGACGCACCGCGGAGTAGGCGCCGTCGGCCCCGATCACGAGGTCGTACGGCTCGGTGGTCAGGACGCCGCCCTCGTCGAGGCCGACGACGGCGGTCGGGGCGCCGTCCGGCGTCGGCCGTCCCGAGACGGGCGCGCCCGCGCCGGCCGGGGCGCCACGCCTGCCGTCGGACAGCTCGATGCTCTTGAAGGAGACGCCCTCGCGGAACGTGGCACCGGCGGCGACGGCCGCGTCCTTGAGAGCCTCGTCCAGGTCGAGGCGCGGGACGACGTAGCCGCGGAAGTCGCCGTGCGCGATCGTGGAGTCCTCGATGGCGGCGGACACTCCGCCCGGCCCCGTGATGGCGACGCGGGTGGGGGTGTGGAAGTGCTTGAAGACCTCGGTGAGGCCGAGCTCCTCCAGGACGCGCCGGGCGCCGGGGCCCATGCCGTCGCCGCAGGTCTTGTCGCGCGGGAAGGTGGCCTTGTCGACGAGGGTGACCTCGGCGTCGGGCAGCTCGCGGCGCAGGGCGATCGCGGAGACGGAGCCCGCGGGCCCGGCTCCCACGACGAGGATCCGGGGCGGCCGGGACGACTGCACGGTGTCGCTGCTGTCTGCGGTGTCGCTGCTCATCGCCTTCGACCCTAGTCGTCAGGGCGTGCGCAGGGGAGGGCCCGCGCCGAGTCGGCGCGTCCGCGGGTGTCGGGGATCATGGGCTTGACCCTCACACCGTGTCAGGCGGGAGAACTGGACCATGTTGTCCATCGGAGCGTTCGCGCAGATCGGCCAGGTGACCCACCGCATGCTGCGGCACTGGGACACGGCCGGACTGCTGGTGCCCGCCCACGTCGACGAGTTCAACGGCTACCGCTCGTACGACCCGTCCCAGCTCGCCCGCCTGCACCGGATCGTGGCCCTGCGCCAGCTCGGGTTCGGCCTCGACGACATCTCGGCCGTCCTGGCCGAGGACATCGGGACCGACCGGCTCGCGGCCCTGCTCCGGGATCGGCAGGACGAGCTGGAACGGGAGCACGCGCTGTCCACCGCCCGGCTCGTCGACGTGGAACGGCGGCTCCGTCTCATCGAGGAGGAGAAGCACATGTCCAGCATCGAGATCATCACCAAGGACCTCCCGCCCGTCCGGCTCGCGGCTCGCACCGCGACCGTGTCGGAGCAGCCCGCGATCGGCGCCGTCGTGCAGCCGGCCTTCGACGAGATCGGCAGGATCCTGACCGACGCGCACGGCCCGGGCCGGCTCGGGACGCCGATGGCGACGTACGAGATGGTCGAGGACGGCATCCGGGCCGTCGTCGGCTACGCCTACGACGGCGAGCCGCTCGACGGGTTCGACGTCGTCGAGCTGCCCGCCGTGCCCGACGCCGCCTGCACCGTCCACCTCGGTTCGATGGCGGGCATCGGCTCGACGTGGCAGGCCCTGCACACCGAGATGGCGGCGCGCGGCTGGGCGCCGTCGGCCGCGGGCCGGGAGCTGTACGTGCGGGCGGAGAGCGCGGACCAGGCGGACTGGGTCACGGAGATCCAGCAGCCGGTGACGCGGGCGTAGTCCGAGCCCTGCCCGCGCGTCCGGAGCGGACGCGCGGGCAAGGCGCGGCGCGGGCAGGGCGCGACACCGGCAGGGCGCGACACGGGCAAGGGTCGGCGCGGGCAAGGGTCGGCGCGGGCAGGGGTCAGGTGACAGCGCCGACGTGCCAGGGGATGAACTCCTCCGCGCCGATCCCCAGGTCCTCGCTGACCGTCCGCTCGCCCGAGGCGACCGCGAGGACCAGGTCGAAGATCTCGCGCCCGACCTCCTCCAGCGACGCCGTCCCGTCCACGACGACGCCCGCGTTGACGTCCATGTCCTCGGACATCGCGGAGTACATCGGGGTGTTGGTGGCCACCTTGATCGACGGCGTCGGGCGGCACCCGAACACCGAGCCCCGGCCCGTCGTGAACACGACGACGTTCGCCCCGCCCGCGACCATGCCCGTCACCGACACCGGGTCGTAGCCCGGCGTGTCCATGAACGTGAACCCGGCTCGCGGCGCGATCGGCTCCGCGTACTCGTACACCGCGGACAGCGGCGCCGTGCCGCCCTTGGCCACCGCCCCGAGCGACTTCTCCAGGATCGTGGTCAGGCCGCCGGCCTTGTTCCCCGGCGACGGGTTGTTGTCGAGCGTCCCGCCGCCGGCCGCCACGTAGTCCCGCCACCAGTCGATGCGGTCCAGCAGCCGCTTCGCGACGGCGGGCTCCGTGGCGCGGGCGGTGAGCAGGTGCTCCGCCCCGTACACCTCGGGGGTCTCGGCCAGCACGGACGCGCCGCCGAGCGCCACGAGACGGTCCGACGCCCAGCCCAGCGCCGGGTTCGCCGTGACGCCCGAATAGCCGTCCGAGCCGCCGCACTCCAGTCCGAGGACGAGGTCCGAGACGTCGCACTCCACGCGCTCGCGCGCGTTCACCCGCGGCAGCATCTCGCGCACGGCCGCCACGCCGGCACGGACCGTGGCGCGCACGCCGCCCGACTCCTGGATGGTCAGCGACCGGACCACGGTGTCGGCCGGGATCGAGGCCAGCAGCCCGGCATCGACGCCGCTGTCAGGATCGCCGGCACCACCGTCGGGGCCGGCACCTCCGCCGGCGTGCCCCACGTCCCCGTCCCGGTCCGACGACGGCGCCGGGCCGCCCTGCTCTCCGGCGCGATCCTGCTGGGCTCCCGGTCCCGACGGGACACGGGGTGCCCCGACCGTCGGCATCCCGAGATCCACGCTCTGCCCGGACCGGGCCGACAGCGCCGCTCCCGGGACCATCTCGCAGCCGAGCCCGAGGACCAGCAGGCCCGAGACGTTCGGGTGAGCGGCGTGCCCGCGCAGGGTGCGCAGGAGCATCTGGCCGCCCTCGGACTCGGGCACCATGCCGCAGCCGCTGGTGTGGGTGAGGGCGATGACGCCGTCCACGTTCGGGAACTCGTCCAGAGCGGCGCCCAGGAACTGGTCCGCGATCATCCTCGCGGTGGTCGCGGAACAGTTCACGCTGGTCAGGATCGCGAGGAAGTTCCGTGTCCCGACCCGCCCGTCGGCCCGCGGATACCCGCGGAAGGTCGGCCGCCCGCCGCCCGCCGCCACCGCGGCGGTGCGTTCCTCGCCCGAGCGCTCGTCCCGGCCGCCCGGACCTGTCGGGGTCGCACTCGCCGCGATGCCGCCCCGGGCGCCGGGCGCCGCCGGGGGTGACGCCTGCGGTGGCGGGGCGCTGTCACGGCGGAGAGCGAGGACCGCGGCGTCGTCGAACGCGAGATTGTGGCTGTGGACGTGGTCGCCGGGTGCGATGTCCGTCGTCGCCACGCCGATGACCTGGCCGTACTTGCGCACGGGCGCACCACGGCCGACGTCGGACAACGCGACCTTGTGCCCGCGCGGCACGTCCTGCCGCACGACGACCGAGGTGGCGTCGACGCTGCCGACACCGCGGCCACCGCCGCTGCCCTCACCACTGCCGCTGCCGACGCTCTCGCCCTGGGCGAGGCCCCGGAGCGCGATCGCGACGTCGTCCCCGTCGTTCAGAACCAGGAGGTCAGCCACCGTGCCATCCCCTTCCACCCGACCGCCCCGCGGTCGTTCCTCCCGGACGACGGTCGCCCGGGCCCGGACGGTCTCTCGCGCCCATGACGATCGGTCCTTTCGTGAGTGATCGGCACGTCGATCTGCCGATCACTCACGAAAGGACCGATCGAGCGCCTGGTCGGTCCTCCGACGACCGACCAGGGCGCCCCGTCAGGATCGGTCAGGCGCCGATCGCCGCGTTGACCTCTTCGATGAACATCTGCGCCGCCTCTTGCGGGGTGACCCGCTCGAAGACGACCTCGGTGTTCACACGCTCCATGATGTCCTGCATCTCCGCCGAGCCCTCCGGCGGCACCGGCGAGGCGTCCACGATCTCGTCCTCGAGGTCGGCCATGAACTCCGCCACCTGCTGGTCGGCGTCGGTCAGGTCGTCGGTGATCACCTCGCGCACGTCGGTGTTGGCGGGCAGACCGCGGTCGGTCAGGTTGATCTTCGCGGCCTCCTCGGAGTTCAGCATGAAGTCCACCAGCTTGGCGGCGGCGTCCGGGTACTCGGTCGTCGCGGACACGGAGTAGAACATGGCCGGCTTGTAGTACATGCCGGTCCGCTCGTACTCGGTCTCGCCCGGGTACCGCAGCAGCTCGATGTCCTCGCCCGACGCCTCGGCGAGCGCGCCGAGCTGGTTGGACCAGAACGAGGCCATGCCGCCGACGTTCGTACCGACCAGCGAACCCTCCGGGCCCGCGTGCTGGTACTCGATGGTGCGGGCGGCGTCCGGCTGGCCGCCGTCCTGCATCAGGTCGAGCGAGGTCTGGAAGAACTCCGCGACGGTCTCCTCGGAGACGCCGAGCTCGCCCTCGGGCGTCCAGAGCGCCTCGCCCTTCTGCCGCGCGAGGATGTTCAGGCCGGCCTCGTTGAAGCCGTAGTCCTGCACGCCCCAGACGCCGTCACCGGCGCCCTCGGACACCTCGTTCGCGACCTCGACGTACTCCTCCCAGGTCCACGACTCGTCGTCCGGAAGGTCCACGCCGGCGTCCTCGAAGACGGCGGTGTTCGCGACGAGCGCGTAGGCGTTGACACCGGTCGGGAGCGCGTACTGGGTGCCGTCGATCCGACCGCCCGCGAGGATCCCCTCGTCGATCTCGGACGTGTCGATGTCGAGCTCGGCGAGGTCGGCGATCACGTCGCGGGAGGCGTAGTCGGAGACGTAGCGCTCCTCCTGCGTCATGACGTCCGGCGTGTCGCCCGCCGCCACCGCGGTGGAGAGCTTGTTCCAGTAGCCGTCCCAGTCGGTGAAGTCCGGGACCACGGTGATGTCCGGGTTCTCCGCCTCGAACGCGTCGATGATCTCCTGCGTGGCAGCATGCCGTTCGTCAGAGCCCCACCAGGCGAAACGGATCTCGCACGGGCACTCCTGGGCCTCGACGTCGCCGCCGGCGGCACCGGAGTCACCGCCTCCGCAGGCGGACAGGATCAGGGCGGTGGCGGCGGCACCGGCCGCCACTGCGGCGCGGCGCCTGCCGCGCTGGTCGAATGAGGTACGCATTTCTCTCCTTCTGGTGACGAACGTCGTCGTTTCTGTCGCTCGGAGGGACCGGGGTCTCGGCGGCCGCGCCCGACGGGCGCGGGCCGCCTACTTGATGCCCGTCGTGGCGATCCCCTTGACCAGGTACTTCTGGCCGAAGAGGAACACGAGGAACACCGGGATCAGGGAGACGATCGACATCGCGAACAGCGCGCCCCACGAGCTCTCGCCCGTCGAGTCGACAAAGGTCCGCAGCGCGATCGGCACGGTGTACATCTCTGGTTTGGTGAGGAAGATCAGCTGGCTGAAGAAGTCGTTCCACGTCCAGATGAACGTGAAGATCGCTGTGGTCGCCAGGGCGGGAACGGCGAGCGGCATCATGATCTGCCAGTAGATGCGCAGGTGCCCGGCGCCGTCGATCCGCGCCGCCTCGTCCAGCTCGCGCGGGATCCCGCGGAAGAACTGGACCATGAGGAAGATGAAGAACGCGTCCGTGGCCAGCAGCTTCGGCACGATCAACGGCAGGAACGTGTTGATCCACTCCAGCCTCGAGAACATCACGTACTGGGGCACGATGATTACGTGGATCGGCAGCATGATCGTCATCAGCATGACCGCGAACCACAGGTTGCGGCCGCGGAACTTCAGGCGGGCGAACGCGTACGCGGCCAGGGAGCAGGACACGAGGTTGCCGAGCACCGCGCCGAGCACCACGATCGCCGAGTTGACCAGGTAGTGGCTGAACGGGTGGAGCAGCGCGTCCCAGCCGTTGGTGTAGTTCGCCAGGTCGATGTCCGTGGGGATGAGCCCCGGCTCGCGGAAGATCAGCGCGTTCGGCTTGATCGAGCTCACCAGCATCCACAGCAGCGGGTAGAGCATCACGAACCCGAAGACGATGAGGCCGACGTGCTTGAACCCGCTCGTGAGCAGCGACCGGACGCGGCGGGCCGTGCCGCCGGCCCGTGGCGCGCCGCGCTTCGGGGACGACGCCGGTTCGGCGAAGGTGAGCTTCGAGGGCGTGGCGAGATCAGTCATCGTAGTGAACCCAATACTTCGAGGCGAGGAAGTTGACCACCGTCATCCCGCCGATGATCAGGAGCAGGAACCAGGCCATGGCCGACGCGTACCCCATGTCGAGGTCCGCGAAGCCCTTCCGGTACAGGTAGAGCGTGTAGAGCAGGGTCGAGTCGGCGGGGCCGCCGTTCCCGCCGCTCACCACGAACGCCTGCGTGAAGTTCTGGAAGGCGTTGATCAGCTGCAGGACGAGGTTGAAGAACACGATCGGCGTGAGCATCGGGATCGTGATCGACCAGAACTGCCGGAGCGGCCCGGCGCCGTCGATCGACGCCGCCTCGTAGTACATCCGGGGGATCTGGCGCAGCCCGGCGAGGAAGATGACCATCGGGGCGCCGAAGGTCCAGACGTTCAGCACGATCAGGGTGTTCAGCGCGTAGTCCGGGTGCGACACCCAGCCCTCACCCTGGATCCCGAAGAGCGCCAGGACCTGGTTGACCAGGCCGTCCGCACCGAAGATCTGCCGCCACAGGATCGCGATCGCGACGCTGCCGCCGAGCAGGGACGGCAGGTAGTACACGGAACGGTAGAGCGCCAGGCCGCGCATGCCCTTGTCGAGCACGATCGCCAGCGCGAGGGCCGCGCCGAGCTGGAGCGGCACGGACACGAACACGTACGTGAACGTCACCTGGAGCGAGTTCAGGAGCCGCGGGTCCTCGAACATCCGCACGTAGTTGTCGAGCCCGATCCAGCTGGGGGCCGACAGGAGGTCGTAGTCCGTGAACGACAGGTACAGGGACGCGGCCATGGGGCCGGCGGTAATCAGGAACAGCCCCGCGAACCACGGGGCAAGGAAGAGCGCAGCCATACGGCCGTCGCCCTTGCGTCGCTCGCCCGCGGCCTTCCGCGTGCTCGCGACCTCTTGGATCACGCTGGACATTCCGCCCTCCGGTCATCGTCGACCTGGTGCTTTCCCGGCGGATGAGCGCGGCACGAGGGCCCGCACACACCGACACAGCCGGGAAACCGGTTGCTGTCGCAGAACGTATCATATGAGGAACCGGTTTCCCATGGTGTACCTTCACCACGTGAGTATCAGGCGCCCAGCAGTGACGATCGGTGACGTGGCCACCGCAGCAGGTGTCTCCCGTGCCACGGTGTCGCGGGTGATGAACGGTCGCAGCACCGTCGCCGCGGACATCGCGGAGCGAGTTCGCGAGGTCGCGGAGTCGCTGAGCTACCGGCCCAGCAACGCCGCCCGCAACCTCGCCCTCGGCCGCACCCGGACCGTGGCCCTCGTCATGCCCGATGTCGGCAACCCCGTCTTCCAACAGATCCTGCACGGCGTCATGGCCGCTGCCGACCAGGACGGCTACCGCGTGCTCGTCGCCGACACCGCGGAGGACCAGAGCCAGGAGGCCGCGATCGCGCTGGAAGCGCGGCTGCGCTGCGACGCGCTCGTCCTGGTCTCCCCGCGCATGCCCGACGACGACCTCGCGCGGCTCCTGCCCGAGGTCGAACCCGTCGTCGTCCTGAACCGCCAGGCGCCGCCGCCCGTCAGGCAGGACGGCAGAGCCGCAGACAACGCTGTCGCACCGAGCCTCGTCGTCGACTACGAGGGCGCCGCCATGCAGGTGATCGAGCACCTGGTCGGGCTCGGCCACCACCGGCTCGCGTACCTGGCCGGCCCCGGCGCCTCGGCGTCCGGCTCGCTGCGCCGGTCCGGTATCCGGCGCGCCCTCGAGCGCCACCCCGGCCTCGACGTGCAGGAGATCCCCGCCGGCCCCGACATCGCCGCAGGTCACGCGGCGACGGGGGCCGTGCTCGCCGGCCGCGCGACCGCGGCCGTCGCCTACAACGACCTGGTCGCCTTCGGTCTGCTCGCCGGGCTGAACGAGGCCGGAGTTGCCGTGCCCGCCGACATCTCGGTGGCCGGATTCGACGACATCGACCTGGCCCGCTACTCGACACCGGCCCTCACCACGGTCGCAGTGCCGCAGTCGGAGCTCGGCCGACACGCCTGGAAGGAGCTAGCCGCAGTGATGGACGACGACGCCCAGCCTGCCCGGTCCGCCCGTTTCACGACCGACCTCGAGGTACGCGCGAGCACCGGTCCGGCTCCCGTCGGGCCCGAACGAGTCCACGCCACCGACCGGGCGGTCCCCGCCGGTACGAGCCACCCGCGCACCGCGACGAACCCGACCGACGCGGCGCAGCCACCGGCAGGCAGCGCGCTGACCTGGGAAGAAGACCAGGGCGCTGTGGTGCTCCACGGACCCGACGGCACGCCGCTCGCGCGGCGCGAGACGGGCGGCCGCATCCCGCCCGTCCACGCCCCACGGCCCTACCTGCACCCCGTGCACACCCTCGGCGGTACGCCGCTGACCGATTCCGGCCCCGTGGACCACCGGCACCACTACGGCGTCGGGATGGCCGTGGCGGACGTCAACGGCACGAGCCACTGGGGCGGCCGGACGTTCATCGAGCACGTGGGGCCGACGCTGCTGCAGAACCACGGCCGCCAGGTCGCCGCCGACGTCCGCCCCGAGGACCGCATGCTCGCCGAGTCGGTGAGCTGGCTCGACGAGCACGGCGGACGACAGCTCGTCGAGGACCGCCGCGTGACCGCCCGGCTCCTGGACGACCCCTCGACCGGGCCTGGACAGCCAGCCGGGTGGACGCTCGACTGGCGCTCCGTGCTGCACGCCACCGACGGCCCGCTGGAGATCCGGTCCCCCGCGACCAACGGCCGTCCGGGCGCCGGGTACGGCGGCCTGTTCTGGCGCCTACCGATCGCGGACGCGACGCACGTGCTGTCGGTCGGCGGCGAGGGCGAGACCCTGGCGCACGGCAGCAGCTCGCCGTGGATCGCGTTCGTGCAGCGGCACGGCGACCGTCCGACGACGCTCGTGCTCGCCCAGCCCGGCACGGTGCGGCCCTGGTTCGTGCGGTCCGCCGAGTACCCGGGCGCCTGCCCGGCGCTCGCCTGGGACGCCCCTCTTCTCGTGCCCGACGGAGGATCGGTGCAGGTCGGCCTCGTCGCGGCGCTGTTCGACGCCGAGCTCGACGCGTCCGCGGCGGCCGCCGTCGCGGCGGCGATCGTATGAGCGAGGGAGGCGTCCCGCGGATCGCCGTCGTCGGGGTGCACGGGCACGGGGCGTCGCACGTGCGGCGCGTCGGCGAGCTGGAGGCGCGCGGCGAGGCGCGGCTGACCGCCGTCGTCGACCCGCGTCAGCCCGAGGCGGGAACGCTCGGAGAGTCGCGGGCCACCTGGTTCGCGAGCCTCGGGGACCTGTTGTCGCAGGACGGCCTGCCCGACGTCGTCGTCCTGTCCACGCCGATCCACACGCACCTGCCGCTCGCCCAGGCGGCGATGGAGGCCGGGATCGACGTGCTGCTGGAGAAGCCGACGACTGCGTCGCTGGCCGAGCACGAGGCGCTCGTCGCCGTGGCCGAGCGGACCGGGCGGCGATGTCAGGTGGGGTTCCAGACGTACGGGTCGCACGCTCTGCCGGCCGTGACGAACCTGGTCGAACGCGGGGAGATCGGCGACGTCACGGGGATCGGGGCGGTCGGCGCCTGGGTGCGGACGGCGTCGTACTGGGACCGGTCGGCCTGGGCGGGCCGGCGCCACCTGAACGGCCACGACGTGGTGGACGGCGTCGTGACGAACCCGCTCGCGCACGCCGTGGCGACGGCGCTGCGGGTCGGTGGCGCACGCCGCGCGGGCGACGTCGCCTACGTCGACACCGACCTGTGGCACGCGAACCCGATCGAGGGCGACGACACGTCGTCGGTGCGCGTCGTCGGCACCGACGGGACCCGCTACGGGTTCGGCCTGACGCTCTGCACGGACGAGCGGACGCCCTCACGGGTGATCGTGTACGGGACGACGGGCACGATCACGCTCGAGTACGAGTTCGACCGGGTGCAGCTCCGCACCGGTTCGGTCACGGCCGAGAAGGAGTACGCGCGCGAAGGTCTCCTGGAGAACCTGCTCGCGGCCCGGCGCTCGGACGGTCCGCTGCTCTGCGACGTGGCCGAGACCGGTGCGTTCATGCGGGTGCTGGAGGCCGTCCGGACCGGTCCGGCCCCGCGGCCGATCCGCTCGGACGCCGTCGAGTGGCGTGGCGAGGACAGCGGCCGGTGGCCGGTGATCCCCGACGTCGAGGCGTGGTGCGAACGCGTGGCGTCGACCCAGAAGACCTTCACGGAGCTGGGTGCGCCCTGGACACGGTGAATCCGGTCAGGACCGGGCCGGTGAGCCGGTGGCCGGCGGGTGATCGGTCGGTCGGTGAGTGATCGGCAGTTTGAATTGCCGATCACTCACCGAGCGACCGATCACGGGCCCGGTCGGCACCGGCCACGCCCGTCAGGCGCCGGCCACGCGCCCGGTCGGCCACTCGGTGACCGACCGGGCGGGCCCGCAGCCGGGGGTGGTGCGGGAGAGCGATCCGGGTGCCGTCAGCAGACGTTCACCGAGGCGTTGCCCGAGATGTTCCACGTGACGTTGTCGCCGCACGGCGACTCGCGGACGCTCGTGTTGTCCACCCGGAGCGTCACGGAGACGTCGCGCGTGTTGGCGAACTCGGAGCGCGCTGCGACACGCACCTCGCCCCCGCCGTTCACGGTGCCACCGGAGATCGTGTAGTTGTAGCAGTTCTCGAGCAGGACCGAGTTGTTGCCGTTGCCGGCGAGGTCGAGCGAGTTGATCCGCACGCCACCCGACTCCGAGACGCAGAAGACGCCGCGCCCGCCGCCGCGCGAGACGACCCGGTCCACCACGATGTTCGTGGGGTAGGAGCCGTCGCTCATCCGCCCGGCCCGGTTGGCGGTGCGGAACGTGGCGTACCCGGTCCCGGTGGCGACGTCGTCCCCGTCCACCGTCCCGATGTTCGCGTTGACCGTGTTGTTGAGCAGCAGGCCGGTGCCGGCCACGTGGCGCGCGACGACGGTGCCGATCTCCAGGCCGTCGACGTTCCATGTCTCGACGCCATGGTTCCCGGTGCCCTCCACGTACACGTCGTCGATCACGACGTTCCGGCTGCCGGCGTGGTCGCGCTCGAACCGGATGCCCAGACCGCCGTCGAGGTCGAGGTCGATGTCCCCCAGGTGCAGGCCGTTCATGCCGTAGAACCGGAGCCCGAAGTACGGGTTGCCCGTCATGTTGAGGTCCCAGATGGTCACGTCCGAGGCGTTCAGCGCCTCGATCGCGCCCCGGCCGGAGCGGTTGCCGACGTTCATCGTGCCGCAGACGGAGATCGACGTGTGGCTGGGCAGCGAGATCGTGCTCGCGCCGATCGACCCGCTCGCGGGGACGGCGACGTGCTCCTGCGAGGTGCGGCCGGCCGTCAGGTTGTCGATGCCCGCCTGGATCGCGGCGCGGTAGTCGCCGCCCTGGTAGACGGTGCTGCCGTTGTTGGTGGTGGTGTAGCTGCCGGACGACCCGGTGACCATCGAGCTGCCGGAGCCGCAGTCCGCCGCGGCGGCGGGCGGGGTGGTACCCGGGATGAGGCCGAGGGGGGCGGCCAGCGCCACCGCCGCGGCGATGGCGACGGCCGCTCCGCCGCCGAGAACCGTGGCCCTGGTACGCGCCCCGGGACGACGCCGGTGGCTCTGCGGCCCGGCGTCCTGTGCGGTGCGGATGCCCCGCGCTCGCGTGATGAACATCGTTCCTCCAGTGATCGTCGTTGATCGGCCGACCGCCCCGACAGCGGCCGGAATGAATCGTTCCATCCAAGGATTGCGCTTTCCGAAGCCGGGAGGAAGGCACTAAACGGTTCGTTCCGTGACCATCGTCGGCGTGGCTTCGCAGCCGCGGGTCACCGGCACGGTGCGACCGCTCCCCAGGCACCGTGGACGTCCACGCCCGGCTCGAGACCGCGCGCCCACCAGTAGGCCACGTGGTTCACGCCGTCGTACGAGACGACGTCGCCGCGGCCGTAGGCCACGCCCGCGTCCCACGGCTCGGCGCAGTCCTCGGCGGGCGGCATACCGGCCGGCCCCGTCGCCGCCCACGGGCTCGGGTGGCGGCGTGAGCCGTCACCGGGGGTCTCACCGCGGGTCCACCAGCGCGCCTCGTAGGCGACGCCACCGTGCGTGACCACGTCACCCGCCGTGTAGATGGCGGTGGGGTACCAGGGCGCGACCGGGACCACCTCGGGCAGGAGCCCGATCTCCGTCGGGTCCGGCTCGGCGCGGAGCCGCGCTCCGGAGTCCGACGGCGCGACGTCCGTCAGCTCGTACAGGCCGTGCATCGCGACCGAGCCGTCCGGGCCGATCTCCGGCCGCAGGCTCGCCGCGTCCGTGGCGACGAACCAGTCCTCGGCGACCTCGGCGGGACGGTCACCGGGATCGCCCGCCGCGACACCGTCGAAGTAGTTCGTCGGGTCGGTCAGGAGCGAGGTGTCGTCCTGCCGGAGCTCGAGCTCGTCGGCCAGCGACGCCCGCCAGGACAGCACACCGGACGCGCGGTACTCGGTCCGGCTCGCGGAGGTCTTGAGCTGCACGTTCATCCCGCTCCTGGCCGGCGAGGCCAGGCCGTTGCCGACGCTCGTGACGTTCTCCAGCCGGACGTCCGGCCCCGAGTTGGACGTGACGCCCTTGGCCAGGTTCCCGAACGCGACGGAGTTCCGCAGGACGTGGGCGCCCGGGACGGACTCGCCGCCCAGCTTGAAGCCGTTGCCCTCGCCGAGGTCCGTCAGGCCGTCGTCGTCCTCGAGCCAGCCGTTCGCGTAGGCGACCGAGTCCTCCACCGTCACGACGCCGATCGGGCCGGTCGTGGACTTGGCGTACAGGTCCCAGCCGTCGTCGATGTTGTGGTGGGCGATGCTGCTCCGGATCACGTTGCCCTCGCCGACGGTGAGCTTCACGCCGAACCCGTCCGCGTCGTTGCCCTGCGGATCCCGGTTGTCGTGCGACTCGGACGACAGCACGAGGTTGTGCGACGGCCACATCGCGGGCGGCTCGGCGGACGAGCCCGAGATCTGGAGGCCCGAGTCCTGGTTGTGGTGGGTCTCGATCCGCTCGATCACGTTGTGGTGCCCGCTGATGTGCAGTGGCTTCTTGTACCCCTGCGACCGGGTGATCTCCAGGTCGTAGAGGTGCCAGTGGTCGCCACGCAGCCAGATGCCGCCGCTGTCGGACTCCGACAGGTCCAGCACCGCGCGGGAGCCGGGCTCCGACAGGAGCGTGATCGGGGCGTCCGCGGTGCCGTCGCGCCCGCGCTCGACGACGACGGCCTCCTGCGGGCGGTACGTACCGCCGGCGAGCACGACCTGCTGGCCGGGCTGCGCGTAGGCGACCGCGGTGTGCAGGTCGAGCGGGGCGCCCGAGGTGCCGTCCCCTCCCGGGTCGCCGTCCGGCGCCACCCGGATCGCCTGGCCGGGCGCGCCGTACGACCGCACGTCGAAGCTCAGGCCGAGCTCGACGGGGTCGGTGGACTCCAGCACCTCGCGCTCTCCGAGGTGCGGCTGCTCCTCGTCAGGTACCAGGCGGGCGGTGAGCTCGTTGGTGCCGCGGGCCAGGTCGAGCGGCACGAGGGTCCGTTCGCCGGGGACGACGTCGAGGCCGTCGGCCACGACCGCGCCGTCGGCGTCGGTGATCTCGGCCTCGCCGTACACGTTCGAGGTGAGCGGAACGTCGATCGAGTCGTGCGGCGTGGTGCGCGTGACGTCCGCGTCCAGCTCCGGCGTGACGTACACGGGCGGCGGATCCTGGGCGGGTTCGTCGTCGTCCGGGTGGATCGTCTCGAAGGACCAGTCGGTCACCGTGACCTTGATCTTGCGTGCGGCGAAGAGCCCGACGTAGAGGGCTTCGCCGTCCTGCGTGAGCAGCATGTCCGGGTCGTACTGGATCACCTCACGGTCGTCCGCGCCGTCCGCGCCGTCGCGAAGCCAGATGGCGTGGAAGCCGGTGTTCGACCGGCGCAGCGTGAGCCGGTAGTCCTCGCCCGCCTCGAAGCGCGGCGGGTTGGTGTTGCCACCCTCCTCGTAGCCGTCCTTGTAGCTCCAGTCGAACGTGCGCGAGTCCGTCATGTCGCGAGCCGCGGAGCTCTGGGTGGGCGGTCCCGTGTAGCCGTGCACGAACTTCGCGCCCGGCGTGCCGTAGCGCACGCCCTCCTCGCCGTCGAGGCCGGACGCGTACTTGGCGACCGCCGCCCCAGCGGAGTTCATGTACCGCGCCGACGGGTCGTTCGGGACGAGGTCGTCCACGGCGACGAGGCCGAACCCGGACTGGTTGTCCTTCGACGCCGCGTCGTCCACGTGGAAGGTCGCGGTGAGCGTGAAGTTCTCCGTCTCGGGGTCCACCGCGGTGTAGTGGTACCAGAACCCGTCCTCCGAGTCGGCGGCCTTGCCGGAGTTGGCGAGCGCGTCGAACGTGATCGAGCCGTCCTCGTGCTCCAGGACCTCGCCCCCGGAGCCGACACCGACGTGCGCGGTCTGCCACCGCTCGACGGAGTCGGCGACCGTGAACCCGGACGGGGCGGACGCCGCTGCGTCGTCCCCGCGGTGTGCGACGACCCGCGCCTCGTAGGTCTCGCCGACCCGCAGGCCGGCGACGTCGGCCGTGGTGCCGGTGACGCCGTCCGCCACGGTCGCGAACTCCTCGGCGCCCTGCCGGACTCCGACGGAGTAGGTCTCGGCCTCCGCGACCAGGCCCCACTCCACGGCGACCGTACCCTCCGCACCCGAGACGCCGGTGGTCAGGATCGCCGAGATCACCGGGGTGGCGAGCGGTAGCGAGTACTCCGGCGTCGCCGTACGCCCCGAGACGAGCGGCTCGGCCTCGTCAGCCCGCGTGAGCAGCACCTCCACGGTGTAGGCGCCCGAGGACGGCGGCTCGACGGCGAGAGAGCCCGTGGCGCCGGCGGTCGCGGTGAAGGCCCGGTCCACGATGCTTCCGTCCGCGTCGCGGAGGTACACGTGGGCGAGGTCGCCGCCGTCGGGTCCGACGGTTCCGGTGTAGCCGACCACCAGGTGCGACGGGTCCTCCGGGTCGACGCCGACGGTGTCGACCGCGGGTGCCGCGACCTGCGTCCAGGACGTCCGGCCCGTGTCGGGCGCGACGTCGAGTCCGACCGCGTAGACGTTGACGCCCGAGCTGGGCGAGGCCAGCCAGTAGGTGCCGTCGGCGGGGACGGCCAGGGTCTCGGTGGCGACGGGGGCGCTGTCGTCGTCGGCGGCTGCGACGACGCGGGCGACCTCCGTCCAGGCCCCGTCGTAGAGGGCGAGCGCGCGGTCCGCGGTGCCGCTGCCGCTGCGGGCGTGCACCGTGACCTCGGTCCCGGCCGTGGCTTCGAACCGCAGCGCGCGCTCGTCGGCGGTGCCCGAGCCGTTGAGCTTGAGGCGCTGCGAGTACACGTCGCCGCCGTCGGACGTGCGGTCCGAGGCGTCCACGGTGACGGCCTTGGCCTCGGACGCCATGATCGTGAAGGCGCCCGCCACGACGTCGCTGGTGGTGATTCTGCCGGGGGCGACGTCGTCGGCGACGAACGCGGTGGCGGGGTCCGCCGCCGCGGGCGCGGCAAGGCCGGCGAGGACGAGTGCCGAGGCGGCGACGGCGGTGAGTGACCTGCGAGGTCCTACGCGTGTTCGGGACATGATCTCCTCGTTGAGATGCGCGGCGTACGGCCCCCGCCACCTGCCGCCGCACACGTAGCGACGCCCATCGGGAAACCGGTTTCCCGTACGGTGGCACGAAACCCCTCGGATGCGCAAGCCTCTCTTCCCCTGGTCCCGGCACGGAGCGCCGGCGGACCTCCCGGTCGGCCCACGTCGACGCCCGGTCGGCCCGCGTCGACGACGCCGACCACGGCATCCTGGGTGGTGGAAGGCTTCCACCACCCCAGAAATGACGTGGTCGGCCGCATGAACCGCTCGGGTGGGGTCGGGTGCCGCCGGGGGAAGCTCAGCCCCCCCGGCCAGACCCGGCCGAACCAGATCAGACCGGTCCCGGACAGACCCGGCCCCGGCGGTCAGATACTCAGATCAAGATCCTCGAGTCGGATCGGGTCACCTGTCTCCAGCGAGGCGTTGCCCGCGTAGCCGACCGCCGAGGCCCGGATGCCGTCGCGGTACCCGGCGGCGCGCCCGAGCGGGTCGGGCTCACCCGACGGCGCGAAGACGTCCCGCAGCAGCAGCGTGTCACCACCGCCGTGACCACCCGGGCCGACGGCGACGATCGGACGCTCCTCCGCCTTCTCCCAGTGCCGCTGCACCACGAGCCGCTCACCGGCGGGGCGGACCAGGTCCTCGGCCTGGGCGCTGGTGGCGCTCGGGTCGAGGATCGCCGCGCCGTCCTCGGAGAACTCGACGGACCCGCGCTCCACCACGTCGAGCTCCGCGCGCCCGCGGGTCCCGTTGACCACCACCCGGTAGCCCTCCCACGGTGAGTGCGCCGTGAGCGAGTAGCTCATCGTGGCACCGCCCGCGTACTCGACCACGAGGCTGAGCGTGTCCTCGGTGGTGATTCCGGGGTCGAACACGGAGCGGTTGCGGACGTAGCCGTCGTGAGCCTGTGCCTCCGGGCCGTAGAGCCCGGACAGCCAGGGGTTCTTCTCGAGGTCGAGATGCCAGGGGTCGACGCCGCCCGCGTTCAGGGTCCTCTCCGTGGCCGTGGGCTCGTAGCCGTCCGCGTGACCGGCGTCGTCGCCGTAGAAGCGGCGGCCGCCGGCGGCGAAGACACGGCTCGGGACGTCGTCGATCCACCAGTTGACCAGGTCGAAGTGATGGCTCGACTTGTGCACCAGCAGGCCCCCGTTGTTCACCTTCTCGCGGTGCCAGCGGCGGAAGTAGTCGGCGCCGTGCACGGTGTCCAGCGCCCAGTCGAAGTGCACCGAGAGCACGCGCCCGATCTCGCCCGACGCGATGACCTCGCGCAGCGCGGAGTTCCGCGGCGCGTAGCGGTAGTTGAAGGTCATCACGAGGTCGCGCCGGGTCTCCGCGACCGCGTCGACGATCTGTCGCGCCTGGTCCGCGTGCGCGGCGATGGGCTTCTCGACGACGACGTCCGCCCCGGCGCGCAGCGCGCGGCCGACCAGGTCGCCGTGGGTCCGGTCGATCGAGGTCACGACCACGCGGTCCACGCGCTCGGTCTCGATCACCTTCTCCAGGTCGTCCGGCTCGAACACCGGACGCTCCCCACCGACGGCCGCCGCCACGCGCGCCTCGTGGAACGCCGCGCGCACCGGGTTGGGCTCGATCCAGGCGACGATCTCGCCGTCCGCGGCGTGCGCGCCGATCAGCGCGTCGATGTACATCGCGGCACGGTGCCCGGTCCCGACGACGGCGTAGCGGGTGCGGCCCTCCGGGAGCGGACCGTCGACCGGGGCCGGGGTGTGGGTGGGCCCGGTGATCGGCTCGGTCGTAGGGGTGTCAGAGGCGGGTACGGGTTGCTCGGCCGTCGGCTCAGGCATGGTTCGTGCTCCTCAGGTCGTCGTCGACAAGCAGGGTCGCCTGTTGACACTACCGATTCGACGCCGAGTTGGAAAGCGCTTCCCCGCAAGGCGGTCTCTGCCCGTCGAGCGCTCTCCCGCGCTCCCGGGCGCTCCGCCGCGGCAGGACCTCGGCGCGTCGCACCCGGCTCGGCACCGCCGCCCACGTGGCAGTTTTCCCTTACTGACAAAGAGCCGGCCGGCCTGCTGAGATGGACCGCGAGCGTCCCCTGACTCGAGCAAGGATCCCGATGCGCGCCTCCCGCATGCTCCCCGCCCTGGCCGTGACCGCCGCAGCGGCAGTCCTGACCGCCCCCGCGACCGCCGTCGGACCTGCGGACACCACCGCAGCACCCGCCGACGGCGCCTACTACGTCCAGAGCGCCGCGACCGGCCTCAACGCCGCCGACGCCGACGGCTCCGTCGAGCAGCACCGTCCGGGTGGCGACGAGGACCACCAGCAGTGGCTGGTGCGCGCGTCCGGTTCCGCCCACGTCCTGGAGAGCGCCGACGCCGCGGGCCGCTGCCTGGGCCGTGACGGCGACGACGCCCGCGTCGTCGCCTGCACGAGCGATGCCGCGGACTGGACGCTCGACGACGCCGGGGACGACCGGCACCTGCTCCGGGAACCGGGCACCGAGCGTTTCCTGACCGTGCGACCCAAGCCGTCCGGCGAGAACTACCCGGCCGGGCTCGGCATGGGCGACGGCGGGGAACTCGCCCGCTGGTACCTCACTCCGGCCGAGCCGGTACGGCACTCCGTCCCGCCGGCCGGCGACCGGACCCTGGACCAGATGTCGTTCCTCACCACGCACAACGCGTACGCGAACGGGGTCGACGGCGGCTTCGCCCCGCCGTTCGTCAACCTCGCGCCCAACCAGGTCCGCGGCATCGAGCAGCAGCTCGCGGACGGCGTGCGCGGGTTCTCGTTCGACCTCCACCAGACCGACGACGGCGCGATCCTCTGCCACAACAGCTGCTTCCTGGTCAGCAGCCCGGTGGCGCTCTGGGTGGACCTGCAGCGCATCGTCGACTTCCTGGACTCCCATCCCGACCAGGTGATCACCGTCTTCCTGGAGGACTACGTCGACCCGGAGGTGCTGCGCAGCGAGATCGAGCGCGTGAGCGGGTTGCCGGAGGTGCTCTACGACCCCTCCCGCACGGGCGTGCGGGAGAACGGCTGGCACACGATGGACGAGCTGATCGCGAACAACGACCGGCTGCTCCTCTTCACCGACCACAGCCGTGCCGCGGACGCCGACGCCGGGCTCACCAGGGACGAGTTCGGCGTCATGTACCAGCGGGAGTGGACCGTCGAGAACTACTGGTCGATGGGGGCGGGCATCGGCGAGTCCGACTGGTCGTGCTACAGCCGCTGGTACGGCGCGGGCGAGAACATCCCGCTGACCCGCACCGAACCAGGGTTCCGACCGCTGTTCGTGATGAACCACTTCCGCGACGTGCCCGTCGCGGCCACCGCGAGCACCGACAACGCGAACGCGCTCAACCGCGCCGAGCGGTTCTGCCAGCCTGCCGCCCGCAAGAAGCCGAACTTTCTCATGGTCGACCGGTACGACGTCGGGGACCCGGCCGCCGCCGTCGCGGCGCTGAACCGCTACTGGTACTGAGCGGAGCGCGCCCGCACCCCGGCGGGACACCGGCCCGCACCTCTCCGCACCTCCCAGCACCTCTCCGGCGGGGTGCGGGCCGGCACCCCGCCCGCGCCCCGCCGCCGACGGCGTGCTCGCCACCCGCCTCAGCGTGCCGGCACCGGCCTCCGCCACGGTGCGCCCGCCGGGACCTCGAGCTCCGGGTCCCCGACGTCGAGCGAGCCGAGGTCCAGCGGCTCGACGACGAGCCCGCGCCGCCCGGAGGCCGCGGCCCGGGCGATCCGCGCCTCGGTACCCGGCTCCGCCGATACCGCCACACCGAACTGCACGCACATCTGGCGCAGCTCCCCCTCGTACCGCTCTCCCATGGCCGCGTCACGTCCGCGGTAGGTCCAGGTGACGAGGTACGGCGCCGCGAAGCTCTTCGCGCCTCCGCGGCAGGAGCGGCACGACATCGGCGCCCTCGGACGCCGGAACCTGGTCGTCCGGTGCCCGCCGGGGCACACCCCGATCCACGGCCCGTCGAGCGACGGCGCGTCCGGGTCCACGTACTTGCTCCCGGAGCCTCCGATCGCCCGCGCCTTCGCCCGCCACTCGGCGCCGTGCCCGGCCTCGTGACCGACCAGCGCGTGCGCGATCTCGTGCAGCACCGTGTCGCGGACCTCGCGCGCGTCGTAGACCGTCGCGAGCGGGGCCGACAGGCTGATCCGGCGGCGCGCGAAGTGGCACATGCCGGCGCGCCGCTTCGCGTCGTCGTACTCGAACGTCCAGCCCGCCAGCCCGTGCCGGTCCATGAGGTCCCGCGCCAGGTTCTTCGCCTCGACAAGATTCATGACTGCCCCCTGATGTTCGTCGGCGTCCGGACCGCCCGGACGCCGACGAATCTAGGAAGGCTGTCTGACACGTGGCGGGAGTTGTCCACAAACCCCAGGTCAGAAGCTCGGCCGGCCCGCCAGTCCGGTCTCCGTGTAGAAGCCCTCGATGTGTTCGCGCGCGAGGTGTGCCGCCGTCACGCCGTCCCCCGCGGCGACCGCCTCGAGAATGCCGCTGTGCTCCATGCCGAGCCGCGCCGACGACGAGGGCCAGTCCCGCATCCGGCCCACGCCCTGCGCCACGTAGGCGCCGATCGACCCGCGCAGACCCAGCATGAACGCCTCCACCACCTGGTTCCCCGCGATCCGCGCGAACTCGAGGTGGAAGTCCTGGTCGCGGTCGATGAACTCGGCCGGGCCCAGGCCCGGTTCCTCCATCGCGTCGAGCAGGCCGCGTGCCGTGGCGAGCGACTCCCCCTCGAGCTCCCGGTTCCGGAACCGTTGCGCCGCCGCGCGCATCACCCAGGTCTCCAGCAGCACCCGGGTCGCGACCACATCGGTCACCGGCAGCGCGCCCGACGCCACGTGCAGCCGCACCGCGACACCCAGGCCGACCGCCGGCCTGTCGACCACCGTGGCACCCGCCTTGGGGCCGGAACCGACGGCGGTACGCACGATGCCCGCCGCCTCCAGGATCCGGATCGCCTCCCGCACCGAGGGGCGCGACACCCCGATCTCCTCCGCGAGCACCCGCTCACCCGGCAGCCGCTCCCCGAGCGCCCATCTCCCGGCCGTGAGATCTGCCTCGATCTGCGCGAGAACGCGCTCGTGGGTACGCATGGCCCCACCGTACCCCTGTGGTCGAACCACATGCGGTACGGTGTGCCGGAGCAAGCGCCCTGCCCACCGCGTCGCCGGTTTGAAAGGATTCATAATGCGCCTCGCCCTCGCGGCCACCTGCCTCGGTGACGCGATGTTTCCCCAGGCCCCGATGGCCGTCGTCCACCTCCTGGAGCGCCTCGGGCACACCGTCGCCGTCCCCGAGGGGCAGGCCTGCTGCGGGCAGATGCACGTGAACACCGGCTACCGGCGCGACGCCGTGCCGGTGATCCGCAACCACGTGCGGGCGTTCGGGCCCGTGGCCGACGGCGAGTGGGACGCCGTCGTCGTCCCGTCCGGTTCGTGCACCGGGTCCATCCGGCACCAGCAGGCCATGGTGCTCGAGCACGCCGGCCTGGCCGCCGAGGCCCGCACCGCGACCGCCGTCGCCGCCCGCACCTACGAGCTGTCCGAGCTCCTGGTCGACGTGCTGGACGTGACCGACGTCGGCGCCTGGTTCCCCCACCGTGTCACCTACCACCCGACCTGCCACTCGCTGCGGATGCTCGGGGTCGGCGAGCGACCGCTGCGGTTGCTGCGGGCCGTCCAGGACCTCGACCTCGTGGAGCTTCCCGAGGCCGAGGGCTGCTGCGGGTTCGGCGGCACGTTCGCGGTGAAGAACGCCGACACGTCGGCCGCGATGCTGGCGGACAAGGTCCGCAACGTGGCGAGCACCGGCGCGGAGTTCGTCACGGCCGGCGACTACTCGTGCCTCATGCACATCGGCGGCGGCCTGTCACGCTCGGCCGACGATGCCGCGAGCGCCACCCGTGCGGGCGAGGTGACCACGGCCCGCACCCTTCATCTCGCCGAGATTCTCGCCGGGACCCGCGACCGGCCCTGGCTCACCGAGGAGGACGCACGATGAGCGAGCAGCCCGCCCGGCCGACGTCGGGCAGCACCTCGTCCGGCCACGGACCGCCGTCGGGCGGCGCCGTCTTCCTGGGGATGCCCACGCCCGCCGACCCCCTGCGCTGGGGGCCGTCGTTCCCGGACGCCGCACGGCGCGAGCTGGGCAACGACCAGCTGCGCCGCAACCTCGGCCATGCCACCGCGACGATCCGTGCCAAGCGGGCGAACGTGGTCGGCGAGGTGCCCGACTGGGAGGCGCTGCGTGACGCCGGGTCCGCCGTGAAGACGCAGGTGATGGAGAACCTCCCGGAGCTCCTGGAGGAGCTGGAGCGGAACGTGACGGCGCGCGGCGGTGTCGTGCACTGGGCGCGGGACGCGGCGGAGGCGAACCGCATCGTCGCGGACCTGGTCCACGCCAAGGAGGCCGCCTCGGACGACGGGCGTCCCGCGAGCTCGCCGGAAGGGTCGCGCCCCGGGTCGGTCACCGAGGTCATCAAGGTCAAGTCCATGGCCACGCAGGAGATCGGGCTCAACGAGGCGCTGGAGGAAGAGGGCATCCACGCGGTCGAGACGGACCTGGCCGAGCTCATCGTGCAGCTCGCCGACGACATGCCCTCCCACATCCTCGTCCCGGCGATCCACCGCAACCGGGCGGAGATCCGCGACATCTTCACCGAGCGGATGGGCGACGCGCCGCCCGACCTCACCGACGTGCCGCGCGAGCTCGCGATGGCCGCCCGCGCGCACCTGCGGCGCAAGTTCCTGTCGGCCAAGGTGGCGGTGAGCGGGGCGAACTTCGGGGTGGCGGAGACGGGGACGCTGTCCGTGGTGGAGTCGGAGGGCAACGGGCGGATGTGCCTCACACTTCCCGAGACGCTGATCACCGTGATGGGGATCGAGAAGCTGATCCCCCGGTTCACGGACCTCGAGGTGTTCCTCCAGCTCCTGCCGCGCAGCTCGACCGGTGAGCGGATGAACCCGTACACGTCGATGTGGACGGGTGTGACGCCGGGTGACGGTCCGTCCGAGTTCCACCTGGTGCTGCTCGACAACGGGCGCACGAAGGTGCTGGCCGACGAGGCGGGGCGGTCGGCGCTGCACTGCATCCGGTGCTCGGCGTGCCTCAACGTGTGCCCTGTGTACGAGCGGGTCGGCGGGCACGCCTACGGTTCCGTCTACCCCGGGCCGATCGGCGCGATCCTCACGCCGCAGCTCACCGGCGAGCCCTCCGACCTGCCGTACGCCTCGACGCTGTGCGGCGCCTGCTACGACGTGTGTCCCGTCAAGATCGACATCCCGTCGATCCTGGTGGACCTGCGGGCGCGGGAGGTCGAGTCGGGATCGGCCGGGCGGGGCTGGGGCGCGGCCATGAAGGCCGCGTCGACGGTGATGTCCGGCGGCGGCCGGTTCCGCCGGGCGGCGCGGCTCGGCCGGGCGGGCCGGATCCTCGGCGGGAAGGACGGGACGATCTCGAAGCTGCCCGGGCCGGGCGCGGCCTGGACCGACTCGCGCGACCTGCCCGTGCCGCCGAAGCAGACGTTCCGTGACTGGTGGGCCCGCCACGAGAAGGAGAACCGATGACCGACGCACGGGCCGAGGTGCTCGCCAGGATCCGCGAGGCGCTGTCCGAGCCGACGACGGCGCAGACCGGGCCGGAGGTGCCGCGCGGGTATCGCGCGGCGGGAGAGCACGCCCCCGGTTCGGCCGAGGTCCTGGACCTGCTGGTGGACCGGCTCGAGGACTACAAGGCGCACGTCCGCCGCGTGACGCCGGACGAGGTCCCCGGCACGGTCGCGAAGCTGGTCGCGGACGCGCCACGAGCCGTCGGGGCGCCGGATGCGCACGGCCCCGCCGGCGGAGCGGCCGCACGCGCGGAACCGGCCGGTGAGCACGGCCGGTCCGACGAGGTGCGCCGCGGGAGCGTCGTCGTGCCGCCGGAGCTCGACGTCACCTGGGTCTCCGCGGTACCCGACGGCGTGCGCGTGGTTCCCGACGTCCCGGGCGCCCCGCTGACGCCGTCGGACCTGGACGGGATCGATGTCATCGTGACCGCCGCGCGCGTCGCCGTGGCCGAGACCGGCACGATCGTGCTCGACGGCGAGCCCGACCAGGGCCGGCGCGCGATCTCGCTGGTCCCGGACGTGCACGTCTGCGTGGTCCGCGCCGACCAGGTCGTCCAGACGGTCCCGGAAGCGGTTCGCCTGCTGGCGCGGCACCCCGCTCGTCCGCTCACCTGGATCAGCGGCCCGAGCGCGACGAGCGACATCGAGCTGAACCGCGTGGAGGGAGTCCACGGGCCACGGACGCTGCACGTGATCCTGGTCGGCTGACTCCCAGCGCCACCGCCCCGGAGCGCGACTCACGACTCACGGGTGCAGCTTCGCGCCCTTCACCACCTTGTCCACCACGCGTCGCTCGCCCGCCACGGCGACCCCGACCAGGTCGAGCTTCTCCGTACCGACCGCGGCGACGGCAGCCCGGTTGTCGACGTCGTTCCCCGTGGCGAACAGGTCGGCCGTGTAGACACCGATGCGCAGCCCGCGCGTCTCGGCGCGCCCGCGGATCGTGGTGAGCCGCTCGCCGTCGGCGACCATGACCAGCACCGGTGTGCCGAGCATCGGCAGGTACTCGAGGCCGTCGGCGTCGCGGTAGATGTCCCCGACGAGCTCCGGGTAGGCCGCCGTCACGGCGCTGGCCAGGAAGGCGGTGACGTTGTTCTCCTGCCAGCCGAGCAGGTCGTCGCGCAGCACGATCACGATCTTGGGCTGCTCGAAGGTCATGGGCTGCTCGGAGAAGGCGGGCTCCTCGGAGGGCACCGGCTGTTCGGAGGACGGAGGGCGTTCGAGGCGCACGGGCCGTTCGAAGGTCATGACACCCAGCGTGCGGCCACGCACGGGCGCGGGTCTTGTACATTCTTGACATGGGTCAGGATCTCGTGCGCGCCTGGCGGCCGGAGGTTCCCGGGATCGCCGAGGTGCTGCACGCCGCGTGGCGCGAGCACTCCTACCCGGCCCACACGCACGACACCTGGACGGTGCTGATCGTGGACCACGGCCTGATCGGCTACGGCCTGGACGGCCGGGAGCACGCAGCGCGGGACGTGGGGGTCACCGTGCTGCCGCCGGGCGTCGTGCACGACGGGCGGTCCGTGAGCGCGGCCGGCTTCCGCAAGCGGGTCATCTACCTGGAGGAGGGCGCGCTCGACGGCGGGCTGGTCGGCCACGCGGTCGACACGCCGCTCGTCCCGGACGAGCGGCTGCGCCGCCGCTTCACCGGGCTCGACCAGGCTCTCACCCTGCGCGAGGACGTCGCCGCGGAGAGCCTGCTCGCCCTGGTCACCGAAGGGCTGGCCCAGCACCTCTCCGGCAGCCCGGCACCCCCGCTCGAGCCGGCCGCCGCACCGACCGCCCGGAGCGCCCGGGACCTGCTCGACGCCGACCCCGCACGACCGGTCCGCCTCGCGGAGGTCGCCGGCGAGCTCGGCGTCACGATCCCCCACCTGGTGCGCGCGTTCAGCCGCGAGTTCGGCCTCCCTCCGCACCGCTACCTGGTGGGCCGTCGGCTGGACATGGCGCGACGCCGGCTCCTGGCAGGAGAGCCCGCCGCAGACGTCGCGACCGCCGCGGGGTTCCACGACCAGGCACACCTCGCGCGCCACTTCCGCAGGCTGCTACGCACGACGCCGGGCCGCTACCAGCGCGACGGGCGGGCACCGCCCCCGACTCCGCCGCCCCGGACCCGCACCCCGGGCGGATGAGCCCGCCGCCCTCACCGCTCCGCGTCGCGCACGCGGCCGGGAAACCTGCGGGAGAATGAGATCTCGTGACTGATACAGCGACCCCGGGCCACTCCGCCTCGGCGAACTCTGCCTCCGAGAGCCGGGTTCCCAGCGAGAACGCGCTGTTCGACGTCCCGCCCGGAGCCCGCGAACCCCGCACCCGCATCGCGCTGCTCACCGGCCCGAGCGGCTCGGGCAAGTCCTCTCTCACCCGCCGCCTCGGCCTGCCCGTCGTCGAGCTCGACGACTTCTACCTGGACATCGACCGTCCCGGCCTGCCGCAGGCCTTCGGCAGCGTCGACTGGGACGACCCGGCAAGCTGGGACGGCCGCGCAGCCCTCCTCGCACTGCGGGAGATCGCGACCACCGGCCGCGCGGAGCTCCCCGCCTACGACATCCCGACCTCCCGCCGCACCGGCACGCACATCTTCGACGCCGGCGGCGCGCCTCTCGTCATCGCGGAGGGCATCTTCGCCGCCGAGCTGGTCGCCGCGTGCCGTGCCGAGGGCATCCTGGCGGACGCGATCTGCCTGGCCAGGCCCCGTCTCGTGACCTTCTGGCTCCGTCTGCTGCGCGACGTCGCGGAGTCCCGCAAGCCCCTCGGCACCCTGCTGCGCCGGGGCGCCGCGCTCTACCGCACCGAGCCCCGCCTGGTGCGGCACTGGGCGCACCTGGGCTGCCGACCGCTCGGCCGCACGCGCGCCGAGGTTTCGTTGCGGAAAATCACCCGCGAGATCTCGCGGAAAAGGTGACGCGCGCGTAACCGGCACGCCACGCGCCGCACATCATCGCGCCTCACCCTGTGAGAACGGAGGTGAGGCGCGATGATCCAGCGCAACGCAATGCGAGTGCTCTCGCTCTACGAGGGCTTCTTCAGTGGTGGTGCTCGCGTACTGCACTCCACGGTCGTGACGGGCCTGCACCAGGCCGGAAGACAGCAGCACTCGGTACTCAGCCTGCACCACGAGGTCGAGCGCGAGGCGACGCTCCAACGCATGGAGGACGACCCGCGCTATCGCGAGCTGCGTGCCGCCGGCGTGCACGTCACCTCGCTGGGCCGCAGCACTGCGGGGGACCACGACCCCCGGGGCTTCACCGACGCCGAGCTGGCGGTCGCGGCGCGGCAGGCCGCGTCGTCGGACGTGATCCTGTCGCTCAAGGAGCAGCCCCTGCGGCTCCTGAACCAGCCCGGGATGCCGTACCGCCCGGTGGTCGCCTGCCTGCACCGGTCGGACCCGGAGCATCAGGGCGAGGCCCTGGACGACCTGATCACCGCGGCGGAGCGCGGGAGGCTCGCCGCCGTGCTGTGCTGCGCGGAGTCCACCCGTGACGCGTACCGCGCCGCGGGCGTGCCCGGTGACCTGTTCCGTGTCGTCCCGAACGGGGTGAACCTCGTCCGGTTCCGCCCGGTGCGCGGTGCCCGGCGCCTGGCCCTGCGCGGCTCGCTGGGGATCCCGCCGGCCGGGACCGTCGTCGTCCACGCCGCGCGGTACGACGCGATGAAGAACACCGAGCTGTTCCTGCGGTCCGCCCGGGAGTTCCTCGACCTCGATCACGACGGTCAGGTGCTGATGTGCGGCGCCGGGATGGACGCCACGAACCCGGGCCTCGCGGACGACCTCGTGCGAGTCTTCGGCGACCGCTCCGACCTGCTGCGCCGGCTCCACCTGCTGGGCGTGCGGCACGACATGGAGGTCCTGTACGGCGCGGCGGACGTGGTCGCACTGACCTCGGCGTTCGGCGAGGCCGCCCCGCTGTGCCTCATCGAGGGCGCGATGTGCGGCGCGGTGCCGGTGACGACGCCGGTCGGGGACGCCCCCTCGATCGTCGACCGGATCGGGTTCGTCACCTCGTACGACCCGGCCGACATCGCCGCGACCTGGATCGAGGCCGCGGCCTGCCGCGACGCGCTCCAGGGTGCGCGGGACGCCGTCCGCCCACGCTTCAGCCACGTCCGCATGATCGCGGGCTACGCACAGGTGATCGAGCGGACGCGGCGCGACGCGGGGGTGCGCATGGCACGGGTCTGACCGTCCGCGTCCCGACGGCGGCGGTCCCGGGCCGTGCGGCACACCCGCGACCGCCGTCGTGCACCGTGAGGCAGGATGGGGGCCATGCCCGACGGCCCTGTCACCCTCAGCCGCGTCGCCCGCGAGGCGGGCGTCTCGCTGGCCACCGCCTCCCGCGCGATCAACGGGAGCGCCACCCGCACCGTCCGCCCCGAGCTCCGTGACCGTGTCATGGCCGCCGCGCAGCGGCTCGGCTACGTGCCGGACCCGAGCGCCCAGGCGATGGCGCGCGGCCGGACCGCCGCGCTCGGTCTCGTGGTGCACGACATCGCCGACCCCTACTTCTCCGCGATCGCCTCCGGCGTCACCCGCGCGGCCGAGGCCGAGGGCCTGATCGTCACGCTCGCGTCGACCGAGCTGCGCCCGGAGCGGGAGCAGGCGTTCGTCGAGCTGATCCGCCGGCAGCGGGGCCGTGCCGTCATCCTCGCCGGAAGCCGGACGGTGTCCGACGACGGTGCGGGCGCGTCGACGCCGGGTGCGGGCCACGCCGGGGCAGCCCCTCCGGACGCGCTCCCGGCCGACGACGCGAGCCCGGACCTCGAGGGCATCCTGACCGCGTTCCGCGAGTCCGGCGGCGGGGTCGCCACCGTCGGGCAGGCGATCGGGTCCCTCCCCGTCGTGGAGATCGACAACTCGGGCGGCGCGGCCGCGCTCGCCGCCGAGCTGCACGGGCTCGGGTACCGACGGTTCGGGATCCTGGCGGGACCGGCCGGCCTGCGCACGGCCGCGGACCGGACCACCGGCTTCCGCGACGCGCTCGTGTCCCTGGGCAGCGGGGTGCGCGACGACGACGTCGTCCCCGGCGCGTTCACCAGGGACGGCGGCTACGCCGCGATGACGGAGCTGATCGCCCGGTCCGCGACGACCGGCGGAACGACGGACCGCGCCGGCGAGGCGAGCGACGGCTCGGGGAGGACGGCCGACCGCTCGGGCTCGGCTCTTCCCGATCTCGTCTTCGCCGTCAACGACGTGATGGCGGTGGGCGCGATGGCCGCGGTACGTGACGCCGGCCTGCGCGTGCCCGACGACGTCGCGGTGGCCGGCTTCGACGACATCCCCACCCTGCGGGACGTGACCCCGGCGCTGACCACGGTGCACATCGCCCTGGAGCGGATCGGTGAGGCGGCGACCCGCCTGGCGCTCGGGGAGCCGACCGGCCTGGAACCGGAGCTCGACGCCGACGTCGAGGGGAGCGAGGGCATGGAGGCCACCGCACCCGGCTCGGTCACGGTCCACGGCGAGGTCATCCTCCGCGCCTCGACCCCCCGGCGCTGACCCCACCTCACCCAGCCGACCTCCTCCCCGAGCGGAGGGTTTGCGGTACGCTCGGGAAAGCGCATTCCGCAAGCGGCCGGGTCACGCCCGGCAACACGACGAAGGAGTCCTCGCATGACACGCACCCTGCACATCGCCATGAACGGCGTGACCGGCCGCATGGGGTACCGGCAGCACTTCCTGCGCTCGGTCCTGCCGATCCGCGAGCAGGGTGGCGTCACCCTCGCCGACGGCTCGCGTGTCCAGGTCGAGCCGATCCTCGTGGGCCGCAACGCCGACAAGCTGGCGGAGCTCGCCAAGCAGCACGACGTCGAGCACTGGACCACCGACCTCGACGGCGCCGTCGCCGACGCCGACATCGTCTTCGACGCCGCCATGACCAACCTCCGCCCCGCCACGCTGAGCAAGGCGATGAAGCAGGGCAAGCACGTCTTCACCGAGAAGCCGACCGCCGAGACCCTCGACGAGGCGATCGAGCTGGCCCGGCTGAAGGAGGAGACGGGCGTGACGGTCGGCGTCGTGCACGACAAGCTCTACCTGCCCGGCCTCGTGAAGCTGCGCCGCCTCGTCGAGGAGGGCTTCTTCGGGCGCATCCTGTCGATGCGCGGCGAGTTCGGCTACTGGGTCTTCGAGGGCGACGTCCAGGCGGCCCAGCGCCCGTCGTGGAACTACCGCCTGGCCGACGGCGGCTCCATGACCACCGACATGTACTGCCACTGGAACTACGTCATGGAGGGCATCGTCGGGCAGGTCCGGTCCGTCACCTCCCGGACCGCCACGCACATCCCCACCCGCTGGGACGAGCAGGGCAAGGAGTACGAGGCCACCGCCGACGACGCCGCTTACGGCATCTTCGAGCTGGAGACCCCGGCCGGCGACGACGTGATCGCCCAGATCAACTCTTCCTGGGCCGTGCGCGTCTACCGCGACGAGCTCGTCGAGTTCCAGATCGACGGCACGCACGGCTCCGCCGTCGCGGGCCTGAACAAGTGCGTCGCGCAGCAGCGCGCCCACACCCCCAAGCCGGTCTGGAACCCGGACCTGCCGGTCACGGAGTCGTTCCGCGACCAGTGGCTGGAGGTTCCGGCCAACGACAACCTCGAGAACGGTTTCAAGGCGCAGTGGGAGGAGTTCCTGCGCGACGCGGTCGCCGGCCGCCCCCACCGCTTCGACCTCCTGTCGGCCGCACGTGGGGTGCAGCTCGCGGAGCTCGGTCTGCGGTCGTCGGCCGAGGGCCGCCGCATCGAGATCCCGGAGATCACGCTGTAGGACGGCACGGCCACCACGTGGCCGGCCGGGCGAGGGTGGTCGGCCGGACGCCGGGCGGCCACCCCTCCGACCGACCTCGTCGGCGACACGACCCTGCCTCTGGCCACGAACTGTGGAAAGGACTTCTGTGAGTACCACGAAGATCACGCTCCCCGTCTTCGACGACGCCGGGGCGCCGTCGGGCACCGAGGCGTTCGACCTCGGGGCCCCCGGCCCCTGGACCGTCCCCGACAAGCCGCTGACCAGCCGCGTCGCCTTCGCCGCCGCGCACGTCGTGCCGTACGCCGGCGCCCGGAACGTACCGGGCGAGCCGGCGTCGGTGGACTGGGACAGCACGCTGGCCTACCGCCATCGCATCTGGTCGTACGGCCTGGGCGTGGCCGACGCCATGGACACCGCGCAGCGCGGCATGGGCCTGGACTGGGCCGCGACCCAGGAGCTGGTCCGGCGATCCGCGGCGGAGGCCGCGACGTTCCGCTCGACGTCGGTCGCCGGGCACGCCGCGCGCGTCGCGTGCGGGGCCGGGACCGACCAGCTCGCGCCCGAGACCGTCGCCGGGCTCGAGCCGGGCGCTGCCGGCCTCCGGACCGTCACGGACGCCTACCGGGAGCAGGTGCACGTCGTCCAGGACGCGGACGCGCAGGTCATCGTCATGGCGTCGCGGGCGCTGGCCCGTGTGGCGCGCGGTCCGGAGGACTATGCGTCGGTGTACGACGACGTGCTCGCCGAGGCGGACCGGCCCGTCGTGCTGCACTGGCTGGGCACCATGTTCGACCCCGCCCTGGAGGGCTACTGGGGTTCGACGTCGGTCACCGACGCCACGAACGTCTTCCTGGACGTCATCGCGGCGCACCGGTCGAGGATCGACGGCGTGAAGGTGTCGTTGCTCGACGCCGGGCACGAGGTCGGGCTGCGGCGCTCGCTCGCCGCGCTGGAGCCGGTGACGATGCCGGCCGGGTACGGCGTCGCCGACGGGCCCGACGACGGAGCGCGCGACCGTCCCGCACGCCCGCGCCTGTACACGGGCGACGACTTCAACTACCCCGAGCTCGTCGTGGGCGACGACGCAGGCCACTCCGACGCCCTGCTCGGCATCTTCGCGGCGATCTACCCGGCGGCCTCCACGGCGCTCCAGGCGTTCGACGCCGCGTCCGCGGGCGAGCCCGGCGCGGCGAAGCGCGGGCACGAGATCCTCGCCGCGACCGAAGGGCTCGGCCGCAAGATCTTCGAGGCGCCCACCTACTACTACAAGACCGGGATCGCATTCCTGTCCTGGCTGAACGGTTTCCAGCCGGCGTTCTCGCTGGTGGGTGGGCTGCACTCGGGCCGGTCGGTGGCGCACCTCGTGGAGCTGTTCCGCCTCGCGGACGCCTGCGGCATGCTGCTCGAACCGGAGCTCGCGGCGCGGCGGATGACCGCGTTCCTCACGGTGAACGGGGTGAACGCATGAGCGACGACACGACGGGCCGCACGCCCGGTGACGACACGGGAACGGAGACGTCCGGCACGCCGTCGTCGCCGATCTTCCCGACCGGCCCGCGGCGGGCCTCGCTGAACACCGCGACGGTCAAGCACGCCACGCTCGCCGAAGCCTGCGAGGCTGCGGCCGGCGCGGGCTTCGGCGCCGTCGGGCCGTGGCGGGACCGGGTGCAGGAGGTGGGCGCCGCCGAGGCGGCGAAGATCATCGCGGACGCCGGCCTCGTGGCGTCGTCCCTGTGCCGCGGCGGCTTCCTCACCGCACGGGACGACGCCGGGATCGCCGCCGCGCTCGACGAGAACAGGCGGGCCTTCGAGGAGGCCGCGACGATCGGGGCACCGGAGCTGATCTTCGTGGTCGGCGGGCTTCCCGCGATGTCGGACCCCGGGGCGGGCCCACGCCCGGACGCCGGGCCGGAGGACCGGGACCTGGTCGCCACCCGGGCGCGGGTCGCCGACCGGCTCGCGGACCTCGCGCCGATCGCCCGGGAGCACGGGGTGCGGATCGTGCTGGAACCGCTGCACCCGATCTTCGCGGCCGACCGGGCCGTGATCTCCACGCTCGGACAGGCGCTGGATCTCGCGGAGCCGTTCGCACCGGAGGAGGTCGGCGTCGTCGTCGACACGTACCACGTGTGGTGGGACCCGGCGCTGCGCGAGCAGGTCGAGCGCGCGGGACGGGCGCGGCGGATCGCGTCCTACCAGGTGTGCGACTGGATCCTGCCGTTGGCGGCCGAACCGCTGAACTCCCGCGGGCACGTGGGCGACGGGTACATCGACTTCACGTCGGTCTCTCGGTGGGTGCGCGACGCCGGCTACACCGGCTACGTGGAGACCGAGATCTTCAACGAGGAGATCTGGGCGGCCGCACCGTCGCGGACGGCGACGACCGTCCTGGCCAGGTACGAGCAGCACGTGGCCCCGCACCTCTGACCGGACGGCGACGAGCACGACGGCCGCCGCGCCCCACGGCACGGCGGCGGCCGTGCTCGGCGGCTGCGTCCCGAAGACCGCCCGCGGCTCCGGCAGCGGCCGCGCTCGCCGCGCGCTCTAGTGTGAGAGGTCACGACGCCGCCCCGCACGTGTCCCCTCGACCCGACGAATGGAGAGAACCTCCCGATGAGCCGTCTTCCCGCACCCGACGTGACCGTCCGCGAGTTCTGGACCTCCGAGCGGATGGCGTCCGCCCTCGGCCCGGCGCTGGACCGGGCGGGTGCCGCCCTCGGTACACCCTGGCCGGAGGCCCGCGCCTCGCAGTTCGCCAGGTTCTGGCGCGACGGCGACCGCAAGGAGTACGAGGGCGGCGTCATCGCCCGGCAGCAGCGCCTGACCTATGCCGCGGTCGCTGCGCTGCACACCGGCGAGGACCGCTTCCTCGACGAGGTGGTCGACGGAGCGATCCTCCTCTGCGAGCAGTCCACCTGGTGCTGGGCGGCCCACGACCACACGAACAGCCGCAACGGCTATGTCGTCCCGGACGTCGCGGACCCCTGCCTCGATCTCGGCGCGGGCGAGGTCGCCGCGCAGCTCGCCTGGGTGGACCACCTCCTCGGGCCGGCGATCGACGGCCGTGCCCCCGGGGTCCGCGCGCGGATCCGGCACGAGGTCCGGCAGCGGGTCCTGCGGCCGTTCACCGACCGCCGCGACTGGTGGTGGCTCGGCATCGAACGCCCGCCGATGAACTGGACGGTATGGATCCAGGGCAACGTGCTGACGGCCGCCCTCGCACTGGAGGACGACGCCGCCCGGCGGCGCCATGTCGCCGGGCTCGTCGCCGAGGGCGTCGGCCGCTACTGGGACTCCCTCCCGCTCGACGGGGGTGTCGACGAGGGCTACCACTACTGGTGGCAGGGCGCGGCCCGCGCGCTGGAGGCGGAGGACCTGCTCGGCTGGGCCCGGGAGCAGGGCCACGCGCCCGACGGCGCCGCCGCCCCCGAGCGGCGCGCCGAGACGACCCGGCAGGTGGTCGGCTACCCGCACCGGATGCATCTGGGCGGGGACTGGTACGTCGGCGTGGCGGACAGCCCGGCACGGCCGATCTGGACCTGGCCGTGGAACGTGCTGCACTCGTGGGCGCGGCGCGTCGGGGACGACGACGCTGCCCGCCACGCCGCCTCGTACCGTGGGCTGCCGCAGATCCTGTGGGACGAGCGCGTCACGCTCTCCCGGGCGGTCCTGATGCTGGCCGACGACGAGTGGACGGCGCTTCCGCCCGACACCTCTCCCCCGCTGGTGGGCGAGGTCTGGCTGCCGGAGACGCAGGTGGCGCTGGCCCGGTCGCGTCCGGGCTCGGCCGAGGGGCTCGCCGTGTTCGTCAAGGGCGGGCACAACGCGGAGAACCACAACCACAACGACGTCGGCGAGGTGCTCGTCGCGCTCGACGGCGTGCCCGTGGTGGTCGACGCCGGCAAGCCGACCTACCGCGCCGGCACGTTCGGCGACACCCGGTACGAGCAGTGGCCGATGCGCTCGGCCTGGCACAACGTGCCGCTGATCCGGGGCCTCGAGCAGTCCCCGGGCGCGGAGTTCACGGCGCGGGACATGTCGCTCGCCGGCGCGTGGGGCGTCCGGGTCGACCTCGCGGCGGCGTACCCCGTCCCCGGGCTCTCGACGTGGTGGCGCGAGGTCACGCTGGACCGCGACGCGGAGTCGGTCACGGTCGACGACGAGTGGTTCGTGGAGGACCCCCTGCCCGGGGAGCCCTCCGCCGCCGAGCAGGACGTCACCACGGACGCCGTCGGCCCCACCGCCTGGCACTGGCTCCTGGCCGGGGACGTCGAGCTCGACGCCGGCGACGGCCGGGCGACCGTGCGGCACTCCGCCGGCCGGCCCGACGCCGAGGTCCGCGCGCTGCGGATCTCCTGGGACCCGCAGTCCGTCGAGGCCGCGCTCGACGTCCGGGAGATCGACGACGGGGAGCTGAACACGGTCTGGGGCGAGCGTCTGACCAGGCTTTCCCTGAAAGCCCGAGAAGAATCACCGTCGGGCGGGTTCAAGATTTTCTTCACCCCCGCCTGATATGCGGCCCGGGGTTACGAAATCCTCTTGAAATCCCTCATTCCACCAGTACCCGATACCCCGTAGGATCACGGATTGTGATTCGACTCGGTGCGACCAGATCCCTCGGGCTCGCCGTGGCGGTGGCGGGCCTCCTCGGCATGGTCGGGACCGGTGCGGCCGTGGCGTACGAAGGCCGGTCCGGCACCTGGCTGCGCGTCGAGGCCGACGGTGTCGCATTCGACGGGAGACGTGTTTCCCACGACGCGCGCCTTGAATACGTCTTCCGGCCGATCGACGGTAACCACGGGGCCTATGCAGGCCACCGTCTGAGCGGCGGAGAGCGAAGCTCCGGCTGGGCCGCGTTCGGCGAGGCGGCCGGCCGTTACCCCGACGGCTACTGCATCAGCTGGCTCCGCCTCGACAACAGCGAGTGGGGCGAGTGGATGGACGGACCGGTCTGCTGGGAACCGGCTCCCGACGGAGGCGCCGAGACCGAGTCGGAGGACGAGCCGGCCGAGGACGCCGCGCCCGAGCCGACGCAGGAGCCCACTGACGAGAAGAGCTCGGGGTCGGCCGCAGGCAAGTCGTCGGAGGCCGAGTCGGCGCCGAAGCCGACGCCGTCCGCGGCGGAGCCGACACCGGAGCCCAGCACACCGTCGCCGAGCCCGAGCCCGAGCCCCAGCGCGAGCCCGTCGGTCCAGCCGAGCCCCCGGCTGTCCTCGAACAGGAGCGACCCGGCGAACTCGATCGTCAAGTCGTTCGGAAACCCGTCCCCGGCCGCCGACGACAGCTCCGGCATCCCGCAGGCCGCCCAGCTCACGTGGCTGTGGGTGCTGCTCAGCGGCTTCGGCGCGGCGGCCGGCGGTGCCCTGCTGATGATGCGCCGCGCGATGTGACGCACCCCACGCGGGCGTAGGCCAGGATGGTGCGGTGAAGATCTCCGGACTGCTGCTGACACCCGGGGCCGGGGCCGCGCGCGAGCACCACACGCTGGTCGCGGTAGAGGAGGCGCTGGCCGCGCTCGACCCGCCCGTCCCCGTGCGGCGCGTCGACTTCCCGTACCGGATCGCCGGCAAGCGGATGCCGGACCGGCCACCTGTCGCCGTGGCACACCTGGTCCAGGAGGCGGAGTCGTTCGCGCAGGAGCTCGGCACGACGACGGACCGGCTGCTCCTGGGCGGCCGCTCCTACGGCGGGCGCATGTGCTCGATGGCGGTCGCCGAAGGCCTCCCGGCGGCGGGGCTCGTGCTGCTGAGCTACCCGCTCCACCCGCCGGGCAAGCCGGACCGCCTGCGGGTGGACCACTTCGGCGACCTGGGTGTTCCCGTGCTCTTCGTCTCCGGCGACAAGGACCCGTTCGGCACGCCGGACGAGCTGGCCGCGCACGCCGCCGCGATCCCCGGGGACGTCACACGGGTGATGCTCCCCGGAGCGCACGACCTGCGCGGCAAGGACCCGGAGACGGCCCAGGCGGTCGCAGGCTGGATCACCGACCACCCATGAGCCCCGACCCCGCACGCGACTGACGCCCCGGCACCCGTCGGCACCCGCCGGGTGCCGACGTGCGGCGGCCATGGGCGCTCGGCGAGTCTCGACGTCCGACGGACGTCAGTGGCCACGAGCACCAGCAGCCGACGGCCGACGGCGGTCAGGGTATCGACGGCTCGTAGGTGCGCAGGTGCGTGCTCGCGCGGACCGTCGCTCGCAGGTCCGCGCGCGACGCCGGGCCGCCGTCCGGGGCCGTCAGGGCCCCCGCCGCACGGGCCTGGACCAGGAGGTTCCCGAGCGCGGTCGCCTCGACCGGGCCCGCGTGCACCGGCAGACCCGTCGCCTCGGTCGTGAGGCGGTTCAGCAGGTCGTTCTGCGACCCGCCGCCGACGACGTGGATCGCCGTGACCCGGACTCCCGCCAGCTCGCCGGCCCGCCGGACCACCCGGGCGTAGGTGGCCGCGAGGCTGTCGAGCACCACCCGGACCGTCGCGGACCGGGTGTCCGGGACCGGCTCCCGCCCGGCACCCGATCCGACCGACGCGCTCGGCGCGCCGCTCGACCCGTCCTCGGGTCCACGGCTCGGCCCTGCGTCGGCGCCGTCGCCCGGCACGCCGCCCGGCACGTCGCCGGACAGCCTCCGGTCGATGGCGGCCCGCACCCGGCCGGCCATTCCGCCCGGCGCGAGGAAGTCCTCGCCGTCGACCTCGATGAGGCAGCGGCCGCCCGGCTCGCGGGCCGCGGCCCGCAGGAGCGCCGGCAGGTCGAGCGGTTCGCCGTCGGCCTCCGACCACTCCCGCACGCACTCGTTGAGGATCCACAGCCCCATCACGTTGCGCAGGTAGCGCACGGTGCCGTCGACCCCGAGCTCGTTGGTGAAGTTCGCCTCGCGGCTCGCGTCGCTGAGCACCGGTGCCCCGAGCTCCAGACCGACCAGCGACCACGTGCCCGAAGAGATGTAGGCGGCGGCCTCGGCCCGCGCACCTCCCCTGGCTGCCGGGAGCGGCACCGCCGCGACCGCCGAGGCCGTGTCGTGCGAGCCGACGGCGAACACCGGCACGCCTGCCAGGCCGGTCGCCTCCCCGATGTCGGGGAGCAGCCGCCCGACGACGGTCCCCGGTTCCACCGGCTCCGGAAGGCGTGCCCGTAGGTCGCCGAGCTCCGGGAACTCCTTGGTGAGCGCCGCGACGTGAGCGTCGGACCAGGTCCGGGTACGCGCGTCGAGCAGGCCGGTGGTGGACGCGTTCGTCACCTCGGCCACACGTCGGCCCGTGAGCCGCCACGTGATGAGGTCAGGGATGAGCAGCACCCACGCCACGCGGGTCCACCCGGACTCCTCCGCGACGCCGACGCCTGCTCGTGCCGCACCGGTGACACCACGGCCCGCGTCGCCGGCCGCGCTCGCGACGAGCTGGAACACCGACGTGAACGGGAGGTCCTGCAGCCCGTTGACCGCGTAGTGCTCGGCGAAGGGCATCCGCGCGTAGACGCGCTCGCGCGCGGCGTCGGTCCGGGGGTCCCGGTAGCACCAGGGCCGGCCGAGCAGAGCACCGTCGTCGTCCAGGAAGCCGTGGTCGACGGCCCACGAGTCGATGCCGATCCCCCGCACCTCGAGCCCGCGCCGGGCGGCGGCGGCCCCGGCCTCGCGCAGCCCGGCCAGGATGCCTCCCCACAACGCCTCGATGTCCCACCGCAACCCGCCGTCGCCTGCGACGGGCCCGTTCGGGAACCGGCCGCACTCGACGAGCTCGACCCGCGCCGCGGCGCCCGCGCGGCCCACGCCACTCGCCCCGTCCGTGCCACCCGCGCCGTCCACGCCTGCACCGTCCGTGCCGCGCACCCCGCCCACGGCACCCGCGCCGTCCACGGAGCGTGCCGTGTCGGCGGACGGCCCGCGCCCGGACGTCGCCGACTCCGCGCGCCGAGCGGACAGAGGGTGCAGGATGCCCAGCATGACGCGGCCCGAGGTCGCGCCCAGGTCGACGGCGACGAACGCCGCGGTCATCGGAGGAACGCCGCGGCCACGCCCGAGTCGACGGGGACGTGCAGGCCCGTGGTGAGCGACAGGTCCGGCCCGACCAGCGCGAACACCGCCGCGGCCACGTGGTCCGGCAGGACCTCGCGCTTGAGCAGGGTGCGCTGCGCGTAGAACTGGCCCAGCTCCTCCTCGGGCACGCCGTAGACCGCCGCGCGCTTGGCCCCCCAGCCCCCGGCGAAGATCCCGGAACCGCGCACCACCCCGTCGGGGTTGATCCCGTTGACGCGGATGCCGTGCCCGCCGAGCTCGGCGGCGAGCAGGCGCACCTGGTGTGCCTGGTCGGCCTTGGCCGCGGAGTACGCCACGTTGTTCGGGCCCGCGAACAGCGAGTTCTTCGACGCGATGTAGACGACGTCGCCGCCCATGCCCTGGGCGATCATCACCCGGGCCGCCTCGCGTGCGACCAGGAACGAGCCGCGTGCCATGACGTCGTGCTGCAGGTCCCAGTCCTGCTCGGTGGTTTCGAGCAGCGGCTTGCTGATCGACAGGCCGGCGTTGTTCACCACGAGGTCCACGCCGCCGAACGCCAGCGCGGCCGCGTCCACGGCGGCGGCCACCTCGACGGCGGAGGTCACGTTCGCGGCGACGCCGACGGCGACGTCGGACCCGCCGAGCTCGTCGGCCGCGGCCCGCGCCTTCCCGGCGTCCAGGTCCGCGATCACCACGCACGCCCCCTCGGCCGCGAGCCGCCGCGCGGTCGCCAGGCCGATGCCCGACGCCCCGCCCGTGACCAGCGCGACCCGCGTGGCCAGTGCCCTCGGCTTCGGCATGCGCTGGAGCTTGGCCTCCTCCAGTGCCCAGTACTCGATCCGGAACTTCTCCGACTCGTCGATGGGCGCGTAGGTGGAGATCGCCTCCGACCCGCGCATCACGTTGATCGCGTTCACGTAGAACTCGCCCGCCACCCGGGCGGTCTGCTTGTTCCGCCCGAACGAGAACATGCCCACGCCCGGCACCAGCACGACGAGCGGGTCCGCCCCGCGCATGGCGGGCGGCTCCTCGCCGCGCTCCCGGGCGGCGGCCGCACCGCGCTCGTAGTAGCCCGCGTAGTCCTCCCGGTACAGCGCGTGCAGCTCGTGCAGCCGGGCGACGACGTCGTCCACGGGTGCGTCCGACGGCAGGTCCACGACCAGCGGCTTCACCTTGGTACGCAGGAAGTGGTCGGGGCAGGAGGTCCCGAGGTCGGCGAGCGCGGCCAGCTTCTCGCGGGACAGGAAGTCGAGCACGACGGCGGAGTCGGTGAAGTGTCCCACCTGCGGCGCATCCGTCGAGGCCAGCCCGCGGATCACCGGAGCGAGGGCCGCCGCCTTGGCGCGACGGCCGAGACGGCGGGGCGGGGCGTCGCCCGCCGGCGCGTGGTCGGGGTCGGATCCGGACTGCTCCGTGGTTCCGGCCGTCACGGTGCCGTCCGTCGCGGCATCGTCCGTCGCGGCGTCGTCGTCGGGGAGCGCCTCGAAGCCGGGGCGCACGGCGCCGAACGGGTGATCACCCCGCTCAGCGGTGCGGGCCGCGATGAACTCCTCGGCCCGCCGGATGATGGCGAGCGAGCGCCGCTCACACTCCTCGGAGGTGTCGCCCCAGGCCGTGATGCCGTGGCCGCCGAGGACGCAGCCGATCGCCTGCGGGTTCTTCGCCTTGATCTCCGCGATGTCGAGGCCGAGCTGGAAGCCTGGACGGCGCCACGGGACCCAGACGACGTCGCCGCCGAAGATCTCGGCGGTGAGCAGCTCGCCGTCGGCCGCGGCGGCTACGGCGATCCCGGCGTCCGGGTGCAGGTGGTCGACGTGCGCGGCGTCGACCAGGCCGTGCATGGCCGTGTCGATGGACGGCGCGGCGCCGCCCTTGCCGTGCAGGCAGTAGTCGAAGGCGGCGACCATCTCGTCCTCGCGGTCGACGCCCGGATAGGTGTCGACCATGGCCCGCATGCGGTCGAGGCGGAGGACCGCGAGGCCCTGGGCCCGCAGCGTGCCGAGGTCGCCGCCGGAGCCCTTGACCCAGAGGAGCTCGACGTCGTCGCCGGTCACGGGGTCGGTGGCGGTGCCCTTGGCGGACGTGTTGCCGCCGGCGAAGTTGGTGACCCGCGGGTCGGAGCCCAGGCGGTTCGACCGCGCGACGAGCGCGTCGACGGCCGGGCTGGTCTGGATGGTCATCGGGCTGCTGCTCCCTCGTAGTGTGTGGGCGTGGCCGGCTGCGTTCACGCGCCCCAGCCCGCCTGGGCACCGCCTACGCGCTCGGAGGCGATCTTGTCGGCGTAGCCGGACGCGGCGTAGGCGGTCATGGGGTCCGGGGCCAGGCCCTGGGCCTCGCGGAGCTCCGCGAGGAGCGGGCGGGTGTCCGTGTTGTAGGCGTCCATGAGGACACCGTGCGCGCCGAGCACGTCGCCGGCCCGCTGGGCGGCGCTCAGCGCCTCGGCGTCGACCAGCAGCGCCTTGGCCGTGGCCTCCTGCACGTTCATCACGGACCGGATCTGGCCGGGGATCTTCGGCTCGATGTTGTGGCACTGGTCGAGCATGAAGTTGACGCCGGAGTCCGGGGCGAGCGCGCCCGCCTGGACGATCTCGTGCATGATCCGGAAGAGCTGGAACGGGTCCGCGGCGCCGACCATCAGGTCGTCGTCGGCGTAGAAGCGGCTGTTGAAGTCGAAGGCGCCGAGACGGCCCTGGCGCAGGAGCTGGGCGACGATGAACTCAATGTTGGTGCCGGGGGCGTGGTGGCCGGTGTCGAGCACGACGTTCGCGCGGTCGCCCAGTGCCATGCAGTGCAGCAGCGACGTGCCCCAGTCGGGGACGTCGGTGGTGTAGAAGGCCGGCTCGAAGAACTTGTACTCGAGCACCAGGTGCTGGTCCTCGTCGAGCGCCGCGTAGACCTCGGCGAGAGACTCGGCCAGCCGGTCCTGGCGGGCGCGGATCGAGTCCTGACCGGGGTAGTTGAGGCCGTCGGCGAGCCAGACCTTGAGGTCCTTGGACCCGGTCGCGCGCATGACGTCGACGCACTGCCGGTGATGGTCGACCGCCTTGCGCCGGACAGCGGCGTCGGGGTGGCAGAGCGACCCGAGCATGTAGTCGTCGTCCTGGAAGACGTTCGAGTTGATCATCCCGATGGTGACGCCGAGGCCGGCGGCGTGACGCGACAGGTCGGAGAAGTCGTCGACCAGGTCCCACGGGACGTGCAGGCTGACGCGCGGCGCGACGCCGGTGTACTGGTGCACCTGCGCGGCGTCGGCGAGCTTCTCGTAGGGGTCGCGCGGGACGCCTGGCTGGCCGAAGACCTTGAACCGGGTCCCCGAGTTCCCGAAGGCCCACGACGGGAGCTCGATGGTCTGGTCACGGAGTGCCGCCTGGGCGTGTTCGGGCGTCATCGGCACGGCTCCCTTCCGGCGCAGCGTTGCGCGCAGTGCGTGGTGTCCGAAGACACTGTTGAAACGATTCAAGGAGAGACTAACCTCCGCCCGGGGCAGGGTCAAGGCGACCGGGCCCGCCACGGGGCCGGCGCCGCCGCCCGACGGACGACGGCGCCGGCCCCGGTCCAGGAACGTCTGGGGCCGGGGGTCTCCGTGGGGTCCGGCGTGCACCGGACCCCACGGAGACCCCCGACCGCATGGAGGCGATCCCGAGCTACTCGCCGCTGAAGACGAACGTCGAGCCCGGCTCCTTCTCGATGTCGCCCTCACCCGAGTTCGTGACCGTCACGTCCGACAGGATGGCGTTGCCCCGGGCGCCGCCCATCGCGAGGATGCCGGACCCGTTGTTGGACCCGTCGATCCGCAGGTTCGTGAGCCGCACGTCGGGCATGTTCCCGCCGCCGTTCTTGAACTGGATGCCGTCGTAGGTGGAGTCCACGACGTCCGTGTCCCGGATGGTCACGCCGACGATGTCGTGGGTCTGCGGGAACAGGGTGATCGCCCCGAACTCCTGGTCCTCGTTCCAGAACGCCCCGCCGGTGCGGTGCAGCCCGTTGTTGGCGATGAGCGTGGTCCCCGAGAAGGGCAGGGGGCTGTGGTCGGTCGCCAGCATGATGCCGGGGTAGTTCATGGTGTCGTAGACCAGGTTGTTCTCGATGCTGTTGTCGTAGCCGCCGTAGATCGCGATGCCGTTGGCCCGCCACGGGAGCTGGACGGTGTTGTTGCGGAACGTGTTGTCGTGCGCGATGTCGACCGACGTGTCCTTCACGTACGGGTTGGCCCACACCGCGAGGGCGTCGTCGCCGGTGTTGCGGAACGTCGAGCCCACCACCGAGGAGTTGCGGGTGCCGTTGGAGAAGTTGATGCCGTCCGCGTAGGTGTTGCGGATGCGCATCCCGGAGAACTCCAGGCCGTCGGCAGGCCCCCACAGCTCGGGGATGTTGCTGTAGTCGCGCCCCACCCAGGCGCCGACGTTGGCGTGCTCGATCCACACGTTCGAGATCTTGGTGCCTTCGCCGAACCGCCCGTTGAACCCGACGCCGCCCTCGTCGTTGCCGTCGCCACCGCGGATGCGGCCCGAGCCGAAGATGGCGATGTCGGAGATCTGCGTTCCGCCGTCGATGTCGAACCCGAAGTTGCCCTCGTGCGGGTGGTTGATGCCACCGGCGTCCTGCGGCTCGGTCAGCGTGAAGAGCTGCGAGTGCCACATCCCGGCACCCCGGACCGTGACGTCGCGGATGCCCACCTGGTTGTGCTGGCCGCGGTCCTCCGGGTCGTCGGTGAGGATCTTCTGCTCCTGACGCCACTGGCCGGCCGGGATCCACACGCAGTCGATGTCGCCGTTCTGGTCGTCGGTGACCGCCTGCTGGAGGGCCTCGGTGTCGTCGGTGTCGTCGTCAGGCGTCGCGCCGTACTCCGTGATGGACGTGCACTGCGCCGGCTTCGGCAGCGGGTCCGCGACCTGTTCGAGCTCGACCAGGTCGATGACGTAGAACTGCGCGTCGTCGCCGGCGTCGCGCTGCAGCCGGAACGTCGTGCCCGCCGGGAAGTCCTGGCCGAGGAGCGCGTGCGACTCGTCGAAGAGCCGGCGCGCGTCCCCGCCCGGGGTGTTCGTCAGCCCTTCGGGCTGGTCCGTCGTCCCGTACAGCCACGAGTGGCGCGAGGAGAGGGTCAGCTTCTGCACGAACTCGCCGTCGGCGTAGAGGCTGAGGGTCTTCTCCTGGCCGCCCCCGCCGGCGGCGTCGGGGATCGAGTTGCGCACGACGATCGAGTTCGTCGGGCCGGTGGACGTGAGCTCCACGTACTCGCCGGTCCCGGTGAGGCGCACGGACTCGCGGCCCGAGGACTCGGTGGCGAAGTTGGTGTGCCCGAACGTGCGCAGCGGGTCGGTCTGCAGCAGCTCGCCCGTGAAGTCGCCGTCCTCGGCCTCGTAGGTCGTGTAGGGCACGGCGGCACCGCGCCCGACGGTCAGCGTGTGCGTGCCGGTGTTGTTGCCCTCGTCCGTCTCGTCGACGACGTCGGTCGCGTCGGCGGTGGCGGTCACGGTGACGCCGCCGTCGGCAGCGGTCCACGAGCCGGCCGGCGTGACGGTGACGGTCTCGCCGGCGCCGATCGCCGGCGTCGTCCCGTCGAGCGTGCTGCTGCCCGCGACGACGCGCGTCACGGTCCCGGCGGCGACCGGCTCGTCACCGCGGTTGCGCACCGTGACCGTGAAGGTGACCTCGTCGCCGACGGCGGGGGACGACGGGTCCGAGGACACCGAGACCACCTCGAGGTCAGGCCCGGGCGCCTCGCCGACCACGAGCTTCACCGGGGAGGTGAACGCGTTGTTGGTCTCGTCCTGCTCGGTCACCTCGCCCTCCGGGTCGACGGCGGCGCCGACCGTGTGCTCACCGGCACGATGTGTGCCGGTCGCGACCTCGACCTGCGTGCTCGCGCCGGGCTCCAGCGCCCCGACGTCCGCAGATCCGGCGGTGCTGCCGCCGACCGCCGCGTCGAGCGTGGTCCCCGCCGACGCGCGGTCACCGATGTTCTCCACCGTCGCCGTGAGCGTCACGGGCGTGGCCGCCGTGGGCGACTCCGGGGAGGTGGTCACCGCGGTGACCGTGAGATCGGGGTTGGGCTCGGGGTCGCCGTAGACCTCGAGCTCGGCGACCTGACCGTTGCCCGCGCCCGTGTTTCCCGTGAAGCGCAGGCGCACGTCGGTGACGGTCCCGGCCACCGGGACGTCGACGACGTTGCCGCTCGCGGGGGCGAACGCGTGCTCGGCGGGCGGCGCGAGCTCCTGCCAGGAGCCGGTGCCGGAACGCCCCCACACGGAGAACGTCTGCGTCCGCGCGCCCCAGGCCGCATCGGGGTCGAGGCGCACGCGCACGCTGCTGAGCTGCGTGGACGCGGCCAGGGAGACGTCGAGCGTGGACGGGTACTGCCCGCCCGCGCCCTCCCAGTAGGTCCCGGTGTCACCGTCCACGGCGTTCGCGGCGACGTAGGTCCACTCGGCCGACGACGCCTGCACCGGGCGGTCCTGCGCGTAGTTCGTGCCGGTCGGGTCGGTGGGCGGGTCGGTCGGGTCCGGCGGGTCGGTGGGGTCGCCGGTCGGCGTGCCCCACACCTGCAGCTCGGCGACCTGGCCGTTGCCCGCGCCGGTGTTGGCGTTGAATGCGAGGCGGATCTGGTCGGTCTCCGCGTCGAGCGGGATCTCGACCTGGTTGCCGGTCGCGGGGTCGAAGCCGTAGGGCGCCGCCGCCTCGAGCGTCCGGAACGACGACTCGCCGTCGGACCGGCCGAGCACGCTGAACGTCTGCGTGCGCGGCGACCAGGCGGCGGGCGGCGGCAGCGTGACGACGACGCGCTCCACGGCGGCCTCCTCGCCGAGGTCGACGGTGAGGTGCGACGGGTACTGCCCACCCGCGCCCTCCCAGTAGGTGCTCGCGTTCCCGTCGTTCGCGTTGCCCGCGGCGTACGTCTGCGTCGTTGACGACGCCGCGATCGGCTTGCCGAGCGCGAGGTTCGCGGCGTCCGCGGCGTGCGCGACGGCACTCAGGCCGATCGGCGCGACGAGCGCCACCGCGGCTCCCGCCACGACCGTGTGCTTCCAGGGGATTCTCATGGGACGTCCTCGTTCTCCCGCCGAGGCGGGGCTCCTCCACCCGCGGGCGGCGTTGCCCGACGACGGCGCGGCGGTGCTGAGGTGCGTCGGCGTCCTGGGTGGATCGGGTCGACACCACCGAGGCGACCCATGGGGCAGGCCGCCTCGGGGCAAATTGGAGAGTTGCAGCAACTTCGCTGCTTCTTTCTCGTTGCCTGTCAATTTCTTGCGCTTGTGAGGACGCTATTGGACCCGGGAGAGAGGCGTCAAGAGGGAAGCGGTCACCGATACCACGCCGACCGCTCAGCAGGACCGGCCGCGCCGTCAGCTCCCGGGCGCCACCGGCAGGCCCGCGGCCCGGAGCTGTCCTTCGAGATGGAAGACCTCGTCGAGGATCGCGAAGCCCTCGTCCGGGCTGCCCTCGTCGACGAAGAAGCCGCTCATCTCCGCCTGCCAGCGGGCGTTCACCTCGGTCGCCGCCATGCCGGCCTGTGCGGCGTCGTAGTCGTCGGTCTCGAGGATGCCGACCAGCAGCCCGTCGTCGCGCAGGTACAGGTGGTAGTCGCGCCAGCCGGTGTCGCGCAGCGCCGCGAGCATCTCCGGCCACACGGCGGCGTGCGCCACCCGGTACTCGTCGAGCCGGTCCGTCCGGACCTGCGAGGTGAAGCACACCCGGCCTCGCCGCGGAGCACCCGCTGCGGAATTCGTCATCGTCGACCTCCCCGTCGGCACTGAAACGGTTCAACACTATCCCGTCCCGGACCACCACCGCGGGTGCACGACCCGGCCGTTCGGCCGTCGTGCGGGCCGCCAGCACCGCCGGCGCGCCCGGCGGACCGCCGTCGCGGCCCGCTCCCGCGCGCCCGGGACCCGCCGATGCCGACGCGACCCACTCGTGAATCGCTTCATAATGACGTATGGGCAACTCCACGAACGCGTCGAACGCGGCGGGTCCGGCGAGCGCGCGGACGCGCCGTCGGGCATCGATCACCGACGTCGCCAAGGCCGCCGGCGTCGCCGTCGGCACCGTCTCGAACGTGCTCAACAAGCCGGACCGGGTGCTCCCCGCGACCCGCGAGCGCGTGGAGGCCGCCATCGCCGAGCTGAGCTTCGTGCGCAACGGCTCGGCGCGGCAGCTCCGGGCGGGGACGCTGACAAGCGTCGGCGTCGTGGTGCTGGACCTCTCGAACCCGTTCTTCACCGACGCCGCGCGCGGCATCCAGGACCGCCTGGAGCGCGACTCGTTCACGCTCATGGTCGCCGGGTCCGACGAGGACCTGGACCGCGAGCGTCGCTACCTGCGGCTCTACGAGGAGCACGGGGTGCAGGGCATCATCGTCAGCCCGGCCACCGACGACATCGATCACGTCCTGGAGCTGCAGCAACGCGGCACGGCGGCCGTGCTGCTGGACCGGCCGTCGCCGGTCCCGGAGCTGGCCTCGGTCGCGGTGGACGACGTCGCCGGCGGGCGCCTCGCCGTCGAGCACCTGATCGCGCAGGGGCACGAGCGGATCGCCCTCCTCAACGGGCCGCACTCGATCCGGCAGTGCCGGGACCGCCTGGAGGGTGCCGTCGCCGCGATGACCGGCGCCGGGCTCGACCCCGGGACCGGGCTGGTGGAGATCACGGTGCCGAGCCTGAGCCCCGACGGGGGCGAGGCGGGGATCCGGGAGGCGCTGGAGCTGCCGGCCGCCACGCGCCCGACGGCCGTGTTCTGCGTGAACGACCTGGTCGCGCTAGGCGTGCTGCGCACGCTGCGCCGGGAGAGCGTCGCGGTCCCGGAGGAGGTCGCGGTGGTCGGGTACGACGACGTCACCTTCGCCGCGGAGCTCGCCACGCCGCTGACCTCTGTGCGGCAGCCGACGGTGGAGCTGGGCGCCTGCGCGGCCGACCTCCTGTTCCGCCCGGAGACCTCGCAGCCGGAACAGATGATGTTCTCCCCGGAACTGGTGCTCCGCGAGTCGTCGACCTCCCCCTGACGACTCACCCACCGACCCTCGCTGCTGATTCCGGTTCAACAGGGTTTCGAATCCATTCAAGGGAGCAGGAAAGGTCTCCGGCACCCTGTTGAACCGCCATCCAGCAGCAGTTGCGGGGCGATGCGGTCTAACGGGCGGGCAGTCGGACCACGCGGACCCCACCTGCCGGGATCGTCAGGGTGCCGTGGACCGTCGCGCCGGTCAGGAGTTCCCTGCCGGTGGTGCCCGTGTCCGTGCCCGTGTCCGTGCCCGTGTCCGTGCCCGTGTCCGTGCCCGTGTCCGTGCCCGTGTCCGTGTCCGTGTCCGTGCCCGTGCCCGTGTCCGTGCCCGTGTCCGTGTCCGTGTCCGTGTCCGACGACGGTTCCGGGCGGCCGGCGTCGACGGTGACCTCCGCGCCGGTGTGGTTGATCGCGAAGACGAACTCCGCGTCTTCGGCGACGCGGTGCACCACCTCGACGCCTTCCGGGAAGGCGACCGGCGGGAGGACGCCCGCCTCCTCCGCGACCCGGCGCGCGATGTGGGCGACCCCGTCGTCGGACAGGCGGGTGGCGACGTACCAGGCGGAACCGGCCGAGGACGCCGGGCCCGACCCGGACGTGCCCGCCGACCCAGCCGTTCCTGGCGACCCAACCGCTCCCGCCGACCCAGCCGTTCCCGCCGATCCGGCCGTTCCCGCCGATCCGGCCAGGTCCGCCAATCCGGCCAGGTCCGCCGAGGCAGCCGTTCCCTCCGCCCCAGCCAGGCCTGCCGACGGCCCGGTGCCCGGGCGTACGCCGTCGGCCCCGACCGTCCGGCGCGTGACCGCCGGGCTGCCCGGCAGCGGGCCGTCGTCGTACGCGGCGAGCACCTCGACGCCGTCGGACACCGTCGACTTCTCCGTCCAGAGATCGGCGGCGAGGCCGCCCGTGGGCAGCGACGCGCCGGAGACGCGCACCTGCTCGCCCTCCTGGAGCGGGAAGAACTCCTCGGTCCGCACACCCAGGAGGTCGCGGAACGCGCCCGGGTAGCCGCCGAGGCGGATGTGGTCGTGCTCGTCGGTGATCCCGGAGAAGTAGGTGATGAGCACACGTCCGCCGCGTTCGGCCACGGCGGAGACGCGGGCGGCGTCGGCGTCGGACACGAGGTAGAGGCTCGGCACCACGACCAGGTCATAGCCGTCCAGGTCACGCGACGGCGGCACGATGTCCACCGTCACCCCGAGACGCCACAACGCCTTGTACCAGGCCAGGACCTGATCGGGGTACCGCACCTGCGTGGGGTGGACGTCCTGCTCGCAGGCCCACCAGGCGGGCCAGTCCAGGACGAGGGCCGTCCGCGCGACCACGCGCGAGCCCCGGACCTCGCCGAGCGCCCGCACCGCCTGCCCCAGCCCGACCACGTCGCGCCACAGGTCCGAGTCCGTCCCGGCGTGCGGGACGAGGGCGCTGTGGTACTTCTCCGCGCCGGCCTTGCTCGCGCGCCACTGGAAGAACATCACGGCGTCGGACCCGCGTGCGACGTGCGCCAGGGAGTTCCGCACCATCTCCCCCGGCTGCTTGGCGCGGTTGCGTTCCTGCCAGTTCACGGCGCTCGTGGAGTGCTCCATGAGGATCCACGGGTCGCCGCCCGCGATCCCGCGGGCCAGGTCGGCGCTGAGGGAGAGGAGCAGATGCCGGTCCGGGTCCGCCGACATCGTGTAGTGGTCGTTCGCGACGACGTCCAGGTCGTCCGCCCAGGAGAAGTAGTCCATCTCCTGGTGGCTGCCGGCCATGAGGTTCGTGGTGGTCGGCACCTGCGGTGTGATCTCGCGGAGGGTGTCGCGCAGGTCGCGGTAGTAGTCCAGGAGCGCGTCCGAGCTGAACCGGTCGAAGTCGAGCCGCTGGGTGGGGTTCGCGAACGCGGTGGTCTCCAGTGGCGGGAGCACATCGTCGAACGATCCGTACCGCTGCGACCAGAACGCCGTCCCCCAGGCCTCGTTCAGTCCGTCGAGGTCGCCGTAGCGCTCGCGCAGCCAGTCGCGGAACCCCTCCGCGGCGGCCGGCGAGAAGTCGCGCGGCATGTGGCAGCCGATCTCGTTGTCGACGTGCCACAGCGCGAGGGCCGGGTGGTCCGCGTAGCGGCGCGCGACGCGCTCCGCCATGGCGACGGCGTAGTCGCGGAAGACCGGGTGGTGGACCGAGTAGGTCTGCCGGGAGCCCTGGGCCAGGACGGTCCCGTCGGCCCGCTGCGGGAGGATCTCGGGGTGCTTGCGGGTGAGCCACGGAGGGACCGCCGCGGTGGCCGTGGCCAGGGCGACCTGGATGCCCGCCGCGTGGAGGCGGTCCATCGTGGTGTCCAGCCAGGTCCAGTCGAGCTCGCCCTCGCGCGGCTCGATGGTGGCCCACGCGAAGATGGCGAGACTGACGATGTTCACGCCGGCCTCGCGCATGAGCTCGAGGTCCTCGAGACGGACGTCCTCGGGCCACTGCTCGGGGTTGTAGTCGCCGCCGAACCCGAGACCGTCCAGGCCGGCGTTCCAGGGACGGGTCTCAGCGGGGTCGAAGCTGCTGGGAGTGGTGCGTCGTCGCATGGGCCGAGTCTGGCATGAAACGGTTCAACGCCGACGCCACCGTCTCCCGGCCGCGCACCGGGGACGACGCCGGACCGGCGCCGCGTACGCACAAGAAGGTGCGCCGAATTCACCGCCGAGGCGATCAACGACCGACCGCGAGCCGAAGAGCTGGCACCGTGGGTGATTTCTTATTTTGAGTCGATTTCCTCCATCACACGCGGCCTTCCGGGGGCCGCTACGCTACCGCTTGCCGGGGGCCATCGTGTCGGCGATTCCACTTGGTCGAGGAGAGCCATGGAAAAGGTTTATGTCACGGGAATGGGCTCGTTCAGCCCGATCGGAAAGAACGTCGCCGAGCTCGAAGAGAATATGTTCGCCGGACGCCACGGCATCTCGCCCGTCGATCACTTCGACACCACGGACATGGCCGTGCGCGTGTGCGCCCAGATCAAGGACTACGCGCCCGAGGACCATTTCCCGGCCAACCAGGCCTGGCGACTCGACACGTACAGCCAGTTCGGTCTGCTCGCCGCGCGGGAGGCCGTCCAGGCCTCCGGGATCGCCGGCGCCGTCGACCCGCACCGGCTCGGTGTCTTCATGAGCAGCGGGTTCGGCGGGATCGGCACCGTCCTGGAGGAGCACGAGAAGATGCTCGAGCAGGGTCCGCGGCGCGTCTCCTCGATGCTGGTCCCCAAGTGGATCGGCAACATGCTCTCCGGCCTGGTGGCGATCGAGCACGGCGCGCGCGGGGCCGCGGTCGCCCACGTCGCCGCCTGCGCGTCGAGCGCGATGAGCATCGGCGAGGGGATGCGCGCCATCCGGCACGGCTACGCCGACGCCGTGATCTGCGGCGGTGGGGAAGGCATCGCGCAAAAGCTCGCCGTCGCGGGCTTCCAGAACCTGCGCGCACTGAGCACCGAGGCGGACCCGGACCGCGCGTGCCTCCCGTTCGACAAGCACCGCTCCGGCTTCGTCATGGGCGAGGGCGGTGCCGCGCTCGTCCTGGAGAGCGCGTCCCACGCGAAGGCCCGCGGCGCGACCGTCCACGCCGAGGTCTCCGGCTACGGCGCCACCAACGACGCCTGGCACGTCACCGCGCCGGCCGAGGACGGCGAGTCCGTCGACCGCGCGATCACCGACGCGCTCGCCGAGGCGGGCCTGCGGGACGAGACCGTGCACGTCAACGCGCACGGCACCGGAACGCCCAAGAACGACAGGCTCGAGGCCGCCGCCATCGAGCGGGTGCTCGGCGGCAAGGCGGTGGTGTCGTCGACCAAGTCCATGACCGGGCACCTTCTCGGCGCGGCCGGCGCCACCGAGGCCGTCGCGGCGGTCCTCGCGCTGCGGCGGCAGGCGGTCCCGCCGACCGTCGGCACGTCGGAGCTCGACGAGGACGTGCAGATCGACATCGTGCACGGCACCGCACGGCCGACGGCGCTGGACCGCGCGCTCTCCCTGTCGCTGGGCTTCGGCGGCCACAACACGTGCCTGGTCCTCGACCGCGCCGGCTCCTGATCACGCCCCCGGCCGTCGAGGTCCTCAGCCGGCGTGCACGGCGACCGGCTCGGCGGACCGGGGCGGGACGGGTGTGATCAGGCGGCGTGCAGCGCGGCGGCCTGCTGGACGTGGTCGTACAGGTCCTCGACGGTCCACAGGGGAGCACCGATCATCGTCGCGTGCTCGCCGACCTGGTCCTCGATCGCGAACATGAGCTCGAAGACGCTGCTCCAGCCGACGCCGACCTCCTCCAGCCCGTCGGTCATCGCCAGCTCCTCGGCGGGCTTCGTGGCGAAGCCGGCGAGTGCTTCCTTGAACGCGGTCTCAGTCATCTCATCTCTCCTTCTCGGGATATGTTCTCGACGGGCTCGAGCACCGGATGTCAGAAGCCCAGGTTTCTGAGCCAGGCCAGGAGCTCATCCTCGCGCTGCTGCGCCTTCTCGGCCTGCCACAGCCCCGCCTCGCGGGAATCCACCAGCAGGCCGTCCTTCAGATAGATCACCCGGTCGCCGCGGGCGGCGACGGCGGGGTCGTGGGTCACCATGACCACGGTCGTCCCACTGCGGTGCACGTCCGTGAGCGCATCCATCACCTCACCCGACATGCTGCTGTTCAACGCACCCGTCGGCTCGTCCGCGAACAACACCGACGGCTCACCCGCCAACGCACGACAGATCGACGCCCGCTGCAGCTGACCACCCGAGACCTGCGTGACGCCATGGTCCTTCAGGCCCGCGATACCGAAACGCTCCATCAACGCATCAGCACGTGCCAGAGCCGCCGCACGACCCTCCTTCGAAGCACCCTTGAGCGCCGGCAACAAGATGTTGTCCCGCACATCCAGATTGCTCAGGAAATGCGCCTGCTGGAACACGAAACCCATCCGCGTCAGCCGCACCCTGCTCATCTCGACATCGCTCAACGACGTCAGCTCCCGCCCCTCCAGCAGCACCACACCCTCGGTAGGACGGTCCATCCCACTGATGCTGTACAACAACGTCGACTTCCCCGAACCCGAAGCCCCCATGATCACCAGGAACTCCCCCGCACACACCGACAGATCGATCCCACGCAACACCTCCGTCGGCGGCTCGGTAGAAAAGTACGACTTACTCAGACCCCGCGACTCCAGGATCACATTTCCTTGATTCATGAACTGTCCCCTCACTCTCGGATCCACTGGCTCTTGTCCGCACGCCGGATCCCGGCGGTAAGCAGGACCACGCCGAGATACCCCGCCCCGACCAGCAGCAGCGGATACAGCACGTACACCAGCCACGGGTTCGGGATGAACGACAGGTCGGTGATCCCGATCCGAGCGGCGGTCAGCGCGGCGCTCGCCAGGGACTGCCCCGCGGTCGCCGCGAACACGAGGCCGGCCACCGTCCCGGCGCCCACCAGCAGCAGGGTCTTCGTCCTCACCTGCCCCACGAGCTCCCTCGACGAGAAGCCGACCGCGGTCAGCACACCCATCTTCGACCGGTCCCGCGCAAGCCGGAGCTTGAGGAACAAGCTCGTGACGAGCACCGCCACACCGAGCCCGAACACCAGAGCGATCCAGGCCGCGGCCCGCAACGAGTCGATGAGGACCCCCAGGACGTCCCGCACGTACTCCTGCGTCGGCTTCACCCCCGCCGTGGGGAACCGTGCGGCGTACTCGTCGGCGACCGCCGCGGGGTCCGTCGCGTCGCCGGCCAGGTCCGCGTAGATCCCGTAGGCCGAGGCGCCCTCGGTCACCTCGCCCGGCATCCTGGCGGTCTGCCCGCCATCGGTGATGTCCTGATAGATCCCGCTGATCTGCACCGTCGTCGGACCGTCGCCGTCGTAGAGCGTCAGCTCGTCCCCGACACCCACCTGGTACCGCTCAGCGTTCAGGACCGACAGCGCGAGCTGACCGTCCCGCGGGAGCCTCCCCTCGGTGAACCGGACACCTTCCTCCTCGGACTGGTCCCCGATCGCGACCCGCAGCCTCGCCCGGCCGTCCGCGCTGTCGGCGCTGTAGTCGACGTAGGCGACGGTCCGCACGTCCGTCAGGCGTTCGTCGGCCGCCATCGTGGCGACCAGTCGGTCCTTGACCTCGTCGACGTCCTCCTGGAACAGGATGTCCGCGCGCAGATCGCGCTCCGGCGCACCCAGGTAGGTCACGAACCGCGGGCTCTCGAACGTGCTGACCAGGTTCGCCGGGAGCGTGATCAGCACCGCGGTCAGGCCGAACACCACGGGCAGCAGCGCCCACGCGCGGCCCTCGGCCCGCAGGTCGAGGAAGGCCAGGCGCCGGTTGACGGTCGTGCCCGACGCCGAGGCCAGCCCGGTGCGCCGCACCCAGCGGGCCTGACGCCGGGCACGCCGGGCGGCCTGCTTCTCGTCCAGCGTGCTGCCGTGCACGAGAGCGCTGACGACCTCGATCCGCTTCACCCGGCCGAGCACGTTGCGGCAGATCCCGATCACCAGGAGGAAGACCACGGCCAGCGCGATCAGCGGCACCAGGAACGTCCAGATCCCCACGGGTGCCTGCGCGTAGCTCGCCTGGATGCCCTGCGTCAGCGCGTTCGCCGCGACGAGCGCGAGCAGTCCTCCGACGACGCACGCGACCAGCGTCAGGACGCTGTACTTCGCCAGGTAGAGCCCGGAGATGGCGCGGTCCGGGATCCCGATCGCCTTCATCGCGCCGATCTCGTGCACCTCGTCCTGCAGCGTCCCGGAGATGACGAACCGCAGGTTCAGCAGCGCGATCGCGACCAGGATCAGGCTGACGAACACCAGCGCGAACGCGACCAGGCCGTCGCTGAGCATGCTGACGATCCGTAGCTGCTGACTCGTGATCGCCTGGCCGTTGGTCGGGAGCCCGCCCGCACCCTCGTACGCCGTCTGGAGCGCGTTCGCGTCGCCCTCGCCCGCCAGCCGGTACTCCGCGATGATCTCCGGCGTGGCGCCTCCGGCCCGCTCCAGCGCCTCGAAGTCCTCGGGGTGGACCAGGAACCGGGCCGACGGCGAGAGCGACGCCGCCATCTGCGAGTCCTTCACCGGACCCTGGACCTCGAGCTCGTGCGGCCCGGAGTCCGTCCTGACCGTGAGGACGTCCCCGGCCGTCAGCCCGTACCGCTGCGCGTAGACGACCGGGACGTAGACCTCGCCCGGCGCGGGCTCGACGACGCTCCCGGTCTCGTCGACCAGGAGGTCGAACTCCTCGTTCTGCGCGACGAACAGGTTGTCGATCCGGCTGGCGGCCAGGTCACCGTTCTCACCGGTGCCCGGCCGCTCCCAGCCGAGGGAGGTGCTCTCGAAGCCGAGCATCTCCTCGACGAGCCACGCGTCGATCTCCGCCTCGTGGTCGGACGCGAACTGCTCCAGTGCGGCCCTGTCATAGTCCCCCAGGTGCATCTGCAGGAAGTCCGGGGGCTTGCCCTGCTCGGACAGCTGGGCGATGGAGCCGGACAGCCGCTCGATCACCATGGACCCGGTCGCCATCAGGAAGGCACTCAGGATCAGGACCACGAGGAGCGCCGCGTTGACGCCCTTGTTCCGGACCAGGTCTCCCATGGCGTACCGCAGGTACATCGATCGCCGTACCGGTCCGCGGGCGGATCTGTACGGTGGACTGCCTTGCGTCCGGTGCAGGCTCATGACCAGCAACGTAGCCACCGGGGCGCCGGCTGCCGAGACCTTCCGCGGTCTTCCAGGGAGGATCTCCGGGCATGCCCGGGTACCCCTCAGGGTCCCGGCGCCCGAACCTCAGGGATACGACTCGGGCCATCACCCGGACCGGGGCAGCTCGCTCCCCTCGCCGCGGCCCGGAACGACCGGGCCCTGACGAGTCCGGCCGCGCTCCCCTCGGACCAGAAGGCCGGTCCGGGTTCCGGCCGGAGCCGGCGGACCCGGAGCACGGCCGCCAGCTCGCGTTCCGTGCACCCCTCGGCGCTGACGCTGAGATGGCAGGCGGGCTCCGTGGCGACGAGGGTGAGGATGTCGCCGGACTCGAACGTGTCCAGCTCGCCCAGCGGTGTCGTCAGCCCCAGACCGGTGCGCTTCGCCACCGCCTCCTTCCTGGTCCACAGCGGCGCGAGGTCGTCGGCGTCGCGGAGCCGGTCCGCCAGGAAGAGCTCACCCGGTGCCGCGATGCGGGCGAAGAGCCCGTCGTCGTACCGCACGCGGGACTGCACGTCGACGCCCACCGGCGTCGGGCCGAGGACGCACGCGCAGACGGACGCGTCATGCGACCAGTTGAAGTGCCACCCGACGACTCCGGCGAACCGTGGTTTGCCGTGCTCACCACGGACGACCTCGGGCAGCGGGCCGCCGGCACGCTCTCTCCACAGGTACTGCAGCAGCGAGAACGCGACGACGCTCGCGTACCGGTCCTGCTTCCGGTGATACCGGTCGGCCCGCTCCCGGCGCTCCGCCGGGACGCTCGCGCGAAGCCGCCGGAACTCGTCGTCGTCCAGCAGGTCCGGCCGGGCGACGACGAGATCGATCGCGCGGTCGGTCATCCGGTGACCGACCGCGGACCGACCGGCCGCTGGCGCGCGGGCATCACTCCGCCCGGTCGAGGACCAGGCAGGCGTTGTGGCCGCCGAAGCCCAGGGAGAGGGAGACCGCACGGCGGAACTCCATGCTCCTCGGTCCGCCGTGGACGACGTCGACCTGGATGTCCTCGTCCAGCTCGCGCGTGCCCACCGTGGACGGCACCTCCTGCCGCCGCAGCGCGAGCACCGAGGCCACCGCCTCGATCGCGCCCGCACCGCCCAGCAGGTGACCGGTCATCGACTTGGTCGAGGACACCACCGCCTTGCCGCCGATCGTCCGGGCGATCGCCGCGGACTCCAGCTTGTCGTTCTTGACGGTGCTCGTGCCGTGCGCGTTGACGTAGAGCGCCTCGTCGCTGGGGCCTGCGTCGGCCAGCGCGTCGGTGACGGCCCGGTCGACCGACTCGCCGTGCAGGGCGGGGGCGGTCATGTGGGCGGCGTCGTCGGTGAGCGCGTAGCCGGAGACCTCGGCGAGGATCTTCGCGCCACGGGCGCGCGCGTGCGACTCGCTCTCCAGGACCAGGGCGGCCCCGCCCTCACCCATGACGAACCCGGAACGGTCCTTGTCGAACGGGATGCAGGCGCGGTCCGGGTCGTGCTCGGTGGTCAGCGCGCGGAGGTTCTGGAAGCCGGAGACGATCAGCTTCTGGGTGGCGGCCTCGCCGGCGCCGCAGATCATCGCGTCCACGTAGCCGTGCCGGATGGCGCGCATCGCCTCGCCGATGCTCATCGCGCTCGCCGCGCAGGCGCCGCCGTGCGCGGCGGCCGGGCCGCGGGCGCCGGTGTCGATGGCGACCAGGCCGGAGAGCAGGTTGCCGAGGAACTTGGGCACGGTGAGCGGTGAGACCTTGCCGGCGCCCTGACGCTCCAGCGTGGCGTTCTCCCCGAGAAGGGTTCCGGTCCCGCCGAACGACGTCGTCAGGTAGACGCCGAGCCTGTACAGGTCGACGTCGTCGAGAATCCCCGACTCCTGAACCGCCTCGCGCGCCGCGATCATGCCGAACTGGCTGTACGTGTCCATCCGGTGCGCGTCGCGCTCGGTGAAGTAGTCCCCGGTGTCGTACCCCTTGACCGGGGCGTTCACCCGCACGGCCATGTCCGAGGTGTCGAACTGATCGATGGTCGCGATGCCGTGGCGGCCCGCGAACAGGTTCTCCTCGAACTCGGCGACGTTCTTTCCGATCGGGCTTATCACGCCCATGCCTGTGATGACGACCTTTTCCATGGTTCCCCCGGGTCCCGTGATTGTTCCGGTAGATATCGAGGGCCACGAGCCCACCGCGCCGTCAGCCACCGCCGCGTCCCCGCGGCGGCTGCTGACGGCGGAGGTCACGCTGCCCGACGCCACAGGCCCGGGGCGGGTCGCCGGGAGTACTCGCACTCCCCGCAGCCCGCCTTTCCGGGACCGGCGGTACCGATGTCCTGCGCTCGGTGAATCAGGCGTTGTTGAGCTCGGCGGCCTTCTGCACGTGGTCGTAGAGGTTCTGGACCGTCGACATGTCGCCGTCGATCGTCGTCGCGTGCTCGCCGACCTGGTCCTCGATCTTGATCATGAGCTCGAAGACGCTGATCGAGTCGACGCCGATCTCCTCGAGCTCGTCGGTCATCGCCAGCTCCTCGGCCGACTTCGTGGCGAAGCCGGCGAGTGCTTCCTTGAACGCGGTCTCAGTCATGTCATCTCTCCTTCAGAGTTCGGGTATCAGAGTTCGGGTATGAGTTCGGGTCTCGAGCACCGGGTCTCGAGAGTCGGGTGTCAGAAGCCCAGGGTCCTGAGCCAGGTCATGAGGTCGTCCTCGCGCTGCTGCGCCTTCTCGGCCTGCCACAGCCCCGCCTCGCGGGAATCCACCAGCAGGCCGTCCTTCAGATAGATCACCCGGTCGCCGCGGGCGGCGACGGCGGGGTCGTGGGTCACCATGACCACGGTCGTCCCACTGCGGTGCACGTCCGTGAGCGCATCCATCACCTCACCCGACATGCTGCTGTTCAACGCACCCGTCGGCTCGTCCGCGAACAACACCGACGGCTCACCCGCCAACGCACGACAGATCGACGCCCGCTGCAGCTGACCACCCGAGACCTGCGTGACGCCATGGTCCTTCAGGCCCGCGATACCGAAACGCTCCATCAACGCATCAGCACGTGCCACAGCCGCCGCACGACCCTCCTTCGAAGCACCCTTGAGCGCCGGCAACAAGATGTTGTCCCGCACATCCAGATTGCTCAGGAAATGCGCCTGCTGGAACACGAAACCCATCCGCGTCAGCCGCACCCTGCTCATCTCGACATCGCTCAACGACGTCAGCTCCCGCCCCTCCAGCAGCACCACACCCTCGGTAGGACGGTCCATCCCACTGATGCTGTACAACAACGTCGACTTCCCCGAACCCGAAGCCCCCATGATCACCAGGAACTCCCCCGCACACACCGACAGATCGATCCCACGCAACACCTCCGTCGGCGGCTCGGTAGAAAAGTACGTCTTGCTCAGACCCTGCGACTCCAGGATCACATTTCCTTGATTCATGATTCTTTCCTCATCCCCTGAGCCACTGGCTCTTGTCCGCACGCCGGATCCCGGCGGTAAGCAGGACCACGCCGAGATACCCCGCCCCGACCAGCAGCAGCGGGTACAGCACGTACACCAGCCACGGGTTCGGGATGAACGACAGGTCCGAGATGTTCATCTGGAGCGCGGCGAGCAGCCCGCTCGCGAAGGTCTCCCCGCCCGTCGCGGCGAAGACGATCCCGAGCAGCGTTCCGGCGACCACCGTGAGCAGCGTCTTGGTCCGCACCTGCCCGATGATCTCGCTCGCCGAGAAGCCGACCGCGGTCAGCACACCCATCTTCGACCGGTCCCGCGCAAGCCGGAGCTTGAGGAACAAGCTCGTGACGAGCACCGCCACACCGAGCCCGAAGATCAGCGCCAGCCAGGCCGCGCTGCGGAACGCACCGGTCGTCCCGGCGAACGTCTGCTCCAGGTACTCCGCCATCGGGAAGACGACGGCGGTGGGGAACTGCTCCCCCAGCGCGTCCGCGATGGCCACCGGATCCTCGCCGTCGGCCACGTTCGCGTAGAAGATGTACGCGGACGCGCCGTGTGTGATCTCGCCCTGCATCTTGGCAGTCTTCCCGCCGGCCGTGAGGTCCTGGTAGATACCGCTGACCTCGACGTCGGCCGACTCCCCGCCGCGCTCGACGGTCATCGTGTCGCCGACGCCCACCTGGAGCTCGGCGGCGTTCAGCGCGGACAGCGCGATCTGTCCGGCCTCCGGCGCGCCGCCCTCGGTGAACCGGATCGTGTCGCCGGAGTAGTCACCGACCTCGACGGGCAGGTTCACCGCGCCTTCGGTGCCCTCGGTCCGGTACTGCACGCTCGCGTAGGCCCTCAGGTCGGTGAGCCGCTCGTCGCCTTCCAGCGCGGTGGCCATCTCCTGGCGCACGCCGTCGACGTCCTCCTGGAACTGCAGGTCGACACGCAGGTCGCGCTCCGGCGCACCCATGTAGGTCACGAACTGCGGGCTCTCGAACGTGCTGAGCAGGTTGGCCGGGATGGTGATCAGCACCGCCGTCAGGAAGAACACGACGGGCACGAGGATCCACTGCCCGCCCTCGGCCCGCAGGTCGAGGAAGGCCAGGCGCCGGTTGACGGTCGTGCCCGACGCCGAGGCCAGCCCGGTGCGCCGCACCCAGCGGGCCTGACGCCGGGCACGCCGGGCGGCCTGCTTCTCGTCCAGCGTGCTGCCGTGCACGAGAGCGCTGACGACCTCGATCCGCTTCACCCGGCCGAGCACGTTGCGGCAGATCCCGATCACCAGGAGGAAGACCACGGCCAGCGCGATCAGCGGCACCAGGAACGTCCACAGACCGACCTCCGCCGTGGCGTAGTTCGCCTGGAGGCTCTGCGTCAGGAAGTTCGTGGCGAAGATCGCGAGGATGCCGCCGATGACGCAGGCGACCAGCGTCATCGCGGTGTACTTGGACAGATACAGTCCCGAGATGGCGCGGTCCGGGATCCCGATCGCCTTCATCGCGCCGATCTCGTGCACCTCGTCCTGCAGCGTCCCGGAGATGACGAACCGCAGGTTCAGCAGCGCGATGACGATGAGCAGCAGGCTGACGAAGATCAGCGCCATGGCCGACAGGCCGTCGCTGAACGTGTTGATGATCTGGATCTGCTGGTCCGTGATCGCCGGCCCGTTCTTCGGCAGCGCCTCGTCCGACTCGTAGGCGGACTGGAAGTCGTTCGCCGTCCCCGCGTCCGCGAGCCGGTACTCGACGATGACCTCGGGCAGGCCACCGGCCTGCCGGAGCTGCTCGAAGTCCTGGTCGGCGATCAGCACGCGGGTCGCGCTGTTCGCCGACGCCGCCATCTGGGCGTCCTTGACGACGCCCTGCACGTCCAGGGTGAACGGCCCCTCGTCGGTCGAGACCGTCAGCGTGTCACCGGCCTGCAGGCCGAACGCCTGCTGGTACTTGACCGGGACGTAGACCTCTCCGGCGGCCGGCTCCGGGATGTCGCCGTTCTCGTCGACGAGGTAGTCGAACTCGTCGTTCTGCGTGACGAAGAGGTTGTCGAACCGGCTCGAGCTCATGGAGCCGGACTCGCCCGTGGCCGGACGGTCCCAGCTGAGCGCGTTGCTCTCGTAGCCCACCATCTCGGTGACGAGCCAGGAGTCGATCTCGTCGTGCCCGGCGGCGAACGAGTCCAGCGCCGCCGTGTCGTACTCCCCCTTGTGCATCTGCAGGAAGTGCGGCGGCTTGGCCTGCTCGAACAGCCCACCGACGGAGCCTGCCAGCCGCTCGACCACCATGGACCCCGTCGCCATCAGGAAGGCGCTCAGGATCAGGATCACGATCAGGGCGGCGTTGATGCCCTTGTTGCGCATCAGATCGTTGTAGGCGTACCGGAGATACGGTCGCTCTCCGTTGTTCACTCGAAGCTCCAGACTCCCGGGATCTGCAACGACATCCAGGTGAGGACGAGGTGGTAGATCACGTCGAGGACGATGTTGAAGATCTCGATGCGGTCCCACTTACCGGTAGCCCGGTGCTTGCGCACGATCTCCTGGGTATGGGTCCAGAGCCCGCTGAGACCGTAGATGTACAGCGTGACGAGCACGCCCACCCAGAAGTTCCCCTGGAACCAGATGGCCAGCACGCCCATCACGCCCAGCCCGAGCTGGGCGAAACCGTACTTGATCTGGAACGGCCCGCTCGGCCAGTCGAGCTTGGCGGCCGTACGCTCCGGGGTCAGCACGTTGATGATGAAGCCCGCGACGGCGATGAAGCCGTGCGACGTCACGAACTGGTGCAGCAGCAGGGTCCTCAGGATGGTGACCTGGTCGGCCGGAAAACCCAGGATCCCCAGATGGATGCCCGCGGTGAGGAGCCCCATGCCGATGATGACGACGATCCACATTGCTCTCTAGTGCCTCTCTGTATCGGCCGCTCCCGCGGCCTGCAGGGCGTATCCCCGCTCGATGGTCCGGATACTCCTCACCCGGTAGATCACACCAGCCATGACGACGAGCAGCAGGCCGACGATCATGAACATCAGGCCGATCCCGCGGGACTCCCCGACGCCGATGACGCGGCCGACGCTGTCCGCCAGCGTGCCGCCGTCGACGAGCAGCGGGTTGAAGACGTAGTCGGCCAGCACCCCGGAGACCCCGTACGCGGCGATGTAGCCGACCTGCGAGATGAGGCCCATCAGGCCCCACACCCGCCCTTGCGTCTCGTTCGGGATGGCCGAGCGGGCGAGCACCTCGACGCTCGTGTTCAGCACGGGCAGGGTCATGAAGAAGACGAATCCGAGCGCGCCGATCAGCAGGATGTTCTCCGTCATGCCCATCCCGGCGACGACGACGCCGCCCCCCGCGAGCGCGACGGCCATGTAGGCGCGGTGCCGCGTCCCCATGCTGAAGACGCTGATGGCGATGCTCGCGACGATCATTCCGACGGCCGCGACGGACCGGACGACGCCGAGCGCCTCCTCGTCCCCGAGGTCGAGCACCATCGGGGTGAGCAGGGTCTGGAGGAACCCCATGCAGAAGGTCACGAGCGTGACCAGCAGCATCATCACGGTGATGCCCTGGTTCCGGCCGAGGAACGTCACGCCGAAGCGGAACTCCTCCCAGAATCCCGTCTGCGTCCGCACCTCGTCGTCCGGCGCAGCCGGGCCTCGTCCCCGCACCGTGCGCCAGACGAGCAGCATCACGCCGATCGTGACGACCATCGTCGCGAGGTCGATGACGATCACGGTCCGCACGCTCGACACCGCCATGATGACTCCGGCGATCGCGGGCGAGAGCAGGAACTGCGACGCCCCCGCGAGCTGCACCATGCCACCGGCCCGCGCGTACTGCTCGGGCGTCAGCAGGTCGCTGACGGTCGCGCGGTACGCGGGATCCATGACGGAGGTGAACACGGAGCTCAGCGCGACGCACCCGCAGATCACCGGGACGGAGCCGAGTCCGGTGCTCATCGCGACCAGCAGCAGGACCAGCCCGACCGCCGACAGCGTGTCGCTGAGGATCATCAGCAGCCGCCGGTCGAACCGGTCGGCGAGCACCCCCGCGAACGGGGTGAGCAGCACCCCGGGCAGGAACGCCGCGAGCGTCACCGCCGCGACCGACGTGCTGGCCCCGGTCTGCTGGTAGACGTGCACGCCGAGCCCGAACCCCGTCAGCCCGTTCCCGATCCGCGCGAACATCTGCGCCACCCAGATGAGCAGGAACGCTCGGAAGTTGCGCTGGATCTCCGCGGCCGACGGCAGGGGTCGTGCCGTGTCCGACGGCGGCGCCGTGCCGCGCGGGGCATCCCCCGCGCGGTCCTCGGCGACGTCGTCGGACACGGTGTTCTCCGTGGCGCTCACGGGACCCCCACCGCGACGCGGGCGAGCTCGTCGAGGATCCGGCCCACCCGCGCGGGGGCGTCGAGCACGTACATGTGCCCCTGCTCCGCGAGGAGGTGGTGCCGGATCGGCGTGGCGAGGTAGTCCTGCCACGCCTCGGTGGAGCCCGCCGGCGTCTGGGAGTCCTGGCCGCCGAGGATCAGCCGCGTACGGACGTCCAGCAGCGTGACCGGGCGGCGGCGCACCTCTTCGAGAACCTGGTAGTCCGCACGGAACGCGGGGACGAACATCGCCATGAGGTCCCTGTCCTGCGCCACTGCCTCGGGGAACGTCCCGAACGACTGCAGGTGGCGGATCAGTTCCTCCTCCGGCAGCGCGCCGTAGCCCTGCACCGGGAGGTGCCGGGGGGCGGCCGAGGCCGACAGGACGAGGTCGCTCGGACGTCGCCCGTCGAACCCGGCGTCGGCCGCCATCGCGAGCAGCACGTGGTACGCCACGGTGCTGCCCATGCTGTGCCCGAAGAACACGGCCCCCGGCCTCAGGACGTCGCGCAGGTTCCCGAGGTACAGGTCGACGAGGTCGTCGAGCCGGTGCACCGGTCCGAGCGTGCTGGAGCCGCGCCCCGGGGGGTTGACGGTCCAGACGTCCCAGTCCTCCTCGAGGGTCTCGACCAGTGCGTTGAACGACGCGCCGAACCCGCCGAGGAACGGGAACATGACGATCTGCCGCCCCTGCGGTGACGGCCGAAGGTTCCACAGCACAGAGGTGCTCATGCCGGCTCCGGCTCCTTCGCGGCGTCCTGCTTGCTGCGGTCGCCCTTGCCCGGGAACGGCGCACCCACGCGGGTCGTGTACTCGTTCTCCAGGTACTCCGGGAAGGTGTGGATCGGCTCGAGCCTGCCGCCACCCTGCGCCTTCAGCACGAAGTACAGGACGAGGACCAGGATGCCGAACAGGCTGATCTGGACCCACTGCGTGTCCGCCGCGAAGATGTACAGCCCGAAGTGGCTGCCCGACGCCGACATCCAGAACGGCAGGATGAAGAAGAGCGTGCTGCCCTTCATCTTGCTCATCAGCAGCGACATCCCGATGCCCAGCACGCAGAGCTGCGCGGTGTACAGGGGCCAGATGGTGGCCTGCTCGAGCGAGCCGACCAGGTAGCTCGGCGCGACGAAGACGCCGATGGCGACGCCCGTCAGGACACCGGCCCAGATCCGGCTGCCCGTGGCGCGATGCATGAGCGGCAGGAAGAAGCCGAAGAAGCCGATCCCGATGGCGACCATGCCGACTTCCATGTAGAACAGCTCGAGGAACCGCAGCGCGCCCTCGCCGAAGCTCATCGGGTCCGGCGGCACCTCGATGCCGAAGAGCTGGCTCAGCCACCGGACCGCGAAGATGTACAGCAGCATGAGGCCCAGGAGGACCGGGATCCAGGGGAGCTCCTGCTTCCGGGGCACCCACGTGCGGAAGAAGTTGGCCACCCCGCGCCAGCCGTCGTACCAGAGCAGCACGGCGATCGCGGCGATCCCCGGCATGTGCAGCACGAGGATCACGACAGGGCTGGTGGTCTCCATCTCGCCGAGAGTCGCCACCATGAAGTCGTAGTTCAGCAGGTAGGCCGCCACGGTTCCCCAGAGGGAACCGATGGTGAGCACCAGGAAGAACCAGACGTACTTGCCGTAGCCCTTCAGGCCGAGCTTTTCCGTCTTCTTGTTGCCGCCCGGCGACGTCGTCGCGGGCTCGGCGGCCTCGGACCGGGTCTGGCCGGGCTCCGCCGTGGAGGACACAGTTGCTTCGGACACGATCTTTCCTTCCAAGCTCACGAGTAGATGTCGTCGATCTGCTGCTTGGCCTCGTCGAGGGCCTTGGGCGCGCGCTCCGCGAAGAACTCGACGTCGGCGTCGGACAGCTGAGCGTTGGCGTACATCCGCGACATGGTGGACACGAGGACGCCGTGCCGCTGGAGCGCGGTGGTGACGATGATGTCCCTGCCCATCAGGTCGAAGTCGTACTGGGCGGGCGTCTCCAGCGGCTTCTCGCAGCAGTGGAACGAGGCCAGGCCCGGCGGGCCCTGCACGACCAGCGGCAGGCCCACCCGGTCGGCCTCGGCGCGGAGGATCCCGTGCATGGCCTCGACCCGGCCGCGCATACCGGTCAGGGCGGCCTCGTCGTCACGACCGAGGATCTGGAACGTCGCCCGCACACCGGCGGAACCCAGCGGGTAGCCGTTGAACGTGCCCGCGTGGACGACCCGCTTGCTCTCCAGCAGCCGCATGATCTCGCGCCTGCCGGCCAGCGCGGCGATCGGGACGCCGCCACCGGCGACGGCCTTGCCGAAGGTGGCCAGGTCCGGCGTCACGCCGAACGCCTTCTGGGCACCGCCGAGCCCCATCCGCACGCCCGTGATCATCTCGTCGAAGATGAGCACCACGCCGTACCGCGTGCACAGCTCGCGCACCCGGGCCAGGAAGCCCGGCGCGGGTTCGACCGAGCCGCCGTTGACACACACCGGTTCGGTGAGCAGGCAGGCGATCTCGTCGCCTCGCTCGGCGAGGAACGCCTCCAGCGCGTCCGCGTCGTTCCAGGGCAGCATGTACGACTGGTCGGCCATGACGTTCTCGGCCCTGCCCACGGTCCCCTTGTAGTCGCCGCGGAAGTCCACGGGGACGGGGTTCGCCCGGTCGGGCACCCGGCCGCCCATGATGTTGTCGTAGCTGCCGTGGAAGTGGTTCTCGAACCGCACGAACTTGTTGCGGCCCGTGTGACCGCGCGCCAGGCGGATCGCGATCTGCAGGATCTCCGAGCCGGACGTGCCGAACCGGACCATCTCCGCGCAGGGGATGTGCTGGTTCATGAGCTCGAGCGCGTCGGCGTCGAAGTCGGTGTGGCTGACGCACAGCACGTCCCGCATCGCGGTGGAGAGCGCGTCGAGGTACTCCTCGTGGGAGTGCCCGAGGATCATCGCTCCGAACCGCGCGTACAGGTCGAGGTACTCGTTGCCGTCCATGTCGAACAGCCGGCTGCCCCGGCCGCCGCTGAAGTGGATCGGCACCTCTTCCCAGGGCAGGTTGAAGTTGTAGTGCACGCCTCCCGGCAGGATCTTCTTGACGCGAGCGTGGTAGGCGAGGTTGGCGGAGCTGCCCGAGGTCGCCGGGCTCAGCCGCTCCGCCGTCGCGCCGGCGCTGCCGGGCCCGGCGACGCCCGTTCCGAGGGTCGCCGTCATCAGGCCTGTTCCTCGGCGAGGTACGCGCTGATCTCGTCGACCGTCTTGAACTCGAAGAGCGCGACCGGGTTGATGTCCATGTCGAGCTCCCGGCGCAGGCGGTTCACGATCTTCAGCGCCTGGACCGAGGACACGCCGAGCTGCATGAAGCCCTCGTCGTCCTCGATGTCGGCGGGAGCGATCGACAGCTCCGAGGCGATCTCCTTGATGAGAACTGCCTTGATCTCGTCCTTCGTCATGATGGTTTCCTCTCGGTGGTTCAGATGTCGAGCCAGTACGGCGTGCGGGAGAAGGGATAGGGATCGAGGCCGACGATCGTCCCGGTCCCGTCGGGGAAGAACTGCGTCCAGTCGATCGCTCCGCCGTGCAGGAACCGCTCCGCGGCGGCCCCGAGCGTGCGGGGCGGTTCACCCTTGGGGCGCCGGTCGGGTCGGGCGACGTGGTTCACGTGGACGTCGGCCATCGCTCCGGTCGCCGGGTCGAGGGTGGCGGTCGCGCGCCAGGCGTACGCCGGGCGGAACCGGGCCAGCGTCATCGCGAGGTCGTACGGGTCGGCACCGTCGGCGCTGTGCGCCTCGACCTCCTTGAGCATCTGCCGCAGCGCGTCCTCGGACTTCGCCGAGAGACAGACCACCGGTTCCGGCAGCTCACCGCGCGGGCGGCCGCCGTCGCCGGTCTCCTCGATCACGACGTGCACGTTCGTCCCGCCGAGACCGAGCGAGGTGATCGCACCGGCGCGCGGCCGCCCGTCCACCTGCGGCCAGGGCCTCGGCGACGTCACCACCTCGAACGGCGTCTTGTCCAGGCGGAGCAGCGGGTTCGTCGTCGTGAGGTGCAGGTTCGGGGCCATCTGCCCGTGCTTCAGGCTGAGCAGGAGCTTCGCGAGGCCGGCGCCGCCGGCGGCGCTCAGCAGGTGCCCGATGTTGCACTTGACGGAGCCGAGACCGATCTTCGCGTCGCCGAAGTCCGCCTTGCGGTAGATCTTCGACAGCGCGTTCACCTCGATCGGGTCGCCGATCCGGGTGCCGGTGCCGTGCGTCTCGATATAGCCGATCGAGGTCGGGTCGACGACGCCGTCCTCGTACGCGTCGCGGATCACGTCGCCCTGGCCGCGCGGGTTCGGCGCCATGATGTTCAGCGAGGAGCCGTCGTTGTTGATCGCGTGCGCCGCGATCCGCCCGTAGATCCTGCGGTTCCTCGCCCGCGCGACGTCCTCCCGCTCCAGGACGACCACGACCGCGCCCTCGCCCAGCAGCGTGCCGTCCGCCTCCTCGTCGAACACGCGCGTGTGCGGGTGCGACGTCGTGATGCCGCCCGCGTTGGACAGCATCGACGTGTAGGCGCCGCTGAGCAGGTTGACCCCGCCGACGACGGCGCCGTCGCACCCCTCGCTCCGGATGGCGCGCACGCCCTGGGTGATCGCGGTGAGGAACGACGAGCACGCCGTGTCCACGCCCATGACGGGGCCGGTGAGGTTGTACTGGTGGGAGATCCGCGCGGCCAGCGCACCGTGGTAGGTGTTCATGATGGTGCGCGGGTGCATGCCGTCCGGGCCGTGCTCGTCGAGGTAGCGGCAGACGAGGCCGTAGTAGGGGTTGCCGGTCATGGCGAGGTGCACGGAGTAGCGGCGGGCCGGGGCCTCGCCGGACTCGGCGAGACCGGCGTCGCACAGGGCGTCGTAGGCGACCTCCATGCCGACCCGGTGCTGCGGGTCCATGAACCGCGCCTCGTGCTCGTCGATGCCGAAGAACTCGGCGTCGAACTGCTCGATCCCGTCGACCTCGCCGATGATGTCGTCCCACCGGGGCGCCCGGGCGAGGGCGCGGCGGCCCTCGCTGACGGGCGCCGTGCGGTCGACGCCGTCGGCCAGCAGCCGCCAGAACTCGTCCTGGTTCGACGCGCCGGGCAGGCGCAGCGCGAGACCGGTGATGACGACGGGCACGGAGGCGGACGTGCCGGCCGGCGGCAGGGTGGGCGTGGTCATCGGGTGTCTCCCGCTTCCTCGAGCACGCGGGTGTCGCTGATCCACTCGATGTGGACCGCGAGGTCGTCGTGCCAGACGTTGATGTGGGTGCGCGCCAGGGTGGGCCCGGTCGGCGTGTTCTCGGGGATCTCGTGCGACGGGATGTGCCCCTGGAAGTTGACGAGCGTCAGGTCGAGCTTCCCGGCCTCGTTCCAGTAGGCCTCCCGGAGCCCGGACCACGGCTGATCGGTCCCGTCGTCCTGAGGGCCGGTGGCGTCGGGACCCGCCAGCGCGCTGACGAAGTGCAGCCCGGCGTCCTGCGCCGCCGCCATCCGGTCCGCGAGGGCGGGCTGGTCGTCGCCGGTCAGCATCACCGGGACCACGTCCAGGAACTCGCCGACGCAGTCCGACCAGTCCGTACCGGCCCAGCGCCGCGAGCTGTTCACGAAGCCGACGGCGACGTGCTCGGTGCCGCTCAGCCCGGCGAGCCGGGTGTGGAGCGCCGAGAGCGCCGCGGACAGCGGGTTCTCGCCGTCGGACAGCGGGATGCTGTAGCGGCCCGGCCGCTCCGGCGTCGCCCCTTCCGCGACCACCGCGTCGATCACCGCGCGGTTCGACGTGAGCCAGACCGCCGGGTCGAAGCCCTCCAGGGACCCGGCGACCTCCGCTGCCGGCCGGTCGCCCGCCGACCGGCCGAGCTCCGCGAGGAACGCGCCGAACTGCCGGGGCTCGGGGAGCTGCTCGCCGCGGGCGAGACGCTCCGTCTCGTCGCGCAGGATCCCGGCGCTGAACCCGTCGAAGACCCCGTGGTGGAACGCCCAGACCAGCCGCAGCTCGTCGTCGGACACCCGGACGATCGCGCAGCGCCACAGCAGCCCGTCGCCGAACGGCTCGGCCTGCAGCGCGTGCGCCAGGTCGTCGACGACGACGGCCGCCTGCGCGAGGTCGATCCTGCGCACGTCCCGCACCGGGACGAGCCCCGACAGGTCGCCGAACGCGTCCGGCCCGGAGATCTCGAACCGGTCCCCGGCGATCCGGGCGCGCAGCGCGTCGTGGCGGACCACGGTGGCCTCGACGGCGTCCTTCAGGTCCTCCGGGCCGATCCCGGTGACCGTCTGGACGAAGCCGCCGGCCACCGCGCCGCTGGCGTGGTGCAGGCGTGCGAGGGCGCCGATGTCGAAGCTGTCCGCGGCGGGCTCACCGGTGAACGACTCCGCGACGCGGCGGGCGTCGTCCGCGGCCCAGCCGACGATCCGGGCGAGCTGCTCGCTGGTGACGGTGCGGCGCGGCCGGGCGGGGCGTGCCGCGCGCTCCGTGCGCGCGGGACGGTCCGGACCCTGCTCGCGCCCGAGGCCGGTGGCCGCCGCGAGCCCGTCCGCGGTCGGGTTCCGGTAGAGGTCGGTCACCTGCAGCTCGACGCCGGCCTCCCGCAGCCTGCGCACGACGGCGATCGCCTGCAGCGACTGCCCGCCGGCGGCGAAGAAGTCGTCGGACCCGGTCAGCCCGGACGCCGCGAGCACCTCGCGGAACACGGCCAGCACGTCGACGGCGGCCCCGGCCGGAGCTGCGGACCCGACGAGACCGGCGGACCCGCCCTGAGTGTCGGCCCCTGCCTCGGAGCCGGACCCGGCCGGAGCGTCGGACGTGTCCTGAGCGGCGTCCGCCGCGGTGTCGATCAGGGTGGTCAGCCGCGCGCGGTCGACCTTGCCGTGCGCGGTCAGCGGGAGCTCCGGCAGCGTGATGATCCGCTGCGGAACCATGTACCTCGGAAGCTTGGTCAGGAGGTGCTCCCGGATCGCGGCCTCCGGCCGCGCCGGCTCCCCCGCGCAGAACCCGGTCAGGCGGCTGTCGTTGCCGTCCTTGGTGTGGACGACGACGGCGTCCGCGACGCCTGGGCAGCCCCGCAGCGCGAGCTCGATCTCCGACAGCTCGATCCGGTACCCGGCGTGCTTGACCTGCCGGTCGATGCGGTCGAGGTAGACGATGCGCCCGGCGTCGTCCAGCACGACGCGGTCCCCGGTGCGGTACACCGTCCCGGGGTCGCCGGCCAGCCCCGCCACGAACTTCTCGGCCGTGAGCTCGGCCCGCTGGTGATAGCCGATCGCGACGCTGGGGCCGCCCACGCAGAGCTCGCCCGGCACCCCGCGCGGCACGTCGGTGCCGTCCGGGTGCACGATGTAGAGGTCCCGGTTGCGGGCGGGGACGCCGATCGGCATGCGGTCGTGGTCGGGCCGTTCGTCGACGCGGAAGTACGTGGTGCAGACCGACGCCTCGGTGGGGCCGTACAGGTTGTAGAGCCTGCCCGCGCCGAGCACCTCGAAGGCCCGCCGCGCGGCCCAGGGCTGCATCGCCTCGCCGCCGGCGTACAGCGCCGACATGCCCGCGACGGCCTCCGGGCGCTCCGCCATGAGCAGGTGGAACACGGCGGTGATGAGGATGCCCTTGTCCACCTTCTCCTCGCGGAGGAAGTCCGCCAGGAGGTTCATGTCCATGTTGTGTGCCTGGCTGCCCATGACCAGGGTCGCGCCGGCGAGGAACGCGCTGTGGACGTCGAGCAGCGACGGGTCGAACGTGTAGCCCGTCAGGTGCAGGACCCGCTCGCCCGGCGCGTAGTCCGTGTAGCCGTTGTCGGCGCAGGTGCTCAGCACGCCGCCGTGGGTGACCAGGGTGCCCTTGGGCTGCCCCGTCGTACCCGACGTGTAGATCATCACGAGCGGCGACTCCGGCCCGACGCCCTCCGGCGGGGTGTAGCCACCCGTGAGGTCCTCGGGACGGTACGCCACGCCGCCGTCGGGGCGGACGGACGACGCCGGGTCCGTGGCCAGGACTACCCGCGCCCCGCTGTCGGCGAGCGTGTGGGCGACCCGCTCGGACGGCACGGCCGGGTCCAGCGGGATCTCGATCGCGCCGCACTTCATGAGCGCGATGCGGGAGAAGACCTGCCAGGGGCCGCGCTCCAGCAGGCAGAGGACGAAGTCGCCCACGGACACCCCGGTGGCCTGCAGGCCCCCGGCCAGGTCGTCGGTGACGCGGTCCAGCTCCGCGTAGCTCCACTCCTGGCCCTCCCAGCGCAGGGCCGGCCGGTCCGCGTGCTGGGCGAAGGACTCGCGGACCCGCGCCAGCAGCGACTCGGTGATCGCGGGCCCGGCGGCGGTCAGCTCCGCCCGGCGCCGGTCGCGCTCCTGCGGCGTCTCCGGGCTGAGCTCGGCGATCCGGCGGCCGGAGTCCTGCGTCATGGCGAGCAGGAGCTGGTCCAGCTGGGTACCGAGGCGGGCGATCGTGGCGTCGTCGAACAGCTCGGTGCGGTACTCGATGTCGACGGAGAAGTCGTCGGCGCGCTCCGCCACGCTGATCGACAGCGCGTAGCGGCTCTTGATCCGCCCGTGCGGCAGCGGCTCGATCCGCATGCCGTCCAGTTCCAGCTCCTCGGTGCCCGTGCTGACGTAGTTGAACAGGACGTCGAACAGCGGGTTGGTGTCACCGCCGGGCTGGATGCCGAGCCGGGCGAGCACCGCCTCGAACGGCGCGTTCTGGTGGCCGAGGACCGCCGCCGCGCTGTCCTTGGCGGCCGCGACCGCGTTGCGGACCGTCCGCTCCGACAGGTCGGTGACCCGCAGCGGGAGGGTGTTCACGAACATCCCGACCGTGTGCTCGGTGCCCGGGACGTGCCGCCCGGACACCGCGGTGCCGAGCAGGAACTCCCGCTGGCCGCTGTACAGCCCGAGCACCCGGGTGAGCGCGGCGAGGAACACCATGTACGGCGTCGCGCCGCAGTCGCGGGCCAGGTCGGTGACGGCCTGGCGGCTCGTCGTGCAGGTGAGGACGTGACGGTCGCCGTCCAGCGTCGCGTCCTGGCCCGGCGTCCTGTCGGTCGGCAGCTCGAGGCGGGGGATGTCGCCGTGCAGCTGCGTCGCGAAGAACTCGGCGTCGGCGTCGAGCGCGCCGCTCTCCTCCAGGCGGGACAGCGCGGAGACGTAGTCGGCGTAGGGCAGGGGCGCCGCGCCCGGCGCCTCGCCGCGCAGCACGCGGGCGAGGTCGCCGGCGATGATCTCGAGCGAGGTCTGGTCGCCGACGATGTGGTGCATGTCGAGCAGCAGGTAGTGCAGGTCGTCGTGCACGCTGAGGATCTCGACGCGCAGCAGCGGTGCGGTGGCCAGGTCGAACGGACGTGCTCCGGCCGCGAGGCGGGTCTCGACGTCCTCCGCGGTCACGGCGGTGACCCGGACGACGTCGGGCGTCTCGGCGAGGACCCGCTGCACCAGCGTGCCGTCGTCCGACAGGTGGAACGAGGTGCGCAGCTGCTCGTGCCGCTCGACGAGCCGCCGGAAGGCTTCCTGCAGCCGGTCGACGTAGAGCCGCCCGGTCACCCGGTAGGCGATCCCGAGGTTGTACGCGGTGTCGTCCTGGCGCAGCGCGCAGACGGCGTACATCCGGCGCTGCGCCGGCGACGCGGGCGACTCCGGCACGGCTCCCGCGGGGGTGGTGGATGCGGTCGCGGTGGTGGACGCACCGGCCGGCTCGCCCGGGACAGCCGGCACGACGGCCGGAGCCCTTCCCACCAGGAGCGCGCGGGTCGCGGCATAGGTCGCGTCGGCGAACATCTCGCCCACCGTGATCACAATGCCGGTGCGCTTCTCGATCAGGGCGGTGAAGCGCACCGCCGAGAGGGAGTCGCCGCCGGAGCGGAGGAAGTCGGAGTCGTCCGTGGGCTCCGACCCGAGCACCTCGACCCAGCTGTCCCGCAGCGCGGCCTCGTGGTCGTCAGCGAGCGCGACGACCGCCCCGGCGGAGGGCACCACCACCGGGGTGTCCGGGACGGCGGCAGCCGTGGCGCCCGGGAGGGCCGCCGTCGTACCCGCACCTCCGCCGGTGCCCACGGCGCCCAGCTCGTCCCAGCGCACGTCGGAGACGAAGACGCGCGGTGCGAAGGCGTAGCCCGGCATCGGGATGCGGCGGCCGGCCGCGGTGAACTTCGCGCGGTCGACGTCGGCGCCGTGCACCCACCGGGAGGCGAGGAGGCGCGCCAGGAGCTGCGGCGTCACCGCCTCCCCGGCCCCGGCGGTCCAGGCGGCCGGCCGGCCGGCCGCCGCAGCCGCCCGGGGGTCGAGCCGGTCGAGGCGCCGGGCCCTCTCGGGCGCGGTACCCGCACGCAGGTGCTGCATCGCCTCGCCGACACGGATCTCGACGCTCTCCACGGCCAGCGCGACGCGCAGCAGCCGGTCGCTCCCGGCGGACGCGTGCAGGGCCTCGTGCCCGGCGAACCGTGCGACGGCCGCCCGGACGACGAACTGCGCGATCCGGTCGAGCGCCGGGTTGTCGCCTCCGGCACCGCCCTCGCCGACGAGCGCCCGCAGCACGTCGTCGCGCAGGCCGTCGTCGAAGACACGCAGCATGCGGTCGAGCGCCCGGCCGAAGGCGGCCTCGGCAGGAGCGCCGTCCTTGCGCGGCGCGGCGGCGAGCGTCAGCCGCACCCCGTCCGAAGCGTCCAGGACGAGCGGCGCGGCCGTCGGCTCGATCCACTCCAGCGGCCGGCCCGGGACGCGGACCGCGGCGGCGCGGGACTCGAACTCCGCACGGCCGACGGCGAGCGTGGCCGAGGCGTCCCGGACCAGCGCGCCGCGGTCCGAGCGGTCGGCGAGGAAGTCCGCGAGCGCGTCCTGCAACCGGAGCCGGGAGTCCTCGGTGCGGGCCGAGACCGGGAGGATCCACTCGCCGGCGGCGTCCCCCGGAAGCTCCGGCCGTACGGGCGCCGCCTCCAGGATGACGTGCGCGTTGGTGCCGCCGATGCCGAAGGAGCTGACGGCGGCGAGGCGCACGCCGCCCTCGGGGACGGCGGCCCGGGTCGGCACGTAGATCGCGCCGTCGTCGTCGATCCCGTCGTTCAGGCCGGCGAAGTTCGCCATGGGCGGTACCTGGCCGCGCGCCAGCACGCCGATCGCGCCGATGAACCCGGCTACGCCTGCGGCGGCGTCCAGGTGCCCGATGTTGGCCTTCGCCGCGCCGAGCGCGACCGGACGGCCCTTCCCGTACACGGACGCGAGCGCCGCGTACTCGATGGGGTCGCCGTGCACGGTGCCGGTGCCGTGGGTCTCGACGTAGGCCACGTCGTCGGGGTCGACGGCGGCGTCGCCCAGCGCCGTGCGGATCACTGCCTCCTGGCCGCGCACGCTGGGCGCCGTGTAGCCGACCTTGGCGCGTCCGTCGTTGTTCATCGCGCTGCCGGCGATGACGGCGTAGATGTGGTCGCCGTCGGCGGTCGCGGCGTCGAGCGGCTTGAGCAGGACGACGCCGCAGCCCTGGCCGGAGACCGTGCCGTTGGCGTCCCGCGAGAAGGGCCGGCAGACGCCGTCGCGCGAGAAGATCATGCCCTCGTGCCAGGCGTAGCCCTCCTTGCGGGGGAAGTTGAGGGCGACGCCGCCGGCGAGCGCCATGTCGGCCTCGCCGTTGCGGAGGCTGCTGACTGCCTCGTGGATCGCGACGAGCGAGGTGGAGCACGCGGTCTGCACGTTGACGGCGGGGCCGGTGAGGCCGAGCTTGTAGGCGACCTTGGTGGCGAGGAAGTCCTTCTCGTTCATGGTCATCGCCTCGAACGCGCCGATGGGGTCGTCCTTGCGGGCGAGGAAGCCGGCCATCCAGGGGAAGTTGGTGCCGCTGCCGGCGAAGAGGGCGATGTCGCCGACTCCCTCGCCCGGGACGTATCCGCCGTCCTCCAGGGCGTGCCAGGCGGTCTCGTGCAGGAGCCGCATCTGCGGGTCCATGGTCTCGGCCTCGCGCGCGGAGTACTGGAAGAAGTCGGCGTCGAACGTGTCGGCGGCGACGAAGCCGCGCGCGTTGACGTAGCGCGGGTCGTCGACCGTGGCCTCGTCGAAGCCGGAGCCGAGCAGCTCCTCGCGGGTGAAGCGGGAGATGCTGTCGCGGCCGGCGAACCGGTTGTCCCAGTGCTGGGCGATGCTGGTGGCGCCGGGCAGGACGCCGGCCAGGCCGATCACGGCGATCTTGCGCGCGTCCGGGTCGTGGGCAGGCGTGCTGCGGTCCTCCCAGGAGGAGAAGTTCGCGAGGTCGACGACGCCGATCGCACCGGTCTCGCCCGCGGGCTCCGGTCCGGCGGTGCCGGTCGCGGCGTCGGGACCCGGCGCCCCCACGCGGCGGGACGCGGCAGCCCGCCCGGCAGCGGCCCCGGCGACCGCCGCCGAGGTGGTCGCCGCCACCGGGAAGTCGGCGTCTCGCCCGTCCCCTCCTGCCGGGCCGGCGGACCGGCCGGGACGGTCGCCGCTCCCTCGCCGGGAGCCGGCCGGGCCCGCGGTGGCGGCGCCCAGGGCGTCCGCGAGGCTGCGCGGGGTGGGGTTCTCGAAGAGGCGGACCAGCGGGACGTCCCGCTGCAGCTCCTCGCCGAGGCGGTTGTTGACCAGCATGAGCTTGTAGGAGTTGCCGCCGGCGTCGAAGAAGTTGTCGGACTCCCGCACGCGGTGCCCGAGCACCTCCTGCCACACCTGGAGGATCACGCCGAGCACGTCGGACGGCGCGGGCGGGGACTGTTCCATGGCCAGGTCACTCCCGGGGGTGGGGGGCAGGACTGCGGTGCCGGCGTCCGGCTCGGCGGGTGCCGGACCGGTCGGGTCCGGCGACGCAGCGGCCAGCGCCGACCGGTCGACCTTCTTGTTGGGCAGCTTCGGCATCGCGTCGAGGCGGCGCAGGCGCGCCGGCTTCATGTACCCCGGCAGCGCGGCGGTGATCTCGGCGAGGATCGCGGCGGACCGGTCGGCCCCGCCGTCGGACGTGTAGTGCAGCACGAGGTCGCCGCCGGTCACGGTGACGACGGCGTAGGTGACGCCGTCGACCCGCATCGCGGTCTTCTCGATCTCGCCGAGCTCGATGCGGTTGCCGTTGACCTTGACCTGGTGGTCGAGCCGGCCGGCGAGCACGATCTCGCCGTCGGGACGGCGGTACCCGGCGTCGCCGGTGCGGTAGACGCGCAGACCGGGAAGCTCACGGAGGGTGGTGAACGCGGCCGCGGTCTTCTCGGGGTCGTTGAGGTAGCCGGCGGCGAGCCCTTCGCCCGCGACGCACAGCTCTCCGGGCACGCCGTCGGGCTGGATCATGCCGTCCTCGCCGGCGACGAGCACGGCCGAGCCGGACACGGCGCTGCCGATCGTCACGTCGTCTCCGGGGGCGAACTCCTTGACGGTCGTCGTCACCGTGGTCTCGGTGGGCCCGTACATGTTGAAGACGCGCGCGCTGCTCTCGTCCCGCAGCAGGGTGAGCAGGTTCTCGGAGAAGTGCTCGCCGCCGCAGACGACCACCCGCAGCGCGGGGAGCTGCGCGCGGAACCGGCGGTTGCCGCACAGCGCCGCCATCTTGGAGACCGGCACCTGGAGGTGCGTCACCCCGTGGGCGGCGACACGCTCCGCGATCGCGGCGGCGTCCTTCTGGTCACCGGCCGGGCACATGTGCACGGCCGCGCCCGAGGCCAGGGGCAGCAGGCTCTCGAAGGTGAAGATGTCGAACGTCGGGTCGGCGAGGCTGATGATCACGTCGCCGGGGGCGAAGATGCCCCGCTCTGCGTGGTCGCGCCACAGGTTGCTGACGCCCCGGTGCTTCACCGAGATGCCCTTGGGCCGGCCGGTCGATCCCGAGGTGTACACCGCGTAGACCGGGTCGTCGGCGCCGACGGCGGGGGCCGCGGCCGGGGCGGGTGCGGTCCGCTCGGTGCAGCGCGTGATGTCGAGGACGACGCGCGACGTGGTCGGCCGGTCGTCGCGCGAGCGGCCGTCGGAGCTGCCGCTCTCCCGGTCCATGACCGACCAGCCGCGCACCGCCGCGAGGTCCGGCTCCGCGAAGGCGAACCGCGGCGCGGCGTCGGCCACGATGCGTTCCTGCCGCGCGACCGGCTGCTCCGGGTCGATCGGCAGGTAGGCTCCACCCGCCTTGACGATGGCGAGCTGCGCGACCAGGAGATTCACGTCCCGCCGCGTGAACAGCGCCACGTGCTCCCCGAGCCGCAGCCCGGCCTCGATCAGGCGTGCGGCCTGCGCGTTCGCCATGCCGTCGAGCTGGGAGAAGGTGTATCGGTCGCCGTTCGCGTCGACGACGGCGGTCGCGTCCGGGGCCTGTGCCGCCCGGCGGGCGATCAGCTCGTGGACCGGCGTGGGCTCCGCGGCGGTCAGCCGCCCGCGGATCGCCTCGTGCTCGGCCTGCGAGTAGAGCGGCACGTGCGCGAGCGGCCGGGTGTCGTCGCCGCACACCCCCGCGAGGAGCGCGTCGAACCGGGCGGCGAGGTGCTCGACCGTCGCGCGGTCGAACAGCTCGGCCGCGTAGTCGATCTCCACGGTCAGGCCCTCGTCGGTCTCGGTGCAGGTGATCACGAGGTCCATGCCCACGCCGGCGGGGCTCACCTCGAGCTCGCGGGCCGCGATCCCGTCGATCGCGACGTCGTGCCGCTCCATGTTGTGGTAGTCGAACGAGACGTCGCACAGCGGGTGGCGCCCGGGCGTCCGCTCCAGCCCGAGCCCGTCGACCAGCCGGTCGAACGGCACGTCCTGGTGCGCGAGCGCGTCCAGCACGGAGACCCGGCTCGCGGCGAGGTAGTCGCCGAACGACGTCGTCGGTACCGGGCGGAGCCGGATCGGCATCATGTTGACGAACATGCCGACCATCTCCTGCGTCTCCGCGAGGGTCCGTCCGGTGACCGGCGCGCCGATCACGAGGTCGTCGCACTCGGCGTAGCGCGCCAGGGTCGCCCCCCAGGCGGACAGCAGCACCATGAACGGCGTCGCGTCGTGCGACTCCGCGAGGGACCGCACGCTGCCCGTGCGGGCGGGGTCGAGGCGCAGGGCCACCCGGCCGGCCGACGCCTCCTGAGCGGCGCCGCGCGGGTGGTCCGTGGCGAGCAGCTCGGCCGTGGGTGCGTCCCGCAGGGCGGCGAGCAGGTGCGCCTCACCCTCGGCGAGCGAGCGTGCCCGGTCCTCGTCGTCGTCCATGACGACGTCCTTGTACTGCACCGCGAGCGGCTCCAGCTCGCCGGAGTACAGCGCGCTGAGGTCGCGGGCGATGATCTCGGCGGACACGGCGTCGGCCACGACATGGTGGATGTCGAACAGCAGGAGGCTGCCGCGCTCTCCCCCGTCCACGACCTCCATCCGGAACAGCGGACCGGACGCCAGGTCGAACGGCCGCACGAAGCGGTCCATGTACCCGTCGACGGCATCCTGCCCGACGTCGTCCCCGGCGGTGAACGTGAGCGGCAGCGGGCCGGAGGCGCCGGGGGCCGCGACGGACTGCCGGATCTCGCCGGCGCGCAGGGCGAAGGTGGTGCGCAGCGGCTCGTGCCGCTCGACCAGCCGCGACAGGGCGGTACGGAGCCCCGCCGGGTCGAGCGCGCCGTCGAGCCAGGTCGCCGAGGCCATGTTGTAGACGAGCGTCGCCGGGTCGAGCTGTGCCGCGACGTACATGCGCGCCTGCGCGGGGCTCACCGGGTAGTCGGCCTGCTCGGGCGCCGGCCTGATGCCGTGGACGTCGGACGACGGCGCGCCACCGGCCCGGGCCCGCACCGTCTCCGCGAACCGTGCCGCGAGCCTGGCGGGTGTGGACGCCGCGAACACGTCCGCGACGGTGACGGCCACCCCGAGCCGGGACGCGAGCTGCGCGGCGAGACCCGTCGCCTTGAGCGAGTCCCCGCCGAGCGAGAAGAAGTCGGCGTCGGCGTCGATCTCCTCGTACCCGAGCACCGAGGTGAAGCCGCCCTGCACGGTGGCGACGAGGTCCGCCTCGCTCCCGGGCGCCGCTCCTCCTGCCGAGGCCGGACCTTCCGTGCCGTGGCGCCCTCCGTCGCGGGCACCCGTCCCCGAGGCGGCGCCTCCGGAAGACTCGGCCGCGGGACCGGAGGCACCACCGCGCCGGTCGGTGGCCGCGGCGAGCGGGGAGGCGGCGAGGAGGCCGGAGCCGTTCGAGAGCCGCACCGGGTGAGGGTGGCGGTCGAAGGAGTAGTGAGGCAGGGAGACGCGGCGGCCCGTGGTGTGGTGGGTCCAGTCGACCGCGAGGCCCGAGGCCCAGAGCGTGCCGAGGCAGGACAGCAGCCAGGCCTCGTCCGCGTCGGTCTCCGCCGCGTGCTTCAGCACGTTGACGAACACCTGGTCGGGTCGCCGGGCCGGATCGTGCGCCGCGAACGTCGAGAGGCTCGGGCCCGGCCCCATCTCGATGCCGAACAGCGGACCGTCGGCCAGCAGCGTCGCGAGGCTCTCGGCGAACCGGACCTCACCGGTGATGTGCTCGCCCCAGTAGGCCGGGTCGGTCATCTCGCCCGGCTGCGCCACCCGGCCGGTGCGGTTCGAGATGATCGGGACCGCCGGGTCATGCGTCTCCACCCCGGCGACGGCCGCTTCGAAGGCCTTCGCGGCGTCGGCCATCATCGGCGTGTGGAAGGCGTGCGACGTCTGCAGCCGGATACCGCGCATCCCGGCCTCGTCGAGGCGCCGGACGACGTCGTCGAACACGTCGGCGCGCATCCCCAGGACGGACCGCTCGGCGGAGTTGTCCAGCGACAGCCAGACCCCGTCCACCGGTTCGATCAGTCCCCTGACCTGGGAGGCGGGCGCGAGCACTGCCATCATCACGCCCGGTTCCGCCGCCTGCATGAGCGAGCCCCGCTCACGGACGAGCCGCACGGCGTCGCCCAGGCTCCACACCCCCGCGACCGCTGCTGCGGTCAGCTCGCCGATGCTGTGCCCCACCATCACGTCGGGGACCACGCCGAACGCCTCCAGCACCTTCGCGGCGGCGAGCTGCGAGCCGAACAGCGCGAGCTGTGACCACTCGGTGCGGTGGATCCGCCCGTCGTCCTCGGCGCCGTACAGCACCTCGCGGAACTCGGCGGCCTCGGCCTCGGACAGGCAGCCGACGACCTCGTCCATCCACTGCCGGAACACCCGGCCGGACGGGCTGTCGCTGCCGTACAGCTCGCGGCCCATCGCCTGGTACTGGTTCCCCTGCCCGGAGAACAGCAGCACGGTGCGCGTCCCGGATCCCTCGCCGGTCCCGGCAGCACCCGGTGCCGCCTGCACGGTCTGGGCCGAGGCGACGCGCTTCGCCCACCGCTCCGCGTCGCGCGGCTCCGCCGCCGAGACGACCATCGTCTTGCGGTACGCCAGCTCAGCGCGGCCGCGCAGCGTGCGCGCGGTGTCGCCGAGGGACACGCCGTCGTCCCCCGCCACGTGCCGGACGACGGCGTCCGCCGTACGGTCCAGCGCCTCGGGGCTCGCTGCCGAGAACTGCAGCACCTCGTACGGGTTGTCCTGGGTCGCCCCGCGTGCCGGGGCCTCTTCGACGATCATGTGCACGTTGGTCCCTCCGACGCCGAAGGAGTTCACTCCGGCGCGCAGGTTGTTGCCGCGCCAGACCTGTCCTTCGCTCGTGACCCGGAACGGGGTGGCCCCGAAGTCGATGTTGGGGTTGGGCTCCGCGTAGTTGCGGGTGCCGGGCACGTACCGGTGCCGCAGGCTGAGGGCGACCTTGGCCAGGCCCACGGCGCCCGCGGCGGAGTCCATGTGCCCCACGTTCCCCTTGACGGAGCCGAGCGCCGTCGAGCCCGCGGCGCTGCCGGAGAACGCCCGGGTCAGCGAGGCCACCTCGATCGGGTCGCCGAGCAGCGTTCCCGTCCCGTGCGCCTCGACGTACGTCACGCTCGCCGGGTCGATCCCCGCCGAGTCGTACGCGGCCCGGATGGTCTCGTACTGGCCGTCCTCGCTGGGAGCCGTGTAGGAGAGCTTGCGCCGACCGTCGTTCCCGACGGCCGAGCCCTTGATGACGCCGTAGATCTGGTCGCCGTCGCGCAGGGCGGCGTCGGCCGGCTTGAGCACCAGGAGCGACGCCCCGTTGGAGAACATGGTCCCGGCGGCGCCGGCGTCGAACGGCCGGCAGTGTCCGTCCGGGGAGAACATCATGCCGTCGACGTAGTGGTATCCGCCGTCGTTCGGCAGCTCGACGGTCGCGCCGCCCGCCACTGCCAGGTCGCACTCGCCCAGGCGCAGCGACTGCACGGCCAGGTGCACCGTGAGGAGCGACGTCGAGCATCCGGTGAGGGCCGACATCGACGGCCCGGTCAGGTCGAACAGGTACGACAGCCGCGTGCTGAGGAAGTGGTTCGTGGCCAGCGTGTAGCTCTCGTACGCGTCACCGAACGCCCCGGTGTCCACGATCTTGTCCTGGTACCAGGCGAAGTCGTCGTTCCCGCCCGCGAACACCCCGACCCTGCCGGGCAGCGCCCGCGGGTCGTAGCCGGCGTCCTCGCACGCCTGCCAGAAGGTCTCGTACAGCAGGCGGAGCTGGGGCGAGGTGACGTCGACCTCGGCCGGCGGGATGCCGAAGAGCCGGTGGTCGAACTCGTCGACGCCGTCGACGCGCCCGATGGCCTTCACGTAGCCGGGGTGCGCGATGTCGTGCTCTGGGACGCCGAGCGCACGCAGCTCGTCGTCGTCGTAGAACGTGATGCTCTCGTCGCCGCGCCGGAGGTTCTCCCAGAACTCGTGCACGTCGCGGGCGCCGGGGACCTGGATGCCGATGCCGATGACGGCGATGTCGCGGGCCGCGGCGGCCGGGGCCGCAGGAGCCGCGGCGGGCTCGGGAGCCCCGGCGGACGCGGCAGGCTCAGCCGGCTCGGCGGGCTCCCGGTGCGCGGGCTCCGCGAGATCCGCGAGATCCGCGAACAGTCCCGCCTGCTCCTCGACCGTGGTGTGCTTGAGCAGGTCGGTGATCCGGACCTCGCGCCCGAACTCCTCGTTCAGCTCCACCTGCAGGCTCATCAGGCTCAGCGAGTTCCCGCCCTGTTCGAAGAACGAGGCGTCCGGGTCGAGAGCGCTCGTGCCGAGCGCGGTCCGCCAGAGCGCCGCGACCCGCTCGGTCGCGGAGGTCCCGCCGGTCGCGGCAGGTGCGGCAGCGGCAGGCACGGCGGACGCACCGGTGGCGCCGGACACGTCCGGCGCGGCGGTGCTCCTGTCCGCGAGCTGCTCCCTCAGCGCCCGCCGGTTCAGCTTGCCCGCCGTGGACGTGGGCAGCGCGTCCATCGGGACCAGCACCGACGGGATCATCTGTGGTTCGAGGCTGCGGGCCAGCGCGGCACGCACGCCGGCCGTGGTCAGCCCGGCGTCCGCCCCCGTCGGGGCCTGCGTCGTGTAGAAGCCCGCCAGCCGCGGCGGGACGACTTCGTCGTCGATCACCACGGCCGCCTCGACGACGCCGTCCGTGCGCAGCAGAGCCTGCTCGACCTCGCCGAGCTCCATCCGCACGCCGCCGACCTTGACCTGCCGGTCGATGCGCCGGAGGAACGCGAAGCGGCCGTCCTCGCGCAGGTGGCCGAGGTCGCCGGTGCGGTACATGCGGCGCATGTGCTCGGGGTCGGAGGCCTCGTCGAAGAACGGGTTCTCGGCGAACTGCTGCGCGGTGAGCTCGTCCCGGTTCAGGTAGCCGACGCCGACGCCCGCGCCCGCGATGCACACCTCACCCGGGAGGTCGACGCCGCACAGCGCACCGGAGCTCGCCACGACGTAGACGCGGTAGTCGTTGAGCGCGGTGCCGATCGGGGCGATCCGCGCGGTGTCCGCAGCGGTGATGGTGCTGTGCGTGGCCCACATCGTGGCCTCGGTCGGGCCGTAGACGTTCTCCAGGGAGCAGGTCAGGGGCAGGGCGACGAACCGTTCGACGATGTCCGAGGTCAGCGCCTCACCACCGCTGAACAGGAACCGCAGTGACGTCAGGGCCGCCGCACGGTCGTCCGACTCCGCGGCGCCCACGAGGATGCGCAGCATGGTGGGCGTGAAGTTCACGTGCGTCACGCCGGCCGTCCGGATCGCGTCGATCACCGCGAGGACGTCGCCCTCGTGGCCGGGCGGCAGGATGTGCAGGCGCCCGGCGCCGACCAGCCAGCCGTAGACCTCCGTGCCGAAGATGTCGAACGTGAAGGCCGTCTTCAGCAGGTAGACGTCGTCCGCCCGCAGCGGGAAGCGGCGCTCCAGGTCGAGGGCGGTGTTCTGGATGTTGGCGTGGGTGATGACGACGCCCTTGGGGACGCCCGTGGACCCGGAGGTGTACTCGATGTAGAGGATGTCGTCCGGCGAGACGTCGACCTCGGCGGGCCGTTCGCCGGTCTCGGCCCGCTCGTCGTCGCGCAGGGCGACGAGCTCGCCGATCGTGTCGAGGTCGAGGCGCGCCACGCCGTCGGGAAAGGCGGCGTCGGCGTCGGACGTGGTCAGGACGACGGCGATGTCCGCGTCGTCGAAGATCTGCGCGAGCCGCTCGGCGGGCGTGCCCGCGGACAGCGGCACGTAGGCGGACCCGGCGAGCGCCGTGCCGAAGACTCCGGCGAGCAGCTCGGCACCGCGTGGGAGAAGGACCGCGACGCGCTTCTTCGCGCCGCCCGTGAGGTCGAGCAGGCGGCGCTGCACGACGACGGCCGCGTCGTGGGCCCAGGCGTTCGAGTACTCCCGGGAGGCGTCGGACCAGGCGATCCCTGAAGGGTCGGCCGTCGTCCGCGCGAGGAACAGGTCGCCGAGGTGGGCCGGGGTCCAGTCGTAGAAGTGCGTCTGCGACAGTTCCGTCAGCAGGACGGCGTCGGCGGCGGGGTCCGACTCGCGGAGCGACGCGGCCTGCTCGTCCAGCGCGGCGGGGACCTGCTCGAGCAGGGTCACGTAGCGGTCGGCGAACCGGCGGACCTTCTGCGCGGTCAGGACCGGCTCCTTGTACTGGAAGACCAGCTCGGTGGCGCCGTCGATCTGCTCGACGATGACGGTGAACGTGCCGGGGAAGGGGACCGGGTCCTGCCGCACCGCGCCGCGCACGCCGTCGGGGTAGGCGAAGCTGTCGTGGATGAAGGTCACGTCGAACACGCGGGCCAGGGCGGGGTGGTCGCCCAGCATCCTCGGCACCGGGTGGTCGAGGTGCTTCCAGGTACCCAGCACCTCCTTGCTGAGCCTGCCGAGCAGCTCCCGGAGGGTTGCGTCCGGCGCGACGTCGACGTGCACGGGCAGCGTCCGGATGAAGCAGCCGACACTGTGCTCGATCTCGAGGGCGGGCCGGTCGGTGAACGGGACGGACACGGCGACGCCGTCGGCGTGCGCGTACCGCGCGAGCAGCATGCCGAACACGCCGAGGTAGACGGTGTACTCGGAGACCTCGGCGTCCTGGGCACAGGTCCGCAGCGCGCCGGCCAGCCCGGCGTCCAGCGGCACGCGGAGCTCGCGTCCGGCGACGTCGCCCGCGGCGGACTCGAACCAGTGCGTCAGGTCCGGTGCCGCCTGGCGGGCGAGGTTCTTCTCCCAGAACTCCTGGTTGCGGGCGGCCTTGCGCTCGCTGGGTCGCCGGGTCTGCTTCTCCTGGTAGACGGCGAACCCGGTGTCCTCCTCGACGTCCCCGGCCGGCTCGTCGTCGCCGAGCGCGAGCTGCATGACCTGCTCGACCAGGTGGCTGACCGACAGCCCGTCCGCGACGAGGTGGTGGCAGACGAAGACGGCCTGGTCCTCGCCGTCGAACCGGGCGTGGACCACGCGGAACAGCGGCGCGGTCTCCAGGGCGAAGGGAGCGGCCGTCGCCTCGGCCACGATCGCGTCGAAGGCGTCCTGGGCGGCCTCCTGGCCCCGCAGGTCGTGGGAGGTGAACGGCGTCTCGACATCGTCCGCGGGCACGACGGCGTACGAGACGCCCCCGCGGACGTTCCGCACGGCGCTGCGCAGCGCCGGCTGCGCGGCCATCACCCGCCCGACCGCGCCGCCGAACCGCTCGGGCGCGACCTGCTCGATCCGCAGGTGCAGCGCGACGTGATAGTCGGACGCGTCCCGGAGCTGGGCGTCGAAGTACATTCCTCGCTGCGACGACGACATCGGGACGACGTTCATCTCTGCGTGCTCCCTACGGCTGGCTGTACTGCTGGCTGTGACGGTCGGATCGATGGGACGAGCCATCAGTTGCGGGGCTCCGCCGAGAACCGTTCGGCGTACCGCCACGAGGAGAACTGCCGGTACCCGTAGAGGAGCGGGTCGCCCTCGCGCTTCGACGTGCCCGCGACCTCGCCGAAGACGACGGTGTGGTCGCCGCGCGCCACCGTTCCGGAGATGCGGCACTCGGCGTTCGCATGGGTGTCGTCCTCGAGCCACGGCACGCCCAGGAGCGGGGAGGGGTTCCACCGGAGGCCCGAGAACCGGTCTGCCGCCGTGCGCGACATCAGCCTGGCGATGCTCGCGGCGCCGTCGTGCAGGAGGTTGACGGCGAAGGCGCCGCGATCGAGCAGCATCGCCAGCGTGCCGCCGGAGTTGTGCCGCAGGCACACCAGGAGGGTCGGCGGGTCGAGCGCCACGCTCGTCATGGAGGTGCAGGTCAGCCCGTGGGGCGCGCCGTCGCTACCGGTCGTGGTGACGACGGCGACGCCGGTCGGGAACCCGCTCATGAACTCACGCACGGGACTCGACCGGCCGGCTGCCGAGCCTGCCCAGCGCTCGCACCGTGTCCGTCCAGGCCTCGCCGTGCGGCAGGAAGTCGACCAGGCAGGTGATCTCGGTGACGCCGAGCCGGGCCAGCTTCTCCCGGAACGCGGGCCACTCCGACTCCGGGCCCACGAGCGACAGACCGCCACGCAGCCGCTCGGCGGCCGCCACCATCCGCGGCTTCCAGACGTCGGCGTCGATCGACGCGGGGTCCTCGCTGGAGCTGCTGAAGGTCGAGAGCATGTACCGCTCCAGCGCCTCCATGTTCCGCTCTTCCGAGCCCGGGCCGTCGGAGAGCGCGGCATGGACCAGCACCGTGATCCGGCCGCCGCGCCCGAGGCCGCCGTCGACACGTCCCTGCTGGTACCACTCGATGTTGCCGGCGAGCTGGTCGAGGTCCTGCATGATCAGGTTGGTGAGCACCCCGCGGCCTCCGCGGCCCGACTCGTAGTACGAGTCCGGGTTCCCGAGGCAGGCCTGCCAGAGCTGCAGGTCGCTGACGGGGCGGGGGTGCAGGCGCACCGTCGCCCGTGCTCCGGAGTGCCCTTCGAGCTCCAGCGCCTCGCCGCGCCAGAGACGCTCCAGCTGCCCGATGCGGGTGCGCAGGAGCTCGCGGCGCTCGGCGTGCGGCGCGTCCGACAGGACGAAGTCCCGCTCCATCCACCCGAAGGCCACGCCGATGCCGACCCGGCCGCCGGAGGCGGCGTCCACCATCGCCCAGTCCTCCGCGACCGAGACTGCCGAGTGCAGCGGCAGGACGCTGCTGCCCGCCCGGATGCCGAGCCGTGACGTACGCATCGCGACCATCGCGCCGAGCACAGCCGGGTTCGGGGAGAAGCCGCCGAAGTCGTCGAAGTGCCGCTCCGGCAGCCAGACGTTCTCCAGGCCCTCGGCCTCGGCGAGCTCGACCAGGTCGAGCAGCCGGCCGTAGACGCCCTCCTGGCCGTCCGTCGTGAAGCCGAAGAGAGAGAGGCTGACTGCGGGCTCGGACACCGGAGTAGCGGTCGCAGGATCGGGCGAAACGGGTCGAGAGGCCATATCGTCCATCCTGGACGAGCGTCCGACAGCCCGGAAGGGGCCTCCGCCGCCGCAAAAAACCGGTGGGGAGAGATACCCGTTTCGTGGACCGTGCCACAGCGTTCTGATATCCGCCATACCGAGCCGGTATCAGTAGAAGCTTCTCGGAGCCGGCCGGATTCCGTACTTGAGCAGGGACGACGATGCCGCCGGAGCGGCCCGCCCCCGGTGGGGACGCACTGCCTCGGCGGCATCGTTCTCATCGGCCCGGACGCGCCGGGCGGCCCGTGCCGGCCGTCAGCCCCTGGTCACCCCTTGGCGTTCACCGGCAGCGGGGCGGTGCTCCAGTCCGTGTCCGTCGCCAGGTAGAAACCCGGGTACGACGGCTGGTTGTAGCCCGTCTGCTGGCGAGCCACCTCGACCCGGTACTGCGGGTCGTGCATGAGCGTGAACAGCTTGATGTCGCTCACCTCCGTCGTCGTGTAGAGGCGGAGCGCCGACGAGTCCTCGGTGCGTACCAGGACCTCCTCGCGCCAGTCGCCCAGCACGTCGGCGATCAGTGCGGCGTTCCCCTTCGTCCCGTTGTTCGTCAACGTCCCGTCCAGGGTGCGCAGGGTCCCGCGCTGCCGGTCCACGATCGCCGGCGTCGCGTCGACGCCGCCCTCCAGGATCTGGGTCGAGCCGTCACCGGCCCAGCGCACCGCGGCGTTCGTGCCCATGGTCTCGGCGGAGACCGTCTCACCGGTCGCGGACAGCGTTCCCGACCCGAGGGTCCCGTCCGGCATGGAGGCCCACACCTCGATGCCCGGCACGTCCGGGTACACGTCCCCGATCATCGACCGGCCCGTGTCCCGTCCGGAGAAGGCGCCGAACAGCACCTCGCCGGTCGCGGCGTCACGCATCGCCTGGCCGTACGGCGCCCAGGCACCACCCTCGTGGCAGGTCCAGATCTCGAGGCCCGGTCGCGACGGGTCGATGTCGGTCACCGCCAGCGCGTCACCGTGCCCGAGCTTCGCGAGGGCCCCCGGGTCGGCCGATCCCTCCGGCATCGTGTCGTACGACGAGTACAGCAGCGACCCGTCGTCGTCCAGCGTCGCGCTGCCGTAGACGATCTCCTGCCGCCCGTCGCCGTCGACGTCGGCCGCCGACAGGCTGTGGAAGCCCTGGGTGGTCAGCGTGCCCCACTCCGGCGACGGCCCCTCGACGCCGTGCGGCGAGTCGTTGAACGGGTTGCTCATGGGCGCGTGCCCCGAGTCCGCGAACCAGCGCTGGTGCAGCCGCCTGCCGTCCCAGTCGTACGCGACGACCGTGCTGCGCGTGTAGTACCCGCGGGCGAAGACCGCGCTGGCGGGCTCCTCGGGTCCGCCCAGGTAGGCGACGCCCGACAGGAAGCGGTCGACACGGTTCGCCGGCTCGATGCGAGACATGGCGTAGTCGCCCCACAGGAGGCCGTCGTCGCCCCGGCCGGGCCGGTAGTCGACGGTGCGCAGGTCCCTGCCCGAGGCGCCGTCGAACACCGTGAGGTACTCGGGGCCGGTGATGACGAAGCCCTCGAAGGTGCGCAGGTCGTTGCGCTCGGAGCGCGCGGGCGCGTAGACGTCGACGAAGTGGTCGGCGGCGGCCCGGGCGTCGTCGTCGGACAGCGGGTAGTCCCACCGTGCGTCGATCCCCCACGCCTCCTCCAGCGTGGCGGGCCACTGCCCGCTCGTCACCTCCGTACGCTCCGACCAGCCGGCGAGCACGTCCACCAGGTACTCGTAGTAGTCGTCCGCGGAGAAGCGGTAGTCGTCGGTGCTCCGCACGCCCGCGCGCCGGTCGTCGCGGGGGATGCCGATGTACGACGTCGGCCCCCGGCGCCCGTCGCGGTACCGCGTGACCGAGGTGCCGGGCGCGGTCTGGACCATCACCTCGGCGGTGCCGTCGCCGTCGAAGTCGTACACGGGGAACTGCGAGTAGTGCGCCCCCGACCGGATGTTGACGCCCATGTCGATGCGCCAGAGCTGCGTGCCGTCCAGCTCGTAGGCGTCGAGGTACGTGTTGCCCGTGTACCCCTTCTGGGAGACGTCCTTGGCGTTGGACGGGTACCACTTCACGACGATCTCGTACGAGCCGTCCCCGTCCAGGTCCGCGACCGACGCGTCGTTCGCGCTGTAGGTGTACTCCTCACCGACGGGCGTGACGCCCTCGTCCGGCCGGTTCAGCGGGATGTCGAGGTGGTCGTCGGACCAGGGGCGGGCCGAGCCGGACACGCCGCCGCCGAGGGGCTTCACCCGGTACCGGCTGTGCGCGGTGCCGCGGGCGTCGACGTAGCTGGTGGAGTCGGAGACGGTCGCGATCCGCCGGCCGTCGCGGTAGACGGCGAAGCCGGGGCCGGCCATGCCCGTGCCGGTGGTGCCGGTGACCTCGCTGCCGAGCAGCCGCCAGCTGAGGAACACGCCCTCGCTGGTCGACGCGGCGACGAGCCCCCGGTCGAGGTCCTCGAGCGGAGCGGAGCGGTGCTTGCCGCCGGACGCCCCCGAGGGGGACGACGGCGCGCCCGCCTGAGCGGGCAGCACCGCCCCGGTGACGACGAGGGCGAGACCGGCCGCGGTGGCCGTCCCGATCCGGATGGACGAGGAAAACATCGTTGTACTCCTTGCCTGTTCGGGGATATCGAGCTCTGGAGACGTGCACCACCCGCCGTGGCGGGAGGTCGTGCGGCTAGGGCACCGCCACGGTGGAGGAGGACCGGGTGCGGCGGGACTCGACGGCGATGACCGCCAGGCACAGCAGCCCGCCGACGACGACGGACAGCGCGGCGAGCATCCAGACCAGGAGCCCGCACAGCCCGATCGCGACGACCAGCAGCAGGGACCCGGCCGGGTCCTGCCGGACCGACGACACCGCGGACAGGACCAGCCCGCCGGGCCGCGCCTCTCCCGGGCGCCCACGGCCGCCGTCGGGCAGCGACCAGACGCCGGTGACCCGCAGGACGACGACGGCCGAGACCGTGCCGACCGCGAGACTCACCCAGCGGACGGCCGGGCCGCCAGGGAGCAGGCCGGAGGCTGCGACCTGGACGTTCAGCGTCAGGATCGCGGCCAGCACCGTGCCGGCCGCCCCGAGGACCCACAGCTCCCGGACGGCCGCCCACCAGTCGCGGGCGAACCGGCCGAGGTCCGTGGCCTGCCCGCTGAGGTGCCGGCGCAGGTGCGCCGTGCCGGCCGCGAGCGCCGCCGGCACGGTGACCAGCGCAAGACTCGCGACCAGGACGTACACCCCGGTCAGCAGGCATTCGGCGAGCAGCGCGAAGCTGTCCGTCCACGTGCGGGCCGGACGTGCGGGACGTGCGGGAGCGGGGATGGACATGGTCAGCCCTTCAGTCCCTGGGTGGCGACGCCGTCGACGAGGTACCGCTGGAAGATCACGAAGAACAGGAGCACGGGGACCAGCGCGAGGACGGCCATGGCCATCTGGGCGCCGTAGTCGGACACGGAGGTCTGGTCCACGTACGCGCGCAACGCGATCGGGAGCGTGTACAGGTCGGGCTTCTTGAGGTAGAGCAGCGGGCCGAGGAAGTCGTTCCACGACCAGATGAACGCGAAGATCGAGCTGGTGATGAGCGCGGGGCGCATCAGCGGCAGCATGATCGAGCGGAAGATCCGGAAGTGGCCGGCGCCGTCGATCCGGGCCGCCTCGTCCAGCTCGCGCGGCAGGTTGCGCATGAACTGGACCATGAGGAACACGAAGAACGCCTCGGCCGCGAGGAACTTCGGAGCCAGGAGCGGGACGTAGGTGTTCACCAGGCCGGCGTTGTTGAACAGGATGTACTGCGGGATCATCGTGACGTGGCCCGGCAGCAGCAGGGTCGCGATCATGATCCCGAAGTAGATGCCGCGTCCGGGGAACTTCACGCGGGCGAAGGCGTACGCCGAGACGCTCGCCGAGAACGCCACCCCGATCACGCTGAGCACGGCGATCAGCGTCGAGTTCCAGAAGAAGCTCCAGAACGAGACGCCACCGATCCCGCCCAGCGCGGTGACGAAGTTGTCGGTCGTCCAGATCTCGGGGATCACGCTGATGTTCCCGATGATGTCGTTGCTCGGCTTGAACGCGGACAGCACCATCCACGACGCCGGGTACAGCACCACGGCCAGCAGGCCGAGGACCACCACGTGGAAGACGACGCTCCGGAGGGCGCGGCCCGGCGCGAGCCGTCGCCCGACGAGCTGCTGCGGGGTGCTCACCGTCTGTGCGGCGCTCATCAGTTCTCCTCCCCCGAGTAGTGCACCCACATGCGTGAGGTGCGGAACATGATCGCGGTGACGACGCCCACCACGAGCACCAGGACCCACGCCATGGCGGACGCGTAACCCATGTCGAACTGCACGAAGCCCCTGGTGTAGAGGTACAGCGTGTAGAAGTTCGTGGAGTCCGCGGGGCCGCCGGTACCGCCGGAGATGATGAACGCCGAGGCGAAGATCTGGAACGAGTGGATGGTCTCCAGCAGCAGGTTGAAGAACAGCACCGGCGAGAGCATCGGCAGCGTGATGTTCCAGAACTTGCGGACCGGCCCGGCGCCGTCGACCGAGGCCGCCTCGTAGAGCTCCGCGGGGACCTGCTTGAGACCGGCGAGGAAGATGACCATCGGCGCGCCGAACTGCCAGACCGCCAGCAGGATCATCATCGGCAGCGTCATGTCCGGGTTGCCGACCCAGCCGCCCGCCGGGGCGCCGACCGACTGCTGGATGCGGTCCACGACACCGTCGTCGATGAACATCGCCTTCCAGACGATCGCCACGGAGACGCTGGCGCCCACGAGGGAGGGCACGTAGAACGCCGACCGGTACCCGCCCTGGCCGGAGAACCGCATGTTGAGGAGCATCGCGACCGCGAGGGCGGCGGCGAGCTTGATGGGCGTCCCGACGAGCGCGTACAACGCCGTCACCTGGGCCGACTTGAGATAGCGCGGGTCGGAGAACATCTCCCGGAAGTTCTCCAGGCCGATCCACGTCGGCGCCCGGAACAGGTCGTAGTCGGTGAACGCGAGGTAGAGGGAGGCCAGCATGGGACCGGCCGTCAGCAGGACGAACCCGACCAGCCACGGGCTGAGAAAGGCGTAGCCGGCGGCCACGTCCGCGCGCCGCCGCGCCCCACGGCGGGGCTGCTGGGACGCGGTGGCGCGGACGGGCGCGTCGGCGGTCGTCACGGAGCTCACGACTGCCCGACGTTGCTCTCTGCGAACGTGAACCACTGGGTGGCGAACTCGTCGACGGTCACGTTGCCGTAGGCGAGCTCCTCGCCGAGGCGCTTGTACTCGGCCTCGATGGCTCCGAAGCCCTCGACCGGGATCGGCGCGGGCTCGGTCACCAGGTCGGCGACGTCCTCCTCGAAGGCGACGACCTGCTCGTCGACGGAGCCGGGCTCGACGTCCATCGCCTCACGCTGCGCCTCGACGGCCGGGTTGCCCTTGCTCGTCCCGAAGATCGTGCCGACCTCGGGGGCGTTGACGAGGAAGTCGATCAGCGCGGCGGCGGCGGCCGGGTGCTCGGTGCCGGCCGACGCCGACAGCAGCATCGACGGCTTCCAGAACATCTGCGGGCCGTCGTCGCCGGACGGCATGGGGAGCATCCGGATGTCCTGCTCGGTCTCCGCGACGTAGCCGGCCAGGAAGTTGTCCCAGCTCATCTCGGACGCGGACTCGCTGACCGTGAACCCGCCGAGCGGTTCGAGCTGCTTGGTCTTCTCGATGGGGAAGAAGAGGTCGCCGGCGTCGCGCGCGTCGGAGGCGAGCTCGAGGAACTCGGTCATCTGGTCCGCGGTGAAGCCGAGCTCGCCCTCGGCGGTGAACGGCTCGGTGCCCTGCTGGAGCAGCCACTGGCAGAAGAACCAGAACGTTCCGGTGTAGTCGGCAGTGCCGTAGATCGCCGGGTCCTCGCCGGCTCCTGCCTCCCCGACCTCCTCGACGAACGCCGCGTAGTCGTCCCACGTGTAGCCCTCGGCGGGCGGCTCGACGCCGATCTCGTCGAGCACGTCGGCGTTGTAGAACAGGGCGAGGGTGTTGGTGCTCGTCGGGATGCCGTACTGCGCGCCGTCGATGGCGCCTGCGGTGAGGAGCTGCTCGTCGAAGCCGGAGACGTCGAGGTTGGTGTCGAACGCCGCGGAGAGGTCGGCGAGCCGGCCGGTCCCGCCGTACTGCCGCAGGTAGGACAGGTCCATCTGCAGGACGTCCGGCAGCGAGTTGCTGGCCGCCTCGGTGTTGCGGGCCGGCCAGTAGTCGTCGAACGCGATCCAGTTCGTGTCGACAGTGATGTTCGGGTGCTCCTCCTCGAAGAGCGTGACGGCCTCCTCGTACTTGTTGGCGCGGTCGTCGTCGCCCCACCAGGAGAGGGAGAGGGTGATCTCCTCCTCCGTGTCGAGCTCGTCGCCGAAGCCCGCGGCCTCTCCGCCGCCGCCACCGCCCGAGCAGGCGGTGAGCACGAGGGCCGTCACCGACGTGGCGGCGACACCGGCGGCGACGTTGCGTGCGGGCCGCCTGACGGCAGCCCTGCGTTCGATCCTCATCTGAGCCTCCTTGCTCGTCCGGGTCGACGTCGACTCCGGGGGGTCGTCTCACACGCGTGCGGACCGGAAGACCCGGTCGCTCACGCGATTGAAACGATACAACAGAACCGGTAAGCGTTGTCCAGTCCTGCATTCCCTGGTCTTGGTCACGATCCCGTCACGGGTTCTGTTGCCCGGGACAAGGTGCCTGGTGCCGGCGCGGCGCCGGTGTCCGCGACGGCCTGGCCGTCGCCGACGTCAGGTCCGCGAGGGCCCCCGTGCCGACCAGACCCGGAGGCGGCCGCACATGCCGTAGCGGCGCGGGCCCAGGTGCGTGCCGGCCTCCGCGACAGCGCCACCCCTCAGGTGCTCGACGGCGGCCGTGGGTGCCGTGGCGTCCTGCGGCCGCGCCTCAGCGGGTGCGCCGACGCCGGCCAGCGCCACCAGGGCCTGGTCCGTGGCGGAGGCCGCACGGCCGGCCGTCGTCGCCCACAGGTCACGCCAGTGCTCGGCGTGCACCCCGACCAGGCGTGACGCAGCCTCGTACAAGGGGTCGAGCGCGGACGGGCCGTCCGCCTCCACCGCGCGCCGCAGGGCTCGGTAGCCCTCCAGGGCCAGCTCGCGACGCGCCAGGGCGGCAGCCGCGACCGACGGGTCCTCGGCCATGTCGTCAGGCGGGTTCAGGCCGTCCGCCGCCCGGTCCCGCGCCGACGGCGCCTCCGGCGCAGCGGGCGCGGGCAGCGTGACCTCGTCGCGGTACGCCTCGGCCGACGCAAGGATCTCCGGCGGGAAGGTCAGCACCGCGTCCCCCGCCTCCGGCAGCCCGGCGTCGGACATGACGACCAGGACCTCCAGGCCGCCCTCGTTGACCGCGCGGTGGATCACGCCCGGCGAGAACCACACGATCCGGCCCGGGGCCAGGTCGTGCGGCGAGTACCCCTGCGGGCCGAGCGTCTCCACCCGGCCGCGCCCGCCGAGCACCACGTAGGCCTCGGTCGACACGGTGTGGAAGTGGGGCGTGCCGGACCCACCCGGCGCGTCGGGCGCGGGCCAGTCGTAGACCCGCAGGTGCGAGACCGAGGTCCCGCCGGGGAAGACCGCTGGTTCTGCCATGTCCATCGCCTCCGTCGAGTCCTTCTCCGCCCGCCCGCGCCAGGTCCGCGGGGCGAACGCCCTATCTCCGGTCTGCGCCCAGCTCCGCGCGGCCCAGGTCCGCGAGCTCCGCCGCACGGGCGCCGTCGGACTCACCGTCGGCCACCACCACCGCGTACTCGAACGCCAGGGTCTCACCGGCGCCGAACGGCACCTCCTGGCTGAAGAACGGCGCCGGGCAGATGCAGCAGAACGGCTGCGCACGCACGAACCACTGGGGCATCCCGCCCGGGTTGGTCCCCGCGTCCACCATGAGCAGGGTCGACGCAGCCGATCCGCCGTCGGGCCGGGGCGCCGCGCCGTCGTGCCGGCCGACGATCCCCAGCCACTCGAAGCGTTCCCCGCGCACCGCCTCGGCGTCTCCCGTGAAGCCCGGGGCCAGCACCGTCCCCTCCGTGAACGACCGCGGCCCGCGCCAGAACAGCCCGCCGTAACCGGCGTTCTCGCGGCCGTTCGTGGTGGGGCTGCCGATGTCCAGCGACCCGTCCGTCAGGTTCGTCAGCTCCGAGCGCCACGTGAGCACCCACGCGTCGGCGCGCGCCGTCGCCCGCACCGACCGCCGCTCGCGCACGACGACGTCCCCGGGCGCGGTCGCGACCGGGCCGTGCGGACCATAGGTGCCGTCCGGCCCCGGCGGCTCCCACCCGACCGGCGGGGTGCGCCAGGCGAGGTCCTCGCGGAACCCGGCCGCCGCGCCGTCGGCCCAGACCGTGGTGAACCGCTCGTGCTCCTGCGTACCGTCGTTCGTGAGGTTCTGGTACCCCTGGTCGCGCACGTACGTGGGGCCGCCCCAGAAGTTCCACGGCCCGACGTTCGGCAGCGACCAGGCCATGCCCTTGTGCCACACGTGGTCCCACGGGCGGTAGGCGCTGATCTCGCGGCCGCCCGACGTCCGCAGGGGGTGGAAGTACGGCCGCGGCGACTCGTACTGCACGTCGCTCGGCCGGTAGACGTAGGTGAAGAGGTCGCAGGCCAGCGCGGATCCGTCGTCGTCGAACAGCAGGGCGGGCGGCGTGCGGGCCGTCGCGTGCGGCGTCTTCTGGCCGACCGGCCACGGCTCGCTCATCGGGCGACCTCCTCGGTGACGGCGGGCACGTCCTTGACGGGCGGCCACCCCGGGCCGGTCCCGCGCATCGAATCGTAGAACGGGTCCTCCGGGCCGATCTGCCCCGCCCGGACCGGCCTGCCGGTGAACGCCGACCGGTAGATCGCGGCCGCCAGCTCCAGGGTGCCGCGCACGTCGGCCACGGCGACGGGCGGCGCCTCGCCCGCGGCGAGCGCGCGGTACGTGGGGACGAGCTGGGCGGTGTGCCCGCTCGGCAGGGCGTCCGGCTCCGGCGTCCACAGCGGGGCGACGTCGTCCTGGCCGGCGGCCGGCGTGAACGTCCAGCTCTCGTCCGAGTAGCCGTACAGGTGGGACAGCTCGACGGTCGCCTTCTCCGTGTCGAAGCGCAGGTCGGAGGTCTCGCGCGGAGAGAGCAGACTGTTCGTGACGCTCGCCATCGCACCGTTGGCGAACCGCACGAGCGCCATCGAGACGTCCTCCGTGTCCACGTCGCGGGCCAGGCGGCCGGCCATCGCCGTCACCTCGGTCCACTCCCCGAAGATCGCGAGCAGCAGGTCGAACTGATGGATGCCGTGGCCCATCGTGGGGCCGCCGCCCTCGGTGTCCCAGCGGCCGCGCCACGGGACCTCGAAGTACGCGGGCGGCCGGAACCACAGGGTGTCGCAGGTCGCGACGAGCGGGCGGCCCAGCGCGCCGTCGTCCAGCAGGCCGCGGAGCCGCAGGGCGCCGGCGCCGAACCGGTGCTGGACCACCTGCGTGAACCGCGCCGTCCCGCCCCCTCCGGCGGGGGCCGCGGAGCGTTCGGCCGCGGCGATCCGATCGAGCTCGGCCAGCGAGAGCACCGCCGGCTTCTCGACGACCACGTGCACGCCGGCCGCGAGGGCCGCGAGCGTGGCGTCGAGGTGGGCGCCGGGCGGGGTGCAGACGTGCAGCACGTCGGTCTCGGGCAGGACGTCGGCCAGCGACGTCCCGTGGTGCGGCACGGCGTGCTCGCCGGCGAACGCCTCCGCGCGGCCCGCGTCGATGTCCACGGCGTACGTGACCTGCGCGTCGATGCCGTGGTCACCGAGTGCAGCGACCGCCTCGGCATGGTGTGCCGCGATCGCACCGGTGCCCAGAATCGTGGTCCTCATGCGGGGTTGCTCCCTGTCGTCGTCGACCATCAGTCCCCATTGAAACGTTACAACGCGGAAGTCTACCCGCAAGCTCCCGCCACGACCTCTTTCACCAGGTCGTCGTTCGTGGCAGGCAGCAGGCCCGGCAGCGCGACCAGTCTCCGGACGACGTCGGCCGTGTCGACGGAGACGTCGGCGGACGCGGGCGACGACGTCCCGGCCGTCGTCCCACCGGGCGTCGTCGTCCCACCAGGCTCCGCCGTGCCCTCGACCAGGTCGGCGAGCTCGTCCGCCCGGGGGTCGTCGACGCCCTGGCCGCCGCCGCCCGGCACGTCCGCGGCACGGCCGGCGGCGGCCAGCGTCCGGCGCCGGACGAACAGCGCCCACGACACCAGCCCGAACGCCAGCCCGCGCGGCACCCGTCCCGCGGCGAGCGCGTCCGCGAGCGTCCCGCCCCAGCGGAACGGGATCTTCTGCGTGCCGTCCATGGCGACCTGGATCGTGGTGTGGCCGGTGTGCGGGTTCGCGAAGCGGCGCAGGATCTCCTCCCCGTACTCGCGCAGGTCGAGGCCTCGCGGTGCGGCGAGGGTGGGGAGGGCGTCGTCGAACAGGTACGCCCGGGCGTGGTCGGCGATCACCGGGTCGGCGACGGCCTCGGCGATCGTGGCGTGGCCCGCGAGCGCCCCCGCGTAGGCGACGAGCGAGTGGGTGCCGTTGAGCAGGCGCAGCTTGGCCTGCTCGAACGAGGCGACGTCGTCCGTGAGCGTCGCGCCCGCGCGCTCCCAGGCCGGGCGGGGGCCGGCGAACCGGTCCTCGATCACCCACTGGGTGAACGGCTCGCCGACCACGAGCCCTTCGTCGCGCACGCCGAGCGCGCCCTGGACGAGGTCGCGCTGCTCGGGCGTGGTGGCGGGGACGATCCGGTCGACCATCGAGCACGGGAAGGTGACGCGCTCGTCGAGATAGGAGCGCAGGGCGGCACCGGCCTCGCCGGGCAGCGCCGCGTCGACGGCCTCGTGCACGAGCCGTTCGAGCACCCGCCCGTTCTCGACCATGTTGTCGCAGGTGAGCACGGTCAGAGGTGCCGCGCCCGCGCGCTGCCGCGCGGCGATGCCGCGCACCAGCAGCCCGATGGCCGACGACGCCGGTGCGGGCGGCGCCACGCCGTCCGGGCCCGCCGAGGCCCTGGAGCGCCCGTCCGGGCCGCCCCCTCGGCCGGGACCCGGTACCGGCCCGGGGTCCGACCCGGCGGCGAGGGCGTCCAGGTCCGGCTGCACCCGGGTCACGTCGAGCCCGCCCCCGGGGAGCCGGGCGTAGCCCTTCTCGGTGATGGTCAGGGTGACGACGTGGGTGGTCGGCGCGGCGACGGTGGACAGGACCCGCTCGGTCTCCTCGGCGGGGTAGGCCACGTCGAGGACGGCGCCGACGAGGTCCAGGCGCAGGCCGTCGCCGACGGCGAGGCCGCCGGTCCCGACGGGACCGGCCGTGCCGTCGTCGACGGCCCCGGCGGTCAGCACCCCGTACACGCCGCCCTGCGGGCGGAGCTGGTCGCGCACGGTGGCCGAGCGCTGGGTGACGCCGAGGACTCCCCAGGTCAGGTCGCCTGTCGCGGCCATCGCCCGCTCCGTGTACACGGCCTGGTGCGCGCGGTGGAACGCGCCGATGCCCAGGTGCACGATCCCGATCCGCTCCGGGTGGACCGGTCCTGCCACGCCGGTCGCCGTCCCGATCCCGGACACCCCGTCCCGGGTCAGCCGGACGTCGTTCGCCTCACTCATCCCGTACCTCCTTCACTTGTGCCACCAGCTGCGTCGGGTTCACGAACCGCAGGGCGGTGATCAGCATGATGAGCATCGTCGTCGTGTACAGGACCGCCATCGCCGAGATGAGCTGCCGCGGCTCGCCGCCGCCGGCCGACGTCATGCCCCGGTAGATGGCGACCACGAGGGTGTCGGACCCGGGGCCGGACACCAGGAACGTCAGCTCGAAGAGCCCGACGGTCCGCACCAGCACCAGGATCGAGGCGGCGAGGATGCCGGGCACCAGCAGGGGCGCCAGGATGCGGGTGAACACCTGCCAGGTGCGCGCCCCGCACATGCGGGCGGCGTTCTCGATGGCCGGGTTGATCTGCTCGATGAACGGCGTCATGGTCAGGATCACGAACGGCACCGACGGCACGAGGTTCACCAGCACGACGGCGGTGATGGTGCGCCCGAGCCCGGCCGCGTGCATCACCGTGGCGAGCGGGATCCCGTAGGTGATCGGTGGCATGAGCACGGGCAGCAGGAACAGCAGCATCGCGGCCCGCTTGCCGGGGAAGTCCCGCCGGGCCAGCAGGTACGCCGCGGGCACGCCGATCAGCCCCGAGATGGCGACGACCAGCAGGGCGACGCCCACGGTGACGCCGATGACCTCGCCGAGGCCGAACCGTTCCCAGGCGTCGCCGTACCACGCGGTGGTGGCTTCGAGGGGGAACCAGGTGTCGAACCAGGTGCGGCCGAACGAGTCGACCACCACCGACACGAGGATGCCGACCAGGAACACCGCGAACGCGGCCATGCCGGCCCACACGAACCAGGTCGAGGGCCGCGCGGCCAGCGCCTTCTCGCCCGGGGGCAGGGACGCGCCACCGGTCCGGCCGGTCCGGGCCGCGCCCGGGGTCTTCGTCGTGATGGCCATCAGCCCTTGCCTCCCGTCGTCCCGCGGTACAGCAGGGACCGCCAGCCCAGCACCAGCACCACCACGACCAGCTCGACGACGCCCATCATCAGGGCGATCGTCGCGGCCATGGGGTAGTCGTTCTGCTCGCCGAACGCGCGGAACGCCATGAGCGACATCACGCGCGTCTCCCCCATCGCGTCGCCGACCAGGCGGGCGGACGGGAACACGGAGAACGCGAGCACGAACGTGAGGATGAACGTGGTCGCCAGGCCGGGGGCGAGCAGCGGGAGCGTGATGCGCCGGAACCGCGCCCACCAGCCCGCGCCGAGGGTCTTCGCCGCCGAATCCAGCGTCGGATCGATGCCCGACAGGTACGACGAGATCAGCAGGAACGCGAACGGGAACCCCGTGATGATCAGCGAGAACATCACGCCCAGGTAGTTGTTCACGAGCTGCAGCGGCTCGTCGACCAGCCCTGCGGCCAGCAGCGTCCGGTTCAGCCAGCCGGTCCGCCCGGCGAAGATCAGCAGGCCCTGCGCCGTGAGCACCGTGCCCAGCGTGATCGGCAGGACCAGCAGCGACGTCAGCAGCCGCTTGCCGGGAAAGCTGCGGCGCAGGCCGAGCGCCACCGGGATCGACGCGACCACGTTGAACAGCGCGGCGGGCAGGGCCAGCCGCATGGTGATCCAGATCGAGTCGAAGACGAACGGGTCCCGGAAGAACGCCACGTAGTTGGCGAGCGCGCCGCCGCCCCACTGCTCCCGCATCGCCTCGGAGGGCTGCACCGTCAGCCCGATCCCGTACGAGAAGGGGTAGACGAACAACGCGATCGCGAACACGAGCGCGGGCACCACGAGCCAGAGCGACGAGTCGATCCCGCGGTCGGCCAGCCGGTGCCGCAGGCTCGCCGTCGCCCGGCCGTTCCCGGCGCGGGCGGGAGCCTGCCCGACGGCGGTCACGGGCGCGCTCCCGCCGTCGTCGGCTCCTCGTCCGCGACCGTCGTGGCAGCGGTGTCGTCGAGCGACTCCGGGAAGACGAGCACGCGCCGGGCCGGGGCGCTCAGCCGCACCGCCTCGCCCACCCGCGGCGCGGTCGGGGTGCGGGCGTGCAGCATCCCGACGTCGGTCTGCACCCCGACCGCGAACTCCCGCCCGTGGTACTCCACCACGGCGACGGTGCCCGCGACGACGTTGCCGTCGCGCGGCTGCTCGCCGTCGGGCAGGAGCTCCAGGTCGTCGGGCCGGACCGCGGCCCGCACCCGGTCGCCGTCGCCCGCGGTGCCGACGGCGCGGCCCGCGAGCTCGATACCGGCGCCGTCGTGCCGCGCGGGCGCGACGCCAGCGGCCTCCGGACCGGCGAGACGGACGCGGGCATCACCGGCGGCCGCCCGGGTGACCGTCCCGGGCAGCACGTTCCGGTAGCCCATGAAGTCCGCGACGAACCAGCTCCGCGGGGACTCGTAGAGCTCGTCGGGCGTGCCGACCTGCTGGACGCGGCCGGCGCGCAGCACCACCAGGCGGTCGGCCAGCGAGAGCGCCTCCTCCTGGTCGTGCGTCACATAGATCGTGGTGAGCCCGAGCGACTGGTGCAGCCGCCGGATCTCGGTGCGCATGTCGAGGCGGAGCTTGGCGTCCAGGTTGGACAACGGCTCGTCCATCAGCACGAGGCTCGGCCGCAGCACCACCGCACGCGCGATCGCGACGCGCTGCTGCTGACCGCCGGACAGCTGGCCCGGCAGCTTCCCGGCATGCTCGGTGAGCCGCACCAGCTCGACCGCCTCGCGCACCCGCGCGCCGATCTCGGGACGTGGCAGGCCCTGCATCTGCAGGCCGAAGGCGATGTTCTTCTCCACCGACATGTGCGGGAACAGCGCGTAGGACTGGAAGACCATGCCGAACCCGCGGCGCTCGGCCGGGACCGTGTCGACACGTTCGCCGTCGACGAGGATCTCGCCGTGCGTGAGCGGCAGCAGGCCGGCGAGGCAGTTCAGCGCCGTCGACTTGCCGCAGCCCGACGGGCCGAGCAGGGCGACGAACTCCCCGGCCCGGACCGTCAGGTCGAGCCCGGCGAGGGCGTCGACACCGCCGAACCGCCGTCCCACGTCGCGGAGCTCCAGCGCGTCGAAGTGGCGGGCTGTGATGGCCATGCGGCTACTCCTCCTCGAACTTTCCGGCACCGACCTCGCGGTCCCAGATGTCGAACGCGGTGACCATCGCGTCCGGGTCGAGCGGCACCGACTTCGGGTGGGACTCGATGAGCTCGTCGAACTCGGGACGGCCGAACTCCTCGAGGAGCGCCTGGGACTCCTCGGGTGCCAGGTCGAGCGTCGCACCCTCGACGGCCGGGCCCGGGTAGAAGTAGCCGCTGTCGTAGGCCTTGGCGTTCTGCTCGGGAGTGAGCATGTCGTCCAGGAGCAGCGTGATCGCGCTGATCTGGTCCGCACCCTGCCCCCGGGGCACCGCGGCGTAGTGGGCGTCCGTCACCCAGGTGAACTCGTCGAACGCGGCAGCCTCCAGGTCGTCCGGGAGCTGCCCCTCGGCACGCGGCGAGATCTCCCAGCCGGTGGTGGTCGGCACCATCGACCACGTGCCGTCCGCCAGGTTGGTGATCACCTGACCGGTGCCGGTCGGGTAGTTGTCGACGTACTGGCCCAGCTCCGTGAGGTAGTCCCAGGTCTTGTCCCAGCCCTTCTCGGGATCCATCGGGTCCTCGTCGCCCAGCAGGTACGGCAGGCCCATGAGGAAGGTGCGGCCGGGGCCGCTGTTCGCCGGGCGTGCGTAGCCGAACTCGCCGGGGTGCTCCTCGGCCCAGTCCAGCAGCTCCTGCGCGTCGGCCGGCGGGGCGTCGACCGCGTCCGGGTCGTACTGCAGCAGCGGGCCGGACGGGTAGTAGGTGACGACGGCGCCGTAGCCCTGCGCGAGCTCCTGCATGTCCGCGGCCTCGGGCAGGTAGCTCGCCTGGTTGCCGAGGCGGTCGCCGTAGTCGTCGACCAGCGGGATCCACAGGTCCTGGTCGATCCCGGCCGACAGGCCGTCGTTGCCGGTCAGTACCAGGTCGATGGACAGGTTCCCGCTGTCCACCTGCGGCTTGACGATGCCGGTGACGTCGGGCGCGCCGCCCGTCTCCCAGGTCACCGACTCGATGACGTCGGGGTTCCGCTCGACGAAGTCGTCGACCATCCCCTCGGTCAGCCGCTGGTTGCCCGCGACGTCGAGGATGTTGAGAGTCACCGGCTCCGACGGAGTCTCCGGGACGTCGGCCGGGTCGGAGACGGCGGCCCCGCCGCCACCGCCGCCGTCGTCCGTCGCCGGGGGTGCGCATGCGGTCAGCAGGGTCAGTGCCGCGACGCCGACGAGCGCGGCGGCCTTGTTGGAGGTTCGCACAATGCCTTCCTTTCTCCTGAGCATCCTTGCCCAGAGGTCTTCGACACCCGGCCGTCTCCGGCAAGCGTCCCGAGCGGTCCGGCCGCCAGGTCCCCGCGGCGTCCAGCCGTGCTCACGTGCCCCGTCGCCCTGCGGGGACCGTCCCCGCGGAGCCGCGGATCACGAGTTCCACGGACAGCTCGACGCCCGGCACCGTCGTCCCCGCGCGCCGCGCCAGCAGCAGGTCGACCGCGCGGCGGCCGATGCGGTCCAGGGGCACCCGGACCGTCGTCAGGGCGGGGGTCACGAGGGTGGCGAGCGGGACGTCGTCGTACCCGACCACCGACATCTGGCCGGGCACGTCCACGCCGCGCTGCCGCAGGCGGTCCAGCACGCCGAGCGCCATGAGGTCGTTGAAGACGACGACTGCGGTCGCGTCGCTCGCCAGCGCGTGGTCGGCGGCCTGGGTCCCGCCGGCGAAGTGCGGCCGGAACGCGCCCAGCTCCACGAGCCGCACGTCCCACCGGCCGGCGGCGGCGTGCAGGCCCGCGACGCGGCGGGCGGCGGACCAGGACCCCGTCGGGCCGGCGGCGATACCCACGGTCCGGTGCCCGAGAGAGCTCAGGTGGCCGAGCACCTGCGCGACGCCGTCGGCGTCGTCGAGCGTGACGGCGGGGATCTCGGGGGCGGCGGGTGCCGGGGCATCCGGTGCCGGGGCGCCGGGTGCTGCTGAGTTCGGTGCCGCCGCATCCGGTGCCGGGACGTCCGGTGCCGGGGCGTCCGGTGCCGGGGCGTCCAGCGCGGGGAGCTCGCGGTTGAGCAGCACCGCGGTCACACCGTCCAGAGCGTCCCGCAGGACGTCGGCCTCCGCACGGGGCGACGCCACGAGTACACCGTCGGTACGGGACGCGAGCCCGCGGATGAGCTCGGGCTCCACGTCCGGGTCCTCGTCGGAGTCGGCGACGAACACCTCGTAGCCCTCGGCACGGGCACGTGCCTGGACAGCCTTGGTGACGACGGCGAAGAAGGGGTTCGCCAGGTCCGGGACGAGCAGCCCGAACGCATGGGTACGGCCGGTACGCAGTCCCCGTGCGACCGGGTGCGGCCGGTAGCCGAGCTGCTCGGCGGCCGCCAGGACGCGGGCACGGGTGGCCGGCGAGATCTTGCTGCGCGGGTCGAAGGACCGCGAGACCGTCGAGATGGAGACACCGGTGTCCCGTGCGACGTCGTGCACCGTTGCCATAGCCACCTCCTTGCGACCCGCTGACGCTGCGAACGTTTGCACAATCCCGCCCACCGCGCAACCCCCTCCCTCGACGAATGTACGGCAGTGGTCGACCCGAAGAGACCGTAGCCAGCCCATACCGGGAATTCGTCGGTGGGCGGAGTGGCGTGGCAAGGGGGTCCGGTATCCTGCAAACGTTCGCACGGCAACGATGCCCAGGAGGGCCACATGACGGACTGGACCCTGCACCCGGATCGCGCGCTCCCCGCCGACCCGACCACCCGCCCGGTCGCCCGGGAGATCTACGAGGAGGTGCGGGAGCTGCCGATCGTGTCGATGCACGGCCACGTCGACGTGGCCGCGTTCGCCGACGACGCGCCCTTCGGAGACCCCGCGCAGCTCTTCGTGGTCCCGGACCACTACCTCACGCGGATGCTCGTGTCGCAGGGCACGCCGCTCCCGCGGCTCGGCGTCGGCCCGGCCGGGACGCCCGGGCTCGAGACCGACCCCCGCACCATCTGGCGCCGGTTCTGCGCCGGCTGGAAGCACTTCCGCGGCACGCCGACGCGGTACTGGCTGGAGCACGAGCTGGTCGAGATCTTCGGGGTGACGCGGCGCCCGTCCGCCGAGACCGCCGACGCCCTCTACGACCAGCTCTCCGCCACCCTCGCCGAGCCGGGCTTCCGGCCCCGGGCGCTGCTGGACCGGTTCCGCATCGAGGTCATCGCCACCACCGACCCGGCGTGGAGCGACCTGGCGCAGCACCGCAGGCTCGCCGCGGAGCTCAAGGGCCTCACGCCGCGCGGCGCCGGGGAGGCCGCGACCGCGCCCGGCGCCGCAGGGCGGGGCGGGGTGGCCGACACCCCCGGGTCCGCGCGCGTGCTGCCGACGTTCCGGCCGGACCCCCTGCTGCACCTGGACCTGCCCGGCTGGCGGGCCGACGTCGCGCGCCTCGCCGCGGCGTCGGGCACGGAGATCGGGGACTACGCCGGCTACCTGGCCGCGCTCCGCGAGCGCCGCCGCGCGTTCGTCGCGGCCGGCGGCACGGCCACGGACCACGGCCACCTCGCCGCGGACACGACGCCGCTGCCCGACGACGTCGCCGCCGCCCTCTTCGCGCGCGCTCTCGCCGGCGACACCGTGACCGCCGGGGAGGCCGCCGCGTTCTCCGCGCACATGCTGTTCCAGATGGCGGCGATGTCCTGCGAGGACGGGCTGGTCATGCAGCTGCACCCGGGGGTGCTGCGGAACCACGACACCCAGCGGCACGCGACGTTCGGCCCCGACAAGGGGTATGACATCCCGGTGGTCACCGAGTACACGAAGGCGCTGCGCCCGGTGCTGGAAGCGTTCGGGCATGCCGAGAGCTTCCGGATGATCGCGTTCACCGTGGACGAGGACGTGTACTCGCGCGAGCTCGCACCCCTGGCCGGCGTGTACCCGGCGCTGCGGCTGGGCGCCCCGTGGTGGTTCCTGGACGAGCCGGACGCCATGCGCCGCTTCCGGGAGGCGGCCACGGGCACGGCCGGGTTCTCGAACATGTCAGGCTTCGTGGACGACACCCGCGCGTTCTGCTCGATCCCCGCCCGGCACGACCTCGCCCGCCGGATCGACGCCGGCTACCTGGCGCGACTCGTCGTCGAGCACCGGCTGGAGCTCGACGAGGCGGTGGACACGGCGGCCGACCTGGCGTACCACCTCCCGAAGAAGTCCTACGCCGCCCCGGCCGCCTGACCGACCCGACCCGCACGAGAAGAACGGTTCCCCATGTCGCAGATCGAATCCGCCGAGGTGGTCGTCACCTCCCCCGGCCGCAACTTCGTCACGCTGAAGATCACGACGTCGGACGGCGTCGTCGGCCTCGGTGACGCGACGGTCAACGGGCGCGAGCTCGCCGCCGTCTCCTACCTCACCGAGCACGTCGTCCCGCTGCTGATCGGCCGGGACCCGGCGAACATCGAGGACACCTGGCAGTACCTGTACCGCGGCGCCTACTGGCGGCGCGGCCCGATCACGATGGCCGCCGTCGCCGCCGTGGACGTCGCGCTGTGGGACATCAAGGCCAAGGCTGCCGGGGTACCCCTCTACCAGCTTCTCGGCGGCGCGTCCCGCAAGGGCGCCCTCGCCTACGGCCACGCGTCGGGCAGCAGCACGGAGGCCCTGTTCGACTCCATCCGCAACCATCTCGACCTGGGCTTCCGCGCCATCCGCATCCAGACCGGCGTCCCCGGCCTCGGCCAGGTGTACGGCGTCGCGGGCGACCAGCGGCCCGGGCAGCGGTACGACTACGAGCCGGCCAGGCGGAACGTCGTGGCGGGCCGCACGATGCCGGTCGAGGAGGAGTGGGACACCTCGGCGTACCTCCGGCACGTCCCGGGGGTCTTCGAGGCGGTACGGCACGAGTTCGGGCCGGACCTGCCGCTCCTGCACGACGGACACCACCGCATGCGCCCCGTCGAGGCCGCCCGCCTGGCCCGCGACCTGGAACCGTACCGCCTGTTCTGGCTCGAGGACGTCACGCCCGGCGAGGACCAGGCCGCGCTGCGCCTGATCCGGCAGCACTCCACCACGCCCCTGGCCATCGGCGAGGTCTTCAACACCGCCTTCGACTACCAGACCCTCGTCACCGAGCGCCTCATCGACTACGTGCGCTCCGCCGTCACCCACACCGGCGGCATCACGCACCTGAAGAAGCTCCTCGACTTCGCCGGCCTGTACGGCATCCGCTCCGGGATGCACGGCCCCACCGACGTCTCGCCCGTCGGCATGGCAGCCGCCCTCCACCTGGACCTGGCCATCCACAACTTCGGGATCCAGGAGTACATGAAGCACAGCGACGCGACCCTGGAAGTGTTCCGGACGTCGTACACGTTCGAGGACGGGCTGCTCCACCCGGGCACGAATCCGGGCCTGGGGGTGGACCTGGACGAGGAACTCGCGGCACGCTTCGAGTACACGCCCGCGTACCTGCCCATCAACCGCACCCTCGACGGAACGGTCCACGACTGGTGAACTCAGCCCCCCGCACTCCCCGCAGCCCGGCCGGCAGCCCCGGCCGGGCGGTCGGCGCGGCCTCGGACCGGCACGGCACCGCCGCCTCCCGCCGGGACGCCGCAACGCACCGCCCGGCCGGCGCCGCTCCCCGGACGGGGGTCGTCTCCCCGCCGGACGTCGCCCCGCACGCGGCGTGGTTGCCCGACGCCGCGTTCGCGGCGGTCGGCCGCCGCCGGGTCGCGGTCCGCGGCGACGGCGCCCTGGTCGGTACCGTCGCCGCCGAGGTCGCGGCGGCCACCGCCGCCCACGGCGGCTCGTTCACCCGCCTGGAGTCGGGCTCGGGCGTGTCCGACGCCGACCTGGTCCTGACCATCGCCGAACCGGACGACCACGGCATTCCCGCCGACCAGGCCGTCCCGCTGGGTGAGAACGCACCCACCCAGCAGGATGGCGTGCTCGACGAGCCGGAGTGCGACGAGCGAGGGGTCGGCGAGCCGGGTGGCGACGAGTCGTTCCGGGTGTCTCGGGAGGATGGGCGGGTCGTGGTGGAGGCCGCCTGCGACCACGGGCTGCTGCACGGGTTCTTCCATGTCGTGCGGCTCGGGGAGACCGCCTTCAGCGGGGACGACGTCGTGGAGCGGCATGCACCCGCGACCGGGCTGCGCATGCTCGACCACTGGGACAACGTCGCCGTGCACGACGTGATGGGGCAGGTCGAGCGCGGCTACGCGGGCGGCTCGATCTTCTACGACGACGGCGCGGTCCGTGCCGACCTGTCGCGCGTCGAGGCGTACGCCCGCCTGCTCGCGTCCGTGGGGATCAACCGGGTCGCGATCAACAACGTCAACGTGCACGCCCGCGAGGCGCGGCTGCTCACGGACGACCTGCCGCACGTGGCCCGGATCGCCGCCGCGTTCCGGCCGTGGGGCATCCGCGTGCACCTGTCGGTGTCGTTCGCGGCGCCGATGACGCTCGGCGGGCTCGGCACGTCGGACCCCCTGGAGCCCGCGGTGGCGCGGTGGTGGTGCGACGCCGCCGAGCGCGTCTGGACCCAGATCCCCGACTTCGGCGGGTTCGTGGTCAAGGCGGACTCGGAGGGGCAGCCCGGCCCGTTCGCGTACGGGCGCGACCACGCCGACGGCGCGAACATGCTCGCCGAGGCCGTCGCACCGCACGGTGGCCTCGTCCACTGGCGCGCCTTCGTCTACGACCACCGTCAGGACTGGCGCGACCGGTCCACCGACCGGGCGCGCGCGGCGCACGACCACTTCGCGCCGCTCGACGGCCGATTCGCCGGGAACGTGATCGTGCAGGTCAAGTACGGACCGATGGACTTCCAGGTGCGCGAGCCGGTGTCCCCGGTGCTCGCGGCGCTGCCGGACACCCGCGTCGCCCTGGAGCTCCAGGTCACTCAGGAGTACACCGGCCAGCAGAAGCACGCCGTGTACCTGGGCCGGCAGTGGAGCGAGATCCTGACCTTCGACTTCGCCGGGCCGGACGGTGCGCCTCGACCGCACGGCGGGACAGCCCGAGCAGCCGACCGTCCGCAGGGTCCGGTCCCGGGTGCGTCACCGAGCTCCGTGGCCGGGATCGTGGCGTGCTCCGGCGGCATCGTGGCCGTGTCGAACGCCGGCGCCGACGAGTTCTGGACCGGGCACCCGTTCGCCCAGGCCAACCTCTTCGCGTACGGCCGGCTCACCTGGGATCCCACCGCGGACCCGGACATGCTGCTCGACGAGTGGGTCGCACTGACGTTCCCGGGCGCGGCGGCCGACGTCGTCCACGCCCTGCACACGATCCTCGACGAGTCGTGGGAGACGTACGAGCGGTACACCTCGCCCCTCGGCGTCGGTTTCATGGTGCGCCCCGGCCACCACTACGGCCCGGACGTGGACGGCTACGAGTACACCCCCTGGGGCACGTACCACTTCGCCGACCGCGACGGGATCGGCGTGGACCGCACGGTGGCGACCGGCACCGGCTACGCGGGCCTCTACCCGGAGCCGTGGGCGTCGGTCTACGAGTCCCCGGAGACGTGTCCCGACGAGTTGCTCCTGTTCTTCCACCACGTCCCGTACACGCACGTGCTGCACGCCGGGAAGACCGTGATCCAGCACGTCTACGACACGCACTTCGAGGGCGTGGAGCGGGTCGAGGGGTTCGTGGCCACGTGGCAGCGGTTGCGCGGATCGCTGACCGACGACGGCGCGGCGCACCTCGCGGACCGCGTGGCCGAGCGCCTCGCGGAGCAGCTGCGCTCGGCGACCGAGTGGAGGGACCAGGTGAACACCTACTTCTTCCGCAAGTCCGGGATCCCCGACGAGCGGGGCCGCACGATCTACTGAATCGCTTCACCACGTCGTTCGGCGATGCGGGCCGGAGCAGGCTGGGCCGTGCGGGTCCTCCCGGGCCCGCCGGGCCGGCGGTGCGCCCGCCCTGGCACGCCGCTCGCGCCGCACCGGCACGATCTCGCGAGGACGTGGACATGCGACCAGATCGAACACGAAGAAACCTGCTCGCCGGCGCGGCCGTTGCCGCGCTCGGCATCGGCGCCCTGCCGCTGCTCGGGTCCGGGCCCGCCGCCGCGGAGCACGGCTGCCAGGTCGGCTACGAGGTGGTGAACAGCTGGGGCGGTGGGTTCCAGGCCGACGTCACCCTCACCGCCGGTGACCCGATCGACGGCTGGGAGGTCATCTGGGAGTTCCCCGGCGACACCACGGTCAGCAGCGCCTGGAACGTGGACTGGAGCCAGAGCGGCGGTTCGTTCACCGGTTCCGACGTCGGCTGGAACGCCGCCATCGGCTCCGGCCAGAGCGTCCAGGTGTTCGGCCTCGTGGGCTCCGGCAGCGCCGAGGTGCCGAGCGCGATCTCCGTCAACGGCATCCTCTGCGACGGGCAGACCGACCCCTCACCCGACCCGACGCCGACCGACGAGCCCACCGGAGACCCGACCCTCCCTCCGGACGGCCCGGTCCGCATCATGCCGCTCGGTGACTCGATCACCGGGAGCCCGGGGTGCTGGCGCGGCAACCTCTGGCAGCGGGTGACCGACGCCGGGTACGACGTCGACTTCGTCGGGTCCCAGTACGCGGGCTGCGCCCCGGCCGGGGCCGACCTCGACAACGAGGGCCACGGCGGCGCCCTGGTCACGAACGTCACGGCGAACGGCCAGACCCGGGCCTGGCTGGAGCAGAACACCCCCGACGTCGTGCTGCTGCACTTCGGCACGAACGACGTCTGGTCGAACGTCCCTCCGGATCAGATCCTCGACGCCTACACGTCGATCGTGACGGACCTGCGCGACCTCAACCCGGACGCCACCGTCCTGGTCGCGCAGATCATCCCGCTCGAGCCCGGCCCGTCCTTCGGCTGCACCGACTGCCCGCAGCGGGCAGTGAACCTCAACGCCGAGATCCCCGGCTGGGCAGCGAGCCTGTCGACCGAGGAGTCGCCGGTCGTCGTCGTCGACCAGTGGACCGGGTTCGACGCGGCGACCGACACCGACGACGGCGTCCACCCGAACGACTCCGGCAACGTCAAGATCGCCGCGCGCTGGTTCGAGACCCTGGACGACGTCCTGGGCTGAGACTCCCCCACCGAGGCCTCCGGAGGCGCGGTGCGCGGGGGCTCCGGGCAGCCGGCCCGAGCCGGAAGTGAGGTCCTGGCCCGTGGGGTGCACGGGCCAGGACTCACCGACGCGGTACGGTCAGCGCGCCGAGCAGGTGACCGGGATGGGCGACGGCGGTGTGCCGTTCCCGACGAAGCCGAACTCCGTCGACCCGCCCTCCGCCAGGGTGCCGTTCCAGCCGGCGTCGGACACCGTCACCTGCGACCCGGACGTGCTGAACTCGGCGTTCCAGCCGTTCGCCAGGCGGGCCTGTCCCAGGTCGAACGACGTGGTCCAGCCGGACAGCGGCACGTCGCCGGCGGTGACCCGCACGGTGGCGTGGAACCCGCCGCTCCACTCGCTGTGCACGGTGAGCTCGGCGGTGCAGCCGTCGGCGACGACGCCGTCTCCGGCACCGGCCACGTCGTCCGCCCAGGAGGCGAACCAGCCGAGCGGCGCGTTCCAGTTGATGGTCATCTCGTTGGTGGACCACGAGTCGACCTCGTCGATGTAGCAGAACTGCGGCGCGCAGCCCTGCAGCTTCTCCTGCGCGACCGGGTCCTGCAGGGCCGAGTTCGCACCCCCCGCCAGCATGCCGTCCGGGTGCGGCGGCAGCCGGTCGGCCGACGCCATCCACCGGTTGTGCATGTACTGGCTGTACTGCGTCCCGTAGCCCTTGACGTACGAGTTGTTGAGCGCGTTGCGCCCCACGACGTAGTCGAAGGACTCCAGCGCCCCGGTCCGGTACTGGTCCTCGCCGGTCAGGTCGTACGCCGTGGCGATGACGACGACGTTGTTGAGCACCGAGCTGTTCGAGGCCCAGTTGTAGTCCCCCGGGCTGTAGGCGTGACCGAACGGCTCGGCCTGCTGCACGGCGAGGTACCGGTCAGCCCCCTCGATCACCGAGGCGACGACGTCGTCCCGGCCCGCCAGGTCGTTCGGCACCGTGGCCAGGTCGAGCCGGGCGGCCGCCGCGGTGAAGCCCCAGTCGAAGCCGGTGGCACGCCAGATGTCGGCCTCGGCACCCCCCGTGTGGTATGGCGAGGACTGCACGGCGTCGGCGAACTCGGCCTCGCCCGTGGTGAGGAACAGCTGCGCGGCGGCCCAGTAGAACTCGTCGCCCACGGTGCCGTCGTTGTACGGGCCGCCGCCCGGGTTGGCGTCGAGGCTGTTCGTGTCCGGCGCGATGATGTCCGGGTGCGCCGACGCCGCGTCCCAGGCCCGGCGGGCCGAGGCCAGCAGCTCGTCCGCGTAGTACTGGTCGTGCTCGGCGTACAGGCGGGCACCCTGCGCCGCGGCGGCGGCCAGGTTGAGCGTGGCCGCCGTCGAGGGCCGGTGCACGTAGCGCGGCATCGGGTCCTCGCTGGGCAGCGTGTTCATGCCGGTCCAGGCGATGTCGTGGAGCTTGTGGTGCACCAGGCCGCCGGCGTCGTACTCCTCGCCGTCGATCGTCATCGGCACGCCGTCCTCCACCTGCATGCTGAGCATCCAGTCGAGGTTGTGCCGGACCTCGTCGAGGATGTCCGGCACGCCGTTGTCGCGCTCGGGGATCACGAGGGTGGAGTCCCCGAGCTCGCCCTCGGACACGGTGTCGGCGTAGAGGCTGCGCTCGTACGTGGACAGCAGCTGGTAGACGGAGATCCCGGAGTTCACGACGTACTTGCCGTGGTCGCCGGCGTCGTACCAGCCGCCCGACGCGTCGATGGCGTACCCGTCGGGGCAGGCCCAGCCGTTCTCGCCGTAGTGGACGTCCCCGCCGTCCTGCGGGTTGCCGCTGTTGTCGGTCGCGCCCTCCGGGGGGAGGCAGGGGACGTCGACGTCACCCTGGTTGACGTCGTCGCCGCCGAACTCGGACACGTGCCCCGCGGGGCGGGCGTACTCCGACTTCAGCGTCTCGCCGTCCACCTCGACCGGCACGATCTCCTGGCCGGACCGCTGCGTGTAGTAGATGCCGAGGGAGTCGGCGCGGAGCTGGTCGTAGAGGGCGGAGTCGATGTCGAAGGCGTACGACTCCTCGCCGTCGGCGGCGAGCGTGAACCCGCTGCCGGTCTCTCCGGCACCGGAGAAGTCGATCGTGTGCACGTTCAGGCCGGCGGACGGGTCGGTGCCCTCGGGGGTGGTCTCGCCCGAGGCGACCGCCGCACCGGCGGAGTCCCGCAGCTCCCAGGCGACGGGATCGGTCGCGTCGGTGACCAGGGTGGCGCGCTGGGGGCCGTCCGGCAGGTAGCCGACCTGGTTCACCCGGACGCGCGGGCCGGTCTCGGGCTCGTACTCCTCGACCTCGCCGCCGCTGAGCAGCGAGACCTCGTTCAGGCACAGCTCGAAGTCCTCGGCGTTGCCGCCGAGCTGGAGCTGCACCTCGCTGTCCGCGTCGGCGGCGATCTCGAACGCCTCGGTGAACGACTGCCCGTCGGCGCGGAGCGTGATGTCCGCGTAGTACAGGGGCGGCCACTCGGTCTCCGGGTCGGGGACCATGACGCGGGCCGAGGCCTCCGGGGAGGCACTCGCCGCCACGCCGATCGTGTACGTCTCGCCGGCCTGGACGGGCACGTCGCCCTGGCCGACGATGACGTCCCACTGGTTGCCGCCGCCGGCCACGGTCCCGCACATGCCCGCGTCGGTCCCGGCGAGGTCGACGCCGGTGGCCCACCACGGTTCGAGGCCGTCGAACGTGGGATTGGTCAGGAGCTCCTCGCCGTCGGCGACGACGTCCTGGTCGGGTGTCTCCACGTCCTCGGCATAAGCCGTGGCCGGTACGACGACGCCCGCGAGAGCGACGGCGGCCACGGCGGCCACCACCGGACGGCGGCGTTGCTGTCTGGTTCTGGTCTTCACGCTGACTCCTCGGTGAGAGCGCTTCCATGCGGTCGCCCGCCAGGCTATCCGGTGGAGCGTTCCCTGCCACCCCTGGGTGCCGAGTTGGTTCGTTTAAGTTGCCGGACCGGACGGCCGAGAAGGTGATACCACTGCGGTATCACCAGCGGTATCATCGTGGTAGCACACCGTTCAGCGTGCGCTATGCGTCTAGGGAGACACGATCATGGCCATGACTCTCCGACTCACCGAGGCCGAGGACAAGGCCCTCGCCGACACCGCCGAGCAGCTCGGCGTCTCCAAGCACGAAGCCGCACGCCAGGCGATCCGTCGTCTCGCCGAGACGACGCGCTCGCCCACCACCACCGACTGGCTCTCCGCCGCCGAGTACGTCGGCACGCGCGACCGCGCTCTCCTGGACCGCTTGGCCCAGTGAGTCACCTGGTCACGCCGCTTGTCGCCCTGCAGATGTTCGAGACTGCGGAGGGGATCAAGCCCGTGGTCCGGGACCTCGGGCTACTCGAAGGCTCTCTCGCCCGTGCAACCATGACGTCGTACGGACAGGAACTGTATCCCGGGATCCACCTCAAGATGGCGGCGACCCTGGACTCCGTGAACCGCAACCATCCCCTGGTCGACGGCAACAAACGTCTCGCCTGGATCGTCGTCGCCGCCACCTACCGGGTGAACGGATACGCGGACCCTGCCGGCACCGTCGACGACCACGAGGCCTTCGTCCTCAAGATCGCGTCCGACCACCCCGAGCTCGACCGGATCGCGGCACAGCTCGAGCGCTGGTTCGACGCCTGAACGGACCGCAGCGCTGGCGGGCGGGGCGCGGGACAGCACGGCGACGAGGTCGTGCGCCCGCCGCCCCCAACGCCGCCCTACGCCCCGAGTCCCGTGAACCTCTGCTCGACGTCGCGCACCAGCAACCGGTGGTTCCACGCGACCGCTGCCGTCCAGACCACCGCGAGCGTGGCGAACACCAGGTCCCCCGCGAGCATCAGGGTCACCAGGGCGACGGCCACCAGCGACAGCCCGCCCAGCGAGACCCGCCACTTCGCGAGCAGGTAGTAGGCGGCCAGCCGTGCGGCGGCCTCCGTGCGGAAGCTGAAGAAGGACGCGATGACCATCGCGTTCATCGTCCACAGTGCCAGGACGGTGCCGATGACGATCAGCATCCCCAGGTAGATCTCGGGCACGGCCACCAGGATGCTCACGCCGTCGCCGGCCAGCGCACCGCCGTCGCCGACGACACCCGCGCCCAGCCCGCCGATCGCCACGAAGATCAGTCCAGGGACGGCCATCCGCAGGGCGTCGGTCCAGGTAGAACGATATCCCCGCACGAAGGAGTGCACCGGCGTCAGCCCCTTGGCGTACCCCCGGTCGCGGAGCGCGAACAGGCCCGCGGTGAAGGCCGGGGCGAGCGGAGCCATGTACAGCGCGAGCGCCGGCGCGTTGCCCGGCGAGCTCTCGAGGAACTGCATCGGCAGGAGGCCCGGGAGTGCGGCCACGATCATGAGCACCCCTGTCACGAGATACCAGTAGATCGCGCTCGTCACGCGCGTCAGCAGCCCGCCGCCGGTCCTCGCGACTGACGGCGACCGCCGGTCCCCTTCGCCGGTCATGTCCCCCTGCTCCCATCCTCTCTGGTCTCGCACCGTTCGTGAACGATAGCCCGATCGACCAGCGCGGGAGGTCTGGTTCCGGAGCACGTTACCGAGATGGAACCGCGCGTGACCGAACCGTCATCAACCAGGCGTCGCGGTGCCGGTCAGCCCTCGCCCGCCGTCGTGAAGTTCTCCGTCACGTCGCGCACCAGAGGGGCGTGGTTCCGCTCCACCAGCCACACCCAGATCACGCCGAGGAGAGCGAAGACGGCGTCGCCGGCCAGCAGCAGCACGGCGCTCGCCACGACGAGCAGGGACAGGCTGCCGAGCGCCACCTTCCATCTCGTGAACAGGTAGTACGACGCGAGCCGGGCGACGTCCCGGGTGCGGAAGCTGAAGAACGAGGCGATCACCAGGGCGTTGATCGTCCACACCAGCAGGATCGCACCGATCCCGAGCATGACGCCCCCGTAGGCGGACGGCAGGCCTCCCTCGAGGAGGCCCGTCACGCCGTCGTCGTCCCCGAGCGCTCCGGCGCCGAGGCCGGCGACCGCCGCGAACACGAGCAGGGGAGCCGCCGCCCGCAGTGCGTCGGCCCAGTTCAGGCGGTAGCCGCGGAAGAACGACGGGGCCGGCGTGAGGGCCTCGGCGCGGGGCCGGTCCCGGAGCGAGAACAGCGCCGCGGCGACCCCCGGCGCGACCGGCGCGAGGCAGAGCGCCACGAGCGGGGCGTTGCCCGCCGACCGGTCCAGGAAGAGCAGCGGCAGCGTGCCCGGCAGGGTCACGACGATCAGCAGCACGCCGGTGACCAGGAACCAGTACACAGCGTCGGTCACGCGGGCCAGCGTCCCGTCGCCCCACTCGCGGGCACTCTTTCCCCTCATCTCACGCCGCTCGTCTGTCGGAGCCGACGCCCCGCTGCTCGAAACAGCGGGTAGGGGAAGTCGGCCACCGAGGTGCCGTACCGGTGCGCCCCGAGGATGCCGTCGTCAATCCAGAGCGGGTGCTTCATGCCACCGAACCCGCGGATGCTCAGCGGCGGCAGGGCGGTGGTCGTGGGGTGGCGCCAAGGGGACTTCATCGTCCTGCTCACCTCTCGTGGTCGGTGCGGTCGGGGATCTTCGGTGCGGTCAGGTGTCCTCGGTGCGCTCACGCGTGGCGCGGGCGGCGTCCCAGGACCCGGTCGTCGTCGACCCAGGCCGGGGTCTCGTCGCGGACGGGGTCGATCTCCAGCAGGGTGATGCCGTGCCGGCCGATGGTCAGGTCGAGGTCGATCCGGCCGGCGGTGCCTGCCGCGGCCAGCCCGCCGGCAACCGGGCCGCCCGGGGCGCCGCCGCCGGCTCTCGCCGCGGCGTCCGTCCCGGGCCGGACCGGGTACGACGACGCGGTGCGGACCGGTTCCGCGGCCTCGCGCAGCAGGTCGAGCTGCCGGTGCGTCGGTGAGGCGGGGCGGCCCAGCTCCCGCCAGGCGTGCCAGGCGTTGCCGCGCTCCGTGTCGACGTCGTGCCGGAGCACGAACGCCCGCAGCACCGGGCCCGTGGACCTGTCCGAGGAGGCCTCGCCGCCGGCGTCGGTCACGGGGACGCTCAGCCGCAGCTCGTGGCGCTCCGGCTCCGCGGGTTCGTCCGTACCGCCCACCGGCTGCCAGGCCAGGACGGTCACGCGGCCCGAGGCGGCGTCGCGGGTGACGAGGTGGTCGTCGCCGCGGGCCAGGATGCCGCGCCCCATCCGCGCCAGGAACGCGTACAGGTGGTAGGTCGGCTTCTTGATCTGGCGGTGCGTGAGCATGCCGAACCCGCCGTGGAAGATGCTCGTGGGGACCCCGGCCTCCTCGAAGACGTCGCAGAACGTCCAGTAGGAGAGGGAGTCGACGAGGTCGCCCCCGGAGGCCAGGACCGGGGCGAGGTAGGCGGCGTTGTAGGCGGTGTCGTGCACCGGGTTGTCGGGCCGGTAGGACGAGTTGAACTCCGTGACGTGCAGCGGGAGATCCGCCAGCGGAGTGCCGGCGAGCAGCTCCTTGGGCCGGGCGAACTGCTGCAGCAGGCTCTGCGGCGGCCGGAGCGTCTGGTAGACGCCGAACGGGACGTGCTGGGCGGGGCCCGTCGTGTACGCGTGCACCGAGGTGAAGTCGATCGGGAGGTCGCGCGCGGTCACGAACTCCGCGAACGGCTCCCACCACTCGTCCGCACCCGGCGACAACGCCGGCCCACCGACCAGGAGCGACGCGTCCACGTCCTTGACGGCGCGCGCCGTGACCTCGTAGAGCCGGAGGTACGCCGCCCGGTCCGCGCCCTTCCAGAACGACGGCAGGTTGGGCTCGTTCCACACCTCGACCGGCCACGTGCGGACCTCGGCGAGGCCGTACCGGTCGATCAGGTGCCGCAGGACCGCACGCACCAGGGCCGCCCACTCGCGGTGGTCGCGCGGCGGGGTGATGTTGCCCTTCCACCAGAAGACCGTGTCGTCGCCGGAGGCGAGCGCCTCCGGCATGAACCCGAGCTCCAGGAAGGGCTTGATGCCGAGGCGCAGGTAGGCGTCGACCACCTGGTCCACGTAGGTGAACGCGTACCGGGTGCCCGCGTGCCCGCCGACGTCGTACGGACGGTGCACGCCGACGCCGTCGGACAGCAGGCCGTGGCCACGGACGTGCTGGAAGCCGATCTCGCGCTGCACCAGCGCGAGCGAGTCCTGGTAGTCCTGCCGCAGGGCGAGGTCGAACCGCCCGGTGCCGACGCACGCGCGCCAGGCGTCGCTCAGGGTCCCGAAGGGCTCGGCGGGAACGATGGTGCGGTTCACGGGAAGGTCTCCTCTGTCCTGCGCGTCGATGCGCAACGGTCTCCGGCCCGACGGCGCCGTCCGGGGAACGGTGCGCGAGATCCGGGCCTGCCGAGGTGGTGGACCTGCGAGACAGGCCCACCACCTCGGCGGACGCGACGTGCGTGGTACTACCGCCGCACCGGCGCCGCCGCCGAGCACGCGGTGGGACGCCGGGTCACCCGGTGACGCCGGCGGCCTCGTTGGCGCGGTCGACGTACTCCTGCATGCCTGCGCCCTCGAGCTCGGCCACGTAGTCGTCCCACTCGTCCATCGTGCGGTCCCCGAGGATGAACTGGGCGGTGGACTGGAACGTCAGGTCCTGCAAGTTGGTCTGCTGCAGGCCGGCCTGCTCCTGCTGGATCTCGTCGTAGGCCACGGCCGGCGGGATCTCCAGCTCCTCCTTCCCCGCGTTCATGTCCTCGATGTACGTGATCGCCTCGTCGCTGCGCATCGACAGGTCGAGGTCCTCGGTCGACCCGTGGGCCAGCGACCAGACGCCGTTGTAGTAGCCGAAGTCCGTGTTCAGCAGCTTCTCGGCGCCCATGTTCAGCGCGCCCCAGGTCACGTCGTCCGCCAGGACCCGCTCGTCGCCGTCGCGCTCGAACGTCTCACCCTCGACGCCCCACTTGGCGAACTCCATCCCTTCGTCGGAGTAGTACAGCCAGTCGACGAACTGCAGCATCGCGAGGAAGTCCTCCGACTCGGCGGCGGCCGCCGAGAACATGAGGCCGGACTCGCGCCGGGTACCGCCCGCGATGTAGCCGCCGGCCGGCCCGTCCGGGACGGTGATCAGCTCGATCTCGGAGTCCTCGTCACCGATCTCCTCGAACGCCTCGCGGTACTCCAGGATGACCTGGTCGTTCGAGCCGATCGCCGCGGCCTTGCCGGACGCGAACTTCTGCTCGGCCTGGTCGTCCTCCTGGGTGAGCGCCTCGGGGTCCAGCAGCCCGTCCGCGACGAGGCCCGCGAAGTACTCCACGAGGGACCGGTACTCGTCGGAGCCGCCCGCGTAGACGTACTCGCCCTCGTCCTGGTTCCACTGCAGGCCGAGACCGTATCCCCAGCCGGCGACCGTCCCGAAGTTCGGCGCGGCCGCGGAGAGGGTGGCCTCGACCGGCCCGTTGATGGACCAGCGGTCCGTCATCGGGTAGTCGAGATCCGGGTTGTCGTCCTTGATCGTCCGGAGCTGGTCGGCGAGCTCGTCCCAGGTCTCCGGGTGCTCGTCGAGACCGGACTTCTCCCACAGGTCCTTGCGGATCGCCAGGGTGTAGGCGCCGGGGATCGTGATCTCGTGGATCCCGGGAATCATGTAGTACTTGCCGTCGTCCTGCTTCTGCGCGTCGATCTCGGGCTGCAGGTCCCAGTCCTCCACCTTCTGCTGGAAGTTGGGCATGTACTGCACGTAGTCCGAGATCGGCAGCAGCGCACCGCCGCTGACGAACGGCGCCTCGTCGCCCGAGTACGTCACCGGCATGATGTCGGGCGCGTCGCCCGAGGAGATGAGGACCGAGCGGCGCTGCTCCATGTCCTCCAGCGGCACGTTCTCGTAGTCGAACGTGACGTTCTGGTTCTCCTGAAGGTGCTGGACGATCGGCCAGTCCTTCTTGAAGGGGTAGTTCGGGTGGTCGCGGTACAGCAGGCCGAACTCGACCGGCTCGGTCGCCTCGAAGCTGGTACCGACCTCGAAGTCCTCCATGTAGCCGACCTGCGACTCCATGTCGATCTCGCCGTTGAGGGCCTCGTCGCCGCCGCTGCTGCCGCACGCCGTGAGCGTGACGGTCAGGGCGGCCGCGGCGGACGCCGCGACGGCCTTGTTCCGGGTGATCCTCATTGTTCTCCTCCGTTGCTGAAAACGATGTCGTCGCGACGCTCGCGGACGACGGACCGAACGTGGGGGCGTACTGGGGGCCGGCGTGTCAGCCCTTGACGGAACCGAGCATCACGCCCCGCACGAAGTACTTCTGGATGAACGGGTAGACACAGATGATCGGGATGACCGTCAGCAGCATCGCCACGGCCTTGAGGTTGGCCCCGATGTTGATCTCTTCCATGCCCGCCTCGCGCCCGGACCCGGTGGCCCCGGCGAGCAGGTTTCGCAGGTAGAGCGTCACCGGTTGTTTCTCGGTGTCGCTGAGGTAGAGCATCGCGGGGAACCAGGAGTTCCAGAAGAAGACGGCGTAGAAGAGCACCATCGTCGCGAGCACCGCCTTCGACAGCGGCAGGACGACGCGCAGGAACGTGCCGTACACCGTCATCCCGTCGATGGCCGCGGCCTCCTCCAGCTCGGCCGGGAAGTTCTCGAAGAACGCCTTCATCACCAGCAGGTTGAAGGCGATGACGGCGTTGGGCAGGATGATCGCCCACACCGTGTTCTTCAGCCCCAGCCCGCTGATCAGCAGGTAGTTCGGAACGAGGCCGCCGTTGAAGAACATCGTGACGACGACCATCCCGATGACGAACGAGCGCCCCTTGAGGTGCTTCTTCGCCAGCGCGTACGCCATCGTCGTCGTGAGCAGCATGGCGATCGCTGTACCACCCACGGTGTGGATGAGCGTGTTCCCGTAGTTCACCCAGAAGCGCTCCTGGTGGAACACCCAGTCGAACGTCTCGATGTTGAAGCCCTGGGGCCACAGGTTCACCTGTCCGGCGGCGATGAAGCCCTGCGAGCTGAACGACTTCGCCACCAGGTTCACGAACGGGTACAGCGTGACGGCGCAGATCGCCACCAGCACCGTCCCGTTCACCCAGCGGAACACCGTGTACGACGGCGTGTCCTTGACGGTCGTCGGGGTGCTCCGGACCCGGGTGATGTCCGGGGTCTCCTGCAGGTTCACCATAGGGAAGCTCCAGTCGTGCGCTTGGCGATCGCGTTCGCGGCCAGGACGAGTGCCAGCCCGATGAGGGCCTCGAACAGTCCGATCGCGGCCCCGTAGGAGAAGCTGCCGCTGTTCAGGGCGACCCGGTAGACGTAGGTCTGGATGACGTCCGCCGTCGGGTAGGTCAGCGGGTTGTACAGCAGCAGGACCTTCTCGAACCCCACCGCCATGAACTGGCCGATGTTGAGGATGAGCAGCACCACGATCGTCGGGCGGAGCCCGGGCAGCGTGATGTACCACGTCTGCTGCCAGCGGTTCGCGCCGTCGATCCGGGCGGCCTCGTAGAGCTGGTCGTCGATCGTGGTCAGCGCGGCGAGGTACAGGATCGTGCCCCAGCCGACCGTCTGCCAGATCTCCGAGGAGACGTAGATGCCGCGGAACCACTCCGCGCGCTGCATGAACGAGATCGGGTCGGCGCCCGTGCCGGTGATGAGCTGGTTGATCGTGCCCTGGACGGCGGTCAGCTCGAAGACGAAGCCCGCGACGATCACCATCGACATGAAGTGCGGCAGGTAGGTGATCGTCTGCGTGATCTTCTTGAACCGGCGGGAGCGCAGCTCGTTGAGCATCAGCGCGAGCACGATCGGCAGCGGGAAGACGATCGCCAGCGTCAGCGTGCCCAGGATGATCGTGTTCGAGAAGACCTCCCAGAACTTGGGGTCCTGGACGAACATCTCGAAGTAGTAGAAGCCCACCCACTCCTCGCCGAACATCGAGCCGCCCGGCCGGAATCGGCGGAACGCCACGACGTTTCCCAGCATCGGCGCGTACCGGAAGATCAGCAGGTACGCGATGGGGAGGATCAGGAACGTGTAGAGCCGCCAGTCCCTGCGCAGCGCGTGGGCCCACGTGTTCTTGTTGCGCACCGCCTGGGGCGGGCGCCCTCCGCCCGCGGTCGCGCCGCCGGCAGACGGAGCCGCCGCACCCGCCGGCGGCATCGTGCCGACCGTCTCGATACCTCGTGCCATAGGTCCCTCCGGCCACGACGGCGTGCCCGTCGGCCTGCGAGGGCCGCACCACGTCATCGTGGGGAACGTTTTCGAAACTATCGGCGTCCGTGCCGATACCTGCTTGCTGGGACAGTAGGGTGATCGTGCTCACTCCGTCAAGCCTTGCCCTCGACACTGCCGGTCACGATCCGATATCACCCGGAAGGGGAACTGGTTCCGGACCGCGAGGGTGTACCGTCGGATCGAAAGTTGCAGGGCCGGTTGCGAAATGTAGGCGGCGAGAGGCGGGCCGGAGCGAAGATGTCCGAGACGAGTACCGGGGCGGGCTCCCGTTCCAGCGCACGGCGTGCACCCGCGTCGTCGGGCGGCGGCCCGACGATCGCGACGATCGCGCGCGAGGTGGGCGTGTCCGTGCCGACCGTGTCGAAGGTGCTCAACGGCCGCGCCGACGTCGCGGCCGCCACCCGCGAGCGGGTCGAGGCCGCGCTCGAGAAGCACCAGTACCGGCGCCGTCGCGGAGCGCCGTCGCAGACGATGACAAACCTCATCGACCTCGTCTTCCACAAGCTGGGCTCCGGCTGGTCCATGGAGATCATCCGTGGCGTCGAGGCCGCCGCGGCCGCGCACCGGACCAGCGTCATCCTGTCGGAGCTGGGCGGCGAGCACCGGCCACCGCAGACCTGGCTCGACACGACGATGAGCAGGCCGCCGATCGGTGTGCTGCTCGTGGCCGCGAACCTCACCGACGCGCAGCACCAGCAGCTCGACCGGCGGTCGATCCCCTACGTCGTGATCGACACGGACGGCGAGCCGCCGAACGACGTCGCCGCCGTCGGCTCCGACAACTGGAACGGTGGGCTCATGGCGACCCGGCACCTGCTGGGGCTCGGGCACCGCAGGATCGCCTGCATCACCGGCCCCGGCGACATGCTGTGCAGCCGCGCGCGCGTGGACGGATACCGCTCGGCGCACGACGAGGCAGGGGTGGGGTACGACCCGTCGCTCGTGATCAACGGGAACTTCTACGTCGAGGCCGGGTACGAGCACGGGATGCGCCTGCTGTCCGGCCCCGACCGCCCGACGGCGATCTTCGCCGGGTCCGACATGCAGGCCCTCGGCGTGCTGCGGGCCGCCCACGAGCTGAGGCTGAGCGTGCCGCGCGACCTGTCCGTGGTCGGGTACGACGACCTGCCTCTCGCGTCCTGGGTGGGACCGCCGCTGACCACCGTGCGCCAGCCGCTCACCGAGATGGGCGCGGCCGCGACCCGGATGCTCTTCGAGATGTCGGCCGGAGGCGTGCCCGCGGTGCGGCGCCTCAACCTGGCGACCGATCTGGTCGTCCGCGAGTCCACCGCCCCGCCGGTGGCCTGAGCCCCGACGCACCGGAAGGATCCTCATGACGACGACGTCACAGGCAGTCGGCAGCGCGCAGCGCTCGGGAGAGGGCACCCCGCGCGGCGAGCGCGGCCCGCAGGAGTCCGCGCCCACCACGCGGGTGCTGCCTCGGCTGGAGCGGGTAGGCACAGCGACGCGGCTCGTCGTGGACGGCGCACCGTACCTGATCCGCGGGGGCGAGCTGGGCAACTCCAGCGCGGAACGCTCGTTCCTCGGGCCGCACTGGGAGAAGCTGGCAGGGCTCGGGCTGAACACCGTCGTCGCGCCGGTGTCCTGGGACGCCGTCGAACCCGTCGAGGGCGACTTCGACTGGACGAGCCTCGACGAGCTGATAGCGGACGCCCGCGCGCACGGCATGCGGCTCGTGCTGCTGTGGTTCGGCAGCTGGAAGAACAGCATGTCCTGCTACGCACCCGGCTGGGTGAAGTCCGACGTCGCACGCTTCCCCCGGGCCCGGACCTCCGACGGAGCTCCGCTGGAGCTCCTCACGCCGTTCAGCGAGGCCAACCGGGACGCCGACGCCGCGGCGTTCGCCGCGCTGCTGCGTCACCTGCGGGAGCACGACGACCGGCACACGGTCGTCATGGTGCAGGTCGAGAACGAGATCGGGATGATTCCCGAGGCACGTGACCACTCGCCCGAGGCCGGGGACGCGTTCGCCGGGCCGGTCCCCGCCGAGCTCATGGCGTACCTGTCCGAGCACCGCGGCTCCCTCGCCCCGGAGCTGCTCGCGCGGTGGACGGCGGCCGGTGCGAGCGGCGAGGGCACCTGGACCGAGGTGTTCGGCGACGGCCCGGCTGCCGAGGAGATCTTCTCCGCCTGGCACTTCGCACGGTACGTGCAGCCGATCACGGCGGCCGGCAAGGCCGAGCTCGCCCTCCCGATGTACACGAACGCCGCCCTGGTCCGGCCGGGCACCGAGCCGGGCCAGTACCCGAGCGCGGGGCCGCTGCCGCACCTGATCGACGTGTGGCGTGCCGGCGCACCGGCCCTCGACCTCCTCGCACCCGACGTCTACTTCCCGGACTTCGCCACGTGGGCGCGGCGGTACACCCGCGGCGGCAACCCGCTGTTCGTCCCGGAGGCGCTGCGCAGCGTCGACGCCGCGGCCAACGCGCTCTACGCCTTCGGCGAGCACGACGCGATCGGGTTCTCGCCGTTCGGCATCGAGTCGATCGAGGGTCACGCGGCCACGCTCCTCGCGGCGGCGTACGACGTCGTCGCGCAGCTCACACCGCTGCTCACGGCGCATGCCGGCGGGGGGACGACGGCCGGGCTGCTGCCGCCGGCCGAGGACCGGCGGGCGCCGCACCGGGTGCGGCTGGGCGACCTGGTGCTCAGTGCGACGTACGAGCAGGTCGCCGCGCCGAGCCTGGCCGACGGCGTCATCAACGAGGCCGGCGACCGCGGTGCCGACCCGGCCCGCCTCCCCGCCGCCGCGATCGTGATCCTGGTCGCGCCCGACGAGCTCGTCGTGGCCGGGATCGGCGTGACCCTCACGTTCGCACCCGCCCGGACCGACACCGGCGGCACCCGCGTCGGCATCCTCGACTGCGAGGAAGGCCGGTACGACGACGGCGTCTGGCACCGCCTGCGCCGGCTCAACGGCGACCAGACCCACCAGGGCCGGCACGTGCGCCTGGAGCCGGGCCGCCTCACGGTCCAGCGGGTCCGGCTCTACCGGTACCGCTGAGCGCACGGCCGAGACCGCTGAGCACGGCGGAGACCGCCAAGCGCGCGGCCGCTCAGCGCACTCCGGGACGGCGAAGCCGCCCCGGACGGACCGGGGCGGCGGCGCACCCCGGACGGACCGGGACGACCCGGCCCCGCTCGTCAGCGCTGGACCCTGGCGCCGCCCCCGGCCGCCAGCTTGGCGACCTCGGCGAGCGTCACCATCGTGGTGTCGCCGGGGGTGGTCATCGCCAGCGCACCGTGCGCGGCTCCGTACTCGACGGCCTCCTGGAGCGAGCCGAGCTCCATGAGCCCGTACGCCAGGCCGGACGCGAACGAGTCGCCGCCACCCACCCGGTCGAAGATCTCCAGGTCCGCCCGGTGCGTCGCCTCGACGAAGCCCTCCTTGCGCGACCAGGCGACGGCGCCCCAGTCGTTGCGCGACGCCGACCGCACCCCGCGCAGCGTCGTCGCGATCACCTGGAAGTTCGGGTACGCCTGCGACGCGGTCTCGATCATCGTCCGGAACGCGCCGGTGTCCAGGTCGGTGAGGCTCTCGTCCACGCCCTCGACCTCGAAGCCGAGCGACGCCGTGAAGTCCTCCTCGTTACCGATCATCACGTCCACGTGCTGGGCGAGCCGCCGGTTGACCTCCCGCGCGCGCTCCTCGCCGCCGATGCCCTTCCACAGCGAGGGCCGGTAGTTCAGGTCGTAGGACACGATCGTGCCGTGCCGCCGGGCGGCCGCCATCGCTGCCTCGGCCACGTCCGCCGTCGACTCCGACAGCGCGGCGAAGATGCCGCCCGTGTGCAGCCAGCGCACGCCGCGGGAGAACAGGGCGTCCCAGTCGACGTCGTCGGGCCGCAGCTGCGAGACGGCGGTGTGGCCGCGGTCGCTCACACCCACCGCGCCGCGCGCGCCGAAGCCGCGCTCGGTGAAGTTCAGCCCGTTGCGGACCTCGCGGCCGATGCCGTCGTACGGCACCCAGCGCACGTACCGGGTGTCGAGACCGCCGGTCAGCATGAAGTCCTCGACGAGCCGGCCGATCTCGTTGTCGGCGAGCGCGGTGACGACCGCGCCGCGCAGGCCGAAGCAGCGGCGCAGGCCGCGCGCCACGTTGTACTCGCCGCCGCCCTCCCACACGTCGAAGTTCCGGGCGGTACGCACGCGGCGGTTGCCCGGGTCGAGGCGCAGCATGACCTCGCCGAGGGCGACGACGTCGTACGCGCTCTCGGCGACGGGGCGGACGGTGAGCGAAGTCATCGGTTCTTCTCCTCGGAGTCGATCTGTGCCGCGAGCGTGACCGCGTCGCGGGTACGGGTGGTGATCTGGTCCCAGTCCCCGGCGGTGACGAGCGCACGGTCGACCATCCACGAGCCGCCGACGGCGAGCACGGGCTTCAGCATCAGGTAGTCGGCGAGGTTGGCGGCGCCGACGCCGCCCGTCGGCACGAACCGCAGCCCCGGGAACGGCGCGGAGAACGCCTTGATGGCGGCGGGACCGCCGACGACGGACGCGGGGAACAGCTTGACGACGTCGATCCCGAGGTCGAGCGCCGCCATGATCTCCGACGGCGTCGCGACACCGGGCAGCACGGGGACGCCGTGCTCCTGTGCGCGCCGCACGACGGCGGCGGACAGCCCCGGGGACACGATGTAGCGGGCGCCGGCTGCGACGACGTCGTCCACCTGCCGCGCGGTCGTCACCGTGCCGGCACCGACGACGACGTCGGGCTGGTGCTTCGCGACCGCGCGGATCGCGTCGATGCCGCCCGCGAGGCGCAGCGTGATCTCGGCGACGGGCAGGCCGCCGGCGACGAGCGCGTCGGCCAGCCGGGCGCCCTCGTCGGCGCCGTCGGCCACGACCACCGGGACCAGCCGGTGGGCGGCGAGGGCCTCGAGGACTGTGGGGTCCACGGATGACATCCGATCTCCGTTTCGCTATGGTGAACGCCTGTTGTTCACTGCGAAACGCATGCTACGCGAGGGAGCCCCATGGATGCCAGCCCGCTCGGGAGCGTCGACAAGGCGCTCCTCACCCTCGACACGCTCGCGGGCTTCGGCGCCGCGGGTGCGCCGCTGACCGTCGTGGCGCAGGCGCTGGGGGTCGGCAAGCCGACGCTGCACCGCACCCTCGCCGCGCTGCGGCACCGCGGCTACGCCGAGCAGACGCCGGACGGCGCCTACCGCCTGGGGCCGGCCGTGCTCGCCCTCGGCAGCACCTACCTGGCCGAGGAGAACCTGCCGGCGCTGCTGCGTCCCGCCCTGACGGCGCTCAGCGAAGAGGTCGACGAGCTGGTGCACCTGGGCGTGCTCGCCGGGAACGAGGTGGTCTACCTCGACAAGGTGGAACCGCGGCGCGCGGTCCGCGTGTGGTCGGCCGTCGGGCGGCGCCGCCCGGCCGCGACGACGGCGCTCGGTCGCGCGCTCCTGTCGGTCCAGGAGCCGGATGACGCGGTGCTCGACCGGCTCGCCGGTGCGGACACGACCGTCGGCCGGCTCCGCGCCGCCCTGACCACCGCCCGGACCACCGGCGTCGCCGGGGAGACCGAGGAGAACGAGGTGGGTATCGCCTGTGTCGCCGTGCCGCTGCTGCGAGCCGGGCGCGCCGTCGCCGCGGTCAGCATCACCGCACCGGTCGAGCGGCTCACCGGTGCCGCCCGCGCCGAGCGGGTGGCGGCGCTCCGCGAGACGCTGCCCGCCTTGCTCCCGGCGGGCCTGACGGTGCCGGCCGCAGCCTGACCCCGGCACGAAGGCCCCGGACCCTTGCGGGGTCCGGGGCCTTCGTCAGTCGCTCGGCGCCGCTCCGGCAGGAGAGGCACCCGGCCGGGTCACGCCCCGCCGGCCGCCATCTGGCCCGACGGCGGGAGGTCACGCGGAGCCAGGCCCGCGCCGGCGGGAACCGACTGGGGCTCCGCCTCGGCCGGCTTGCGACGGCGTCCGCGGGACACACCCTTGAACGTGAACTCGCCGAGGATGCCCTCGCCCTCGCCGTCGATCTGCACGGTCTGCCCGGGCTTGAGCTCGCCGAACAGGATCTTCTCGGACAGGGTGTCCTCGATCTCCCGCTGGATCGCGCGCTTGAGCGGCCGCGCACCGAGGACCGGGTCGTAGCCCTTCTCCGCCAGCAGCCGCTTGGCCGCCGGGGTGAGCTCGATGCCCATGTCCTTGTCGCGCATCCGGTTGTCCAGCTTGGCGATCTCCAGGTCGACGATCTCGATGATCTCGTCCTGGGTGAGCTGCGGGAACACGATCGTGTCGTCGACACGGTTGAGGAACTCCGGCCGGAAGTGCTGCTTCAGCTCCTCGTTGACCTTGGACTTCATCCGCTCGTAGGACGTCACCAGGTCGCCGCCGGCGTTGAAGCCGGTCTGCACGCCCTTGGCGATGTCCCGCGTGCCGAGGTTCGTGGTCATGATGATCACGGTGTTCTTGAAGTCCACCACGCGACCCTGCGAGTCGGTGAGGCGCCCGTCCTCGAGCACCTGCAGCAGCGAGTTGAAGATGTCCGCGTGGGCCTTCTCCACCTCGTCGAACAGGACCACGGAGAACGGCCGGCGCCGCACCTTCTCGGTGAGCTGGCCACCCTCGTCGTACCCGACGTAGCCGGGAGGCGAGCCGAACAGCCGCGAGACCGTGTGCTTCTCCGAGAACTCGGACATGTCGAGCTGGATGAGCGCGTCCTCGTCCCCGAACAGGAACTCGGCGAGCGCCTTGGCCAGCTCGGTCTTCCCGACGCCCGTGGGGCCGGCGAAGATGAACGAGCCACCCGGACGCTTCGGGTCCTTGAGGCCGGCCCGCGTACGGCGGATGGCCTGCGACAGCGCCTTGATCGCCGTCTCCTGGCCGACCACGCGCTTGTGCAGCTCCTGCTCCATCTTGAGCAGCCGCGCGGACTCCTCCTCGTTGAGCTTCACCACCGGGATGCCCGTGGACATCGCCAGGACCTCGGCGATCAGCTCCTCGTCGACCTCCGCGACCGTGTCGAGGTCACCCGACTTCCAGGCCTTCTCCTTCTCGGCCCGGACCTGGGTGAGCTGCTTCTCCTTGTCCCGCAGGCCGGCAGCCTTCTCGAAGTCCTGCGCGTCGATCGCGGACTCCTTGTCCCGGCGTGCGTCGGCGATCTCCTCGTCGAGCTGCTTCAGCTCCGGCGGCGCCGTCATGCGACGGATCCGCAGGCGTGCTCCGGCCTCGTCGATCAGGTCGATCGCCTTGTCCGGCAGGAAGCGGTCGTTGATGTACCGGTCCGCGAGCGTCGCGGCCGAGGCCAGCGCCTGGTCCGTGATCGACACGCGGTGGTGCGCCTCGTACCGGTCGCGCAGGCCCTTGAGGATCTCGATGGCGTGCTCGAGCGACGGCTCGGCGACCTGGATCGGCTGGAAGCGCCGCTCCAGCGCCGGGTCCTTCTCGACGTACTTGCGGTACTCGTCGAGCGTCGTGGCGCCGATGGTCTGCAGCTCGCCACGGGCCAGCATCGGCTTGAGGATCGACGCGGCGTCGATCGCGCCCTCGGCGGCACCCGCGCCCACGAGGGTGTGGATCTCGTCGATGAACAGGATGATGTCGCCGCGCGTGCGGATCTCCTTGAGGACCTTCTTGAGGCGCTCCTCGAAGTCACCGCGGTAGCGCGAGCCGGCCACGAGCGCGCCCAGGTCCAGCGTGTACAGCTGCTTGTCCTTCAGCGTCTCGGGCACGTCGCCGCGCACGATGTCCTGCGCCAGGCCCTCGACGACCGCCGTCTTGCCGACGCCGGGCTCACCGATCAGGACCGGGTTGTTCTTGGTACGGCGGGACAGGACCTGCATGACCCGCTCGATCTCCTGGGCGCGGCCGATGACCGGGTCCAGCTTGCCCTCGCGGCCGGCCTGGGTCAGGTTGCGGCCGAACTGGTCGAGCACGGCAGAACCGGCGGGCTGCCCCTCGGTCGGGCCGCCGGCGGACACCGGCTCCTTGCCCTGGTACCCGGACAGCAGCTGGATCACCTGCTGGCGCACCTTGTTCAGGTCCGCACCCATCTTGGTCAGCACCTGGGCCGCAACGCCCTCGCCCTCGCGGATGAGGCCGAGGAGGATGTGCTCGGTGCCGATGTAGTTGTGGCCGAGCTGCAGCGCCTCGCGCAGCGAGAGCTCCAGCACCTTCTTCGCGCGCGGCGTGAACGGGATGTGCCCGCTCGGCGCCTGCTGTCCCTCGCCAATGATCTCGGTGACCTGGGTGCGCACACCATCGAGCGAGATCCCGAGCGACTCCAGCGCCTTGGCCGCAACGCCCTCGCCCTCGTGGATGAGGCCGAGAAGGATGTGCTCGGTTCCGATGTAGTTGTGGTTCAGCATCCGCGCCTCTTCTTGGGCGAGGACGACGACCCTACGGGCCCTATCCGTAAATCTCTCGAACATCATCAGCTCCTCACACGGGCGGCGTTACCGCGCCCCCTGACCGGGGACCCGGCGGACGACACAGCCTGACTGCTATCGACTCTATGCGTTCCCAACGACGCGACGAACCCACTTGTGCCCATGTTCGCCAGGGGCGTGACGCGCAGCGGCAAAGTACGTCCCAAGCCGGACCGACACGCCGTAGCACGTCGCGGGGACGGCGTGTCGGCGGCGAGGGGTCGTTGACCCTTCGCCCGGAGCAGGGCAGGCTCAGCAGTGACTCGCGAGCCCAGGAGGAACCATGCCGGACGACGCCGGCCGCACACCTGAGTGGGAGCAGATCGTCGCGCGCTTCGCGCGCTTCTCCGGCGTCGTCGGGGAGGTCCACGATCCCCTCACCTGGAGCCTGTATCTGGTGGACGAGGAGATCACGGGGGCGGCCGACCCGTCCGACCCCACCGAGGAGCGCTTCGTGCGCGGGTACCGCACCGTGGCCGGCGAGGTCCTGGAGGTGGAGACGCTGCGCGTCGCCGCGCCCCGCGACCAGATCGACGACATCGTCCGGGCCGCGTGCAGCGGCGCGCTCGCCGCTCCCCTGCACGCGGACATCGACCCGAGCGTGGCCGCGGACACCCCCGACCCGATCGACTTCGCCGAGGCCTACCAGGACTACCGGACGGCGATGCGCGCCATCGTGGCCGAGGTGGACGAGGTGCCGAGCGCGCCGCTCGACTACCTGGTCGACGGCCGCCCCACCAACGGGACCGCGGTCACCGTGCGCGACGTCGTCGCGATCTACACGCCCACCGCCGACCGCGCGCTGGTCGTCACGGGCCCGGCCGACCTCGTGGACCGCATCGACGTGGTGACCCGCCCCATCCGCAACCTCAAGCACGGCGACGACGGCCCTCGCTTCTGACCCGTCGCGCGCGGCTCCCGCGCCGGAAGGTACCGGCCGGTCCGTTCCTGTCCCGCCCTCGGGCGTGACAGGAACGGACCGGTCGCCCGGGTCAGGGGTTCAGGTCGAAGCTCGGCTCACCGGGCTCGTCGAACGTGGTGCTGTTGTTCGCCAGGTACCTGTCGAGGTAGGGGGACCGCTCGCCGTCGGTGGCGGCGTCGTCGGACGGGTCGTCCAGCGCGAGCTCCAGGACCGCGCCCGAGACCTCGATCGTCTCGCCCGACGGGCGGTCCGACCAGCCGCCCGACACGATCGAACCCACCTGCACGGCGAGGCTGTGGCCGTCCCGCAGCGTCCAGTCGGTCGACTTCAGGTCGAACGACGTGTCCCCCGTCGCCAGGCGGGCGACGTTCTCGTCGAACATCACGGCGCTGCCGTCGGGCGCGACGTCGAACAGCCGCACCATCACGTTGCCCGGTGCCGACGCGGTCAGGCCGACCGACGGCGTCCCCGTGACGCGCGTCGCGCCGTCGACCGGCTCCGACCACACCAGGTAGGTGGACGTGGCCGCCGCGGCGAGCGTCCCCGGGGCGCGCTCCGCGCCCTCCCGAGCCGCGAGCTCGTCCGCCGAGGTCAGGCCGGGCGCGGGCGGGGCGTTCTCCATGTCCCAGCCGTCCGCAGACGTCACGGAGGGCGACGCGGCGGCCCGGCCGCCGTCGTCGACGAACGTGCCGTCGGGGAGGGAGACGGGGACCGTGCGGTCGACGACAGGCCACACCGCCTGGCCGCGCCAGGCCGCCTCGCTGTCCTCCAGCACGTGCGCCGGGTCCTCGACCGACGGCTCCGCGCCCTTGAGGTATTCGTCGTAGAAGCGCATGACTTCGTCGAACCAACCCTCGCGGCCCATGGCCAGGCGCCCGTCGCTCACGGTGTCGTTGCCACGCACGTGGTCCCACTGCCCGAGCCAGCTGCGCTGCGGCCCCTCGTGGTTCTCCAGGTACTGCTGCACGTCCTCGGGCTTCGTGTTGGGCTCGATGAAGCCCTGCGTCACGAAGAGCGGGGTGTCCGTACCCTCGGCGAGCGTGGCGAGGTCCCGCGCGACCCAGTAGTCCGACGTCGGGTCCGGGTCCTGGTTGTTGGAGAGGTTGTCGCTGAGGCACTCCGGGTGGTTGTCCTCGTACTGCGCGTTCTCCCGGTACCGGGCGTCGTCGTCGGCCATGGGCGCGATCGTCGCGATGCTGTTGTAGGCCTGGGGCGTGCCCCGCACGTTCGGCCGCGGGACCTCGTTGGAGTACAGGTAGTTGTACATGTCCCAGACGGGCTCCTGGGCGACGACGGCCTTGAGCGCCGGCAGGTCGAGGCCGTTGCCGGCCAGGCCTGTCGACGCGTCGTACGACTTGCCGTACATGCCGACGTTCCCGTCCGACCAGTCCTGCGACGCGGACCACTCGATCGCCGCGGCGACGTCGGCCTGCTCACCCGGGCCGACCCAGTCGAGGCAGCCCGTGCTGCCGCCGAAGCCGCGCAGGTCGACCATGACCCACGTGTAGCCCTCTGCGAGCACGTCGCCGCCCTCGAGGAAGTCGTCGAACCGCTCGGACGGGCCGGCGACGTCGAAACCGTCGTTGCCGGTCTGGCCCGCGTGCGAGAAGTAGGGGCCGACCGACAGGATCACCGGCGTCTGCTCGTCCTCGGGCAGGTCCGCCGGACGCAGCACGTCGGCGTGCAGCTCCACGCCGTCCGTGGACGGGAAGTAGTGCTGCGTCCACGCCGCGCCCTCGGGAACGCGGGGGTTGTCGTCGTGGGTGACCGGGTCGCTGTCCGACGGCGAGACGCTGCCGGGCGGTACGCCCTGAGAGGCCGGCTCGGAGGTCTCGGCGACCGCCGGCGTCACGAACGCCGTCGTACCGATCAGGACTCCTGCCGCGGCCGCTGCGGCCTTACGCACACGCATCGTTCCTCCTGAGTGGTGGGGATGTCAGCGATGCTATGTATGTGCGCAGGTGCACACATTGCGACGGCGTTAAATTTCACCCGGTCGGTGGCGGAAACCGGCCACGCCCCACCCGGGTGGCGAGGGCGTGGCCTGGTGACGAGCGAGTGCGGAGGTCGTCTACCTGCCGCCTGCCGGATCCACCGGGTAGTCCGCCGGCTTCTTGTCGAGCTCGATCGCGATCTCGCGGCGCTGCGCGAGGACGTCGTCGCGCTCCTCGTCGCGCTGGCGCAGCGCGTCCGCCTGGAGCTCGGACGACAGATGGTCCCAGTAGAGCGTCCCGTCCAGGTGCTGGGACTCGTGGATGAAGGCGCGGGCCAGGAAGCCCGACCCGGTGAGCTGCACGGGCGAGCCGTCACGGTCCACGCCGCGCACCGTCGCGGCCCCGGGACGCTCCAGCGGCTCGTAGGCACCGGGGACGGAGAGGCAACCCTCGTCCTCCTCCACGGGCTCGACGTCGAGGTCCAGCTCGAGCTCGGCGTTCACCACGTGGCCCACGTGCCGGTCGCCGCGCTCGTCCGTCACGTCGTACACGAACACGCGCAGGTCGGAACCCACCTGCGTGGCCGCGAGCCCGACACCCTGCGCGACCTCCATCGTGGCGAACAGGTCGTCGACGAGCCGGTTCAGCTCGGGCGTGGAGAACTCGGTGACCCGACGGGTCGGGGCGTGGAGCACCGGCTCGCCGATCTCCGTGATCCGCTGCACGCGGCCGCGCCGCGCCTCGGGGACCTGGGCCGGGTACTCCTCGGCCGGCTCTCCGAGCAGGTAGGTCACGGGCTTGCGCCGTCCGAAGCTCCACATGGGGAACGAGCCTAGTAGGGCGGGAGCCCTGAGGCCGCCGGGCCCCGGCTCGACGACGCGCACCGCCCGAGCACGCCGACGGAGGTCACACCCGATTCGCTTTGGAGACTTGGCCCGACGTCGGGTACTGTTGTGGCCGCTGGCAGGGGTGGTTTACCAGCCCGGGAGCACGCCGCCTTAGCTCAGTCGGTAGAGCGGTTCACTCGTAATGAACAGGTCGACAGTTCGATTCTGTCAGGCGGCTCCATAGGCCCGGGATCCTGCGGATCCCGGGCCTTGTCGTTTCCGTTACAGAGGCCACGGCCGGCGAACACCCAGTGCTCTCAGCCGCCGAACCGCGCCTGCCGTCGCCCGTTCTCCTGTCCAGGTCATGACCTGGATCGACGCCCCCGCATCACGCCGCGGCGCGGAAGGTGCGGCGGTACTGCGTCGGGTTGACGCCCAGCGTCGCCTGCACGTGCGCACGCAGGGACTGCGCCGTGCCGAAGCCGCAGCGTGCGGCGATCTGCTCGACGGCGAGGTCGGTCTCCTCCAGCAGCCGCCGGGCCTCGTCCACCCGTCGTCGGACCAGCCACTGGCCCGGGCTCTCGCCCGTCTCCGCGCGGAACCGGCGCGTGAACGTCCGGACCGACATCGCGGCGTGCCGGGCCATCCCCGTGAGCGTGATCGGCTCGTCGAGGCGCTCCACGGCCCAGGCGCGGGTGGCGGCGGTGCCGGGACCGTCGGCGTCGGGCACGGGGCGCTCGACGTACTGCGCCTGCCCGCCCTCACGGTGCGGCGGCACCACGGTGCGGCGGGCGACGTCCCGCGCGACGGCCGGCCCGTGGTCGCGGCGAAGCAGGTGCAGGCAGAGATCGATGCCGGCGGCGACGCCCGCGGAGGTGAGGACGTCGCCGTCGTCCACGTAGAGCACGTCCGGGTTCACCCGGATCTCAGGGTGCAGCCGCCGAAGCTGGTCCGCGTGGGACCAGTGCGTGGTCGCCGGCCGCCCGTCCAGCAGGCCCACTCCCGCGAGCTGGAACGCGCCCGTGCAGATCGACACGATCCGGGTGCCGGGCCGGATGCGGCCGAGCGCCTCCGCCATGTCGGGTGTCACGACACCGCTCTCGAACGCCGGCCCGCGCTCGTTGACGGCAGGGACCACGACGGTGTCGGCGGAATCGATCGCCTCGGGGCCATGGTCCACGAGCACGGTCACGTCGGAGTCGGAACGGACCGCACGCGGCCCGCGCGTCGTGCAGGTGACGACCTCGTAGAGCGGCTGGTGCCCCTCCGGCGAACGGGCGATCCCGAAGATCCGGTGCGGGATACCCAGCTCGAACGGGATGAAGCCGTCGGTGATCAGCACCACGACGCGGTGCGGGCGCGGGACGGGGCGGAGCCCGCCGGGTTCGCGCGGAACACGGAATTCGCGGGGACCGAGCGGTGGTGAGGCGACCATGGCCCGATCCTATCGATACATGACTATCAGGCCACTGGTCGCGCCGTCGGCCGCGCCACAGGCTCAGGCCATGACGCAGACCGACACCTCGGCCCCGGCCGCACAGCCGGACCCGCCGCGCCGCCCGAGCCGGCCGCACCGCACCACGCCACGAATCCACCCGGCCTGGTGGGTGGCCCTGGTCAGCTTCCTCACGATCCTGGGGGCGGCGGCCTTCGCCGCGGCGCCAGGACTGTTCATCGAGCCGCTGCACGCCGACCTCGGCTGGTCCCGCTCCACCATCGGCCTGGGCCTGTCGGTGCAGTTCGTGCTGTACGGGCTCACGGCCCCGTTCGCCGCCGCGCTCATGGACCGCTTCGGGATACGGCCCGTGGTGGCGACCGCGCTCACGATCATCGCGCTCGGCGCGTTCTCCACGATCCGGATGACCGAGCCGTGGCACTTCGTGCTCACCTGGGGCGTCATGGTGGGCCTCGGCAGCGGCTCCCTGGCCCTGGCGTTCACGGCGACCGTCACGCAGCGCTGGTTCGTGAAGCAGCGCGGGCTGGTCAGCGGCGTGCTGACGGCCGCGACGGCGTCGGGCCAGCTCGTGTTCCTGCCGCTGCTCGCCTGGATGGTCGAGAACCGGGGCTGGCAGTCGGCGTCGATCACCGTGGCGCTCGCCTGCGCGCTGGTCCTGCCGCTGGTGCTGCTCCTGCTGCGGGACCACCCGGCCGACGCCGGCCTCGCGCCCTACGGGAGCGACGAGTTCGTGCCCAAGCCGCCGCCCCGGCGCGGCGTCGCCGCGCGCACGCTCGCCGCACTCGTGCACGCCGCGCGCACACCGGCGTTCTGGCTGCTCGCCGGAGCCTTCGCGATCTGCGGTGCGACGACGAACGGACTGGTACGCACCCACTTCGTGCCGTCGGCGCACGACCACGGCATGCCGATCACGGTGGCCGCGTCGCTCCTCGCGGTGGTCGGCGTCGTCGACATCGTCGGGACGATCGGCTCCGGCTGGCTGACCGACCGGTTCTCCCCGCGCGTGCTGCTCGGCGTGTACTACACGCTGCGCGGGATCGCCCTCCTGTTCCTGCCGACGCTCATGGCACCGCAGGTCGAGCCACCGATGCTGCTGTTCATCGTGTTCTACGGGCTCGACTGGGTCGCGACCGTGCCGCCCACCCTGGCGCTGTGCCGGGAGATCTACGGCGAGGAGGCCCCCGTCGTGTTCGGCTGGGTGCTGGCGTCCCACCAGGTCGGGGCCGGCGTCGTCACGTGGCTCGGCGGGCTGGTCCGCGACACCACCGGCTCCTACGACCTCGTCTGGTACGGCGCCGGCGTGCTGTGCGCGGGGGCCGCGCTCATGTCGCTGGTGATCCGCCGCGTGCACGACGGCGAGCGGGTGGCGACCTGACGGCGCCGGCCGCCGCACGGTCCCCGCGCCGCACTGGGTCTCAGCAGGTCAGCGCCCCGCCCGGGACCTTGCCCGTGACGAGATAGTCCTCCACGGCGCCGTTGATGCACTCGTTGGAGCGGCCGTAGGCCGTGTGGCCCTCGCCCTCGTAGGTGACGAGGAAGCCGGAGTCGAGGGTGTTCGCCAGCGCCTCGGACCAGCGGTACGGCGTCGCCGGGTCGTTCGTGGTGCCGATGACCATGATCGGCGCCGCGCCCTTGGCGTGGAGGTCGAACTCCCGCTTCGCGGCCGGGTACGGCCAGTCCGCGCACTCGATCCCGGAGTACCCGAACGACTCGCCGAGCGTGGGCGCCTCCTGGAGGATCTCGTCGGCGAGCCGCCTCATCTCCTCCACGTCCTCGACGGCGCGGTCGTCCGCGCAGTTGATCGCGCGGAAGGCCTCCTCGCTGTTCGAGCTGAAGGTGCCGTCGGCGTTCCGGTCGTTGTAGCTGTCCGCGAGCAGCAGGAGCGTGTCGCCCTTGCCCTCCCAGAAGACCTCCTGCAGGGCCGTGGTCAGGTACGACCAGTTGCCCTCGTTGTACAGCGGCATCGCGACGCCGTAGAACGCGAGGTTCTTGGTCACCGCCCGGTTCGACGAGGTCGGGATCGGGTGTGCCGCGGCGTCGTTCACCATCGCCTTGATCTGCTGGAGCCCGACGTCGACCGAGCCGCCGAGCGGGCACTCGGGCCCGTTGAGGCAGTCCTCGATGTAGGCGCGCAGGGCGTTCTCGAAGCCGACCGCCTGCTCCGCGGCCACCTGGTCGGCGTCGAGCGTGATGTCGACGGCGCCGTCGAGCACGAGCCGGCCCGCGTTGCCCGGGAACAGTCCCGCGTACGTGGCTCCGAGCTGCGTGCCGTAGGAGAAGCCGAGGTAGTTCAGCTTCTCGTCGCCGAGCACGGCGCGCAGCAGGTCCATGTCCCGGGCCGCGCTCTGCGTGTCGACGTTGCCGAGCAGGTCGCCGGTGTTCTCGGCGCACGCCTGGCCCCACTGCCGGACGGCCTCGATCTGCTGGGCGATGCCGTCGTCCGTGGACGGGTAGTCCGCGCTGAGAAACTCGTCCTTCGCCTCATCGTCCACGCAGGTCACCGGCGTGGACTGGCCGACGCCGCGCGGGTCGAAGCCGACGATGTCGAACTCCGAGCGCAGCTGGAAACCGAAGTCGCTGTTGCCCTCGACGTAGGAGATCCCCGAGGCGCCCGGGCCGCCCGGGTTGACGAGGAGGGAGCCCTGGGGGTCCTCCGCGGTGGCCGGGAGCTTCTTGAGCGCGATCTCGATGCTGTCGGCGGCCGCGTCGTGCCAGTCGAGCGGGGCGTCGACGGTGGCGCACTCGAAGCCGCCGCAGTCGCTCCACTCGACCGGCTGCGTGTAGTAGTCCTCGAACCCGTCGGGGGCGCTCGACGCCGCCGCGAGGCCACCGCCCGCCCCGCTCCCGGACTTTCCTACGTCCTCGAGCGCGACCTGGTTCTTCGGCGGCACCGAGCACGCGGCGAGCAACAGGACGGGCACGATCAGGCAAGCAACGATGGCTGCGGGACGTCGGGCTGGACGGGTCACCCGGACAACCTATCGAAATTCCCGGCCAGGCCCCCTGCGCTCACGGCAGGATTCACCGCACCCTCACGACGCTTCGACCTCGCCGTCAGTTCGCGACCCAGGCGATGGCACCGGTCTCGCCGTCCGTCTCGCGTGCGGGCAGGTCGACCGTGCCCTTCTCCCCGAGGCGCACGGCCACCGCGGCGCCGTCGTCGACCCCGTCCGGGACCTGCACGACGCTCGTGGTCGGGACCCAGTCCGCCGTGCACATCCCGTCCTGCCGGGGCAGCAGACCGACGACCACCTCACCGCCCTCGTCGGAGGCCTCCGGCTCAGCGATGATCGGGCACGAGCTGGAGTCGTTCGTCACGACGTAGATCAGCCCGGCCTCGGGCGACCAGGCCGCACCGGCCGACGACGACGTGCTCCCCTCCAGGCCCTTCGGCAGGCCGGTGCCGGTGGCCCCGGCCTCGAGGGGGTCGATCGCCTTGGCCTCGACCTTCGGCCTCACGTTGCGTGTGCTGTCGCCCATGTCGCTCTCCTCGTCCCCGGTCCCGGCGCTGTCCGACGGCGTGCTCCCGGCCGTGGACTCCTGGTCCGTCGCCTGGTCGGTGGCCCCTTCGGCGCCGCCCGTCGTGTCCCCGCCGGCGCAGCCGGCCAGCATCACGCACGCCAGCATCGCACCCGCAAGGCCTGCGAACCGCACCCCAGGGGCGCCCGTCGTCCTGTTCATGCCGCGATCCTTCCATGAGCCACCGACATCGACTGGTGGGTGACGCTCCGGCCCACACTCCGGAGCGTCACCCACCCCTCACATGTCCCGTGACCTCGATCGCTTGCACGCACCCCGCGGGACGACTCACCCGGTCCGGACGACCGCCCGGTCGTGGCCGCCCCGCGCCTCAGTCGTCGACGGCGATCCAGGCCGGCGACCCGGGCCGTCCGGGCTCGGCGCGCGGAGCCAGGCTGGTCTTCCCCACACCCTCGACACGGAACGACACCGGCCCGCCGTGGTCCTTCCCCTCGGGAGCGGCGACCACCGTGGTGGTCGGCACCCAGTCCGCCGTGCACACCCCGCCGGGCCCGGGCTCCCACAGCGTGACGTCGATGTCGCCCACCGCGTCGTCGTGCACGAGCCCTGCCCCGGCCTTGGTGTTGCGGGCCTCCGGCTCCGGGATCCGGGGGCACGAGCTGGAACCGAGGGTCACCACGTACAGCAGCCCGTCGGCCGGCGACCAGGCGGCACCCGCGAGGGTGCCGTCGGAGACGTCCAGCTCGACCCCTGGGGGCAGGCCCTGCCGGGTCTGACCGGGCACGAGGGGGTAGATGTCGCCGTGCGAGCGCTGGTCCCCGGCGGGTGGCACGGCGCCGGGCGCTGCGGCGGCCCCGGCGCCGCCGGCTGGCAGCGCCAGCGCGAGACCCACACCCACTGCCGCGACAGCACGCGACGTGGTCCTACGAACTACATCCTGCATGGCGTCATCCCCCTGAAGTCGCGCGGGCCCGCCACGCCAGGTGCACGACGCCGCCCGCCACGCCCAGGATGTACACGTCACCGGGGACCCGGCAGCGTGCGGTGCGTTCGATTGCGCGCACTCTGCCTCGTCCTGCTCTGGTGTCCGCCGCAGCCTCAGCCGAAGCGCAGCTTCGCCGGGGTCACCTCCGGCGCCGCCTTCGCGAGGAAACGCTTGCGCAGGTCGGAGAACCCGTTGCGGTCGTCGAAGAAGTCCCGCGCCATCTCGGCCAGCTCGACGGTCTGGTAGTACGACAGCGGCTTCGACCGGGCGCGACGCTCCGCGCTCTGCGCGAGCATCGTCGCGAGGGTGGACGGCTCCGCGTAGCTCCGGGCGGTGTCGCCGAGCCACTCGTCGAAGGCGTCCGCGTCGCGCGGCCCGACACCGGAGATCATGCCGATCCGGTCCGCCTCGGTGGCCGAGATCGGCAGCTTGCGGTGCAGCAGGGTGTCGGCGCGCTGCGGGCCGACCCGTAGCGGCATCGCCCACGAGTGCAGCTCGGAGCCGAAGATCCCCATGTCGTAGTAGGGGTTCAGCACGACGCCCTCACGCGCCACGGTGACGTCCGTGCACAGGCCGGCCATCACGCCGCCCGCCCCGGCGTTCGCCGTGAAGGCCGACATCGTGAGCTGGTCGGCCGTCGCCAGCGTGAGGCACAGCTCGTCGATCGCCCAGATGTTCTCCCAGGCCTCCGCGGCCGGGTCCGGTGCCGCGTCGATCACGCCGAGGTGGATGCCGTTGGAGAACGCGTGCTCCGTGCCGCGCACCACGAGCACGCGGGTGTCCTCGGTCAGCGCCTTCTCGACGGCGGTCGTGATGCGCCGGCACTGCTCCGAGTACATCGCCCCGTTGTAGGAGCGGACCGTCAGGTAGCCGACGTGCTCGTGGCGCTCGTAGGACGTCTCGGCGATCGCGTCCGGCGCCCGGAGGTACGGGCTGCGGCGCGGGTCGATCACGCGGGTGGCGGGCAGCTTGGTCCCGCGCCGGTCGGTGAGCGGTGCGGCGTAGCCCACCCAGAGCGTCCCGGAGCCGCAGGCGATCGCCACGGCGTCCACGTTGTGGCCGACGACGGTCCCGGGCGCGGCGCCCGTGTCGGCGTCCGAGGCGACCGCGTCGAACAGGCACACGCGCCGGCCCTGCACGTCCGCGGGCGCGCCGGGGGCGCTGTCCGCGGCGGCGACCCGGCGGGCGAGCACCTCGGCCGGCTCGGTCCAGTCGATCTCGAAGTCCTTGCGGCGCAGGAGCGGCCGCTCCCCGGTGTCGGCGACGACCCGGAGGCACTGCGCGGCGTCCAGCGGCAGGTCGCCGCCGCTCACCTTGTGCAGCACCTCGTCCACGCAGGCCATCGCGGCGTCCGCGACGCTGCTGTTGTACAGGGCCGCCTTGGAGACCGGCTCGGCGGGCATGTCGAAAACGTTGGACGCCCAGACGGGGCCGGCGTCCATCTCCTCGACGGCGGAGAGCGCCGTCACGCCCCACTGCGTGCGGCCGTCGAGGATCGCGTGGTCGAGCGAGGACGGGCCGCGGTCGCCCACGGGACCCGGGTGCACGATGACGGTCGGGTAGTTGCGCCAGACCTCCTCGGGCACGCGGTGCTTCAGGAACGGGCACAGGACCAGGTCAGGGGCCGCGGACTGGACGGCCTCGACGAGCTCACGGGGCTCGTCGAACGTTCCGGCCAGCTCCACTCCGACATCGTGTCCCCGCTCCCGCAGGTGGCACCACACACGTTGGGTCAAACCGTTGAATGCTGAGACGAGCAGCAGGATCCGCATCGCGACGATGGCTCCTTCAAGAGAGTAATAGGGGTGTGCCTCAGAGGGGGTGCCGAGCCGCGAGCCTAGCGAGCCGTGATGATTCGGGACAAGAGTGGCATTGGCTTCAAGCTCCCGCGAACTCGGCGCCTGCCCGGGTGAAGAACCTTCTCCCACCGGCAGCGCACGGAGTCGCGCCCGCCTACCCCTGCGGGCGCAGCGCGACGGTCATCGCCTCGCACGCGAGGAGAGGGGCGACGTTGCCGTCGAGGCGCTGGCGGGCGACCCCGATCGCGTCCATCCGCCGGATGGTCTGCTCGGGCGTGGAGTCTCCCGCCAGGTCGCGGATCATCGCCGCGTGCTCCGCGTTGACCGGCTCGACGTCGGCGCCGAGCTGGACGACGAGCACGTCCCGGTAGAGGGACAGCAGGTCGAGCATGGCCCGGTCCAGCACGTCGCGCTGCCGGCGCGTGGCCCGGCGCTTCTGCCCTTCCTCGAGCTGCTTCACCTGGGAGCGCAGCTTGGGCGGCAGAGGTTCGCCGTCGGCCACCCCGAGAGCGCGGAGCAGCTCCGCCCTCTCCGCCGTGTCCCGCTCCTCGGTGGCCGAGGCGGCCTCCTGCTTGGCGACGTCGACGAGCTCGCCCGCGGCGAGGACGGCATCGCCCACCCCGCGGATGCGGCGCGCGACGTCGAGCACGGCGGCCCGGCGTTCCCGGGCGCCCTCGTCCCGGGCGAGCCGCCGGGCCATGCCGACGTGGCTCTGTGCGGCACGCGCGGCCGAGAGCGCCACGGCCGGGTCAGCGCCGTCACGACGGACGAGCAGGTCGGCGACGGCCTGGGCCGGCGGCACGCGCAGCACCACCGCCCGGCAGCGGGAGCGGATGGTGGGCAGCACGTCCTGGACGGACGGCGCGCACAGCACCCAGACCGTGTGCGGGGGCGGCTCCTCGATGGACTTGAGCAGCAGGTTCGTGGTCCGTTCGGCCATCCGGTCGGCGTCCTCGACAATGATCACCCGCCAGCGGCCGGCCGTCGGCGTGCGAGCCGCCGTGGCGACCAGGTCCCGCACCTCGTCGATGGTGATGACCACCTTGTCCGTGGCCAGGAGGGTGACGTCCGGGTGGGTGCCGGCGAGCGTCGTCGTGCAGGCGTGGCAGGAGCCGCAGCCGCCCTGCTCGCACTGCAGGGCCGCCGCGAACGCCCGCGCCGCGACGGACCGGCCCGAGCCGGGTGGCCCGGTGATCAGCCAGGCGTGCGTCATGGCCTCGGGCCGGGCCACCGAGGCGTGCAGCATGGACACGGCCGACTCCTGGCCCACCACCTCGTCCCAGACGCTCATGCGCGCCCCTCCGGCCCCGGGCCGGTCCCCTCGGCCCCGGCCTCCGTGACGGCCTCGGTCACGACGGGCGTCAGGCCGAGCCGCGCCGCGATGTCGACCCGGATCTGCGCCTGGATGTCCTCGACGGGGCGGGTAGCGTCCGCGACGATCCACCGGTCCGGGTCGGTGCCGGCGCGGCGCAGGTACGCGTCCCGGGTACGGCGGTGGAACTCGTCGCCCGCGCGCTCCAGGCGGTCCGGCGCCTCGCCGGTGGCGGTGCGGCGTTCCGCAGCGACCACGGGATCGAGGTCGAGCAGCACGGTGGCGTCCGGGAGCAGCCCGTCGGTGGCCCACAGCGACAGGCGCTCGACGTCGCCCTCTCCGAGGGTCCGCCCGCCCGCCTGGTAGGCGACCGACGAGTCCAGGTAGCGGTCGGTGATGACCACGGCGCCGCGCTCGAGCGCCGGCCCGATCAGGGACTCGACGTGGTGCGCGCGGTCGGCCGCGTAGAGCAGCGCCTCCGCGCGCGGCCCCATGTCCTCACCGTGCAGGACGGCGGCCCGCAGGTCCTTGCCGAGGTCCGTGCCCCCGGGCTCGCGCGTGAGCAGCACCTCGCGGCCGGTCAGCTCGGACAGCCAGTCGCCGAGCAGGCGCGCCTGGGTGGACTTGCCGACGCCGTCGCCGCCCTCGAAGGAGATGAAGAATCCGGGTGTGCTCACGCCCGCAACAGTAGTCGGGGAGGCCGACACGGGGTGTCCCGAACGGCCCGGCGCCCCCGGCCCGGCCGCTACTTCTTGGTCGTGGTCGTCTTCTTCTTCGCCGTCGTCGACTTCTTGGCCGGCGGCTTCTTCGCCGTGGACTTCCGGCTCGTCGACTTCTTCGGCCCCTGCGCCCGCTTCTCCTCCAGCAGCTGGATCGCGCGCTCCGGCGTGATCGAGTCCGGCGTGAGGTCGCGGGGCAGCGTCCGGTTCGTCTCGCCGTCGGTCACGTAGGCGCCGAACCGGCCGTCCTTCACGACGATCGGCTTCTTGCTGGTCGGGTCCTCGCCGAGCTCCCGCAGCGGCGGGGCGGCGGCCGCCCTGCCGCGGCGCTTGGGCTGCTTGTACAGCTCCAGCGCCTCTTCGAGCGTGGTGGTGAAGAGGGACTCCTCGGTCGGCAGCGACCGCGAGTCCGTGCCCTTCTTGAGGTAGGGCCCGTAGCGGCCGTTCTGCGCGGTGATCTCCGTGCCGCTCTCCGGGTCGACACCGACCACACGGGGCAGCGAGAGCAGCTTCAACGCGTCGTCGATGGTGATGCTGTCCAGCGACATGTCCTTGAACAGCGACGCGGTCCTCGGCTTCGGCAGCTTGGCGAGCGCCCGCTTCTTCGCCGCGGCGGACAGGTCCGGGTCGAGCTCCGGCTCGGGCAGCTGCTCGGTCACGAACGGACCGAACCGGCCGTTCCTCGCCACGATCGGGTGCCCGCTGACGGGGTCCTCGCCGAGCACGCGACCGTCGTCGGCCCCGGCCGCGAACAGCTCCCGCGCCTTCTCGACGGTCAGCTCGTCCGGCGCGATGTCCTCCGGGATACGGGGCCGGACCGGCTTCTCGCCCTCGGGGACCTCGGCGGTGGTGTCCTCCAGGTACGGGCCGTAGCGGCCCACGCGGACGCGGATACCCTCACCGATGTCCACCGAGTTGATCGCCGCGGCGTCGATCTCACCGAGGTGCTCGACCAGGTCGCGCAGCCCACCGCCGTGCGAGTCGAGGCCATCGGTGTCGGACGTGCCGCCGGCCTCCTCGACGCCGGGGACGCCTTCCCCGAAGTAGAACTCCCGCAGCCACGCGACACGGTGCCGGTCCCCGGCCGCGATCTCGTCGAGGTCCGCCTCCATCGCGGCGGTGAAGTCGTAGTCCACGAGCCGCACGAAGTGCCGCTCGAGCAGCCGCACGACGGCGAACGCCCGCCACGTCGGCACGAGCGCCTGGCCGCGGGTGTACACGTAGTCCCGGTCCTGGATGGTGGAGATGATCGCCGCGTACGTGGACGGGCGCCCGATACCGCGCTCCTCCAGCGCCTTGACCAGCGACGCCTCCGTGAACCGCGCGGGGGGCGACGTCGTGTGCCCCTCGGCGGCGAGGTCGCGCCCGGTCAGCGCGTCGCCCTCCGACATCCGCGGCAGCCGCGTCTCGTTGTCGCCCTTGCCGTTCTTGCCCGACGACGGCGGCGCGCCCGCGCCCTCGGCGTCCGGGTCCAGGTCCCGCGACTCCTCGTAGGCGGCGAGGAACCCGCGGAACGTGATGACGGTGCCGGACGCGGAGAACACCGCCTCGCTGCCGCCGTGCGCGCCGGCGGACTCCGCTACCCGCGCACCGAGCCGCACGGTCGCCGTCGACCCCTTGGCGTCGGCCATCTGGGAGGCGACGGTGCGCTTCCAGATCAGCTCGTACAGCCGGAACTGGTCGCCCGCCAGCTCGCCGGCCACCTGCGCCGGGGTGCGGAACGAGTCGCCGGCGGGGCGGATCGCCTCGTGCGCCTCCTGGGCGCCCTTGCTCTTGGACTGGTACAGCCGCGGCGGGCCCGGCACGTACTCCGCGCCGTAGAGCTCCGCGGCCTGCCGGCGCGCCGCGTCGGTGGCCTCCTTCGACAGCGCCGGGCTGTCGGTACGCATGTACGTGATGTAGCCGTTCTCGTACAGCGCCTGCGCGGTGCGCATCGTCTGCCGGGAGCTCATCCGCAGCTTGCGGCCCGCCTCCTGCTGCAGGGTAGAGGTGGTGAACGGCGCCGCGGGGCGGCGCGTGTACGGCTTGGTCTCGAGGCTCTTGACCGCGTAGTCCGCGCCGTCCAGCCCGGCGACGACGGCGGTCGCCGCCGCCTCGTCCAGCTGCACCACCCCGGTGCGCACCTTCAGCCTGCCCCGGTCGTCGAAGTCGCGGCCCGTGGCGACCCGGTCCCCGCCGAGCTGCGCCAGCCGGGCACGGAAGGCGGGCTGGCCGTCGTCGTCCGCGACGGCGAACATCCCCGAGATGTCCCAGTAGCCGGCCGGCACGAACGCCATGCGCTCCCGCTCGCGCTCGACGACGAGCCGGGTGGCGACCGACTGCACGCGGCCCGCGGACGTGCCCTTGCCCACCTTGCGCCACAGCACCGGCGACACCTCGTACCCGTACAGCCGGTCGAGGATGCGCCGTGTCTCCTGGGCGTCCACCAGGTCCTGGTCCAGCTCCCGCGTGTTCTCCAGGGCCCGCATGATCGCCTCGCGGGTGATCTCGTGGAACACCATCCGCTTGACCGGAACCTTCGGCTTCAGCTCCTGGATCAGGTGCCAGGCGATGGCCTCGCCCTCGCGGTCCTCATCGGTGGCGAGGTAGAGCTCGTCGGCCTCCTTGAGCGCCCGCTTGAGCTCCGTGACCTTCTTCTTCTTGTCCGTGTGGACCACGTAGTACGGGTCGAACCCGTTGTCGACGTCGACGGCGAACTTGCCGTACGGCCCCTTCTTCATCTCCGCGGGCAGGTCGCTGGGCTGCGGGAGGTCGCGGATGTGCCCCACACTCGCCTCGACCTCGAAGTCGTCGCCGAGATAGCCCTGGATCTTCCGCGCCTTCGTCGGCGACTCGACGATCACGAGCTTGCGTGGCTGGGGCATCCGTTCCTGCTTCCTGGGGCCTTGAGGGCGGTGGGATTCCTGGTCTCGGGTCGTCACGACGGTGGGCGACACCGGAAAACTCACGGTACGCCACGAGTGACGACCAGACACTATCGGCGCCACCTGAACGACGCACAGCGATGTCACAGGGTTGCCCCAGGGACCCCCCATCGCCGCGCGCAGACTGAGGACATGATCACGACCGCACACCGGGCGGCGCCGGCCACCGACGCCCCACCCGCCGGCAACCCGCACCTGACCCGCCCGGACGGCTCGTCCCTGCGCGTCCTCGTGGTCGACGACGAGCCCAACATCGCCGAGCTGCTCGCCGCGACCCTCCGGTACGAGGGCTGGGACGTCTCCACGGCGGGCACCGCCGGCGCCGCGACCGCCGCCGTGCGGGAGGACACCCCCGACCTCCTCGTGCTCGACGTCATGCTCCCGGACTCCGACGGCGTGTCCATGCTCGGCCGCCTCCGTGCGAGCGGGCACGACATGCCCGTCCTGTTCCTCACCGCCAAGGACGCCGTCGAGGACCGCATCGCCGGCCTCACCGCCGGCGGCGACGACTACGTCACCAAGCCGTTCAGCCTGGAGGAGGTGGTCGCCCGGCTGCGCGGTCTGCTGCGCCGCGCCGGGGCCACCGCGATCCGGCCGGAGTCCGCCGTCGTCGTGGGCGACCTCGTGCTCGACGAGGAGGCGCACGAGGTGACCCGGGCCGGTGGGGAGATCCGCCTCACCGCCACCGAGTTCGAGCTGCTGCGCTACCTCATGCGCAACTCCCGCAGGGTGCTGTCCAAGGCCCAGATCCTCGACCACGTGTGGAGCTACGACTTCGGCGGCCGCGCCAACATCGTCGAGCTGTACATCTCCTACCTGCGGCGCAAGGTCGACAAGGGACGCGACCCCATGATCCATACCCTGCGGGGCGTGGGCTACGTGCTGAAGCCCGCCACCGGCAGCGAGGCAGCCGGCAACGCCCCGTGACCGTCGTGCCGTCCACCCTCCGCGCCCGCCTGGTCGCGATGCTGCTGCTGGTGCTGCTCGCGTTCACCCTCATGGTCGGCACCGCCTCCACGCTCGCCCTGCGCTCCCAGCTCACCGGACAGCTCGACACCAAGCTCACCGAGGCCGCGCGCCGCGCCGCCGGGCCGCCACCGGGTACGGAAAGGCTCCTGGGCGAGATGCCGCTCCCGGAGGAGACCCCCACGGACGGCACCCGCACGGCTCCAGCCCTCGGCCCCGAGGACCGGCCGCTCGCCCCCTGGCTCGGCCAGAACGCCGGCACCGTCCTGATCACCGACGACGGCGACGACCTCGCCCGCGCCGGATACCTCACCGGCGACAACGAGTTCACCGAGCTCACCCAGGAACAGATCGACGCCCTCTCGGAGACCCCCACCGACGGCCGGCCCCACGCCGTGACCATCCCCGGCCTCGGCCCCTACCGCGCGGTCAACACCACCACAGACGGCGAGACGACCCTCCTCGCCCTGCCCACCAGCGACCTCACCGACACCCTCACCCGGTACGTCGCCGTCGCCGCTCTGATCGGCGCCGGCGGCGTCGTCGTCGCCGCGGCCGCCGGGACCTGGCTGGTACGGCGCTCGCTGCGCCCCTTGGACGAGGTGGCCGGCGTCGCCGCGAGCGCCACCGACGTGGAGCTGTCCGAGGGCGAGGTCGGCGCCATCCCCCGCGTCCCGGGACGGCACACCGACGAGCGCACCGAGGTGGGCAAGGTCGGCGCTGCCCTGAACCGCCTGATCGGACACGTCGAGCAGGCGCTCACGGCGCGGCACGACTCCGAGTCGCAGGTGCGCCAGTTCGTGGCGGACGCGTCGCACGAGCTGCGCACGCCCTTGGCGTCCGTGCGGGGGTACGCGGAGCTCGCGAAGCGGCCGGGGTCCGACGTCGACCACGCGTTGCGCCGGATCGAGGCCGAGGCGGAGCGCATGGGCGGGCTCGTGAACGATCTGCTGCTGCTCGCCCGCCTCGATGCGGGCCGGCCGCTGGAACGGGGCCCGGTCGACCTGGTCGCGCTGGCGGCCGACGCGGTCTCGGACGCGTACGCCGCCGGCCGGGACCACCGGTGGGAGCTCGACCTGGACGGCGGCCGGGGTGACGGCCGGGACGCTGCCCGGCGCGGCGGCAGCGACCGCACCGGCCCGGACGAGGGCGACGGCGAGCCGCCCGAGGCCGTCGTGCTCGGCGACGAGGCGCGCTTGCGGCAGGTCTTCGCGAACCTGCTGGGCAACGCGCGGGTGCACACCCCGGAAGGGACGCGCGTGGTGGTGTCGGTCCGCACGCGCCCTTCGTCGACCGGCGCGACGACGAGCGCCGGCACGAGCGGCAGCGCGACCACCGGCGGTGCGGACGGTGGGGCCGGCCGTGCGACCGTCGTCGTCTCCGTGGCCGACGACGGGCCCGGCATTCCCGCGGACCTGCGTGCCACGCTGTTCCAGCGATTCACGCGCGGGGACCGTGCCCGTGGTCGGGCCCAGGGTTCCACGGGCCTGGGGCTGGCGATCGTCCAGGCGATCGTCGCGGCGCACGGCGGGTCGGTCCGCGTCGACCCGTCGAGGACCGACGGCACCACCCTGGAGCTCCGGATCCCCCTCGACGAGACACCGCCGGGGTAGCGGGCCCCTCTGCGGCCCGCCACCCCGGCGACTTCGTGGTGCCGAGGTAGCGGGCGACGTGTGGGACCCCGCTACCTCGGCAGATGTGGTCCGGGCTCAGGGTCTCCGGACCGCTGGGCCCCTCAGGGGGTGTCGTAGCCGCCCGAGTAGGAGCCCGAGCCCGAGTACGCGTCCACGACCCAGCGGTACGTGCCCGCCGTGCCGGAGTACGTCACGGTCTCGTCGTCCGACGGCGTGATGCCCTGTGCCACGGTGTACCAGCCTCCGCTGTACTTCTGCAGGTACAGGTCGAAGTCCGCCCCGGACGGCCCGTCGAGGCAGCCGCGGAACGTGCCGGAGCCGGCCGAGAAGCCGCTGGCCGACGGGTGGCCGTAGGCCGAGCCCGAGGCCGCGGACCCGCTGAAGGACGTGTCGTAGCCGGTGCAGCCGTCACCCGGCCCCGGGTCGCCGCCGCCACCGTTGGTGATGAGGGAGACGTTCGCCGCGGACAGCGCCTCACCGACCGGCTGGAAGTACGTCGTGCCGCCCGAGGAGCAGTTGCCGGAGCCGCCCGACGTCATGCCCTGCGCGAGCGTGCCGGCGAGCAGCGAGCCGCCCGAGTCACCCGGCTCGGCGCAGACGTTGGTGCGGATCAGCCCGTACACGGAGCCCTGGGAGTAGGTCACCGTGGCGTTGAGCGCCCGGATCGTGCCGCAGTGCCAGCCCGTCGTCGAGCCCGAGCGGCACACCGACGTACCGACGCCCGCCGCGGAGTACCCGCTGACGTTGACCCGGCTGCCGGAGTAGTTGTTGACAGCGCCGATGGGGGTGTTGCCGGAGTTCACAGCGACGTACGCGTAGTCGTTGCCGGGGAAGCTCGAGGTGCGGAACTGGCCCGACGGCTGCGACGTCGTGGACCCGACGTTGCCGCAGTGGCCCGCGGTGACGAATCCCCCGGTCGCCGAGAAGCCGACCGAGCAGCGCGAGCCGCCGATGTAGTAGGCGTTGCCGCCGACGACATCGATGAAGGTCCGCGGCTGCTCCGCGGTGACCGCGTAGGTGACGGCACCGGCCGGGACGCCGGCCTTGCGGACGGCCTTCGCCGCCTTGGCCCTGGCGTTCTTGTGCACGTCGACGACGACCTGGTTGCTCTCCACGTCGACGTAGAAGGACGGGACGCCCTTCGTGTCGGCGAGGACCCTGTCCAGGTCGGCCTTCCAGGCGTCCAGCGAGTCGAGGGAGTGGTCGACGACGACGGCGTCGGCGCCCGCCTTCTCGACCGCGGCGACGTCGGCGGCGTCGGTCACGGCCACGGAGAGCGCGGTGCCGTCGAGCCAGGCACCGGCGTAGGAGGCGTCGAGCGACTTGGCCAGGCGGGCCGAGGTCTCGTTCGCGCCGGACTGGAACTCCATGAGCTCCGCTGCCTCGACGGCGTCGAGGCCCAGGTCACGCTCCATCGCGTCCAGCAGGCCCGGCGAGTACTTGTCGACGGCGGCGGTCTCGGGGGTGGGTACCGGTGAGGCGTTTGCGACGGCGGCGGTCCATGCCCCGCCGACGAGCGTGATCGCAGCGGTGGCTGCGACGAGCGCCCTGGTGCGTGTTCGTCTCATCTCCAGTTACTCCTTGTGTGGGGGTTGTGGGTGAGTTTCACCCAAATTCCACACTAGAGCCGGGAGCAGACCTCGTACAGATAACACTCAGGTCATACGTAGGTTATATGGACGATCTTCCCTACGTATGACCCCAGCGTGTCGCGCAGCGTGTCGCGGTCCCGGCGGACCGGCCAACCCCCACGGCGGCCGGACCGCCGGGACCACGACACGCGTCTCAGGTCACCCGGTCACGAGTGAGACACCGGCGGCGTCCAGCGCCTCGCCGACCGGCTGGAAGAACGTCTGGCCACCCGAGCTGCAGTTGCCCGAGCCGCCCGACGTCATGCCCTGCGCCTCGCTGCCCGCGAGGAGCGAGCCTCCGGAGTCGCCCGGCTCGGCGCAGACGTCGGTCTGGATGAGACCGTGCACCGAGCCCTGGGAGTAGTTCACGGTGGCGTCCAGCGCCTCGACGGTGCCGCAGTGCCAGCCCGTCGTCGAACCCGAACGGCACACGGTCGAGCCGACCGGGGCCTCCGAGTAGCCCGTGACACCGACAGTGCCGCCGGCGTAGTCGTTCACGGCGCCGACCGGCGTGTTGCCGGAGTCGACCGCGACGTACGCGTAGTCGTCGCCGGGGAAGCTCGACACCTGGAACGCGCCGGACGGCTCCGAGGTGGTGTCCCCGGTGGAACCGCAGTGACCGGCGGTGACGAAGCCGCCCGTCGTGCTGAAGCCGACCGAGCAGCGTGCGCCGGTGCCGATGTAGTAGGCGTTGCCGCCGACGACGTCCTCGAACAGCCGCGGCTGCTCGTCGGTGCCCTCGAAGGTGACGGCGCCGGCCGGGACGCCGGCCCGCTCCACGACGTCGGCCGCGGCGGCCTCGGCGCCGGCGTGCACGTCCACGACGATGCTGTTGGACTCGACGTCCACGTAGTAGGAGGGGACACCCTCCACGCCGGCGAGGCTGTCGTCCAGCTCCGCCTTCCACTCGCCGAGCGCGTCGAGCGAGTGGTCGACGACGACCGCCTCCGCACCCGCCTGCTCGACCGCGGCCACGTCGGCGGCGTCGGTGACGGCCACCGTCAGGTCCGCGGAGTCCGCGACCCAGGACCCCGCGAAGGACGCGCCCAGCGCCTTCGACAGCTCGCCCTCCACCTGCGCGGCCCGCTCCTCGGCCTCGAGGAGGTCGATCGCCTCGACGGACTCCAGGCCGAGGTCGCGCTCCATCGCGCTCAGCAGGCCCGGTGCGTAGTCGGCGGCGGCGTCGGGCTCGGGCGCAGCCATCGCGGCACCGGCGGTCCAGGCGCCGCCCACGACCGTCAGCGCGGCGGTCGCCGCCACGAGCGCCTTGGTGTGCGTTCGTCTCATCTTCCGCTACTCCTTGCATTGGGGGGTGGGTTTGTTTTTTCACCCGCGGCACACGTTAGAGGGGCCCGACGGGCGTGGACCAGATAGCACCCGGGTCATACCCGTGCCATATGGACCACCCGGGCACGAGCCAACGGTCCGGGCACGAGCGACGGGCCCGGCCGCGCGCAGCGGCCGGGCCCGTCAGAACCTCACCTCGAGGATCCCGTGGGGATCAGTAGGTCAGCAGCGAGACTCCCGCGGCCGACAGCGCCTCGCCGACCGGCTGGAAGAACGTCGTGCCGCCCGAGGAGCAGTTGCCCGAACCGCCCGACGTCATGCCCTGGGCCGAGTTGCCGGCCATCAGCGAACCACCCGAGTCACCCGGCTCGGCGCACACGCTGGTCCGGATGAGCCCGTAGACCGAGCCCTGGGAGTAGTTCACGGTGGCGTTCAGCGCCTGCACGGTGCCGCAGTGCCAGCCCGTGGTCGAGCCAGAACGGCATACGGTCGAGCCGACCGGGGCGACCGAGTAGCCGGTCACGGCGTAGACGTTGCCGTCGTAGCCGTTGACGCCCGGGACCAGGCTGTTGCCCGAGCCCACGGCGACGTACCCGTAGTCGTTGCCCGGGAAGCTCGAGGTCCGGAACGTGCCGTTGGGCTGCGACGTGCTCGCGCCGGTGCCGCCGCAGTGACCCGCGGTGACGAACCCGCCGGTCACGGAGAAGCCGACCGAGCAGCGGGCACCGCTGCCGATGTAGTAGGCGTTGCCGCCGATGACGTTGATGAGCGTGCGCGGCTGCTCGTCCGAGGCCTCGTAGGTCACGGCGCCGGCCGGGACGCCGGCCGCCTTGACGGCCTTGGCCGCGTCGCCCTTCGCCCCGCGGTGCACGTCCACGACGATGCTGTTGGACTCGACGTCCACGTGGTACGACGGCACGCCGTCGACCCCGGCAAGCGCGTCGTCGAGGTCCGCGGTCCAGGCGTCGAGCGCGTCGAGGGAGTGGTCGACGACGACGGCGTCGGCGCCCTCCGCCTCGACCGCGGCCACGTCGGCGGCGTCGGCCACGGCGACGGTCAGGTCCGCGGAGTCCGCGATCCAGGAGCCGGCGTAGGACCCGTCGAGGGACGTGCTGAGGCTCTCGGACGTCTTGGTGAGCTCCGCCTCGGCCTCGAGCAGGTCGGTCGCCTCAGCCGCGTCCAGGCCCAGGTCACGCTCCATCGCGTCGAGCATCCCGGGTGCGTAGTCGTCGGAGACCGGCTCGGCGGCCATGGCGGTGCCGGCGGTCCATGCGCCGCCCACCACCGTCAGCGCGGCGGTGGCCGCGACGAGTGTCTTGACGTGTGTTCGTCTCATCTCAAGCTACTCCTCGGATGTGTGGGATGGGGTTGCGATTTCACCCGCTCTCACACGCTAGGGCGCCACATGTCCGGTGCACAGATAGCACTCAGGTCATATGAAATCGGTATAGACCCCATAGATACGGACTCAATTTCCCAACGAAGCCTCAAGAGCTGGGCACGGGCGCGGCTCCACGGCGGGCCGGCGCAACCACCGTGGAGCACGGTGCGCGGCGGTCACGGCACCGGTGGTGACGAGGCTTCACCGGGTAGGGACAGGATTCGCACCCTCCGGGACTCCTGTTCTGCCCGGCAGTCCGGGTATCCTCGCCAGTCATGGCGACAAGGCGTAAACGCTCGCGAGGCGGCCGGTCCGGCACGCGCGCCGGATCGCCGCCCACCAGCAATGCGCTCGAGTGGGCCGAGCGGCTGGCGAGCGGCGACCCCGCACCCGAACCGTCCGCCCTGGAGTGGGCCGAGAACCTGAAGAACCCGGCCGGCGAGGACGAGCCCGCCGCGAACCCGTGGGGAACGACGCCCGAGACCACGGCGCCCGCCGCTTCCCCGTTCGGCCGCACCGGCACCGACGCCGGTACGTCTGGTGGCGGCCCTTCGGGACCGCACTCCCCGTTCGAGGCCGCCCTGCCGGGCGCCGTCGACGCCGCAGGCGGTTCCGGGGACGACGACGGGGCACCCGGCTGGGGCCCCGTCACCGAAGCCGCCCCGACCCGGCGCAGTCGCCGGGACCGCGGCAGCAAGAACGCCAGGAGCAGCACGAAGACCAAGGCCGGCAAGACCGACCGCGGCGGGCGCAAGGGCGCGGCAGGGACGTCGCGGCGCGGCGGGGAGCGCAGCACCCCGCCCGGGGCCGCTCCCGTCGAGGAGCCGCGCGCGGCGCACCCGTTCGGCGGCGCGCCCGGCCCCGACGGCCACGAGACGGGCCCGTTCGGGCCGGCCGGACCGGACGAGGCGGAGCCCGTAGGCCCGTTCAGCGCCACCGGGCCGATGAGCCCGCTCCCGGACGCGGCCGGACGGCTCGGCGCCGACCCGTCCGTCGAGCCCGGCGCCGGCGGCGGATCCTCGCCGTCGGGCAGCGCGGACGGAGCGCCCTTCCCGGCCGACGAGCCGTCGCCGCCCAGCCGTCGCCGCCGGTCGGCGGGCACCACGGGCGACTCCGCCGGCGGCCGGAGCAAGCGGCGGCCCGCCCCCGCGCAGTCCGGGCGCAAGCGTGACGCCAGGACCGGCGCCGCCCCCGAAGGGCGCGGTGGCAGGTCCGGCGCTCGCCCCCAGCGGCGGCCGGGCGCCGGGGGCAAGCCGGGGGCGCCGTCCGGCAGCCGGGCTCGCCGCCTCCTCACCAAGGGACTGCCGCGGTCCGCCGACAAGCCGACGGTCCTGATCATCGCCGCCGTCGTGGCGGTGGGGCTCGGGCTCGGCGTCGGCTGGGCCTCGAACCTCCTGGGCGGCGGGCAGACCGTCGCGGCCACCCCCCAGCAGTGCGCGGCGGCGCAGACCGCGTGGACCAAGGCGGCGAACGCGCAGACCGGGATCTCCGAGGAGGAGCCCGCGTCGGTGCGCACCGGCTTCATCGACGCGCGGAACGCGATGACCGCGGTGGACGTGCCGGACGGTATCGCCGAGGACTGGGAGAACGCGCACGCCTTCTACACCACGGTCGCCGACGCGCTCGAGGAGAAGAAGGCCGGGGACACCCAGGGGATCGCCGAGGCGGCGGAGATCGCCTCCGCCAAGGTGGACACCGACGACATGATCGAGACCAGCAAACGCATCACCCGTTTCGTGAACGAGCAGTGCGGCTGACCTCTGGCCGACCCGGAGCTCAGCCCACGTTCGGGTGCCGTTCCAGCCACAGGCCGTACTGAGGACTGCGGATCACCGCGTCGCGGTGGGCGCGGAACGCCGCGTCCTCGATGAGCTCGGTGTCGAGCAGGCCTCCGACGTCGCGGCGCCAGCCGAGGTAGTGGGTGCGCCGTAGCGGGGCGTCGGTGAGCGGCACCGCGTGGACGCCCGGCGGGTCGGGCTGCCCCGGCTCCACCAGCGCCACCGCGCGTCCCGTCCGCACCTGGTCGACAGCGGTGGTCCAGTCGGCCTCGCCGATGGCGTTCGGCGCGAACCCCGCCCGGACGCAGGCCGACACGAAGCAGGCCTCGAGGCAGCTGTGGTCCGGCACGCTGAGCCACTGCTCCTCGGCGAGCTCGGCGAGCGTGACCTCGGGCTTCTCGGCGTATTCGTGCCGCTCGTGCAGCAGCACGAACAGCGGGTCGGTGCTGACGCGGGTCCAGGTGACCGCCTCGGAGGCCGGCGGCGGCGCGTCCGAGCACATGCCGGTGAGCGCGACCTCGAGGGTCCCGGACGCGAGGGCGCCGTTGAGACCGTCGCCGCGGCGCGGCAGGACGGTGGTCACGTCGGCGCCAGGCAGCGCCGAGTGGAGCCGGTTGACGAAGAGCCCACCGAGCCCGGTGCCGGACAGGCCGACCCGGAGCGCACCGGTATCGCCGTCCGAGGAGTTGACCAGTCGTTGAACATCGTCGGTGAGTGTGGACATGGCGGGCAGCAGGACACGAGCGTGGCGGAGGACGAGGTCGCCGAGCTCGGTCGAGCGCGCGCCGTTGCGGTCGCGTACGAAGACGCTCCCACCCAGGGCACGGTCGATGCGGTTCAGCTGCGCCGTCAGAGCCGGCTGCGCGATACCAAGGACGGCGGCGGCCTTGGTCACACTCCCGGACTCGGCAACGGCGACCACCATCCGCAAGTGGCGCAGGTCGAGTTCCACGTCAAGGAAAATAATCGCCGGGCCATGCCCGTGTCTTGTGACTGGAGTCAATTGGCGGTAGTCCGCCACCTGCCGTTACATGACGGAAACAGTCCCAACTCTGGGTGAAAGCCTGGACAAGCAGTCACGATGATTCACCCACCGGGCCTGTGCCATCGTTCACAGCGGGGACAAGGAACCCGTCCAGCACGAGACCACGGACGGCAGGGAGCAGCTCGGCGGCGAGGTCGCCCGCCGGAACCTCGAAGAGCGCCGCCAGTGCGCCGATAATCTGGCCGACGGCGAGCTCGCCGTCGCACGTCCCGACCAGCGCGGCCAGGCCTGATGACGCGTGCACGCCTCGTCCGAGGCCGTCGCCCTGCCGCACGATCACGACGTTCGGATCGGCCGCCCCAGGTGTCAGATACCTTTCCTCGGTGACATCCGCTGCCACAACGAGGCGGGTTACCGCCAAGTTTTCGTCATCTTGGCTGGCGAGCCACGTATGTGCGGCCAGTGCCGCCCCGAGATGAGCGCCGAGCGGCTGCCGAAGACTCCCGGTGTGCTCCTCGAGACGCCGCAGGCGTTCCCGGCGGACGCCGAGACCGCCGGCCACGGGGTTCCGGGTGGGTGGGTTCCCGGGATCGGTCCCGGCGCTGCCGGCGTCTCCCGGGGCGCTCCCCGTCCGCCCCGGGCCGTCCCCGGCCCCTTCCGGACGGCGCAGCGTCACGATCCCGAGACCCACCGCCTCGACGTCCCGGGACGCGAAGTCGTCGAGCCACGCCCCGTACGCGGCCGCCCAGGCCCCCGGCTCACGGTCCGGGGTGGTGCCGCCGTCGCGGATCCACGTCTCCGCGTACTCGGCGGGGTCGAGGACCTCGCGCTGGATCACCCACCCGTCCAGGCCGTACCGCTCGTGCGCGACGTCGAGCCACGCACCGACCCGTTCCTCCCACTCCTGCCCGCGGCGGTGCTCCCAGTTGCCCAGCAGGTGCGCGACGCCCCCCGGAGCCAGCACCCGCCCGACCTCCGTGATCAGGTCACGCACCAGGTCGTCCCCGGCCCGGCCGCCGTCGCGGTACTCGTAGTCACCGAGCGCGTCCCGGACCGCCGCACCGGCCGCGCCGGAGTGCGGCGTGATCACGAACGGCGGGTTCGAGACGACCAGGTCGAACTCCTGCCCGGCGACGGGCTCCAGCATGGACCCGTACCGCGTCTCGATCCGGCCGACGGCGGCCGTGGTGCCGGGGCCGGGCACGCCGTCGGGGCCGGGCACGCCGTCCGGGGCGGGCTCCCGGCGCCCGGCGTCGCCCGGGTCGAGCACCGCGTCCAGGTTGAGTGCCGCGTTGAACGCGGTGAACGCGAGGGCGCGGCGCGAGATGTCGGTGGCGACGACGCGGCGCGCGTGCCGGGCGGCGTGCAGGGCCTGGATGCCGCAGCCGGTGCCGAGGTCCAGGGCGCGCGCGATCGGGCGGCGTGCGGTGACCTGCGCGAGCATCAGCGAGGCTCCGCCGGCGCCGAGCACGTGGTCGGCCAGGAGGCGCGAGCCGGTCGCCAGCTCGCCGAGGTCGGAGGCGAGCCACCAGCGCACGTCGCCGGAGGCGTCCGTGGCTGCGTAGGGGTGCAGGTCGACGGCGGCCCGGGCGTCGTCGCCGGGGCCCTGACCGGCTGCGTGCACGAGACCGAGACGCTCGGCGCCGGCGGTGCCGAGGGCCGGGAGCGCGCGGTCGAGCGCGGCGCGCGGGACGGTGCCACCGAGCAGGAAGAGGGAGATCAGGACGGGGCGCGGGTCTCCCGCGCGGGCGGCGTTCACGGCCCGGCGCGCGGGCAGTCCTTGCTCCCGGTGCAACGCCGCGGACGCCAGGGGCCCGAGAAGGTCCTCCACGCCGTCGACGTCGAACCCGCCGGTGTCGAGGTCGCGGCGCAGCGCGCGGAGCAACGCGCTGTCGACGGTCGGCACGGAGGCAGCGGTCACGGTTCCAGGAGCAGACACCCCCACATCCTCCCGCACCCCACCCACCGGCACCTCCGCTGCGCCCGCGCCCCCGCCCCGCGACCGAGCCGGTCCGGGACCGCTGCCGGGCAGAGCGATCGGCCCTTCGTCGGGGTCAGCAGCGTGAGCTGCCGACCCGACGAAGGACCGATCGCACGGTGGCCGGAGGCTCAGCCGCCGGCCGGGGCGGGGAGCCGGTCAGACCGTCGCCGGCTCCTTCTCCCGGGTCTCCTCCGACGCGCCGTTCTGGCGGTTCGCCCGGATCTTCGTCCAGACCACCGCGCCGAGCGCGATGGCCGCCGCGGCCAGGGCGATGGCGATGCGGAGCACGTGGTTCGCGTCGGCGGGGACGGACATCGTCACCACGGCCGGCGCGATCAGCAGCGCCACCAGGTTCATGACCTTGATGAGCGGGTTGATCGCCGGGCCGGCGGTGTCCTTGAACGGGTCGCCCACGGTGTCGCCGATGATGGTCGCCTCGTGCGCCTCGGAACCCTTGCCGCCGTAGTTCCCGTCCTCGACGATCTTCTTCGCGTTGTCCCAGGCGCCGCCCGAGTTCGCCAGGAAGATGGCCATGAGCACGCCGGCGCCGATCGCGCCGCCGAGGAATCCGGCCAGCGGCCCGACGCCGAGCCCGAAGCCCACGGCGATCGGCGCGAAGGCGGCGAGCAGGCCGGGGGTGGCGAGCTCGCGCAGCGAGTCCCTGGTGCAGATGTCGACCACGCGGCCGTACTCCGGACGCTCGTCGAACGTCATGATGCCGGGGTGCTCCCGGAACTGGCGGCGCACCTCGTACACGATCGCTCCGGCGGCACGGGTCACGGCGTCGACCGCCAGGCCCGAGAACAGGAAGACCGTCGCGCCGCCGAGGATCACGCCCACGAGGGTGACCGGGCTGATGATCTCGTAGCTGAGCATGGACGTGACCAGGCCCGTGCCCCGCTCCCCGACCTCGCTCAGGGCGTGCGTGACCGCGTCCGCGTACGAGCCGAACAGCGCCGTCGCCGCCAGCACGGCGGTCGCGATCGCGATGCCCTTGGTGATCGCCTTCGTGGTGTTGCCGACGGCGTCCAGGTCGGTGAGGATCTGCGCGCCCTCCTCGTCGACGTCGCCCGACATCTCCGCGATGCCCTGCGCGTTGTCGCTGACCGGGCCGAAGGTGTCCATCGCGACGATGACGCCCACCGTGGTGAGCAGGCCGCAGCCGGCCAGCGCGACGAGGAAGAGGGCCAGCCACACCGAGCCGCCGGCCAGCAGGAACACGGCGCAGATCGCGGCGGCGATGACGCCGGCCGTGTAGACGGCGGACTCGAAGCCCACCCCGATCCCGGCGAGGACCACCGTGGCCGCGCCGGTCTGCGAGGTGGCGGCCACGTGCGCCGTCGGCCTCTTGTTCGTGTCGGTGAAGTAGCCCGTGATCCACAGGATGACGCCGGCCAGCACGACGCCCACCAGCACGGCGGCCGACGCGACGACGCGCGGGTCGATCGCCCCGACGTCGCCGAGGTCCGCGGTGCCGTTGAGCTGCTCGAACGAGCCCGGCAGGTAGACGAACGCCGCGATGCCCGCGAGCACCGCGCCCACGAGCGCGGAGACGTAGAAGCCCCGGTTGATGGCGGTGAGCCCGCTCTCCGAGCCGCGCACGCGGGTGATGAACACGCCCAGCAGCGCGACGAACGCGCCGATCGCGGTGACGATCAGCGGGAAGACGAGGCCCTGCTCGCCCATCGCGGCCTTGCCCAGGATGAGGGCGGCCACGAGCGTCACGGCGTAGGACTCGAAGAGGTCGGCCGCCATGCCGGCACAGTCGCCGACGTTGTCCCCCACGTTGTCCGCGATGGTGGCCGCGTTGCGTGGGTCGTCCTCGGGAATGCCCTGCTCGACCTTGCCGACCAGGTCGGCGCCGACGTCGGCCGCCTTGGTGAAGATGCCGCCGCCGACCCGCATGAACATCGCGAGCAGCGCGGCGCCGAAGCCGAAGCCTTCCAGGACGCCGGGCGCCTCCTCGCGGTAGATGATCACGACGAGCGCGGCGCCGAGCAGACCGAGGCCCACCACCGACATGCCGACGACGCCGCCCGTGCGGAACGCGATCCGGGCACCCTCCGCGCGGCCGCCGGGGCGGGTCGCGGCCGAGGCGACACGCACGTTCGCCCGCACCGCCAGCCACATGCCCAGGTAGCCGATCGCGGCGGAGAAGCCGGCACCGAACAGGAACGCCACGGACCGGCCGACGCGCACCCCGGTGTCGCCCGGGAGCAGGAACAGGAGCGCGACCACGACCAGCGCGAACAGCGCGAGCGTGCGGAACTGCCGGTTGAGGTAGGCCGAGGCGCCCTCCTGCACGGCCTGCGCGATGTCCTGCATCTTCGGGGTTCCTTCAGGCGCGGCCAGCACCTGTCGGCGCAGTACGAACGCGCAGGCGAGGGCGCCTACTGCGATGAGGGCGATCACCGTGACCACGGTGATACTGGTGGAGCCGAGTGTGAGCATCCGTCCTCCTCGACGGGAAGAATATGAACGGGCCTTGACCCTTGTGGGTATCCAACGTCCCGCTGGCAACGTTGACAGCCGGAATGGGCCGAGTGTACCTGCATGTGATGGGAGTCACTAGCGGTGGGCGTCAACCGCCGTGAGCAGGCGTTCGACGTCTGACAGGTCCGGCAGGACGACGTCCGCCCCCGCGTCGCGGAGCGCCACCGCGGACGTCCCGCCGGCCGCCACGCCGACCACGCGGGCACCACCCTCGATGCCGGTCCTGACGTCCTCGAGGGAGTCCCCCACGATCACGGTGTTGTCCCGTGTGAACCGCCGGCCGTACCGCGCGGCCGCCCTCTCCTGGGCGACGGCGACGAGGGCGGGCCGGTGCTCGTCGTCGGACCCGTACCCGCCCAGGTCGGGCTCGATGAACCGGTCGAACCCGAACACCCGCAGCTTGAGGCGGGCGTTCGGCTCGAGGTTGCCGGTGACGACGGCCGGCACGAACCGGCCGTCGGCGGCCACTGCCTCGACGGCCTCCAGCGCGCCCGGCATGAGGATGCCCTCGCGCCGGACGTCCTCCTCGTGCCCGGCCAGCCGTTCCGGCACGGCCTTCAGGACCGCGGGCAGCAGGCGTTCGACGTCGTCGCCGGGCACGCCGTTGTCCAGGAGCAGCCCACGGATGGCGCGCGGCATCGTCACCCCGGTCCCGCGCGCGGGGAGGCGTACCGCGGGGCGTCCCACGACTTCCTCGAACGCCTCGCGGTACGCCGTCCGGTCCACCTCCCCCACGTAGAGCAGGGTGCGATCGATGTCCCACAGCACCAGGATGCTGTCGTGCTCGCCGCGCGAGGTGGTGCTGGACGTCATCTCACCTCACGCCAGCGCGGCGATCCGCTCCGTGAGGTGGCGCGCCCCGGCATGCGCCCGGCCCCGCGCGGTGCGGCGCGCGGCGGTGCGCACGTCGCTCGCGAGGTCGTCGAGGTGCTTGCGCAACCGGGCGGACTGCACGTGCTCGGCGAGCGTCACCACCTCGCCGCCCGTCGCGCACGCCGCGTCGAGGTCGCCCGCCCTGGCGTACGCCTGGGCGGCCCGGGAGAGGAACAGCCCGCGGGTGCGCTGCTCCGCGGGGTTCAGCCCTTCGGCCGCCCGTCCGAACGACTGGACGGCGGCGGCGGTGTCCCCCATGGCCAGGCTGGCCGATGCCGTCTGCCCGTGGATCTCCCCCTCGTTCATCCAGTAGATCCAGTGCGGGTCGTCCTTGCCCGGCCCCCGCACGCAGAGCTCGGCCGCGGTCCCCAGCGCCCGGCGGACCGCCTCGCGCTCGCCGAGCAGCGCGTGGCCGCGCGCCTGCCGCGTGAGCAGGACCGCCTCCAGGTGCGGCACGTCGAACCCGCGGACCTGCTGCCGCCCGGCCTGGGCCGCGACGATCGCGTCCTTCGGCCGGTCGTTCGCGTAGGCGTGGATGGCCAGGTAGGACAGGGCGCCCGCACCGAGGCGGGCCTCCTGCGCGGTGTGCGCCGCCCGGAGCGAGCTGAGCAGGTAGGCCTGCGCGGCCTGGTGGCGGTCGGCGTCGAACGCGTACCACCCGGCCTGCGACGCGGTGTCCGCCGCGACGCCCGCGAGGCGGCGTCCGACCGGCTCGTCGAAGTTGCCGTGCTCGAGGGCCCGCAGCACGAGGGCGAGATGAGCGCGCGCCATGTCGGCGACACTACCGCTCCCGGCTCCGGCGTCCATCAACCGGAGCTGGTCGGTCGTGCCCTGCAGGTGGTCGCACATCCGCTGGGTCACCCGCGCACCGCCGACCGTGCGCCGCAGCAGTTCCGTCTCCTCCGTCCCCCAGTGGTGGACGTAGGCGGCGAGCGTGAGGCCGCTGAGCATCGCGGCGTTGCCCGGGTTCGGCTCGGCGAACTGCAGGTTCGGGCCCGGCTCCCCGATCTCGACGTCGGAGCGGAGCGCGGCCCGCAGTGCCAGCGTGAGCCGCTCGTTGGTCCACGGCTCGACCGGGTCCAGCATCGGGTCGGAGAGGCTCGGCGCGGCCTCGGCGCCGGGCACCACCTCGTCGGCGGCCGCGCCGTCGCGGACCACTTCGTTCTTCCGGCTCACGACCCGGACCGAGCCGGTCGCGGGCTTCGCGGCGACGCTGCCTGCCTGCCCGTTCGCGGACCGTTCGACGTCGGACGCCCCCTCGCCGCGCGACACCCCGGGCAGCGGCAGCCGCACCAGGTCCGCCGGCGTGCCCAGCCCTGAGAGGAACTGCACCACGCGAGCGACATCGGTCAGCTTGCGGTCCCCGCACTCGAGCATGGACAGGTAGGACTGGCTCAGCCCCGTCAGCGCGGCGACGTCCTCCTGGCGCAGCGGGACGAGCTGGCGGACCATCCGGCTCACCTGGCCGAAGTCCCAGTCATCGAGGGCGGCGCGAACTCCCGCGTCGTCCCAGACCTGCGCCGGGACGGACGGCAGCTCGACGACCGGCACGCGTTCGGTGCGGCGGCACGCCGCGCACTGCTCCTCGGAGTTGTATCGGCTCAACACGCAACCGCATCGAGCGCACGTTCGTGACTTTCTACTACTACTGGGCACTTCGCCAGCCTCCCCCTGTTGGCAACCCTGGTCGTGTCGTTCTATGACCGACTTTCCCAGATCATTGGTCAAGTCGCCCTTCGACCGAGCGGATTACTACCGTGATATCACCACGACCGGGTGCGCGCACCCCGCGCGGAGCGGAGATTCGCCCTGCGGAGGCCGGCGCGGGCGTCGCCTGCGGGGCTCGCCGTTGCCGCCACCGGCACCGGTTCTACCAGGAAGGACACTCGGATGTCACCCATTGCGCTCGAACCGCTGGTGTACGGGTACATGCGCGTGGAGGAGGACGCACCGCCCGGCACGCTCCGGCAGATCGGGAACGAGCTGCGGCATCTCGCGGAATCCCGAGGGCTGTGTTTCGGGGCAACGTTCAGCGATGTGGTAGATGGCGAGCGGATCGGGCTCCGGGAGCTCACGGAGGAGCTGCGCCGGGCCGAGTCGCACCTCGTCGTCGTCCCGTCGCTGGACCACCTGTCCGAGCACCCCGGCGTCCGCGCGGAGCTCCTGGGCCGCCTCCACGACGAGGCCCAGGCGGCGGTCCTCCCGCTCACCGAGAGCCGGGCCTCCGCCGCGTGACCCCGAGGACGTCGGGTGGCGGGGGCACCGGGGCGCACAGGTGGGTGCCCCGCCCCTCCCCCGCCCGGGTCCCGGGGGCATAGGAGGACGCGATCAGGGTGCCAGGATCGCCGTCATCGCGCGCGAGAGGTACCACGGGTCGACCACCGCGCCCATCTCGCGGGCCGAGTGCATCGACAGGAGCGGGACGCCGACGTCGACCGTCCGGATGCCGAGGCGCGTCGCGCTGATCGGGCCGATGGTCGAGCCGCACGGGACGTCGTTGTGCGAGACGAACTCCTGGCTCGGCACGCCGGCCGCCGCGCACGCGGCGTTCCAGGCGGCCGCGCCGTGCGCGTCCGTCGCGTACCGCTGGTTCGCGTTGATCTTCAGGATCGGCCCACCGCCCGCGACCGGGCGGTTCGCAGGGTCGTGACGCTCGGGATAGTTCGGGTGCACCGCGTGCCCGACGTCGGACGACACGTGCAGCGACGTCGCGAACGACCGCGCGCGGTCCTCCGCCGACGCGCCGAGCGCCGCGTGGATCCGCCCCAGCACGTCCTCCAGGAACGGCCCGGCGGCGCCGGACCGTGACGCCGAGCCGATCTCCTCGTGGTCGAAGGCCGCGAACATGGCGATCGTCGGGGTGGGGGCGTCGCCAGCCGACGACGGGTCCGCGGCGCCCGCGGAGCCGGACCCCTTGCCCGGCGACGGCCGACCGTTCTTGCCGTCGTTCACGTGGGTGAGCAGCGCAACCAGCCCCGCATGCGTGGACAGCAGGTTGTCCAGGCGCCCGGAGGCGAACATCGACTGTCCCGCCCCGAAGGTGCGCGGCGGCTGCGTGTCCGCGACGACGACGTCGTACCCGGCGATCGTCGCGGGGTCCACCGCCTGCGGCGCGAGCTCCGCGAGCACGTCCGCGCCCGACAGGTCACCCAGGCCCCACACCGGCTGGGTGTGACGCTGCGCCTCGAGCTTGCGGCCGTCGTTCGCGCCGCGGTCCAGGTGGATCGCGAGCTGCGGGATGCGCAGCAGCGGACCCGTCCGGACCAGGTGCTCGGTGCCCTCGACGGTCACGACGCGGCCGGCGAGCTCGAGCTCGCGGTCCGCCCAGGTGCTGAGCAGCGGCCCGCCATACACCTCCACGCCGGCCTGCCACCAGCCGTGCGCGCCGGTGGTCGGCTTGGGCTTGAGCTTGAAGCCGGGCGAGTCGGTGTGGGCGCCCAGAAGGGTGAAGCCGGTGTCGGGACCGGCGTCGGCGGGAATCGCGAACGCGATCACGGAACCGTCGCGGACGACGACGTACCGCCCGCCCGGCAGCACCTGCCAGGCCTCGGTCTCGTCCAGCGCGACGAAGCCCGCGGCCCGGGCACGGCGGGTCACCTCCGCCGCCGCGTGGTACGACGACGGTGACGCGGTCACGAACGCCCCGAGGTCCTCGACGTGCTGCTTGGCGGCCTTCGGCGCGGGCTGCCGCGGGGGGATCGACGGCGGCATGGGCGGGTTCGAGTTCTGAGGGCTCACCTGGACATTATGCGCAGCGCCCCGGGTGCTGACGCCAGATCAGGAGGCGTCCCGGGGCCGGAGCGGGGCGGAGTACCGCCGCGGGGCGCCTCCTGCCACGGACCCCGCCGGCGCCGACCCGGCGGGCGTCAGCCTGCCGCCGGGTCCGGGCCCAGGAAGGTGCGCCAGGCGCCGTCCGGGGTGATCGACAGGCGCCAGCCGTAGTACTCGCCGCCGGCGGCACGCCACGCGTCGGCCTGGGCCGAGGTGGCGAAACCGCTCTCGACGGCGTAGTCCCACGCGACGTCGTCGTCCCGGTACTCCGGGGAGGCGACGGTGGGCCACACGTAGTTCCCGGTGTCCGGGTCCCGCACCGCCACGCCGCTCAGGAGCGTCGCGAGCTTCGCGTACACGTCGTCCTCCCCCTCCGGGAGGGCGAACCGGTCCGTCACCGAGAGCTCGGCGGCCCGGTGGAGCTGGGTGACGCCCGGCTCGGCGAGCTCCTCGAGACCGGACAGGTCGCAGGCGAGGGCCGCGTCGACCAGCCCGCGCGCCGTCTGCGCCACCGGGTCGGGCTCGAACGAGAAGTCGCTCGTGTCCTGGAGCCCGGAGGCCGAGCAGTCGGGGCTCTCGCCGGTGTCGCCGTCGTTGGTGCCGCTCGGGGCCTCGCCGGCCGGGCTGCCGGAGGGCTCGCCCGCCGGCTCCTCGGACTCGCCGTCGCCGGACGCCGCTCCCGGCGTGGCGACCCTCCCGTCCGGGAGCACCTCGACCGGGATCGGCGCGCCGGTCACGTACTGCGCGGCACCTACCTGGAACTCGGTCCACAGCACCGGGACCAACCGGTAGTCGCCCGCCGCGAGCACGTGCTCGTACTCCACCGGCTCGGAGGACGGTACGTCCTGGGCCCCGTCCGGCGGATCGCACGCGTCGACGGTGTCGAGCCGGATCTCGGTCCGTGCGCGACCCGCGTCGTCGTACGTGACACCCGGCGGCTCCGGGTCGAAGTACCGGGTCAGGTTGACGACCTCGCCGTCCTGGACCCACACGGCGGCGGGGGCGAGGGCGAGGCTGCCGCCGGCCCTCGAGAGCTCCCGCAGCTGAGCCCCGACCAGCGTGACGGCGGCGCCGCCCTCCCCGACGGAGTAGGGGACGCCCTCGAAGCCGATCGTGGAACCGTCCGCCGCCCGGTCGATCGAGGAGGCGTCGGCGCCGCAGAACAGCGCGGTGTTCTCGTAGACGTCGCCGGGCATCCATCCCGTGACGGCGGAACCTGTCGGGCCCGGGCTCGGATCGGCCGGGCGGCTCTGCGACGGCGAGGAGTCCGCGGGGAGCGGGGGGTCGGCGTCGAGCATCGTCAGCTGCGCGGCCCCGACCGCGATCCCGCCGACGACGGCGAACGCCGCGACCCCGATCCCGCCGACCTTCGCCGCGCGACGGCGGCCGATGCGGTCCCGGACCACGCCGAACTGCAGGTGCACCTCTTCCGCCTCCCCTCCGGGCATCGCGTCCGCGGCGCCGTGCAGCGCCCCGGAGAGGAAGTCCGCGTCGTCGTGCTCGGGCGTCCAGCCGTTCATCGGGCGGCCCTCCCTTCGGCCGGGCGCAGATCGTCGGGGCCCAGCAGGATCCTCAGGTTCTCGGTGGCGTCCGACAGGTACCGCTTCACGGTGCCCTGGGCGGTGCCGAGGGCGTCGGCGATCTGCGGGACGGTGAGGTCGTCGAAGTAGCGCAGGACGACGCACGCCCGCTGGCGCGGCCCGAGCCGGGCGAGCGCCGACATGACGTCGACCCTGGCGGTGGCCGGAGCTTCCGCGGGACGGACGGCGCCCTCGTCGGCGATCAGGTGCCGGATGCCGGCCCAGCGCTGCCGTCTGCGGTAGCCGTCGAGGAAGAGGGTCAGGATCGCCCGCCGGACGTAGGCCTCCGCGTTGTTCAGCGGCGACTCGTCGAGGGTGTGCACGCCGGTGCCCTGCGTGCTCCCGCCCGGACGGCGGGGCCCGCGGCCGGCGGGTCCACGGAGCCGGGAGAAGACCTTGACGAGCGCGTCCTGCACCAGGTCCTCCGCGACCGCGCGGTCGCCGGAGAGCATGTAGGCGTAGCGGACCATCGCGTTGCCGCGTGTGGCCATCAGCTCGCCGAGCTCGTCCTCCCACGCCACGATCACTTCACCTCCGCGGATCAGGCCGGCCCCTCCGGCCGGTCTCACTGATCATGACGCGCGGTCCACCGGAACCGTTGCCTCACGGAGCGAAGAATGCCTGCGGGTGGGACGGGCCGGCGGGATCAGCGCGACGGGAGGATCGCGCCGTCCTCGGTGAGCTCGACCGTGATCTCGTCGCTCCACGACGCCGGGTCCTCGATCGCGGCGTCGACGCTGCCCGCGTCCGGCGCGCTGCCCGTCGGGACGAGGTACTGGTAGGCGCGCACCTGGTACGTGCCCGCCGGGAGCTCGGGCGGTTCCGCGGTCGGCGCGTCGCCGTCCTGGTCCTTGCTGTCGTGGCCGAGGCAGGCGGACCTGGTCGAGGGCGTGTCGTAGCGCGTGAACTCCTCGAGACCCAGCTCGGCATCCTGCACGGCGTCGACCGGGAGCGACACGACCAGGCCGTCCTGCGTCCACACGTACGACACCGGACCGGCCAGGACGTCGTCCGACGACGCGTCCCGCGTCCGAGAGACCTCCAGCGTGTCGCGTTGCACCGCGCTGATCCGCAGGCCGTAGTCCCCGCCACCGCCGCTGCCCGCGCCGTCGTCCCCGGCCGCGCCGTCGTCCGCCGGCGGCGGGCTCTCCTCGGCCCGCTCGAGCGGGGGCAGCGGGGCGCCGCAGGCGATGGCGCTGCCCTCCCAGCCGGGCGGCTGGAACTCGAGCATCAGGTGCGCCTCACCGTGGGGACCGAGCCCGAGCACGTTCGGCGCGCTCGTGAACCCCGCGATCCCCGGTGCGTAGCCCATGTCGTGGGGCGGCTCGTAGAGCGCGCCCGCGGCCACCACCGTCACCGCGGCCACGGACATCATCCCCGCACCGGTCGCCTTGGCGATCCTGCGCGCACGGACGCGACCGCGCACCGCGGGGTAGGCGTTCTCGTGCGGGGCCGCCATCGTGGCGCCCCGCTGGGACATCTCTTCGAGCGCGTCGGCAAGACGTGAACCCGCCCCTGGATGTTCTCCATCGGGCGGGTGGTCTGCGGATCTCACAGGCTTCCTCCCGGTTGCACGTCCATGACGTCCTGAAGCGCTGACATCGCGTCCGACAAATGGCGCTTCACCGTACCCTGCGCGATGCCCAGGGTGGCCGAGATCTGCGGCACCGTCATGTCCTCGAAATGACGCAGCACCACGACCGCGCGCTGGCGCGGGGAGAGCCGGGCGAGCGCCGCCTCGATGTCGGCCTTCGCGGCCGCGGCGTGCTCCGGACTGCGCGCGCGGCCGTCGTCGGCCAGGAGGTGCTGGATCCCGAACCAGCGGGAGCGCCGGCGGAAGCCGTCGACGTAGATGTTGGTCATCGCGCGCTTCACGTAGCGCTCGATACCCATCGCCGGGTCGAAGCCCGTCCCGCTCTCCGCCCCGAACGCCTGGGTGCCGGGGCCGGCGTCGGCGACGCGCGGGGAGGCGGGGCGCCGGAACCTCGAGAAGGTGCGGACCAGTGCTTCCTGCACCAGGTCCTCGGCCTGGTGCCGGTCGCCGCAGAGCAGGTAGGCATAGCCGTTCAGAGCGGGGCCTCGATGCATCATGAGGTCTGCCAGCTCCTTGTCCCACTGCGGCACAGGGGCCTCCTGAAGGTTCTCATGTCAGGTCGTCACGAACGAGTGCCCCCGATGGTTGGGGGCAACCGCGAGATTCTTCCGTATCCGGCTTCGCCACGAAAGCCATCTCACCCGACAGAGAGGGACGTGCCCGCTCGGTGATACACACAAGCATGTGAAGACATCGTGAAGGCAGCCGACTGAGCCCCAACGGTCGGCGAGAACAGCCGATCCCTCAGGCCAGCTCGATGCGATAGCCCCGCTTGACCACCGTACGGATCAGGTTCCTGCCCGCCACCTCGCGCAGGCGGGCGACCGCCACCTCCGCGGCGTGCGGGTCCGTGGACTCGCCCGGCAGCGCCGCCAGCACCTGGTCGCGGGAGACGACGTCGCCCCCGGCCGAGGCCAGCAGCCGCAGCACCTCGACGCCCGTGGGCGACAGCGGCAGCACACGCCCGTCCAGCACGGCCACCCGCGCCCGGATCTGCAGCGGCCCGACGACCGTCGCCAGCGCCACCGACTCGATGCGCTCGTAGTGCCCCACCAGCGCCCGCACCAGCGCACCCAGCCGCCCGCGCTCGGGTTGCAGCGTCTCGATGCCGCGGTCCTCGAGCGGTTTCGCCGTGACCGGCCCGACGGCGGCCATGATCAGCAGGCCGGCCTCGACCCGCTCCCGGACCGCGGACAGCACACCCGCCTCCTCGACGGCCCGCAGCCAGGCCTCGGCGCCGGGCGCGGAGGTGAACGCGACCGCGTCGATCTCGCCCACGGCCGCGGCGTCCGCCGAGGCGAGCACCAGCTCCGGGTCCGGCGCCGGACCCCAGCGGTACACGACGAGGCTCGCCACCTGTGCACCGGCCTTCTCGAACACGTCGTCCAGCCCGTCGGCGCCCGCGCCGTGATGCTGGATCGCGATCCGCTGCCTGGAGACGCCCTCGCTCAGCAGCACCTCCGCGATCTCGGCGGAGGTCTCGGACTCGGCGACCCAGTCGGCCTGCAGCCCGGCCGCCTGGATCGCGCCACGAGCCTTCGGCCCGCGCGCCACGATCCGGGTGCCGCTCAGCAGCGCGGTGAGCGGCTCGACCAGCCCGTGCGCGTCCGCGGCCTCGAACCACGCACGGAAGCCGATCCCGGTGGTGACCACCAGGACGTTCGGCGGCCGCGCGATGATCGTGCGCGTCGCGTCGATCAGCGTCTGGTCGTCGACGTGCGGGATCATGCTCAGCGCGGGCGCGTGACGGGTCGTCGCGCCGCGGCGCTGGAGCGCGGCCGACAGCTCCCCCGCCCGGCGGTCGGCCGTCACGAGCACGGTACAGCCGGCCATCACCTGCCCCAGGGCAGGCCGGGGTGTGGCCGCGCCCTCGGCGACCTCAGACACCGGCACCTGCCAGCTGTCCGTCACGCGCGCCCTCCAGCAGTCCGTCCGCCGCCACGCCACCGATGACGATGACAGCGGGAGCCGTCACGCCCTCCGAGGCGGCGACGCGCTCCACCTCGTCGAGGCGGGCGCGCGTGACGCGCTGGGCGGGCGTGGACCCGTTCTCCACGATCGCCACGGGAGCGGCCGGGTCCGCCCCGGCGCGGAGCGCCTGCTGCGCGATGGTGCGCAGCGACGAGACCCCCATGAGTATCACCAGCGTAGCCGTGTTCTCGCGGACGACGGCGAGCGCGACCGTATCGAGACCACCGTGGCCGGACGTGATGTGCAGCCCGTGCGACGTCCCGCGGTGCGTCACGGGGATGCCCGCGAGCTCCGGCACGCTCACCGCGGAGGTGATCCCGGGGACGACGTCGACCTCGATCCCCGCCTCCCGGCACGCGATCATCTCCTCGCCGCCCCGCCCGAGGAGGAACGGGTCGCCGCCCTTGAGTCGCACGACGTGCGCCCCGGCACGGGCGCGGGCGACGATGATCCGGTTGATCTCGTCCTGCGGCACGGGGTGGTCGCCGGCCGTCTTGCCGACGTGGACGACGTCGGTGGTGGCGGGCAGGTCGTCCAGCACCCCCACGGCACCGAGCCGGTCGGCGACGACGACGTCGGCGCTCCGCAGCACGCGCCACGCCCGCAGCGTGAGCAGGTCGACGGCACCGGGTCCGCCGCCCACCAGGGTGACTCGCCCGCACGGGCGGTCACCGGGACGGGACCGGCCTGCCGTGCCGCCCGGCGCCGGTGCCGTCGTCACGGCCAGGACCCCACGTGGACGACGCCGTCACGCACCTCTACCGGGTAGGGCGTCAGGTCGGCGGCGGTCCCGTCCTTCGGCTCCTTGTCGGCCTTCGCCAGGCATTCGCCGGTGACCAGGGAGAACACCTGCTTGTAGATGGGCGAGGCCACGGTCGGCACGCCGCCGCGGGTGCCGACGATGCCGCGGGACAGCACGTGCGCCCCGGAGAACGGGTCGCGGTTCTGCACCGCGAGGACGCGTGCGCCGTCGTGGGGCTCGGCGAGCAGGAACACGGCGACCTGGACGCCGTCGAGCAGCGCGGCGACGCCCCGCTCGGGAAGCAGGTCGCCGAGCGGGCACACGGCGTGCCACACGAGGGCGTCGGCATCGAGCACGGTCGCTCCCTCGTCGATTCCGGGCGAGGTGTCGGTGCTCATGTGCGGACCTCCAGGCTCGGGCCGGAGATCAGCACGGGGGCGTCGGCGGCGCCGGACGCCGCGGCCGCGCGCTCGTCGTCGGTCGCAGGACGCTTCTGGCCCCGCTGCTCGACGTACGCGAGGTTCGGGTCCGCGTCCGCCGGGGCGTTCACGAACGAGGTGAAGCGCCGCAGCTTCTCCGGGTCGTCCAGCACGGCCTTCCACTCGTCCTCGTAGCCGGCGACGTGGTCGGCCATGGCGGCGTCCAGGTCGGCGCAGATGCCGAGCGAGTCCTCCATGACGACCTCGCGCACGCCGGCCAGGCCACCCTCGACCTCCTCCATCCACGGAGCGGTGCGCTGCAGGCGGTCGCCGGTGCGGATGTAGTACATGAGGAAGCGGTCGACGGTGGTCAGCAGCTCCTCGCGGGTCAGGTCCTCGGCGAGGAGCTGGGCGTGCGCGGGACGCTGGCCGCCGTTGCCCGCCACGTAGAGGTTCCAGCCCTTGTCGGTGGCGATCACGCCGACGTCCTTGCTCTGGGCCTCCGCGCACTCGCGGGCACAGCCGGACACGCCCATCTTCAGCTTGTGCGGCGCGCGCAGGCCGCGGTACCGCAGCTCCAGCTCGACCGCCATGCCCACGGAGTCCTGCACGCCGTACCGGCACCAGGTGGAGCCCACGCAGGACTTCACGGTGCGCAGCGACTTGCCGTACGCGTGACCGGACTCGAAGCCGGCGTCCACGAGGCGGCGCCAGATGTCGGGCAGCTGCTCGACGCGCGCGCCGAACATGTCGACCCGCTGGCCGCCGGTGATCTTCGTGTACAGCCCGAAGTCCCGCGCGACCTCGCCGACGACGATCAGCCCCTCGGGGGTGACCTCGCCGCCCGGCATCCGCGGCACCACCGAGTAGGTGCCGTCCTTCTGCATGTTGGCGAGCATGTGGTCGTTCGTGTCCTGCAGCGTGGCCTGCTCGCCCGCGAGGATGTGGCCGTTGCCCTGGCTCGCGAGGACGGAGGCGACCACGGGCTTGCAGATGTCGCAGCCACGCCCCTTCCCGACGACATTGCTCCCGGCGTCCCGCACCTCGTTCCCGAACCGGCCGATGATCTCGCTGAACGTGTGCAGGTCGGCGACGCGGACGGCGTCGAACAGCTGGGCGCGCGTCATCTCGAAGTGCTCGCACAGCGCGGTGCTGACCTCGACGCCCGCCCTCTCCAGCTCGGTGTTGGTGAGCTTCTTGACCACCGGGAGGCAGGCCCCGCAGGTGGTGGCCGCCTTGGTGCAGGCCTTGACGCCCGGGACGTCGGTGCAGCCGTGCTCCGTCACGGCCGCCCGGATCTCACCGGCCGACACGCTGTTGCAGGAGCAGACCGCGGCGTCGTCGGGCAGCTCGAGTCCCGCGGCCGCGGCACCGCCGCCCTCGGGGAGGATGAACGCGCTCGGGTCGCCCTCGGGGAGCCGGGCGCCGAGCAGCGGCCGCAGCATGGCGTACGGGCCGGCGTCGCCGACGAACACGCCGCCCAGGAGGGTGCGGGCGTCGTCGGACAGCACGAGCTTCTTGTAGATGCCGGCCACCTGGTCGGCCCAGACGACCTCGACGCAGCCGTCCGTCCTGCCGTGCGCGTCGCCGAACGAGGCGACGTCGACGCCGGACAGCTTGAGCTTGGTCGCGGTGTCGGCGCCGGGGAAGGTCGCGTCCCCACCCAGCAGGCGGTCGACGACGATCTCGGCCATCGTGTAGCCCGGCGCGACGAGGCCGATGCAGCGGCCCTCGATGCAGGCCACCTCGCCGATCGCGGACACGTCCGGCTCGCTGGTACGGCAGGCGAGGTCGACGACGGCGCCGCCGCGCTCACCCATCTCCAGGCCGGCCTCCCGCGCCAGCTCGTCGCGCGGGCGCACACCCGTGGCGACGACGACGACGTCGGTGTCCAGCCGGCCGCCGTCGGTGAACTCCATGCGCCCGACGTGGCCGGTGCGCCTGTGCGGCTTCAGCTCCTTGGTGGCCGTCTCGGTACGGACCCCGATGCCCTGGGAGTTGATGAGACGCTTCAGCGCCTCACCGCCGCCCAGGTCGATCTGCACGCCCATGAGGTGCGTGCCGAACTCGACGACGGTCGCGTGCGCGTCGAGCGCCTTGAGCGCGCCGGCCGCCTCCAGGCCGAGGAGGCCGCCGCCGACGACGGCGCCGCGGACCGGCTTGCTCGGGTTGTCCGCACGCTTCTGCTCGACCCAGCCGCGCAGGGCCGCCAGGTCGTCGACGGTGCGGTACACGAACACACCGGGCAGGTCGGCGCCCGGGATGGGCGGCACGAACGGGGAGGAGCCCGTGGCCAGCACGAGGTGGTCGTAGCGGTGCACGCGGCCGAGGCGGTCGGTGACGGTCTTGCGCCCGCGGTCGATCGCGTCGACCTTGCGGTCGCGGTACAGGGTGACGAGGGGGTCGTCCCACAGCGCGGGGTCACCGAGCGTCAGGGCCTCGGACCCCTCGGTGAACCAGCGGCTCAGGCCGACACGGTCGTACGGGGGCCGCGGCTCCTCGGCGAAGACGTCGACGGAGCAGCGGTTCTCGGTGTCGCGGGAGCGCAGCGCCTCGACGAAGCGCTGCGCGACCATGCCGCCACCGACGACGACGACGCGCTGCGTGCTGCCGGGACCGGTGGCCTCGCGCCGGGTGTCGCCCGCCGGGCCGGGCGCGGATGATTCGACCATGTCCTGACGGTAGGTGGACGACTTTTCACCACCGTGCGAGGGCGGTTGCACAGCGGGAACATCTTCCTCACGCATCTCGGGGCCTCCGTGTGAGTCGTTCGTCATGCCGGCACCCGGGCGGAGCTCGCCACCTGGTCCGCGTCGGCCTCGCCGGCGGCGTTCGCCCACGAGGCGATCCCGCAGACCGCTTCCTTGCACGAGCCGCAGCCCGTGGTGGCACGGGTCCGCGCGACGATCTCCTCGAGGGAGCCGTTCCCCGCCGCGCAGCAGCCGGCGATCTCGCCCTTGGTGACGCCGTTGCAGCGGCACACCACGGCGTCGTCGGGCATGTGCTCCGGCGACTCGACGGCCGCGGCGGCCGGCATGACCGCGGTCAGCAGCAGGAACGCCGGGTCGGCGGGCACGGGGGTGCGCCGCGTGTAGGCGGCCGTGAGGTCGGCGGCGACGCGGGCGTCGCCCACACAGGTGGCACCCACGAGGATGCCGTCGGCCACCACCGCCTCGACGAACCGGCCCGCGGCCGGGTCTCCGAGCCGCACCGCGCGCTCGCCGGGTGCGGGTCCGCGGCCCAGGCCGGCCGCCCCCATGCTGACGACGCTCAGGTCGCCGGCCTTGACCTTGACGACGTCGGTGCCGCGCGTCTCGATGCCCCTGTCCGAGGGCGCGCGCGACACCGCCTGCGAGCCCATCAGCGTGCCGAGACGCACCGCCATCGACGGCCGCTCGCCCTGGTCGGGGAACCGGAGGTGCGCCAGGGGACCGTCGAGCCGGCCGGCCGGCTCGTCAGGGGTCCGCGCGATCTCCGCGGCGCGCGCCGCGGCCTGGTCGGCGAACTGCTCGGCCAGGCGCCGCGCCTGGTCCCACCCCTCGGCGACGAGGCCGCGCGAGCCCTCGGGCGGCTGGGCGCAGTCGCCGATGGCGTGTACGACGTCGTCGTCCGGGCTGGCCAGGTCGTGCCCGACGACGATCCCGCGGTCCGTGGTCAGGCCCGCCGCCTGCGCGATCCTGGACCTCGGCACGGTGCCGGTCGAGAGGACGACGAGACCGGCCGCGACGACCTGGTCGTCCCCGAGGCGCACGCCGACCACGCGGCCGCCGGCGACGAGCACCTCGCTCGGCAGCACCCCGGTGCGGACGGTGACGCCGCGCGCGGCGAGGCCGTCGGCGAGGATCTCGCCGGCCGGGCCGTCGAGCTGGCGTGCCATCAGGCTGGGTGCGCCGTCGACGACGGAGACCTCCAGGCCGCGGCCGGCGAGACCGTACGCGGCCTCGACGCCGAGGACACCGCCGCCGACCACGACGGCACGCGGGGTGTTGACCGTGGCGGCGACGATCTCGCGGGCGTCGTCGAGGGTGCGCAGCGCGTGCGCCCCGGCCGGGAGCCCGGAGACGCCCGAGGTGCCGAGACCCGGGACGGGCGGGATACGTGCCTCGGACCCGGTGGCCAGGACGAGATGGTCGTAGGGGTGACGGCTGCCGTCCTCGGCCACGACGACCCTGGCGGCACGATCGATCGAGACCGCGCCGACGCCGCGCAGCAGCTCGACGCGATCGAGGTCGGGCTGCGGCATGTTGATGGCCGCGACGTCCGTGCGGCCCGCGACGACGTCGCTCAGCAGCACGCGGTTGTACGGCTCGTACGGCTCGGCGCCCAGGACGGTGATGTCGAAGGCGTCGTCGGTGTCGCGACGCACCAGCTCGTCGACGAACCTGCCGCCGACCATGCCGAAGCCGATGACGACGATCCTCAGCGGGACTCGCAGACTCATGCGGGGGTCTCCTCGAGCGTGGGGGCGGACTCGGGACGGGCGGGGGACTCGGGGATGGTGGACGCGGGACCGGCACCGGGCTCGGCACCGTCGGGGACGGGCGTGATCTCGACGGCGCACACCTTGAACTCCGGCATCCCGGAGATCGGGTCGGTGGCGTCGGTGGTCACACGGTTCACCGATCCGGTGCCGGACCAGTGGAACGGCATGAAGACCGTGTCGGGGCGGACGGCGTCGGTCCAGCGGGCCGTCGCCTCGACGAAGCCGCGAGCCGTGGTGAGGCGGGCGCGCGCGCCGTCGGGGACTCCGACGCGGAATCCGAGGACCGGATGGAGCTCGATGTACGGCTCGGGGACGATCCGCTCCAGGTCGGCGACGCGGTGGGTCTGCGCGCCGGACTGGTAGTGCTGCAGGACGCGGCCGGTGACCAGGTAGAGCGGTGCGCCGGGACGCACGTCGTCGGACGGCCCGTCGTGGTCGACCGGGATCATGCGCGCCCGGCCGTCCGGTGTGGGGAAGCCGTCGAGGAACAGCCGGGGAGTGCCGGGATGGTCCTGCGTCTCGCCCGGCGTGCTGCCGGGGACCGGCAGGTCGCGGGGCGCGGCCGGCTCCGACCACGCGGCACGGGCCGGCGTCGCCGGAACCGGCCAGAAGAAGCCGGGTCCGGCCGCGGTCTCGTCGGCGTCCAGGCGGGCGTGGGAGAGGCCCGAGTAGTCGGCGACGCCGCCGCGTGACGCGCGGGCGAGCTCGTCGAAGACCTCGGCGGGGTCCGTGGAGAAGGTCACCGAGCCCGGCGCGGTCTCCCCCGCCGTGCCGAGGCGGCGGGCCAGCTCGGCGAGGACCCACAGCTCCGAGCGCACCTCGCCCGGGGCGTCGACGGCACGACGGCGCCGGATGACCCGGCCCTCCAGCGAGGTCATGGTGCCTTCCTCCTCGGCCCACTGGGTCACGGGGAGGACGACGTCGGCCAGCAGCGCGGTCTCGGACGGCACGAAGTCGCAGACCACCAGGAGGTCCAGCGATCTCAGCCGGTCCGCGACCGAGCCGGCGTCCGGGGCGCTGACGACCAGGTTGGACCCGTGCACCAGGAGGGCGCGGGGGCCGTCGGAGACCCCGAGCGACCGGAGGAGCTGCACGGCCGGCTTGCCGGGGCCCGGCAGCGACCCGGGCGTGACGCCCCAGACGCCCGCGACGTGCTCGCGCGCGGCGGGGTCGTCGATCTTGCGGTAGCCGGGGAGCTGGTCGGACTTCTGGCCGTGCTCGCGGCCGCCCTGCCCGTTGCCCTGACCGGTGATGGCGCCGTATCCGGAGCCCTCGCGGCCCACGAGGCCGAGCGTGAGCGCGAGGTTGATGGTCGCGGTGACGGTCGCGGTGCCCTGCGTGGACTGCTCGACCCCGCGGCCGGTCAGGACGTACGCGCCGCGCCCGCCGTGGGCCGGCGCGGCGCCGGCGAGCATCCGGGCGACGTGCCGCAGCTCCCCGGCGGGGACGCCGCAGACGGTCTCCGCGCGCTCGGGCCACCAGGCCGCGACCGAGCGCGCGACGTCGTCGAACCCGGTGACGCGCTCGGCGAGGTACTCACGGTCCGCGAGGCTCTCGGCGAGGATCACGTGCAGCAGGGCCAGGAGCACCACCATGTCGGTGCCGGGGACGGGCTGCAGGTGGACGCCGGCGCCGTCGTCCGTCAGCCTGGCCGTGGCGGACGCCCGCGGGTCGACGACGACGAGCCCTCCCGTGCCGCGGCGTCCGGCCTCGCGTGCACCGGCGAGGTGCTGCACGGCGGGCGGCATCGTCTCGGCGAGGTTCGAGCCGAGCAGCAGCACGACGTCGGCCCCACCGAGATCCGCGAGCGGGAACGGCAGGCCGCGGTCGGCGCCGAGGGATCGGTTCGCGCCCGCCGCCGCGGACGACATGCAGAACCGCCCGTTGTAGTCGATGTTCGGGGTCTGCAGGACGGTACGCGCGAACTTGCCGAGCGCGTACGCCTTCTCGTTGGTGAGCCCGCCGCCGCCGAACACGGCGACGGATCCGGGCCCGTGCTCCTGGCGGAGCGCGGCGAGCCGGCCGGCGACCAGGTCGAGCACGGTACCCCAGCTCACGGGCACGAGCGGATCCTCCGCGCCGGCCTGGCCGCCCACGTCGTCCTGAGCGGTGGTGAGATCACCATCCCCCACGACGGCGTGGTCGCGTGCCGACGCCTCCTGGGGCGCGGACGGCAGGAGGGAGCGGCGCACCAGGGGGGTCGTGAGGCGGTCGGCGGCGGTCAGGACCGATGCCGAGGTCCAGCCCTTCTGGCAGAGGCCGCCACGGTTGGTGGGGAACTCGCGGGGGGTCACGGTGACGGGGAGGTGGTGGCGGCCACCGGCGCCGGGCGGGGTGCCCGGCGCCAGAGACATGCCGCACTGCAGCGCGCAGTAGGGGCAGTGGGTATCAGCCATGGTCAGACCTTTGCGACGCGCATCTCGCCGCGCCCGTAGACGATCCAGCAGACGAGCGCCATCACGGCGTACGCGCCGATGAACAGCCAGAACGCGGGGACGAGGGACCCGGTCATGGTGGTCGAGGCCGCGAAGCCGCGAGGGATCAGGAAGCCGCCGAACGCGCCCGCGGCTCCCGCGATGCCGATGCAGCCGGCCGCCATCTTCGGGGTGCCGCCCGCGACCCGGAAGACCGCGGGGATCATCCGGTACACCGACCCGTTGCCCACGCCCGTGAAGACGAACAGGAACATGAACGACCCGAAGAACATCGGGAAGCTGTGCGTGCCGAGCGACCAGATCGCGCCCAGGGTCCCCGCCGCCATCGCGGCGAAGGAGACGAGCGTGATCGACATGCCGCCGAGACGGTCCGCGAGGATGCCGCCGAGGGGGCGGGCCACGGAGCCGACCAGGGCGCCCATGAACGCCAGCGACAGGGAGACCTCCGGGAACTGGCCCGCCATCAGCGTCGGGAACGCGCCCGCGAACCCGATGAACGACCCGAACGTCCCGATGTAGATGAAGCTGATGAGCCATGTGTGCCTGCTGCGGGTGGCCACGGCGAACTGGCGCGGGTCGGCCTTCGCCGTGCCGAGGTTGTCCATGAACCGCCAGGCCAGGAAGACCGCCAGCAGGACGAACGGGATGAAGGCGTAGGCCGCGTTCTGCAGCGCGACGCCCGCGCTCGTCACGATCACCAGCGGCACCACGAACTGCACGGCCGCAGTGCCGACGTTGCCGCCCGCCGCGTTCCAGCCGAGCGCCGCGCCCTTCTCCTTCTCCGGGTAGAAGAACGAGATGTTCGCCATCGACGACGCGAAGTTCCCGCCCCCGAAGCCCGCGAGCGCCGCGACGGCGAGGAGCACGCCGAACGAGGTGCCGGGGTTCTGCACCACGATCGCGAGGCCCGTGCAGGGGATGAGCAGGAGGGCCGCCGAGACCATGGTCCAGTTGCGGCCGCCGAACACGGGGACGGCGAGCGTGTACGGGATGCGCAGGGTGGCGCCGACCAGGGCGGGGAGGCCGATGAGCCAGAACATCTGGTCGGTGGTCAGGGCGAAGCCCGCCGCGGGGAGCTGGGGCACCACGATGGACCAGACGGCCCAGACGCAGAAGCCGAGGAACTCGGCGAAGATCGAGATGAGGAGGTTGCGCCGGGCGATACGGCGGCCGCCGTCGTTCCAGAAGGTGGGATCTTCCGGGTCCCAGTGGTGGATCCAGCGGCCGGTGCGGTGGTGCCGGCGTTCGGCCGCGGCGCTGACCCCGGCGGCACGGGCGGCCTCGAAGGCGTGGGCGGGGGCTGTCGCCACGTCGTCCCGCACGGCGGGGGCGGGGGTGGCCTCGGAGGTCGTCGCAGCGCCGTCGGACGCCGCCTCGGGCATGCTCGTCGCGGGGGCGACGGCGGTGGCGGGATGGTCTTCTCGGGCGGTCTGTGCGGACACGTGATGCCTCCCTGGTGGGTGGGTGCCCGACGACGTCGGGCATCCGGGGCGCTGGGGCCCCGGACACCGGCCCGACGTCGGACCGGATGCCCCGACAGTAGGAAGGGGGTGTTCGGTGCCGGTCATGGGGTGGTGAATCGACCGTAAGAAAGAACGCACAGGTGTGGCGCGGAGCCTGTGAGAGCGGTCACGAGCGGATCGGTCCGGTCTCTCGGCCTCACAGGGTGTGCAGGAGCGGCGTGCGGTCCGCGCAACGCCCGGCGTACAGGCGACGACTAGCGTGGGATCCGTGGAACCGACCCCCCGATCCGTCTCCGAGCACGTGGCACGCGTGCTCGCGATGGTCGCGCCGCTGCCCGCGGTCGAGGTGGGGCTCGTCGACCTGGTCGACGGCGCGGTCGGGGACGGCGCGGTCGGCGGGGATCCAGCCGGCCGCGGCACGGCCGGCGAGGACGTGGTCGAGAGCGGCGTGGGCCCGGAGCCGGCGTGGCCGACGGCGCCGGGACACACCTCGGTGCTCGCCGAGGACGTGTACGCCGTCGTACCGGTTCCTCCGTTCGACCATTCCGCGATGGACGGGTACGCCGTCCGCCGCGCGGACCTGCCGGCCGGCGGCGAGCCGGTGACGCTGCGGGTGGTGGCCGACATCGCCGCCGCGCCCAGCAGCCCCGCCGAGCTGTCACCCGGCACGGCCGCCCGGATCATGACCGGAGCCCCCCTGCCGCCGGGCGCGGACGCCGTCGTGCCGGTGGAGCGGACGTCGACGGGCCGGTTCGACCCAGCGGCCGAGGCGGGGACGGCGGGTCCGTCCGAGCAGCCGGACGGGGTGCCGGCCACCTACCGGCCGAGCCCGGTGCCCGAGAGGGCGACCACGGCGCCGGCCCACGGGCGGACGGTCCGCGAACCCGACCCGTCGTCCGGCGCGCGCGTCCCCGGCGGGACCGTGACGCTCTCCCTGGAGCCGCGCGACCACATCCGCCGCCGGGGCGCGGACGTCGCGGCGGGATCCCTCCTGGCACCCGCCGGGACCGCGGTGACCGCCGCGATCGTCGCGGGCCTGGCCGCGGCCGGGGTGTCCCGTGTCCCCGTCCGACGGCGGCCACGCGTGGCGGTCGTCGCCACCGGGTCGGAGCTGGTCCCTGCGGGCTCCCCGACCCGCCCGGGGCAGATCACCGACTCGAACTCGCTCATGCTGGCCGCCGCCGTGCGCGCGGCCGGAGCCGACGTCGTCCGCCTGGGGCCGGTCCCCGACTCGCCGGACGCCCTCCGCGAGACCCTGGACCAGGTGACCGGCCTGCGCCGAGACAGGGGCCTGGCCGTAGAACCCTCCGCCTCGACCGCTCCCACCAGCCGAGACGGCGACCGGGCCGCGCGAGTCACGGCCGCGGCAGACGGTCAGGGCCGCGGCAGGGCGTCCCGGTGCGCGGCGCCGGCCTCGGCGGACGGTGGCGGTGTCGATCTGGTCGTGACCGCGGGGGGCGTGTCGGCCGGGGCCGCCGACGTCGTGCGGGCGGTGCTCTCGGCCGGTACGGGCGCGCCGGGTCGCGGGCCGGTGGCCGCCGGGGCGGTGGCGGAGCCCGGAGACGTGACCGACGTCGAGCTTGCCGCCGTCGGGATGAAGCCCGGGCGGCCGCAGGCGCTGGCGCGGTGGCGGGGTGTTCCGTGGATCGCCGTGCCCGGCACACCGGTGGCCGCCTACGTCTCGTTCGTGATGTTCGTCCGGCCCGCCGTGGCTCGGCTGCGCGGGCTGCCACGCACGGCCACGGACCCGGAGTCCCGCCCGGCCGCCTCCGGGTGGACCAGCCCGCGCGGGCGGGAGCAGGTCGTGCCGGTGCGTGTGCTGCCCGACGGCGTCGCGCCCACCGGTGACGGGCACCACCTGTCGGCGCTGGTCACGGCGGACGCGCTCGCGGTCGTGCCCGCGCACGTCGAGAAGATCCGGCCGGGCGACCAGGTGCCGGTGATCCCGCTGTGAACGAGGGGCGACCAGGAGTCGGCCCAGCCACGGGTGCCGGCGGCCAGGAGAACGCCGACGAGCCGGGTTCCGCGTTCCCCCGCCCCGGCGGCACGGCGAGCACCGGCGCGTTGCACGACGCGATCGTGCTGGCCGGCGGCCGTGCGTCCCGCCTCGACGGCGCCGCCAAGCCCGCGCTGGTCTCCGACGGCGTCCCCCTGCTGCACCTCGCCCTGGACGCGGCCGGGGGCGCACGCCGGACAGCCGTCGTCGGCCCCGACGACCTGGCAGCACCGATCGCGGCCCACCCGACCGCGCACCGGACCGTGCTGACCCGCGAAGACCCCCCGTTCGGCGGCCCGGCCGCCGCCATCGCCGCAGCCCTGAAAACACTCACCCCCCACCCCCACCACCCCCCACACTCTCCCCCACCCCAAG
>NZ_BAAHAJ010000006.1:0-61673 GCF_054777735.1 Myceligenerans cantabricum
CCCGTCCCGGTCGCGCTGGTCGCGCCGGGGTGCGGGGCGGGCGTTCCGGGCCGGGGGCGGACGCCGGCCGGGGGGAGGAGGTCACCGTCACTCCGCGACGTCGAACCCGGCGCCGACCAGGTCATCGACCGTGATCCGCTGCATCGCGTCCACCGCCTCGACGAACGCGTCCGCGGTCCCGGCCTCGGTGGCCTTGGCGAACTCGTCGTTGTACGCGCTGTAGGCCACGTTGATGTTCGGGCCGTAGGTGAACGGCTGCGTGGTCGCGGCGGTCTCGGCGGCCACCTCGTAGAAGTCGTCCTGGTTCGCGAAGAACTCCGGCGGGTCGGTCAGCGCGTCCTCGGAGCCCGGGACGTCGGCCGGGTACAGCCCCGACAGGTCGACCAGGGCCTGCACCGCCTCCGGGTCGGTGTTCATCCACTCGACGAACTCCGTGGCCTGCGCCGGGTACTCCGACTGGCTGGTGACTGCCGTGGCGGAGCCGCCCCACGTGCCCGTGGCCGGGGCGTCGGCGTCCCACTGCGGCATCGGCGCCATCTCCCACCTGCCGGCGGTGTCTGGGGCGTTGCCCTCCAGCACGCCGGGCGCCCAGATCGCCGACAGCCAGCCCACCTGGGAGCCGTCGTTCAGGCCCTGGTTCCACTCCGGGGTGTACATCGGCTTGTCGTCGATGACGCCGTCCTCGACGAGCCCGCCCCAGTACTCGGCCACCTGGGTGACCTCCGGGCCGTCGATGTCCACGGCCCAGGACTCGCCCTCGATCCCGTACCAGGAGGCGCCGGCCTGCTGGGTGAGACCGGCGAACCAGCCGGCGTCGTTGGCGGAGAAGGTGCCGAGGTACTTGTCGGGGTCCTGCTCGTGCAGCTCGGTGGCGACGTCGGCGTACTCCTCCCACGTGGTGGGCACCTCGAGACCCAGGTCGTCGAAGATGTCGGCGCGGTAGTAGAACTGCATCGGCCCGGAGTCCTGCGGCACCGCGTAGACGGCGTCGGTGCCCAGCGTCACGGCGTTCCAGACACCCTCGGCGAAGTGGCCGGCGGTGTCGTCACCGAGCTCGCCGGAGAGGTCCGCGACGGCTTCGCTGGACACGAGCTGGGGGATCTTCTGGTACTCGGCCTGCATGATGTCCGGCGCGCCCGAGCCCGCCTCGATCGCGGTGAGGAGCTTGGTGACGGCCGGGTCGCCGCCGTCCTGCTTGTTCACGACGACCTGGATGTCGGGGTTCTCGGAGTTCCAGAGGTCGACGACCTCCTCGATGTTCGGTGCCCACGTCCAGAACGTGAGCTCCACCGGGCCTGTGGGCTCCGCGGGGGTGTCGTCCGGGCTGCCGGAGCAGCCGGCGGCGAGCAGCGCCGTGGCGGCGAGCGCCGCACCGGCCTTGATGCCTGGTGTCAGGCTCATGTGTCCTCCTCGTCAAGGACCGTGAGGGTCTATGGCACAACGTCTGTGCACGGTCACAGTAGCGAGCCAGATCGTCGTCACGCAAACATCAGGGTCAGGCGCTCGGCCTTGCTTTTATGCCCGGTGCTGGTGTGAACTGTGTCGAGAACCACTGGGACCGTGCACAACGAGGAGTACCGCATGTCCGCAAGCCCCCTGCCTCCCGGACCCGCCTACGACGGCTGGCTGCCCGGTGTCGACGCCCTCTGCTACGGGGGCGACTACAACCCGGAGCAGTGGCCCGAGGAGGTCTGGGCCGAGGACGTGCGCCTGATGCGAGAGGCCGGCGTGAACCTCGTCAGCGTGGGGATCTTCAGCTGGGCGCTCCTCGAACCGCGCGAGGGCGAGTTCGACTTCGCCTGGCTGGACCGCGTGATCGACCTGCTGTACTCGAACGGGATCCGCGTGGACCTCGGCACGCCCACCGCCGCGCCCCCGGCCTGGTTCTACGCCACCTACCCGGATTCCCGCGTGGTCACGCGGGACGGCACCGTCATGGGCCCGGGCTCGCGCGGCATGGTCTCACCGAGCTCGCCGGAGTACCGCCGGGCCGCGGTGCGGATCACCACGGAGCTCGCGCAGCGCTACGGCACGCACCCCGCCCTCGCCCTGTGGCACGTGCACAACGAGTACGGCGCGCCGGTCTCCGACGACTACTCGGTCCACGCCGAGCGCGCCTGGCGCGAGTGGCTGCGCGAGCGGTACGGCGCCCTCGACGTGCTCAACGCCGCGTGGGGCACCGCGTTCTGGGGGCAGGTCTACGGCGAGTGGGAGCACGTGCAGGTCCCGGCGGCCGCGCCGACGACGGTCAACCCCGCCCAGGCCCTCGACTTCGCCCGCTTCACCGACTCCGCGCTCCGGGCCTGCTTCACCGCCGAGCGCGACGCGGTCCGTGCGCACTCGGACGTCCCCGTGACCACGAACTTCATGGCGGCGTCGTGCCCGTCCACCGACCTGTTCCGGTGGGCGCGGGAGGTCGACGTCGTCTCGAACGACCACTATCTGACCGCCGCCGACCCGCGCGGCGAGGTGGGCCTGGCGCTCGCTGCCGACCTCACCCGCTCCGTGGCGGGCGGCAAGCCGTGGCTGCTGCTGGAGCACTCGACGTCGGCGGTGAACTGGCAGCCGCGCAACGTCGCCAAGCGGCCCGGCGAGCTGGCCCGCAACTCGTTCTCCCACCTGGGGCGCGGTGCCGACGCCATCATGTTCTTCCAGTGGCGCGCGTCCCGTTCCGGGGCGGAGAAGTTCCACTCGGCGATGCTGCCGCACGCCGGCACGGGCAGCCGGGTGTGGCGTGAGGTGGTCGAGCTCGGGGCGGACCTCGGCAGGCTCGGGGAGCTGCGTGGCTCCCGGGTGCGGGCCGACGTCGCGCTCCTGTGGGACACCGACTCGTTCTGGGCGCAGGACCTCGAGTGGCGTCCCAGTGCCGCGGTGAGCCACCGCGAGCGTGTCGACGCCTTCTACGACAGGCTCTGGCGGGACGGGCGCACGGTGGACCTTGCCCGGCCGGAGCAGGACCTGAGCCGGTACAAGCTGGTCCTCGCTCCGGCGTCGTACCTGCTCACGGCCGACGCGGCCGCGAACCTCACGCGCTACGTGGCAGGCGGCGGCACGCTGCTGGTCTCGTACTTCTCCGGGATCGTCGACGAGCACGACGCGGTCCACGCGGACGGCTTCCTGGCCCCGCTGCGCGACGCGCTCGGCGTGACGGTCGAGGAGTTCCTGCCGCTACGCGACGGCGAGAGCCTGACGGTCGCCTACGACGGCGCCCCCGGTTCCGGCGCGGAGCCGGCCGGCCTCACGGGTACCGTCTGGGCGGACGACGTCGTGGTTGCCGGGGCCGACGTCGTCGGGACCTACGCCGACGGCCCGAAGCCGGGCGGTGCCGCCGTCACCCGGCACCGTCACGGCGCGGGGACCGGCTGGTACGTGTCCACGAGCTTCGACGTCGAGACGCTGGCCACGGTGATGGCGGACGTGTACGCGGACGCCGGCCTGACACCCTCGGACGTCCCCGAGGACGTGGAGGTGGTCCGGCGTCACGGCGCCGGCGCCGAGTACGTGATCGCGATCAACCACGGCGACGAGGACGCGAAGCTGCCCCTCGACGGCCCGGCCACCGACCTGCTGACCGGGCAGGAGGGCGGCGGCGACGCCGTCGTCCCGGCGGGCGGGGTGCGAGTGCTGCGCCGGGCGACCTGACCACCGCCGGCCTACGGCGGGAGCACCACCTCACCGAGCACCACCTCACCGAGCACCACCTACGTCAAGGAGGACGTATGCGCACGAGACGAGCTCTGATCCCGCTCGCGGCACTGGCGCTGGCCGTGCCCGCAGGGCTGGCGGCGACCGCCGCGGCGGCGCCGACCGACCGGCCACCACGGGCCGACACCGTCGCGCGGAACACGATCCCGCTGGTCAACCCCGGGTTCGAGGACGGCCTGACGGGCTGGACGGTGACCTCTCCCACCGCCGGGACGGCGGCCAAGACGGAGGCGGGAGGAGCGTCGTCGGCCGCGCGGCTCACGCACTGGGCCGACCACGACTTCTCCGTGACCACCAGCCAGCGCGTGACCGGCGTGCCCGCCGGCTGGTGGACCGCGAGCGCGCGGGTCCGGTCCGGCGGCGGGCTGGACGCGACGCACCTGTCTCTGCGGTGCGGCGGTGGCCGCACCGGGACGGGCTCGACCACGACGCCGCTCACCGGGCAGGACGACGCCTGGGTGCGGATCTCGGTGCCGGCGTTCTCGCGGGGCGGTGCCTGCACGGTGTCCGTGGCGACGGACGGCGGCGCGGGCGCGTGGGCGAACGTCGACGACGTCGAGCTGGTCCGGGGGCGTGCGACGGCAGACGTGCGCGGCGGCGACCTGTCGAACGTCGCGAAGAACGAGGACTTCGGCGGTGTCTACCGCGACACGGACGGCACGGTGGCCGACCCGGTCGAGCTGCTCGCGGAGCAGGGTATGAACCTGGCGCGGCTCAAGGTCTGGGTGGACCCGGCGGACGGCTACAACGACGCGACGCACGTGGCGGCGACGGCCGCGCGGGCCGAGGCCGCGGGCATGGACGTGATGATCGACTTCCACTACTCGGACCGCTGGACCGATCCCGGTGCCCAGGGCACGCCGGCCGCCTGGGCGGACGCGACGCCTGCCGAGATGGCCGGGCTGCTCGGCGACCACACGCGCGAGGTCCTGACCGCGGTGCGCGACGCCGGCGTGAGCGTCGACCATGTGCAGCTCGGCAACGAGATCAACCCGGGCATGATGTGGCCGCACGGCCAGACCTGGGACGTCGACCCGGACGACGGTGTCACCGGGCCGCAGTGGGACAACCTCGCCGCGTTCCTCACGGCCGGGCACGACGCCACCAAGGAGGTGTTCCCGGGTGCGCGGACCATGCTGCACCTGACGAACATCAACAACGGACTCGACTCCCTGACCTGGTGGTTCGACGAGGTCACGGCGCGCGGTGTGCCGTTCGACCTGATCGGGCTGAGCTACTACGGCTACTGGCACGGCTCGTTCGCGGACCTGCAAGAGGCGGTGACCGGCCTGTCGGCGCGGTACGACCGGGACGTGATGGTGGTCGAGACGTCGTACCCGTTCACGCTGGACGACGACGAGCCCGGCTGGGAGAACGTCATCGCGAGCCAGGACGACCTGGTGGCCGGCTACCCGGCGACGCCGGCGGGGCAGGCCGCCTGGTTCCGGGCAGTGCAGGACACGGTCGCCGCGGCGCCGGGCGGCCGCGGCCTCGGCACGGTCTACTGGGAGCCGGCGTGGACGGCGGTGGACGGCAACGGCTGGGACCCGGAGGACCCGGGTTCGGGCAACGCGTGGGAGAACCAGGCGATGTTCGGCTTCGACGACCGCCTCCTGCCGGAGATCGCCGCGGAGCTCTCCCCCGGCGCGGGAGGCTGACGGTTCCCGGGCTTCCGCGCCGGTGAGGTGCTGGGCGGGGCCGGCCGCCTCGCGGGCTCGGCGGCCGGCCCACGGCTCTGCGGACCGCGGGGACCGGTCGATGAACGGGGGCTGCGATGGCAGAATCTGTGCGCATGTCGTTCCCCTCCGTCCACAGGAGCAGGCAGGGTGCCCTGCCGCGGACGGTCGACGTCGTCGTCGCAGGTGGCGGCGCCATCGGCGCCTCTGTCGCGTGCTGGCTGGCCGACGGCGGCGCGAGCGTGCTCCTCGTCGAGGCGTTCACCCTGCCCGACGGGGCCGATCCGACGCACTTCTCGGGCGCGCCCCGCCAGGTGGTCTCACCGGTACCCCTCGCGGGGCGCCCCCGGACCAGGACCACCCCCGACCTGCGCGGCACGTCCGGGCGCCAGGAACCCGACCCCGCGGCGGCCGAGCGGGCGTTCGAGGCGCTCGCCCGGCGTAGCGCGGACCTGTACGCGGACCTCCCGACCCGGCCCTGGGCCGCCGCCGGGCACCGCGCGGCGAGCCGGGCGAGCCTGCACCTGCTGCCCGACGAGGTCCTCCTGGCCGCCTACACGGACGCCGTCGCGCAGCAGGCCGCGCGCGGCCTGGACAGCATGATGATCCGCCCGGAGGACGCGGCGGTGCTCAACCCGTACGTCGCCTCCTGGCAGTACGCCGGGGCGGCGCTGGTCGCCCCGGAACGGTGGCACGTGTCCGGGTCCGCCGCGGCGGACCTGCTGGCCGTGGCGGCCGACCGGGGAGCGCAGCTGCGCGAGCACTGCATGGTGGAGCGGATCGAGCAGCAGGGCGGTGCGGTCTCGACGGTCTGGACGGATCGCGGGTCGGTGCGCACCGGCGCCGTCGTGCTGTGCGCGGGGGTGCACACCTCCCAGCTCGCGGAGGCGGCGCTCCCCGGGGGCGCGGGGTCCGACGGACCGCCCGGGCCCGGGCTGCCGCTCACGGCGCGCCGCCGGGCGTTCGGTTTCACCCTGCCGCTCGCCCCCCGCCCCGGGCAGGTGCCCACCACGCTGGACGTCGGCTCCACGTTCTGGTTCGCGAACGCCGAGCCCGACCGCATGATGCTCGGCGTCGAGCGCCCGGACCGGCGCCTCGATCCCGGGTACGAGTCACGCCTCCTGCCGGTGCTGCGGCAGGCGGCCGCGCACTCCGCGCCGGCCCTGTCCGAGGCGCCCCTCGCGCCGGGCTGGTCGGGCACACGGACCGAGACCCCCGACGGGATCCCGCTGCTCGGGTCCAACGGGTCCGGCCTGCTGTACGCGACCGGGTTCGGCGGTTCCGCCGCGCGGGTGGCGCCCGCCGTCGGCGAGGTCGTCCGGGACCTTCTCGAGCAGAGCGTGCCGGACATCGACGCGACCCCCTTCGGCGTGGAAAGATTCTGGTGACAAGCACCGTGCGCCACAAGCGCTGAGGGAAGGATGGGGCATGACTCAGGAGAAATTCCTTGAGCTATGGCAGCTACGGGCGGCGTTCGCCCGCTCTCTGTCGGACATGTACGGGAAGGAGGTGCCCGCCTACACCACGCTCCTGGAGGTCAGCCACGAGGTCAACGCCGCTGTCGTCGCCGCCCTCGGGGCCGACGCCGAGCGGCTCGGCTCGATCGACCGCGTGACTTCCGAACGACACGGTGCCGTCCGCGTCGGCACACCGGCCGAGATCTCCCAGGTGGCGCGGATCTTCGGTGCCATGGGGATGCGCCCGGTCGGGTTCTACGACCTGCGCGACGCCTCGTCGTCCGTCCCCGTGATCTCCACGGCGTTCCGGCCGGTCGACCGTGACGAGCTGGCCCGCAACCCGTTCCGCGTCTTCACGTCGATGCTGGTGCCGGGCGACCGACGCTTCTTCACCGCGGACCAGGAACGCCGCCTCGACGAGTTCCTCGGGACCCGCACCCTCTTCGGCCCCGAGCTCCTGCGGCTCGCCGACCGCGCCGAGGCCGACGGTGGCCTGCCCCGCGAGACCGCCGCCGAGTTCCTGCGCCTGGCCACCGAGGCCTTCGAGCTCTCCCGGGAGCCCGTCGACCAGGCCTGGTACCGCGAGCTGGAGACCGTGTCCGCCGTCGCCGCCGACATCGGCGGCGTCCCCTCCACCCACGTCAACCACCTCACCCCGCGCGTGCTGGACATCGACGACCTGTACGCCCGCATGACCGCCCGCGGCATCACGATGATCCCCGCGATCCAGGGCCCGCCCCGCTGGGACGGTCCCGACCTGCTGCTGCGGCAGACGTCGTTCCGCGCGCTCGCCGAGCCGCGCGTCTTCCGCACCCCCGCCGGCGAGGTCGTCGAGGACGCGCTCCGCGTGCGGTTCGGCGAGGTCGAGGCTCGGGGCATCGCCCTGACCCGGTCCGGGCGTGCCGCGTACGACACCGCCGTCGCCGAGGTCGACGAGCGCACCGGAGACGCCGGCGAGGCCGAGCGCCAGGCGATCGGCCGCGAGGTCTGGCAGCGGACCTTCCCCGTCACCGAGGCGGCGCTCGCGGACCAGGGGCTCGGGTACTTCACGTACGAGCTGGCGCCCGCCGACGACGGCGGGCGCGCTCCCCGTGTCCTGCGGGCCCCGGTCGTCTACGAGGACTTCCTGCCCCGTTCCGCCGCCGGGATCTTCCAGTCCAACCTCACGCAGGAGGGCGCCAAGGATGCCGGTCAGGCCGGCGCCGACCGCGACGAGGACTGGATGGCGGGCGCCCTGGGGCGCGACCTGAACGACCCGTTCGAGCTCTATGCTCGACAGGTCGAGCGGTCCCGCCGGGCTGCCGCCGCGACGCTCGGCGTCGACCCCGAGACCCTGACCCCTTCCACCACCCCCGGAGGACAACCATGACCGCCACCACCCCGGCGCAGACCCTCTCCCCGCTCGGCGCAGACCTTCGCTCAGCGGCGCGGTCCGCGCTCACCCGCCTCGGCGTCCCGGCCCTCGCCGAGCGCGTGACCGACGAGCCGCCGGCGCCCGCACCGGCGGCGCCGGGCGATGACGGCGGGGCCCGGGGGCCGGCCGGCCTGGGCGTCGTGTCGCCGCTGTCCGGGGAGACGATCCTGCAGGTGCGGCGCGACGGTGCCGCCGAGGCCCGCGCCGCCGTCGGGCGCGCCGCCGACGCCTTCACCACCTGGCGGTCCGTGCCCGCTCCCGCGCGCGGACAGGTGGTCAAGCGGTTCGGCGAGCTCCTCGCCGAGCACAAGGCCGACCTCGCCGAGCTGGTGACCATCGAGGCAGGCAAGATCACGAGCGAGGCCCTGGGCGAGGTCCAGGAGATGATCGACATCTGCGACCACGCGCTCGGGCTGTCGCGGACCGTCGGTGGGCGGACCGTGCCGTCGGAGCGGCCGGGCCACCGGCTGATGGAGACCTGGCACCCGCTCGGCGTCGTCGGCGTGATCAGCGCCTTCAACTTCCCGGTCGCCGTGTGGTCGTGGAACACCGCCGTCGCGCTGGTCTGCGGCGACACCGTGGTGTGGAAGCCGAGCGAGAAGACGCTGCTGTCCTCGCTCGGCGCGCACGCCCTGCTCGACCGGGCGCTCGTCGAGGCGGGGTACTCGTCCGAGGTGTCGCAGCTCCTGCTCGGCGAGCGCGACGCCGGCGAGGCGCTGGTCGCGGACGAGCGGGTCGCCCTGCTGTCCGCGACCGGGTCCGAGCGGATGGGAGCCCAGGTGGCACCGGTGGTCGCGGGTCGTATGGGCCGGTACCTGCTGGAGCTCGGCGGGAACAACGCGGCCGTCGTGACGCCGTCGGCCGACCTGGAGCTGACCACGCGCGGCGTGGTGTTCTCGGCGGCCGGCACGGCCGGCCAGCGCTGCACGACGCTACGCCGCCTGATCGTGCACTCGGGAGTCGTGGACGACGTCGTCGCGCGGCTGGTCCGCGCCTACGAGGGCTTGCCGATCGGCGACCCGCGCGCGGCGGGCACCCTGGTGGGGCCGCTGATCGACCCGGGCTCGGCCGAGCGCATGGCCGCGGCGCTGGCCGAGGCGCGCGCGGACGGCGGCGAGGTCCTCGTCGGCGGCGCGCGGGTGACTCTCGACGACGCCCCCGGGGCCACCTACGTGACCCCGGCGATCGTGCGGATGCCCGCCCAGACCGCCGTCGTGCGACGTGAGACGTTCGCGCCCGTGCTGTACGTGATGGCGTACGACGACCTCGACGAGGCGATCGCCCTCCACAACGGCGTGCCGCAGGGGCTGTCGAGCGCCATCTTCACGCTGGACGCGCGGGAGGCGGAGCGGTTCCTCTCGGAGGCCGGCTCGGACTGCGGCATCGCGAACGTGAACATCGGGACGTCCGGCGCGGAGATCGGCGGGGCGTTCGGCGGCGAGAAGTCCACGGGCGGCGGGCGCGAGTCCGGCTCCGACGCGTGGAAGCAGTACATGCGCCGCGCCACGAACACGATCAACTACTCCACGGAGCTGCCCCTGGCCCAGGGGGTCAACTTCGGCTGAAGGCGTGCTGTGCTGCCGGGGTCCGCACGTCGGACCCCGGCAGCACCGCACGCTCGGTGAACCCGGACCGGGTCACCCCGAGGTCGTGCCACCTCTCGCGGCCTGCGTCCTGGACACGGTCGCGCCCGCGACGTCGAACACGTAGTCGCCCGAACCAACCACCACGTGGACCGAGCCGTTCGCCACCTCCACGCTCTCGACCCCCGCGGCGGTCTCGAGCGCCGATCCGCTCTCCGTCGCCCGCTGCTGGACGGCCGTCGGCAGCCGTACCGTGGCGCGCATGCCGACCGGGACGGACACGTCCATCCGGACCTGGGTGCCTGAGCGCTCCCACGCGCTGCGCACCGGCCCGAACGGGGTGGGCGCCGTCGCCGAGGCGTGGTCCAGCTCCTCGGCGAGGACGGGAGCGACGGTGGTGCGCCGGAAGCCGTGCTCGGCCGACGGGCGGATGCCCGCGACGTACTGGTAGAACCAGTCGTCGACCGTGCCGAGGAAGTAGTGCCCCAGCGACCGCGCCTCCGGCGACCAGTGCTCCCACATCGAGGTCGCGCCGTTCTCGACCATGTATCCCCAGCTCGGGTACTCGGTCTGCACCGCCAGGTCGTAGGCCAGATCCGGGTACCCGTGCTCGGTCAGCACAGGCAGCAGGAACTTGGTGCCGAGCACACCGGTGTTCAGCGTGGTGCCGCGCTCGGTGACGTCGGCGGCGATGCTGTCGGCCACCCGCTGCGCCGTCCGGGCGTCCGGTGCGAGCCCGAACGCGAGCGCGAGCACGTTGTGGGTCTGCCGGTAGCCGCTCTCGTCGGTCTGCCCACGGTAGAAGCCCTGCTCCCGGTCGAGGTAGGCGTCGTTGAAGGCCTTCCTGACGATCTCCGCGCGTGCGGTGAAGCGGGTGGCGTCGCCCGGCTTGTCCAGCAGGTCGGCGGTGCGGCTCATCGTGGTCAGCATCGTGTGGAGGAAGGCCGTCCCGGAGACCCGGGAGTCCTCCGGCGCGTTGCCGCCGCCGGGGCTGGCGTCCGGGCTGACCCAGTCGCCCAGCCGGTTGTCGGTCACGAGGCCGTCGTCCGACCGGTCGAACTCCAGGTCGACATACCGTTTCATGCCGTCGTAGTACTGCCGCACCACCTGACGGTCGCCGCCGTACCGGTAGAGCCGGTCGGGGATCAGGACGTAGGCGGAGTGCCACGGCTGGGCCGGCCCCCACTGACCCCAGTCGGCCGAGCTCGGGGCGATCACCAGCGGTGCCCCGTTCTCGTCGCGGGACTCGTGCACGTCGCGGATCCACTTCGCGAACAGCTCGTGCGTGTCGAGGTTGAGCAGGAACATGTCCGCGCCGAGGACGGCGTCACCGGTCCACCCGTTCTTCTCGAACATCGGGGTGTCGGTGGGGACGGAGTGGATGTTGTTGGCGAGCGTGTCGACGACCGCACGATGGGTGGCGTTCATGATCCGGCTGGACGAGTCGAAGCTGCCCGTCTCGGCCGCGTCGGTGTGGACCGCCTTCGCCGTGAAGGCTTCCGGCGGCGGTGGGCCCTCGCCCGGCCAGCCGGAGATCTGCACATACTGGAACCCCTTGTAGGAGAACCGTGGCTCCCAGGTCTCGGGCGCTCCGGTGCCGGCCAGCAGGAACCGGTCGGTCTGGAAGCCGGACCCGAAGCCCGCGTTGCCGGCCTGGCTGACCGTGCCGTCGGCGTGGAGCTTCTCTCCGTACACGGCCTCGATCTCGGTGCCCGCCGAGCCGGCGGCCGTGAGCTCGACCCAGCCGGCCAGGACGCGAGGGAACTTCACGACGTACGTGTGCTCGGCGGGCTCCGTGATCTCGGTCGCGGGCAGTGACTCGGTCACCCGGACCGGCTGCTGCCGCTGGTTGACGAGCTCCCCGCGCGGCCCGTCGGCCTCGGTCGCCGCGTCCCAGCCGGACGCGTCGAAGCCCGCCGTGTCGAAGTCGTCCTGGGCCAGCGCGGCGTCGTACGTCTCACCCCCGTAGAGGTCGTCGAAGAGAGTCGGGCCGTCGTGGACCGTCCACGTGCCGTCGGTGACGACCGTGTCGACGCCGCCGTCGGCGTACTCGATCCGCAGCACCGCGCGCACGACCGGCTCGTCGTGCCACGGCGGGTCGTGCCAGTTCCAGACGTTGGAGCCGGTCATGCCGTAGAAGCCGCGTCCCAGCTCGAAGCCGAGCGCGTTGGTGCCGTCGGTCAGGTGGCTCGTCACGTCGTCGGCGACGTACTGCACCGTGTCGTCGTAGTCGGTGAAGCCCGGGGAGAGGACGTCGTCGCTGACCGGCTCGCCGTTGAGGGACGCGTTCGCGTAACCGCCGGCGGCGACGAAGAGCGTCGCGTCGGCGACCTCACCCCTCACGTCGAACTCCTTGCGGAGCAGCGGGGCCGGCGCGACCGGCTGCTGCACCGACACGCCGCGACCCCACGGTCCCGACCCGTAGGGTGCCTGCACCACGGCGGGCTGCCATGCGCTGTCGTCGAACCCGGGCTCCTCGAAGCCGTCGGGGACGGTGCGGCTCGCGAGCCAGCCGGTGTCGGTGACGAGGTCGTCGGTGGACCCGTCGTCGTAGTGGATGCGCACCGCGGCGAGCAGCCCGGCAGGGGAGTCGGTGCCGTCGGCGTGGGGCGTGTTGGTGGTGCGGACGGCAAACACGTTGCGGTCGCCGGCGAGCTCGACCTCGTAGCGGTGGCCCGTCTGCCACTCGTTCTCCGCACCCTCCGTGCCGCCGACGAGATCGCCGTTGACCCACAGCCGGAACGAGTCGTCGCCGGTGATCAGGATCTCGGCGGTGCTCGCCTCCCGCCCGTCCGGCGTCGTGCGGGTGGTGCGGAACGCCCGTGGGTCCGGTGGCGCCTGCGGTGCGGTGCTCTCGGGTGTCCAGATCCACCGGGCGTCGTCGAGGGACAGGTCCGAGGTGGAGCGCTCGTTGCCGATCCAGGTGCTGCCGGCCCAGTCGCCGTCGTCGTAGAGGCCCGTGCGGAAGGTCGAGTCCGCCATGGCCACGCCCGCGCTGGTGCGCACGAGCACCCGCCAGTAGTAGTCGGTGGCCGGGTCCAGCTCCGGTCCGCCGTACGAGACGTCCCAGGAGGCGTCGGAGGGGACCATGCCGCTGTTCCAGACGAGGTCACCGCTGTCGAGAGCCTCCGGCGAGGTCGCGACCCGCAGCAGGTAGCCCTGCTGCACCGTGCCGCGCCGCCTCGTGTCGATCGTCCAGGAGAACCGGGGGCGTTCGACGTCGATCCCCACCGGCTCGGTCTTGCGTTCGACTTCGAGGTCGCGCAACGTGACCCGCCTCGGGCCCTCCTGCACGACATGGGCTGGTGGGGGAGTGTCGATGACAGCGGTGTCGGTCATGGCGGAGGCCGCCGGAGGCGGTGCGGCGGCCAGTCCGAGGGCGATGGTGCCGAGGAGCGCCGGTAGTCCGGCGCGGCGAAGGAGCTTGCGGCGCAGCGTCATTGCGGTCACCGTCCTGAGTGATTGAATCGTTACAAACGAACGATAGTGGCCGAGCCGGGCACTCGCAAGAGAGCGCTCGGTCTTTGGGCCCCGGGGCCCACGGGCGCTGCCAGGAGGGTCGCGTCAGCCGCCGCTGACGCTCAGCTCCGCCTCCCGGAGCCTGGCCTCGAACTCGGCGTCCAGGTCGCGGGAGTCCAGCCAGCCGTAGGGCAGGTGCGGCGTCTTCGGCGTGCCGGCGCGGCCCCGCCGGCCCTCGGCGTCGGCACCCGGGTAGCCGGCCGTGAGGTCCAGGCCGTCGAGCAGCTCGCGGAGCTCGGTCAGCGAGGAGACACGGGCGAGCGCGTGCCTCGCCTCACCCCCGGCGGCATAGCCCTTGAGGTACCAGGCCATGTGCTTGCGCAGGTCGCGGACGCCACGGTGCTCGTCGCCGTCGTAGTAGTCGACCATCAGCTCGCCGTGCCGGTGCACGACGTCGGCCACCTCGCGCAGGCCTGGCCGCACGCGGACGTCCGACCCGTTGAAGGCGGCGGCGAGGTCGGCGAACAGCCAGGGGCGGCCCTGGCAGCCGCGGCCCACCACCACGCCGTCGGCCCCCGTGCGGCGCACCATGTCGAGGGCGTCCTCCGCGCACCAGATGTCGCCGTTGCCGAGCACCGGCACGGTGCGGACGGCCTCCTTGAGGCGGGCGATCGACTCCCAGTCCGCGACGCCGGAGTAGTGCTGCGCGGCCGTGCGGGCGTGCAGCGCGACGGCGGCGACACCGAGCCCCTCGGCGATGCGCCCCGCCTCGAGGTAGGTGAGGTGGTCGTCGTCGATGCCCTTGCGCATCTTGATCGTCACCGGGATCCCGTACGGCTCGGCGGCGCCGACAGCGGCACGCACGATGTCCGTGAACAGCCGCCGCTTCCACGGCAGGGCGGCGCCGCCGCCCTTGCGGGTCACCTTGGGCACGGGGCAGCCGAAGTTGAGGTCGACGTGGTCGGCGCGGTCCTCGGCGGCGATGAGCCGGACCGCGGCGCCGACGGTGGCCGGGTCGACGCCGTACACCTGGGCGGACCGGGGCGACTCGTCGGCACCGAACGTGACGATGCGCAGCGCGGCCTCGTTGCGTTCCACCAGGGCGCGTGAGGTCACCATCTCCGCGACGTACAGGCCCGGATCGAAGCCGGTGCTCTGCCCGGCCTCGCGGCACAGGGTGCGGAAGGCCCGGTTGGTCACACCTGCCATGGGTGCGAGCACCACCGGGGTGGCCACGGTGATCGGCCCGATCCGCAACGGGGGCAGGACGGGGGACGGTGCGGACGTGACGGCACGGTCGAGGAGGGAAGCCACGCGCCCCATTGTCCCAAACCCTCGCCCCGCCCGGGTGTCACCTCGGTCACGCCACCACGCCACCCCCCGGCCGCCTCCGCGCGCCGGCCGGCGGCGCCGGGCCGGTGTCCGGTCTGCCCTTTTCTTTCCACTCAACTCTCTGTATCGTCTTGCAGAACCCTACGGAAAACTTTGCAGTGAAGTTGCTGCACGCCCAGTCAGTACTACCCCCGGGAGACGCAATGACGCGCCGAACACCCCTGTTCGCCCTGTTCACAGCACTGCTCGCGGCCGTCGCGACCATGGTCGTGCTCGGGCTCGCGACCGCCTCGTCGAAGGACGCCGCGGCCAGCACGCCCCCGCGCGACGACAAGGACGTGATCCTCAACCTCTTCCAGTGGACGTGGACCTCCGTGGCCGCGGAGTGCACCGACACCATCGGACCCGCCGGCTTCGGCTACGTGCAGGTGTCCCCGCCCAACGAGCACGTCACCGGCACCCAGTGGTGGACCTCCTACCAGCCGGTGTCGTACCAGATCGAGTCGAAGCTCGGCACCCGTGCCGAGTTCGCGGCGATGGTCGACGCCTGCGACGACGCCGGTGTCGGGGTCATCGCGGACGCCGTCGTCAACCACATGGCCGCGGGCTCCGGGTCCGGCGTCGCGGGCAGCACCTACGGCCAGGACTCGTTCCCCGGAACGTACTCCGCCCCGGACTTCAACGACTGCAAGCGGGACATCAGCAACTACGGCGACCGCTGGGAGGTGCAGAACTGCCGCCTGGTGAGCCTGCAGGACCTGCGCACCGGCTCCGGCTACGTGCGCGGCAGGCTCGCCGACTACCTCGACGACCTGACCTCGCTCGGCGTCGAGGGGTTCCGTATCGACGCCGCCAAGCACATGCCCGCGGACGACCTCGCCGCGATCAAGGCGCAGACCTCCGGAGCCTTCTGGGTGCAGGAGGTCATCGGGGCCGCCGGCGAGCCGATCCAGCCGTCCGAGTACACCGGTACCGGCGACGTGCACGAGTTCGCCTACGGCCGCCAGCTCAAGAGCGACTTCGACGGCCAGATCAAGAACCTGCGCCAGATCGGCGACGGCAAGCTGCCCAGCGGCGTCGCGAGCGTGTTCGTGGACAACCACGACACCGAGCGCAACGGCGAGACGATGAACTACCAGTGGGGCGCCAAGTACGTCCTGGCCAACACGTTCATGCTGTCCTGGCCGTACGGGTCGCCGTCCGTCTACTCCGGGTACGAGTTCTCCGACCACGACGCCGGCGTGCCGGGCTCCACGAACACCTCCGTACCCGACGCGGACTGCGGCGGCGTGTTCACCTGCACCCAGCGCTGGACCGAGATCCGCGGCATGGTCGGCTTCCACAACGAGGTGTCGGGCACCGGCGTGACGAACTGGTGGGACGACGGCGCCAACAACATCGGCTACGGCCGTGGCCAGAGCGGCTACGTGGCCATCAACAACACCGGCTCGTCCGTGAACCGGACCTACCAGACCTCGCTCCCCGCGGGTGAGTACTGCGACGTCGTCGCCGCGTCCGACTGCTCGGTCACCTGGGAGGTGGACGGCTCCGGGCGGCTGGACGCGACGCTGCCGGCGTACGGCGCGCTGGCCGTGCACGTCGGCGCGACCGGGGACGCCGCGCCGCAGCCGACGGCGGAGGTCGGCGAGGTCTCCGTCGCGGTGGACGCCGAGACCTCGTGGGGCCAGAACGTCTACCTGGTGGGCGACCGGCCCGAGCTCGGGTCCTGGACCCCGTCGGACGGCGTCGCGCTGTCGGCCGACTCGTACCCGACCTGGACGGGGGCCCTCGACCTCCCGGCGGGCACCACGTTCGAGTACAAGTACGTGAAGCTCGACGGCAGCGGGAACGTGACCTGGGAGAGCGGCGCGAACCGCACCGCCACGGTGGGCGCGACCGGCGCGCTCGCCCTGACCGACACCTGGCGCTAGCCAGCCCCCGGAGCACGCCGTCGCCGGGCCCGGCCGCCGCAGCCCGGCAGCCGGGTCCGGCGGCGTGCTCCCTACGGCGTGACGCCGTAGTGGTCGCGCGCCTCGCTCACGGTGGGGACGCCGTTGAAGCCGAGGTCGCGCAGCCCGATCGTGGCCTCGGTGCCGTCCTGGAGGTAGTAGCGCTGCGGGGTCGACCACTGCGGGTCCATGCCCGGTTCCGCGGCGACCGCCTCCAGGACCGCCTCGCCGATCGTGCGCGCCTCGTCGGCGCTGTCGGTCGCCAGGTGGACGTCGACGCGCTGCCAGCCGCCGCCGAGCTGCTCGCGGCAGTCGGCGTCGACGGACGCGACGCCGTCGACGCCGCCGACGACGGTGGTGTACAGCTCGGTGCACTCCTTCCCGTCGGAGCCGCACCCGGTGAGCGCCGCGGCGAGGGCGACCGCGGCCGAGACGATCCCCGCCCGTACCGCCCTGCGCCTGCCCTGTGATCCGGTCACCATCAGCTCCTCCCGACGTGGATGTCCACGGCGCTCGTGTTCGACTCGGTCCCGCCCAGGAAGCCGCTCTCGCGGAGCTGCTGCTCGTAGGCGAGAAGTCCGGCGTCCGTGCTCGACGCGAGCGAGTCGCTGTAGTTCTGGTGCGAGTGGTTGTCCGCCGCGTCGGCCAGGCCGCCGGGGCTGTCGAGCGTGACCTCCGTATGGTGCGGGCCCGCCTGCTCGTGGCCGCTGGGCAGCCCGGGAACGAGGGAGTCGTCCAGGTCCAGGCGCGGCACCGGGTCGTTCCCGTGCTGCACCTCCAGCACGTCGACGCCGGGATCGATGCGGTCGCTGTCGACCGGCGAGCCGAAGGTCATCGCGTGGGTCACGTGGTGCTCGGACACGAACCCGGGGTCCGAGGCCAGGTCGGCGACCGTCATGCCGCCCTGCGAGTGGCCGACGAGCATCACCTCCGCACCGGGCGGGAGGTCCGCGTTCTGCAGGGCGAGCTCGACCGCCTCCGTCATCGTCGAGGTGCCGCCGCCCGCCGTGACCAGGTTTCCCGTGAGGTCCATCGGGTTGTCACCGGTGGCCGGGCTCCACTGCTCCGTGCCCGGGACGCTGACGATGACGCGCGGCCCCTCGGGGGTGTCGACGGTGGTGACACGCACCTGCGAGTCGCCCGCGCCGTAGGCGTCGGTGACGCTCGCGCTCAGGTCCTCGATGTCGGCGGGGATCGTCGTGCTGTCGGGGTTCACGGGCCGGGGAGGGCCAGCGTACGGATCGCCGTCGTCGAACAGGTCCAGGTCCACCTGGCCGGCGGTGCCGGTGGTCAGGAGGGTGTCGGCCGCCGACCCCGCGAACAGCAGCCCGGAGGCGACCACCTCGGTGGTACGCGGCCAGCGGCCGTCCAGGACCGAGCCGCCCGTGGCGTCCCAGAGCTGGCCGCCCGTGTCCCACAGGTTGCCGAAGCTGTCGCCGATCGTCGAGCCGGTCTCCGAGAGCCGGCCGCCGACGCCGGACGTGGTGTCCGAGAACCAGTCCCCGAGGTCGGCGGCGCTGTCGGAGACCCAGCCCCCGGCGTCGTCGAGGCGGTCCCCGAACCAGTCGAGCACGCCGCCGTCGTCGGGCTCGACCGTGCCGGTGGCGGTGCCGGTCGCACCGGCGAAGGGGTTGCCGGCCCCGGTCGTGCCGGTGGCGGTCGCGCCCGCGAACGGGCTGCCGCCGTCGTACGACTCGGTCGTGCCCTGCTGGTCGTCGGCGTTCTGGGCGGCCTTGTCGCCCGCCTCGCGCAGGGCGTCCGCGGCCTGCGTCAGGGACGGCGCGAGGTCGCCGGACCACAGGTCGCGCAGGTGATCGACGTTCGGGCCCCACCCGTCGAAGCCGAGCACGGCGTGGTCCACCAGCTGCCGTACGGAGTCCAGGTCCTGGGCCGACGTCCCGAACTTCCGGGCCAGCTCCCGGACCTGCTCGACGTCCTGACCCCACAGCCGCTCGCTCACTCGTCCGCCTCCGCGCCCGCGGTGGCGTCGACGGCGCCGGTCAGCGCCCAGCGCAGCTCCTTGGCGACGGATCCCGCGGGCCGGTCGACGAGCTTCAGCTCGCCGTCGTCCGTGCGTACGTCGATCAGCCGGTCGTCGACGACGGCCCACAAGCGGCCCCACACCACCACCGGCGCCTCGCCGCCGCGCCAGGCCTCGACCTGGACGCGCAGGTTGCACTCCTCGCGGGTCAGGAGCTGCTGCGCCGCCTCGGCCGACAGGTCCAGGGTCCGGTCCGGGCCGTCGACGGCCGCGGCCGGCGCCCGGAGCAGCTCGTCGTCCGGCAGGGCCCGCGTGAGCGACTCCCACAGCTCGTCCGGGCCGGTGAACGTGATCTGGGCGCCGGGCTCGACCCGGGTCTCACCCTCGACGGACGCGATCCGCTGCGCCACCACGACGGCCTGTCCACCGACCATGGTCAGGCGGGCACGCACGCCCCGGTCGCCGGCCGTGGTGACCAAGAGCGCCTTGACCGGCGCCGACAGATGGTCCACGAGGATCCCGGAGACCCCCTCGGTCACGCCGTCACGGACGTTCCGCTGCAGCTCCTGCCATTCCTCGGGCTCCACCCGCAGGGTCCTGGAACCGGGCATCTGAGACCTCTCCTCGGTCGTCGCGCTTCTCGCGAAACGTACCCAGTAACCAGGCAGAACGCCACGGAAGTCGAGGGGTAGACCTCCCCATTGCGCGAGGTGGACACCTTGTTCCGCCGGGCCACGAGCCGCCCCGACGGCGCGTGGCCCGGCGGTCGTGGGTCAGGCGCGGAGCCAGGCCGTCGTGTCCGTCGGGAGGACGGTGCCCTCCGGCGACTCCGCCAGCGGGCCCGAGGAGATCAGGACGTCCGCGTCCGCCGGCAGCGCGACCGGCGTCGTGCCGAGGTTCGTGACGGCGACGACGTCGGCCACGCGGAGCGCGACCACGTCCTTCGCGTCCTCGTACCCGGCGATCCACGTCAGCCCGCCGCGGCCGAGCCCTTCGGCCCGGCGCGTCTCGAGGGCGGCCCGGTACATCTCGAACGTCGAGCCGTCCACTCCGTACTGCTGGTCGGCGGCCAGGGCGCGGTACGTGTCGGGCTGGGGCAGCCAGGTGTCCGGCGAGCCGAAGCCCAGGCCGGGTGCGTCGGCCTCCCACGGCAGCGGGATGCGGCAGCCGTCGCGGCCCGACTCGGCACCCCCGGTGCGGAAGAACGCCGGGTCCTGCCGGACGTCGTCGGGCAGCGTGGTGTGGTCGGGGAGCCCGAGCTCCTCGCCCTGGTACACGTAGGCCGAGCCGGGCAGGCTCAGCATGAGCAGCGTCGCCGCACGGGCGCGGCGCAGACCCAGCTCGGCGTCGGGCTGCGGGTCGTCCGGGCCGATCCCGTTCATCGGGCCGTCGGCGGTCTCCTCCAGCCCGAGGCGCGACGCGTGCCGCACGACGTCGTGGTTCGACAGCACCCAGGTGGTGGGCGCACCGACCGTGTCCATGGTCTCCAGGGACTCGGTCACCACGTCGCGGAGCCCGGCCGCGTCCCACTTCGTGACGAGGAACGCGAAGTTGAACGCCTGGTGCATCTCGTCGTCGCGCACGTACCGCGCGAGGCGGGACATGGGGCTCACCCAGGCCTCGGCGACGAGGCAGCGGTCGCCGTCGTACTCGGAGAGCACCTTGTGCCAGGCGCGGTAGATGTCGTGGACGCCGTCCTGGTCGAACATCGGGCCTTCGTGGGAGGCGTCGCCCAGGCTCGGGCCGTCGCCCCCGGCGCCGGTGGTCGTCGTGTCCGACGGCGCGGTGCCGTCCGACGGCGGCACGGCGATGCTCGCGTCGGATCCCTCGACCATGGCGACCTTGCCGGCCCAGTCGGGCAGGCCGGCCCGCTTCACCATGCCGTGCGCGACGTCGACGCGGAAGCCGTCCACGCCGCGGTCGAGCCAGAACCGCAGGACGTTCTCGAACTCGCTGCGGACCTCGGGGTTCTCCCAGTTCAGGTCCGGCTGGGAGCTGTCGAACAGGTGCAGGTACCACTGCGGGCCCGCCGGGCCGTCGCCGGGCCCGGGCTCGAGCCGGGTCCACGCCGGGCCACCGAAGATCGACTGCCAGTTGTTCGGCGGCCCGGCGCCGTCGACGCCCTGTCCGTCGCGGAACATGTAGCGCTCGCGCGCGGGGGAGCCGGGCGCCGCGGCGAGGGCCTCCTGGAACCAGACGTGCTGGTCGGAGGTATGGTTCGGGACGAGGTCGACGATGACGCGCAGGCCGAGCTCGCGCGCGCGGGCGCGCAGGGCGCCGAAGTCGTCGAGCGTGCCGAAGAGCGGGTCGATCTGGCGGTAGTCGGCGACGTCGTACCCGGCGTCGTTCTGCGGGGACCGGTAGAACGGGCTGAGCCAGACCGCGTCGACGCCGAGCCTCGCCAGGTGGTCGAGCCGGGCCGTGATGCCGGGCAGGTCACCCATCCCGTCGCCGTTCCCGTCGGCGAACGAGCGCGGGTACACCTGGTAGATGACGGCGTCGCGCCACCATTCGGTGCCTCCGGCGGGAGCGTGGACCTGCGTGCCGTCGCTCAGTGGCACGACGGCGGGTTCGGTGCGAGTCATCAGTGAATCGTCCTCGGAAGTCGGGGTTGTTCGTCGGGTTGTTCGTCGGTCTGCGGACGACGTCAGGTGCAAGAATGTTGCAACCACTTGCAGAGAGCGTACAACCGATTTCCGGGTCGCGGCAGTGCGGTGCGCGACGGCCAGGGCGGTAGCAGCCTACGCTCCGGGCATCGGCCGGCGATCGGGTGCCCGGCTCGCCAGAGGGCGCCGCGGCCTACGAGGCGGGTGCCGCCCCCGTCGACCCGCGCACCACGAGCTCCGGGGTGAAGAGCAGTTCCGTCCGCGGTGCGCGCTCCCCCTGGATCTCGGTGAGCAGCGCGGACACCGCGGCACGAGCCATGTCGGCCACGGGCTGGCGCACCGTCGTCAGCGGCGGGTCGGTGAACGCGACGAGCGGCGAGTCGTCGTACCCGACCACGGACACGTCGTCGGGCACGGACAGCCCGCGCTGGCGCGCGGCGCGGATCGCGCCGAGCGCCATGAGGTCCGAGCCGGTCACGATCCCCGTGTGCCCGCCGGCCAGCAGCTCGCTCGTGGCCGCCTGACCGCCCTCCAGCGTGTACAGGGTGCCGACCACGTGCTTCTCCCGGGCCTCCGTGATGCTGTCGGCCAGGCCGTGGGCGACCAGCTCGGCGCAGAACGCGTCGATCTTGCGCTTGGCGGGGACGAACCGGTCCGGCCCGATCGCGAGCCCGATGCGGCGGTGCCCGAGCGAGGAGAGGTGGCGCACCGACAGCTCGACGCTGACGGCGTCGTCGGGGGAGACGAACGGGGCGTCGATCCCCTCGGCGTAGCCGTTGACCAGCACGATCGGCATCCCGCGGCCGCGGAGCCGCTGGTAGCGGTCCCGTGACGCGCGCATGTCGGCGTGCTTGCCGGAGGCGAACACGATCCCGTCCACCGCGTGCTCGAGCAGCGTCTCGACGTACTCGTCCTCGGTGGTGCCGCCGGGGGACTGGGTGCACAGCAGCGGCGTGTAGCCCTGCTCGGACAGCTGCGACTCGATCGCCTGTGCGAACGCGGGGAACACCGGGTTCGACAGCTCGGGGACCACGAGGCCGACCAGGCCGGCCGGACGGGCGCGCAGGGCCGCCGGGCGCTCGTACCCGAGGACGTCGAGGGCGGTCAGGACGGCCTGGCGGGTCTCTCCGGCGACGCCCGGCTTGCCGTTCAGCACGCGGGAGACGGTCGCGGTGGACACGCCCGCCTGGGCCGCGAGGTCGGAGAGTCGGGTGCGCACGAGAGGCAGCCTAGGTGACATCGCGCGGGTCGTCGTACTCATCGTGCCGCCTCTCACCGTCGGGTTCCGCTGAACGTTCGATGCTGAAACTTTATCGCAAGAACTTGCGCAACGCTTTGCAACGCCCGTACCGTCACCCCCGAACGAGGAACCAGGACCGCGGCCACCGGGCCGCGGCCGTGAACCGACTGGGAGTACCGATGCGACGGAGCATCCTGACGGCGGCCACCGCCGTCGCGGCAACGCTGGCGCTGACCGCGTGCTCGGGTGGCGAGGAGCCCGCGGCCGACGACGCGTCGGCGGCGCCCGCGCTCGAGGGCAGCCTGACGGTGTGGGTCGACGAGACCCGGATCGACATCTTCACCGAGCTCGCCGAGGAGTACTCGGCCGACCGCGGCGTGGAGATCGAGGTCGTGCAGAAGGCGTCGGGCGACATCGGCGACGAGTTCATCCAGCAGGTGCCGACCGGCGAGGGCCCCGACGTCGTCGTCACCGCCCACGACGGCACCGGCGGTTTCGTCACCAACGGCGTGGTCCAGCCCGTCGAGCTGGGCGACAGCGCCGCGAGCTTCTCCGAGGTGTCGGTCGCCGCCCTCACCTACGACGGCGCCGTCTACGGTGTGCCGTACGCGGTGGAGAACATCGCGCTGGTCCGCAACGACGACCTGGTCTCCGAGACCCCGGAGACGTTCGACGAGCTCGTCGCGCAGAACGACGACACCGGCGCCGACTACCCCGTGGTCATCCAGCAGGGCGAGGAGGGCGACGCGTACCACCTGTACCCGCTGCAGACCTCCTTCGGTGCCCCCGTCTTCGAGCAGAACGAGGACGGCTCCTACGACCCCGAGCTCGCGCTCGGCGGCGACGCCGGCGACGAGTTCGCCGCGTACCTCGGCCGGCTCGGCGAGGAGAAGGTCCTCGACCCGGCCATCGACGGCGAGAAGGCCAAGCAGCTCTTCCTCGACGGCAAGACCCCGTACATGGTCACCGGTCCCTGGTACGCGGCCGAGTTCGCCGCCGCGGACATGAACGTCTCGGTGCTCCCCGTGCCGAGCGCCGGCGGCGAGGCCGCCGAGCCGTTCGTGGGCGTGCAGGGCGCGTTCATCAGCGCCAAGACCGAGAACGCGCTGGTCGCCAACGACTTCGTCGTCAACTACCTGGGCTCCACCGACGTGCAGCTGCGTCTCGCCGAGGCCGGCGGCCGTGCCCCCGCCTCGATCGAGGCGGCCGAGCAGGTCGACGACGAGCTCATGCGGCAGTTCTCCGACGCCGCCGGCACCGCGCCGATGCCGTCCATCCCCGAGATGGGGTCGGTGTGGCAGTTCTGGGGCGTGACCGAGGTCGAGCTCATCGAGGGCACGTCCCAGGACCCGTCCCAGGCCTGGAACACCATGGTCGACAACATCCAGGGCGCCATCGACGGCTGATCCCGGCACACACGACGTGAGCGGTCCCGCCGGGCCCGGCCGCAGGTGGCCGGGCCCGGCGGGACCACGCGACTGACGGAGAGGCGACGATGACCGAGGTTTCGCTCGGAGGCCCGGCCGGCACGCGCCGCGGGCGGGGGAGCGACTCCCACGCCCGCCGCACGGGGCCCGGCTGGTACGTGAAGATCGTGCTGATGGCGGCGGTGAACGCGCTGGGCCTGTACGGGGTCTGGACCGCCGTCCTGGTGGGCTCGTGGGGAGTGGCGGTGTTCCTGGCGGTGGCCGTGGCCGCCGCGGACCGGGTGTACTTCTCCCGCAGGATGCTCCCGGCGAAGTACCTGTACCCCGGCCTGCTGTTCCTGCTGGCGTTCCAGCTGTTCGTCATGCTGTACACGGCGTACGTGGCGTTCACCAACTACGGGGACGGCCACAACTCCACCAAGGCGGACGCGGTCGCCGCGATCTCCGCGCAGAACGAGCGTCGCGTGGAGGGCTCGCAGACCTTCCCCCTCACGGTGGTCGAGCAGGACGGCGAGCTCGGGTTCGCGATCCTGCGCGACGGGGAGATCGTGGTGGGCGACGCCGACACCCCGCTGGCACCTGCGTCCGGTGCCGACGACGGCGCCCGCGTGACCGCCGTCGACGGCTGGACCGCGCTCGAGTTCGGCGAGCTGGTCTCGCGCTCCGCCGAGCTCACCGAGCTGCGCGTGCCGTTCTCCGACGACCCGTCCGACGGCGGCCTGCGCACCCAGGACGGGTCGCTCGGCTTCGTCGCCGCGCCCGTCCTCGTGTACGACGACGCCTCCGACACCTTTACGAGCACGAGCACCGGCGCGACCTACGCACCGGACGACCACGGGACCTTCGTGTCCGAGGACGGCGAGGCGCTCACGCCGGGCTGGCGGGTCGGCGTCGGGTTCGAGAACTTCACCGCCATCTTCACGCAGGACCGGCTGGCGGGGCCGTTCTTCCAGGTGCTCGTGTGGACGTTCGTGTTCGCCGGCGTCTCGGTGCTCTCCACGTTCGCGCTCGGCCTGTTCCTGGCGATGGTGTTCAACGACCCGCGGGTCAAGGGGCGCAAGATCTACCGGTCCCTGCTGATCCTCCCGTACGCGTTCCCGGCGTTCCTCGCGACGCTCGTGTGGCGCGGGATGCTCAACGAGAAGTTCGGCTGGATCAACGAGGTGCTGCTCGGCGGCGCGGAGATCCCGTGGCTCACCGATCCGTGGCTCGCCAAGGTGTCGGTGCTGGCCGTGAACCTCTGGCTGGGCTTCCCCTACATGTTCCTGGTGACGACGGGCGCGCTGCAGGCGCTCCCGGGCGACGTGCTCGAGTCGGCGCGGGTCGACGGCGCGAGCCGGTGGCGGACGATCCGGTCGATCGTGCTGCCCCTGCTCATGGTGTCCACCGCGCCGCTGCTGATCTCCGCGTTCGCCTTCAACTTCAACAACTTCGCGCTGATCTACATGCTGACCGGCGGCGGGCCGCACTTCGAGGGCGCCCCGGTGCTCGTGGGGCACACGGACATCCTCATCTCGATGGTGTACTCCGTGGCGTTCGACTCGGGCGTCAAGCAGTACGGCCTCGCCAGCGCGGTGTCGCTGCTGATCTTCGTGATCGTCGGCCTCGTCTCGTGGCTCGGCTTCCGCCGCACCCGGACCCTGGAGGAACTGTGACCACCGTGACCAAGACGGAGCGCCGCACCGACCGCGACCGGTACACGGTCCGGCACGACGTCGGCCCACGCGGCCTGCGCTGGTGGACCGAGGTGGGGTGGCGGCACGTGGTCGGGATCGTGATGGTCGTGGTCTGCGTGGTTCCGCTGCTGTACGTGATCTCGGCGTCGCTCAACCCGTCGGGGACGTTCACCGGGTCGAACCGCCTGTTCAGCGAGGTGGGTCTGAACAACTACGCCGGGCTGTTCGAGTCGCGCTACTGGCAGTGGTTCGTCAACTCGTTCGTCGTCGCCGTCACGTCCGCGATCGGGACCGTGCTGATGGGCGGTGCCGCGGCCTACGCGTTCAGCCGGTTCCGGTTCTCGGGGCGGCGCACCGCCCTGACCACGCTGCTGCTGGTGCAGATGTTCCCGCAGATGCTGGCCGTCGTGGCGGTGTTCCTCGTGCTGCTCACCATCGGGGACGTGCTCCCGATCCTGGGGACGAACTCGACGCTCGCGCTCATCGCGGTGTACCTGGGCGGCGCGCTCGGGGTGAACACGTTTCTCATGTACGGGTTCTTCAACACCGTGCCGCGCGAGATCGACGAGGCCGCGAAGATCGACGGGGCGGGCCATGCCCAGATCTTCTGGACGATCATCCTGCGGCTCGTGTCGCCGATCCTTGCCGTGGTGGGGCTGCTCAGCTTCATCGCGACGTTCGGCGAGTTCATCATCGCCAAGACGGTGCTGCAGTCCCCGGACCGCCTCACGCTGGCGGTGGGCCTCTACCAGTGGGCGGCCGACGAGCGCAACGCCCCCTGGGGCCTGTTCTCCGCCGGCGCGGTGCTGGCGGCGATCCCGGTGGTCGTCCTGTTCCTGTTCCTGCAGAAGTACATCGTCGGTGGCCTGACCTCGGGCGCGGTCAAGGGCTGAGCGGCGGGACCGGCCGGCGTCGCGTCCAGCCGTGCGCGACGGGCCGGCCCGGTCCGTCCCGGGAGGAGGAGCCGCGTCGTGGTGCGGCGGCCGCTAGACGGCTTCTCGCAGCGCCCGTCGTTGTTCCTCGATCTTGGTGAGCTCCGCGAAGGCCGCCTGGTACGCCTCGAAGTCGGCCCCCGGGTCCAGCCGCTGCAGGCGGCCGCGGGCGTTCGCGATGCGCCGGTTCAGGCCCAGGTCGATCAGGCGGCGCACCACACCCGCCACGAATCCCGGCACGGCGGCCTCGCGGTCCTCGGGAAGTTCCGCCACCGCCAGTTGCGCGATGATCGGCGTGACCGTCTCCGGTGCCTGCTCGACGACGGCCTCCACCCAGGCGGCACCGCCGATCGCCCGGCCGGTGACCGCGCCGCCCGCCGCGACGATCGACTCGTGGACCGCCCGCCACGCCGGGGTCAGGAAGGCGTCGAGGCCCAGCTGGTCGAACGCGTCCGGCACGTGCTGCGGGTACTGCAGCACGGAGACGAGCACGAGGTGCTCGTCGCGCGCGACGGGGTCGCGCGGGTCCGGCGCGGGGATGCCCGACGGTGCCGCCGCGCTCCGCTCGCCACCCGGCGCGCCCGCCGCGCCGTCGCGGCCGGCGGAACCCCGCCCGCCGTCGGGGGTGCGGCCGTCCTGCGCGCCGCGCTGCGCCGGCCTGCTCGCCGCGCGCTGCACCTCGCGGGCGACGGCGCGCTCGTCCATGCCGAGCCAGCCGGCCAGCATGCGCGCGTACTCGGGCCGCAGCGCCTGGTCGCGCATCCCGGCGACACGCGGTGCCGCCTTGCGGAGCGCGCCGACCCGGCCCTCGGCGGTGTCCAGGTCGAAGTCCTTGAGGTCGGTCTCGATGACGAACTGGAACAGCGGCTTGCGCTTCTGCACCAGCGCGACGACCGCCTCCGGGCCTCGCGAGACGCGCAGGTCGCAGGGGTCCATGCCCTCGTCGGCGACGGCGACGAACGTCTGCGCGTAGAAGCGCTGGTCCTCGCCGAAGGCGCGCATCGCCGCCTTCTGGCCGGCCTCGTCGCCGTCGAACGTGAAGATCACCTTGCCGCCGAGCGACTCGCCGGACCTGAGCTGCATCCCGCCGCCGACGGCGGTGTCGCCCATGAGGCGCCGCACGACCTTCGCGTGCTCCGCGCCGAACGCCGTGCCGCACGTCGCGACCGCCGTCGTCACCCCGGAGAGGTGGGCCGCCATGACGTCGGTGTACCCCTCGACGATGACCACCTGCTTCCGTTGCGCGATCTCCCGCTTGGCGAGGTCGATCCCGTACAGCACCTGCGACTTCTTGTAGAGCGCGGTCTCGGGGGTGTTGAGGTACTTGGGGCCGTTGTCGTCGTCGAACAGCTTGCGGGCGCCGAACCCGATCGTCGCGCCGGTGACGTCGCGGATGGGCCAGATCACCCGGCCGCGGAAGCGGTCGTACACGCCGCGCTGTCCCTGCGTGACCAGGCCGGCGGCGAGCAGCTCGTCCCGCGTGAAGCCGCGGCCCTGCAGGTGGCGTGCCAGGTTCTCCCAGCCCTGGGGCGCGAAGCCGACACCGAACCGCTCCGCGTCCGCGCGCTCGAAGCTGCGCTCGGCCAGGAGCCGGCGGGCGGGCGCGGCGTCGGGCGTCATGAGCTGCTCGGCGTAGAACTCCTGGGCGACGCGGTGCGCGTCGAGCAGCCGCTGCCGCTTGCCGGGCTCCTCGCGCGGCCGGGCCGGGCCGCCGTCCTCGTACCGGAGCTGGACGCCGACCTTGCCGGCGAGGTGCTCCACCGCCTCGGCGAAGCCCATCCCGTCCATCTTCATGAGGAAGGTGAAGACGTCGCCACCCTCGCCGCAGCCGAAGCAGTGGTACCGCCCGACGCTCGGGCGGACGTTGAAGCTGGGGGAGCGCTCGTCGTGGAACGGGCACAGGCCCTTGAGCGAGCCGACGCCCGCCGGCTTGAGCGTGACGTGGGCGGAGACCACCTCGTCGATGCGCGCGCGCTCGCGCACCTCGTCCACGTCCTCGCGCCTGATGATCCCCGCCACGCAGGCGAGTCTATGTCCGGACGACGACGGACCGGGCCGGTCATCCACAGGCCGCCGCCGCGCCGGCACCTCGCGCCGTCGGATCGTCTTGCCGCTCTCGAAACTTGGATTTGTCGGACTACACGTGTTCGATACTCTTTGCCCAGAGTTCGGTCGCGGGGGTCCTGATCCCGCGGCCCTTGTGCTGGAGAGGGAGAGAATGGTCAAGCTCGGCGGAGGTAACCTCCGGTACCGCAAGCGCCTGTCGTTCGGGCCGCTGAAGTTCAACATCACCCAGAAAGGGCTGTCGTCGATGAGCGTCAAGCTCGGTTTCTGGACGTGGAACTCCCGTACCAAGAAGCACTCGCTCAACCTGCCGGGCGGCCTGAGCTGGTACAGCAACTCGAAGTGAACCCCGGGTCGCGCGGGTGGCGTCCGCCCGCGCGACCGCTCCGGGGTGGTCAGGCCACCAGGTCCGCGACCGTCCGGTGGTCCTTCGGGAACAGCGGGCCCACCAGGATCTTGTCGAGGCCCGGCAGCCGCATCGCGCGGAATCCCCAGCGGCGCAGCAGGAGCTTCGCCGTCGTCGCCGGGACGAACCAGTCCGCGGCACGGTCCCGCGCGTTCGCCTGGACCCCGCCGGCCACCGGGCGCCAGAGCCGCTCGTAGTCGGCCAGCCCCTCGGCCACCGAACCTGTCCGGTGCAGCCGCTCCGCCAGGACGTAAGCGCCCGCCACACCGAGCGAGGCGCCCTGCCCGGCGACCAGGGACACCGCGTGGGCGGCATCGCCGATCAGCACCACGCGGCCCGCGTGCCACCGGGGCGTGTCGATCTGCGCCACCAGGTCGTAGTAGATCTCGCCCGGCGGCGGGCAGCGGGCGAGGGCGCGGTCGGCCAGGTCGCCCAGCCCCGCGTGCTCGCGGCGCAGCGCCTCGCGCGGGTCGGCGGGCAGCTCCGGGTCCGGCGTGCGGTGCACGGCGAAGACGGCGACCCGGTCGTCGCCGATCCCGTAGAAGCCCATCTGCCGGTTCAGCGACTCGGTGAGCACGAACTGCCGGCGCACCTCCTGGTACATCTCGGGGTCGGTGAAGACGTAGGCCCCGGTGTGCATCCCGAGCGGGCGGAGGCGCTCGCTCTCGGGCCCGAACACGAGCGACCGGACGCGTGAGTGGATGCCGTCGGCCCCGACCACGAGGTCCGCGGCCGTGCTCGTGCCGTCCGACAGCTCGACGTCGTCGTCGTCGATCCGTGTGATCGTGGTGCCGTAGCGCAGCTCGACAGCGCCGGGCAGCGCCTCGCGCAGCAGGTGCTCGAGCGCGGGGCGCATGATGCTGACGATCTCGCCGTCGAGCGCCTTGGTGAACCGGGAGTAGCCGACGCCGACCGTGGTGCGGTCCCGCGCGTCGATGTACCGGAACACGTCGACCGGGCTGGCCGCCTCCCGCAGCCGCGGCGCCAGCCCCATGGCCGTGACGGCCTGGAAGCCCGGTCCGAAGAAGTCGATCATGTAGCCCTGCTCGCGCGGCCCGGGCGCCGCGTCGACGACGAGCACCTCCCATCCGTGGTGCTGCAGCCGTCCGGCCGCGGCCAGGCCGGCGATTCCGGCTCCGCAGACTATTGCCCTCATCCGTGTGCTCCCTCCGGTGCGTGGGGACCCGGGCCGGCAGCCGCCGGCGCGGGGGTCTCGGGGACGACGCCGGTCCCGGCGAGCTGCCGCAGGACGGGCGCGATCGTCGCCGCCGTGAGATCAGGGTCCAGGCCCTTGTGCAGCATGAAGCCGTCGAGCGAGGCGAGGATGACGACGGCCGTCGCCTCCGCCGCGGGGTGGCCCGCGTGCTCCAGCGCCGCGGCGACGTCGCCGCGGAACCCGAGCATGAGATCGGTCATCTGCTCGCGCAGCAGGGGGTCTCGGGTCGCGGCGAGGTAGGCCTCGACGAAGAGGAGCGACTCGGGGTCGTCCGCCGCGTACCGGTCGAGGTCCGACAGGACCGCCTCGATCGCCTCGCCCGGCCCGGCGGCGCCGGTCAGTGACTCGGCGGACGCGTCGAGCGTGGCGTGCATCCCCTCGATGGTGGCCTGGCGCAGCAGCGCCTGCAGGGACTCGAAGTGGTAGTGCACCAGGCCCGCGTGCACGCCGGCCCGCTCGGCGAGGTTCCGCGTGCTGACCGCGTTCCAGCCGATCTCGCCGATCAGCTCGCGTCCGGCCGCGAGCAGCCGGGCCCGCGCGGCCCGCCCTCGTTCGGCGCTCGTCCGTGTGGTCACGTACCCTCCTGGGCGATCGACTTGGGCGACTGCCCAAACAGTAGCCCGGATCGCCGCCGGACAGCAAGGACGGGCCGGGGTGGCGAGTGCCGCAGCACTCACCACCCCGGCCCGTGGGGTCCGCGGTCCCGTCCGCGGCCCTGCGCGCGCTCCGTCAGCCGAGCGAGCAGGACTCCCCGTTGAGCGTCGCGGCCGAGGCCGCGGCCGTCCCGCCGTTCGCGACATACCCGAAGGTCGCGCTGCCGCCGGCGGGGATCGAGCCGTTCCAGCTCGCGTTCGAGAACGTCACCGTGTCACCCGCCTGCGAGTACACGCTGCTCCACGACTGGGTGATCTGGTCACCGCCGGTGAAGGCGATCTCCACGTCCCAGGTGTCCACGGCCGCTTCCGTGGTCAGCTCGACGGCGCCCTGGTAGCCGCTGCCCCAGGCGTTCACCGAGGTGACCGTGACCTCGCAGGCGCCCGGCTCCGGAGGGTCGGTCGGCTCCGGGTCGGTCGGCTCCGGCTCCGGGTCGGTCGGCTCGGGGTCCGGGTCGGGCTCGCCGTCGCCGAACACCACGTCGGAACAGCTGTAGAACGCCTCCGGGCTGTCCGAGCGCTCCCAGATCGAGTAGATGATGTGGCGTCCCTGCTTGTTCGGCAGCGTCGCGTCCCAGTAGTACTCGGCGCCCTCCGGCCCGTCCTGCTTCGGCGGGTCGGTCGCGACGTCGAACGGCTCCGCCTCCAGGTCAGACCACTTCAGCGGCTGGCTCGGGTCCCAGCCGTCCCGGGTGACGTACTGCATGAACTTGCCGGGGTGGTCCGCCCAGGCCGAATAGCGGAACGTGACGTCCTGCCCGGCGCTCACCCCGGTCGACGGCCAGTCCGTCCCTCCCGGGCGCATCCCCGCGAAGTCGCCGCCGGGGCCGCAGAGGTTGCCGTCCGGGATGATCTCGCGGTGCTGGTCGCCGGCGTTCGAGATGAGGTTGCCGAACCAGTTGTAGAACGCATAGTTGCCGTACTGCTCCAGGGCCGCGGCGCACTTCGGGTTCTGCGGGTTCAGGCCGCCGCCCTCGCCGTTGTCGACGCCGTCGCGGTAGCAGGCGTAGGTCCGGGACTCGGGGAACAGCGGGGTGCCGTGCGCGTCCGCCGAGGGCGGGGCCGGGTCGGCCACCACGACGAGCAGCGCTCCGAACAGCGCGAGCGCGGCGGCCATGACCACCGCACGCGTCCGCGTGGCTTTCTTCGCGATCGCAGTCACTTGTCTCCACTCCTTCGTCGGTACAAGCTTTGGGCCAGCGTGCGACGGCGGTCGTGGGTGGGGTAGGCGGTGAAACGCTTAGGGAGCGTCCGGCCGTGCGCCGGCCGGTGCGCCCGGCTGCTGCGGCCAGTCCTCCGGGCTGATGTCGCGCACGCCCTCGGGCGCGGCGGCCGCGAGGCGCCCGAGCGTCGCGAGGAACGCGGACACGTCGTCGTCGGAGCCGATCGCCGTGCGGATCCGCCGGTCGAAGGCGACGGCCGCGTCGCGCAGCCCGCTGAAGAGGCGGGCACCGGCGTCGGTGACCTCGACCTGCTGTGTGCGCCGGTCGCCGGGTCGGCGCGTGCGGGCGACGAGCCCGTCGTTCTCCATGCCGCGAAGGTGGTGGGTGAGCGTCGCCTCGCGGATCCCGACCGCGTGGGCCAGCTCCCGCTGGGTGCGCGGCTCGCTCGTGCTCAGTGCGAGCAGGATGTGCCACACCTGCCAGGAGGCGCCGTGCTCCAGCAGCATCGCGTCGAACCCGCGGATCAGCGGCTGGACCGTCTTCCACAGGACGACGGTGACGGGCCGGCGGCCGCCGTGCTCGGGAGTGCTGCTCATGCAGGCGAGGGTAGCGAAAAAACCCTTGTCATCTAATCATTAGGGATCTAACCTTCTGTCAGGACCACACCTACCCGGAGGTCATCGTGCCGTCCACCCCCCTCCACCCGTCCGTCACCGCGCTCGCCGAGCTGCTCGGCGACCGCCTGCACACCACGGCGTCACCCGATCTCGCCGCTCTCGCGGCCACCGTGTTCGACGGCGAGCCCCGTGTCCCGGCGGCCCTCGCGCGGCCCCGCACCACGGCCGAGGTGTCCACCGTCGTCCGCGCGGCCCGCGAGGCGGGCCTGCCGCTCACCGTCCGCTCCGGCGGCCACTCGTACACCCGCGGCTCGCTGCTCGACGGCGGCCTCGTGCTCGACCTGCGCCTCATGGACGGCGTACGCATCGACCGGGAGGCCCGGGTCGGGCACGCCGAGGGCGGCGCCACCGCCGGGGCCTATACCGCCGCCGCCGGTGAGCAGGGCCTGGCCACCGGGTTCGGCGACACCGGCACGGTGGGGGTCGCGGGCCTCGCGCTGGGCGGCGGGATCGGGTTCCTCAGCCGTCGCGACGGGCTCACGCTCGACAACCTGCTCGGCGCCGAGGTGGTCCTGGCCGACGGCCGGGTCGTGCAGGCCGGCCCGGACTCCGAGCCGGACCTGTTCTGGGCGCTCCGTGGCGGAGGCGCCGGGATCGGCGTCGTGACCCGGCTGGACCTGCGGCTGACGGAGACCACGGACGTCGTCGGCGGGATCCTCGCCTGGCAGCCCGAACCGCGCGTGCTGTCCGACGTCGTCGCCGCGTTCGCCGCCGCCCCCGACGGGCTGTCCGGCATGGTCAACGTCATGCTCGCGCCGCCGGCGCCGTTCGTGCCCGCCGAGCTGCACGGCAAGCCTGTCGTGCTGGCGCTGGTCTGCTGGTCGGGCGCGCTCGAGGCGGCCGACGACGCCCTCGCGCCCCTGCGGGCGCACGCCCCGGTCCTCGACCAGGTCGAGGCCAAGCCCTACCCCGCCATGTTCGAGGGCGGCCCCGAGACGGCGGGCATGCGCGCCGTGGTCGCCACCGGGTTCACGGACGTCCCGGACGAGGCCGCTGCCGCGGCCATGATCGACGTCGTCCGTGCCGCCGCGGGACCGGCGGCCGTGGTCAACCTGCGGCTCATGGGTGGCGCGGTCGCCCGTGTCGGCGCCGGCGAGACCGCGTTCGCCCACCGGGAGCGCGCGGTGATGGCGACCGTCGCCGCGATGACTCCCGATCCGGTGCGGGAGGAGGGCATCAGGTCCTGGGTGTCGGGCGCTGCCGCCCGGCTCGCCGTGGACAGCGGCCCGGCCTACGTGAACTTTCTGGGCGGCACGGGGCCCGAGGACCTCGCCCGCGCGCACCCCGGCGCCACGGGGGACCGCCTGCGTGCGGTCCGGACCAGGTACGGCACCCTCGCTCCTCAGGCCTGACCGTCTCGAGGACCGGAGGCGCGAGGACCGCGCGGGGCGGCCGGGCGGGAATACCGTGTGCTCTGGGCAACTTGTCAGGAGAGTGCGCACACTGATCTCCCGCGGCGTGGCTGCCGCGTGACCGCCCCCGCTCCCGTGGAGCCCATCACCCGCCGCAGCGTCGGCCTGCGCTCCGAGCGCGGGCCGATTCTCGGCTCCCTGATGCTTGCCGCCGCGCTCGTCGCCCTGGACGCCACGATCCTGGCGACCGCCGCCCAGACGATCGCCGGCGAGCTCGGGGACTTCGAGCGGCTGCCCTGGGTCTTCTCCGTGTACATGCTGGCCCAGGCGGTCAGCGTGCCCGTGTACGGGCGGCTGGCCGACGTGCTCGGCCGCAAGCGCGTGATGCTCGCCGGGATCGGGCTGTTCCTGCTGGGCTCGGTGCTGTGCGGGGTCGCGGTCTCGATGACGTGGCTCATCGTCGGCCGCGTGGTGCAGGGCCTCGGCGCGGGCGCCGTCATGCCGATGTCGATGACCATCGTGTCCGACGTCTACACGCTCGCCGAGCGCGCGAAGACGCAGGGCTACCTGGCGAGCGTCTGGGCGATGTCCTCCGTGGTGGGTCCCACACTGGGCGGCGTGTTCTCGCAGTTCGCCTCGTGGCGGTGGATCTTCTGGATCAACGTCCCCCTGTGCCTGCTCGCCGCCTGGATGCTGTCGCGCAGCTTCCACGAGTCCGAGCGCGACGGCGCGCGCGAGCCGATCGACTACGTCGGCGCCGCCCTGCTCACCGCGGGCAGCACCGCCCTGCTGCTCGGCCTGCTGGAGGGTGCGTCGCTGCCCGTGGCGCTGACCGCCGGGCTCTTCGTGCTGGCCGCGGTGCTGCTGGGCGGCTTCGCCTGGTGGGCGCTGCGGACCGCGCACCCGGTGTTCGACCTGCGGGTGCTGAGCCGCCGCGTGATCGGCTCGTCCACGGGAGCCGCCCTGATGGTGGGGGTCATCGTGCTCGGGCTGTCCACCTACATCCCCATCTACGCGCAGGGTGTGCTCGGCGTCGGCCCGCTGGTCGCCGGGTTCGCCCTCGCCGCGATGATGCTGGGCTGGCCCCTGACGGCGACCTGGTCCGGCAGCTTCTACCTGCGGATCGGCTTCCGGGCCACGGGCCTGATCGGCTCGACGCTGGTGCTCCTCGGGTCACTGCTCGCGGTGCTGGTCCTCGGTGAGGACTCAGCGGTCTGGCAGGTCGCCGCGACGACGTTCCTCATCGGTGCGGGCATGGGACTGACCGCGGTGCCGACCCTCATCGCGGCCCAGACCAGCGCGCCGTGGCACGAGCGGGGCGCGGTCACCGGGATCAACATGTTCTCCCGGTCGATGGGCTCCGCCGTGGGCGTGGCGGTCTTCGGGGCCATCGTCAACGCGTACGCCACGGTGGGGGCGGACGGCACGCCCACGGGTCCGGGCCTCTCGCACGCGATGCACTTCGTGTTCATCGCGACGGCGGCCTGCGCGGCGCTCATGATCGTCACGGTGGCGCTCATGCCGAAGGACCGGCCGGCCCCGGCCACGCGGTAGGTCCGCCGGCCCGCTGGAGCCGGTCCCGAGCCGGGGGAAGGGGCCCGGCGACGGTGCCGTCAGGCGTTCTCCGGGAGTTCATCGTCCGGCAGAGGCAGGTTCAGCGTGTCGGCCCAGTCTGGGACACGCCTGCCCACCCCCCGAGATTGGACCACCCGTGCACCCCACCCCCACCCCGCCCGCGCGCTCGAGCCGGACTGCTCGCCGCGTCGCGGGGACCGCCCTGGCCCTGGCCGGCCTCCTCGCCCCGCCCTTCGTGGCGGCGCAGGCCGGCCCTGCGGCGGCGGACGTCGCCCCCGCGGTCGCCGACACCGCTGTCAGCGTGGCGGCCGACGACGCCTCCCGCTTCACCCTCGCCGTCCTCCCGGACACGCAGTTCTACTCGCGCTACTCGGGGGACCAGTTCGTACCGCGCTACGGCTCGGACCCGTACCAGGTGCAGACGCAGTGGCTCGCCGACGTGCAGGACGAGCTCCGCATCCCCTTCACCACGCACCTGGGCGACGTCGTCGACCGCGTGGGCGTGGAGAACGAGTGGCGGGTCGCCGACACGGCGATGCGCACCCTCGAGGACGCGTCCCTGCCGTACTCGGTCCTGCCCGGCAACCACGACGTGCGCAACTCCGACGACCGTCTCACCGACGAGGACTACGACCTCGACGCCGAGCCGTACCTCGACTGGTTCGGCCCGGAGCGTGCCGTGCGCAACGAGACCTACGGCGGCAGCGACCCGACCGGGCTCAGCGAGTACCACGTGTTCGAGGCCGAGGGGCAGGAGTTCCTCGTGCTCGCCATGACGTGGCGTGCGTCGGACACCACCATCGCCTGGGCGAACGAGGTGATCGACAGCCACCCCGCGCTGCCCGTCATCCTCACCACCCACTCCCTGATCGACGTCGACACCGACGGCACCACGGCCAAGGACACCGAGTACGGCCTCAAGCTGTGGGACGAGCTGATCGCCCCGAACGACCAGATCTTCCTCACGTTCAACGGCCACTTCCACGGTGCCGCCCGCCAGACCCGCCTGAACGACGCCGGCCACGAGGTCACACAGATCCTCGTCGACTACCAGATGGCGTACGACGGCGGGAACGGCTACCTCGGACTGCTCGAGTTCGACCTGACCAACGACCGCATCTCGATGCAGACCGCCTCCCCGTGGGTCACCTGGAAGCCGCAGGCCTCCCTGACCGCCTACGACCAGCCGTTCCTCGAGGGCCCGAACCAGCAGTTCACGATCGACATCGACTTCGCCGACCGGTTCGGCGGCTTCGCCCCGGAGTTCGGCCCCGGCACGCCCGACGAGCCGTCCCTCACGCAGCGCGCTCGTGACCTGCTCCTCGACGGGTTCGACGGCCCCGACCCGGTGACGACCCAGCCGCCCGCCTCCACCGGCGACTACCCGCGCGTGGACGGCACCCTCGCCCACTGGCGCTTCGGCGGCCTGGACGGTGTCCTGCCCGAGCACGCCGTCGTCCCCGACGTCGCCGGCGACAACGACATGCACCGCGTGCCGATCAGCGAGTCCGGATCGCCGACGGCGCAGGTCGAGGACGTCACCGTCACCCACGACGGGGTCCACCCGCTCTCCTCGGACGGCGCGGCCGTCTGCTTCGCCGGCTCCGACAAGACCGCGCAGCGCCTCAGCTACCTCGCCACGGACGCCGACGCCCCCGTGAACGACGTCGACCTCGCGAACGGCTACACGATCGAGACGTTCCTCAAGATCGACGGCGGCTTCACCGAGGACACCAACGCCTGGATGAAGGCCCTGGTCCGGTCCGGCAACCGCTCCCGCCTGCCCGGCATGCCCTGGTCGCGGTGGGACTACACCGCCTCACCCGTCGCACTCGGACTCTCCAACCTCAAGGAGTTCCAGTGGACCGAGGTCCCCGTCGAGACCACCAAGGGCGACCGCACCGCCTGGTCCGGCGAGATCATCCTGGACCGGTGGGTCCACGTCGCGCTCGTCAACGACCCGGCCGACAGCACCACCACGATGTACGTCGACGGCGCCCCCGTCCTGCGCAACGCCGGTGACACCCTCGGGCACAGCATCGAGCAGGACATGCCGTGGCTCATCGGCACCGACTGGGTCGACGACCACGCCACCAACGGCTGGCACGGCTGCGTCGGCGAGACCCGCGTCATCGACCACCCGACCGGCCCCGAGGAATGGCTCACGGGCCGCGCCGACCTCGACGACCTCGCCCCCGACCTGTCCGACGGCGACCGCGTCCGGCACCTGCGCGCGGTCACGGGCACCGGCACCCCGGGCGCCACCGTGGACGTCACGATCGAACGCACCGACCGCGAACACCCCGGCCGCAACCGGCACCACCAGCGGCCCCGGCCCCACGACGACCGCCAGGTCAGCGCGGTCGTGGACGGCGACGGCACCTGGACCGCCAGCCTGCACCCCCGGCTCCGTACGGGCGACTACACGCTGCGCGCCACGCAGGCGCTCGGTGAGCGCGAGTCGGCCACCGTCGAACTGGCGTTCCAGGTGGGGCGTGGCCGAGGTCATCGTGGCTGACACGCCGCACCGGCGAGCCACGCCCGCCCGCCACCGGACACCGCCCGTCCCGTCCGCCGTGGCAGGGACCGCGCGACGGCCGGGCCGCTCGTCCCACCCCCTGGCCGGGAACGTTCGTCACGAGGACTAGCCTGGTGGACGTGAACGAGACACCCGTGCCCACCGCTCCGGCGTCGTACACCGACCACGACGCCGAGCGGTGGGTCACGGAGCCGCCCAAGTCCGTCACGCGCACCCCCTTCGAACGCGACCGCGCCCGCGTCGTGCACTCCTCCGCCCTGCGCCGCCTCGGCGCCAAGACCCAGGTGCTCGGCGCCGGGCACGACGACTTCGTGCGCACCCGCCTCACCCACTCGCTCGAGGTCGCGCAGGTCGGCCGGGAGACCGGCCGCAGCCTCGGCTGCGACCCCGACGTCGTCGACACGGCCTGCCTCACGCACGACCTCGGCCACCCGCCCTTCGGGCACAACGGCGAGACGGCGCTCGCGGAGCTGGCCGGGCAGATCGGCGGGTTCGAGGGGAACGCCCAGACGCTGCGGCTGCTGACCCGGCTCGAGCCGAAGGTCTTCACCCAGGACGGGCGTCCCGTCGGGCTGAACCTGACGCGGGCGACCCTCGACGCGAGCGTGAAGTACCCGTGGACGTACGGGTCCGGGCCCGAGCGGCCCGACGGCCGGCCGAGCCGCAAGTTCGGCGTCTACGCCGACGACGTGCCGGTGTTCACCTGGCTCCGCGAGCGTGCGTCCGTGGGGGTCAAGTGCCTGGAAGCGCAGGTCATGGACCTGGCCGACGACGTCGCCTACTCGGTGCACGACGTCGAGGACGGTGTGGTCGCCGGCCGCATCGACCTCGACCTCATGGCGCACGCCGAGGAGCGGGCGCGCGTGGCCGGGTACGTGCGCGACTGGTACGGCGAGTGGTACTCGACCGACGCCGTCGACGCCGCGATCTGGCGCCTGCAGGACTACCTGCGCGGCGAGGGCTACCTGCTGCGCGCCTACGACGGGTCGCGGCGGGCGCTGGCGTCGCTCAAGGACATGACGAGCCAGCTGATCGGCCGGTTCGCGGGCGCGGCGGTGGCGGCGACGCGCGCCGAGTTCGGCGACGGTCCGCTGCGGCGGTACGCGGCGCGGCTCATGGTGCCGGAGGAGACCGAGCTCGAGATCCTCGCGCTCAAGGGGATCGCCGTCGCCTACGTGATGGCTCCTCGCGGGATGGAGCCGCGGTACGAGCACGAGCGCGAGATCCTCACCGACCTGGTGCACGTGCTCGCCGACCGCGCGCCGGACGAGCTGGAGCCGGCGTTCGCGGCGGACTGGAAGGACGCGGCCGACGACGCCGGGCGGCTGCGCGTGGTCGTCGACCAGGTGGCCTCGCTGACGGACCTGTCCGCGCTCGCGCTGCACGGGCGGCTGACCGCGGCCGGCGCCTGACGGGGCCGGTCCTCACCCGGCCTGCCCGTGCGGCGGCGCCCCGTCGCCGACGCTGCGACGGACCGTGCGGCGCGCTCGGCGCCGCACCGCGGGCTGCGCTGTCTCGAAGACCGGCAAACCGATACATTTCCTCCGTTGCGCCCGCGGCCCGTCCGCGCGGCCCGGCAGCCCCGAGAACACGACGAGGACAGGAACGGTCATGACCACCCACGCGCCGGTACGGAACGCCGGCCCGGACGAGCCGAGCACGGCTGCCGACCCCGCCACGACCGCCGTCGCACCCGGGGCCGCTGAGCCCGGGGTTGCTGAGCCCGGGGTTGCTGCCGCGGAGTCCGCTGCCGCCGGGCCGGACCGCTCCTGGCTGCGCAGCGCCGGCGACGCCGCCTGGCGGCTCGTCGGGATCGCCGTCGCGATCGCTCTGGTGGTCTACCTGGTCAGCCTCGTGCAGATCGCGTTCGTCGCGGTCTACCTGGCGCTCGTGCTCACCGCCGTCCTGCTCCCGCTCGGCAACCTCTACGACCGTGCCCTCCCGCGCGGTCTCGCGATGATCGCGTCCCTGCTCACGCTGCTCGCCGTCATGGGCGGCCTGACCACCTACGTCGTGCTGTCCGTCGCGGGACGCTCCGAGGAACTGCTCGACCGGCTCACCACCGGCCTCGACTCGTTGGCCGCGTCGCTCCCCCTCGACGTCGGCACCAGCGCGGACTGGCTCAGCGACGGGGGCACCTGGTTCGAGGAGAACAGCGGGGCACTCATCGACCAGGCCCTCCAGGGCGCGAACGCCGCCGCCACCGGGACCACCGTCGTCGTCCTGGCCATGTTCGTCACGATCTTCTTCCTGACCGGCGGCGGCGCCATGTGGCACTGGTTCGTCGCACAGCTCCCCACCCACGTGCAGGGCCGCTGGGAGACCGCCGGCAAGGTCGGCTGGCGCACCTTCTCCGGCTACACGCGCGGCATCGCGTTCGTGGCGCTCGCCGACGCGGTCATGGCCGGGATCTTCCTGACGGTCGTCGGCTCCCCGCTCGCGCTGCCCCTGACGGTGGTGGTGTTCCTCGCGGTGTTCGTGCCGATGGTCGGCCCGGTGGCGGCCATCATCATCAGCGCGGTCGTCACCCTCGCCACCGTCGGGCCGACCACGGCCGTGATCGTCGCCGTCGGGATGACCGTCATCGCGCAGATCGACGCCAACGTGCTCCAGCCCCTCATCACCGGCAAGCAGGTGAACCTGCACCCGGTGGCGATGGCCCTCGCGATCACCTGCGGGACGGTGCTGGCCGGGCTGCTGGGCGCGGTGATCGCGGTGCCGCTGACGGCGGTCTCGTGGGCGGTGTTCAGCCGCCTGCGGCGTCGTCCCGGACCGGGCGGCGGCGATGCCGCGGCAGGTGGGGCCGGCGACGGCGCGGCCGACGACGACGCACCGGCCACCGCGCAGTAGCGTGTCGCCCATGGGAATGTTCCTGCGCCTGCCCGATGCCGTCCGCACCGCTCTGCGCACGCACGGCGCGGACCGGCCGCTGGCCGGCACCGAGCTCGACGGCGGTGGCTGGGCGGTCGCGTCCCGTGCCGCCCTGGTCGTGACGGCCGGCGGCGACGTCGTCGTGGACCGCGAGTGGTGCGACGTCGACCGTGCGGCCGCCGACCCCGAGAGCGGCACCATCACTGTCGAGTGGGTCGACGGCGGCGCGCCGCTCGTGCTGAGGCTCGCGCCCGGCAGGCGCAGCACGTTCCCGCAGACGCTGCGCGAACGGGTGCAGTGGTCCGTGGTGCACGCCGCGCCGGTGGACCTGCCGGACGGACGGTCCGCACGGGTCGCCGTGCGGCGCAGGGCGGACGGGGAGATGTTCTCCCAGGTGGTGGGGGGCGGGGACCTCGACCTGCGCGATCCCGAGGTCGCCGGGGCGGTCGACGCGGCGGAGTCTCGCGCCCGCGCGGCGGTCGGCCTGCCGGTGTGAGCGACGTCGCCGTCCGGGGGTGCGCATTCGATTCGAAGCCACCGCGCCGGACCTGTTACTCTTTTGCACGTCGCCGGGCGGGACACCGCACAGGCGCACGATCCCCCGTAGCTCAGCTGGCAGAGCGTCCGACTGTTAATCGGCAGGTCACTGGTTCAAGTCCAGTCGGGGGAGCCCAGAGCCCAGGTCGGAGAACCATTCCCGATCTGGGCTTTTGCGTTGTCGTGTTCCGGACTCCGGGCCACAGGTGCCCCGTCTGGGACTTGAACCCAGGACCGACGAATTATGAGTTCGCTGCTCTGACCGACTGAGCTAACGGGGCGTGCGGCACCCCATCAGGCCCTGCGGGCCGGCACGTGCCGCAGCAGGATCCTACCGTGCGGACCCGGTAAATCCGTGGTGCGCAGGAGCTTCGGAACCCGACGGTGCGTCACGCGGCTCAGGCCGGTCACGCTGCCACCCTGCACGACGGCGTGGCCGACCCCAGGTCCGGAGCGGTGCCGGGGGAGGGGATTTTTCGCGGGATCGGTGGGGCGTGGGAGAATCTGCCGTTATGGCTATGCGTGAGATCCGGGTGATGCCCGACCCCGTCCTGCGGACCCCCTGCGACCGGATCACGAGGATCGACGACCGCGTGCGCGGGCTCGTGGCCGATCTCGTGGAGACCGTCGACACCGAGGGCCGTGCCGGGCTGGCCGCGAACCAGATCGGGGTCAGCCTGCGGGCGTTCTCGTGGAACATCGAGGGCGAGATCGGGTACGTGCTCAACCCGACCGTCGTGGAGCTGGGGGAGGAGACGCAGGACGGCGGCGAGGGCTGCCTGTCCGTGCCGAACCTCTGGTACCCGACCGTCCGCGCGAACTATGCGCGCGTGGTCGGCACCGACCTGGACGGCAACGAGGTCGAGGTCTCCGGCGAGGGTCTGATGGCCCGCTGCCTCCAGCACGAGTGTGACCACCTCGACGGCAAGCTCTACCTGGACCGGCTCGAGCGCGAGGCCCGCAAGGAAGCCATGCGCGAGCTCCGCGCGCAGCTCTGACGCGGAGAAGGGGGGGGTGTGGTGGATACCCTGCAATCTACTTGGACACTTGTCCAGTAAGTCCGTTAAAGCGGTAATGTGGAGCCGAAAGTTGTCGGATTACTGAAATTTCTCGCCGCCAGCACGCTACTTCGCGTGCGCGTGGCCGGGGAGTCGTGCAGGATGGGCTGCGGACGGAGAAGTGCTCGCGGACGCCACGCATGACGCTCGGCCACAGAGTCACCACCCGGTGAGGGACGTAGGGGAAGACGTGCCTCGACCAGGGAGGAAGACATGGCCGGCGGAATTGTTCGTGGCGTGCTGTTCGTGCATTCTGCGCCCCGTGCCCTCTGTCCGCACATCGAGTGGCAGGCAGGCGGGGTCCTGGATCTGCGCGTCGCGATGGACTGGACACCGCAACCCGCAGGGCGCGGGCTGTACCGAACCGAATACTCATGGCAGGGGCCGCAAGGGACGGGCGCCAAGCTGGCGTCCGCCCTGCGCGGATGGGACCACCTGCGGTACGAGGTGACCGAGGAACCGAGCCAGGGCGTCGACGGCGCCCGGTGGTCGCACACCCCGGACCTGGGCATCTTCTATGCGATGACGGATGTCCACGGCAACGTCGTCATCCCCGAGGACCGCATTCGCGCCGCCCTCGAGAACGCCGAGCCCCACGCGGTCCGGGAAGCCCTGGGCCTGGCCCTCGGTGCGGCCTGGGACGACGAGCTCGAGCCCTTCCGTCACGCCGGGGCGGGCGCCCCGGTCCGGTGGCTCCACCAGGTCGGCTGAGCCCGGCCGCCGGCCGGCCGGCTCTCCACCACGTCGGCCGACCTCAGCCACTGTCCGGCCGACCTCACCCGCTGCTCGGCTGACTCCGGCCGAGGTCTGCTGACCTCGGCCGGAGTTCAGCACCTCAGTTGGTGATCAGCAACGCCACGTTGTGACCACCGAAGCCGAACGAGTTGTTGATCGCCGCGATGTCGCCGCCCGGCAGCTTCATCGGGTCGTCGCGCACGAGCGGCACCTGGAGGTCCGGGTCCGGGTTCGCCACGTTGATGGTCGGCGGCGCGAGGCGCTCCGCCACGGCCTTCACCGTGAACACGGTCTCGAGCGCCCCGGCGCCGCCGAGCAGGTGCCCGGTCATCGACTTCGTCGCGGAGAGCTGCACGTGGTCGGCGTCGGCTCCGAACAGGTGCCGGATCGAGGCGGTCTCGGTCAGGTCGCCCACCTTGGTCGAGGTGGCGTGCGCGTTGATGTGCACGAGGTCGGCCGCGGTCACGCCGCCGTCCTCCAGCGCCGCGCGCATCGCCGTGACCTGCCCCGTGCCGTCCGGGTCGGGCGAGGTGATGTGGTAGGCGTCGGACGACAGCCCGACGCCGGCGACCTTCGCGTACACCCGCGCGCCGCGTGCGGCCGCGTGCTCGGCGCTCTCCAGCACGACCACGGCCGAGCCCTCACCGACGACGAAGCCGTCCCGGTCGATGTCGTACGGGCGCGAGGCGCCCTCGGGGTCGTCGTTGCGCAGCGACAGCGTGCGCGAGGCGGCGAACGCCGCGATCGGCATCGGGTGGATGGTGGCCTCGGTGCCGCCGGCGACGACGACGTCGGCCCGGCCCGTGCGGATCATCTCCGCGCCGTAGCCGATGGCCTCGGCGCCCGACGCGCAGGCCGACACCAGCGCGTGCGCGCCGGCCTTGGCACCCAGCTCGAGCGACACGTAGGCGGTGGGGGAGTTCGGCATGAGCATCGGCACCGTCATGGGCAGCATGCGGCGGGCGCCGCGCTCCCGCAGCGTGTCCCAGCCGTCGAGCAGCGTCCAGACGCCACCGATCCCGGACGACACGACGGAACCCAGCCGCTCGCCGTCGACCTCGGGCTCGCCGGCGTCCTTCCACGCCTCGCGTGCGGCGATGATCGCGTACTGCGCCGACGGGTCCATGCGCTTGATCTCGGGCCGCTTGAGCACCGTGTCCGGCTTCACCTTGACGGTGGCCGCGAAGGACACGGGGATCTCGTAGCGTTCGGCCCAGTCGTTGTCCAGGGTATGTGCGCCCGACTCCCCGGCGAGCGCGGCCTCCCAGGTGGACGGCACGTCCCCGCCGAGCGGGGTGGTGGCGCCGAGGCCGGTGACGACGACGTCGCGTGCGGAGGTCATGAGGTCTCTCTCCTGGGTAGGTGGTGCTGTGCTGAGTTGAGGTCCGACGACGGTCCCGGCGCACCTTCCGAGCGGAAGGCGGCCAGACCGTCGTCGGACGAAAGAAGGCGAGCGACTACCTCGGTCCGAACCCTTCGAGGACCGCGCCTGCCGGTTCCGCCGCGGGCGGGTGCCGTTCCTCGGCCTCCGCCCTGCGCGGAACCACGGGCTCAGTCCTGGGCGCCCTTGATGTAGCTCACGGCGTCGCCGACGGTCGCGAGGTTCTTGACCTCTTCGTCGGGGATACGGACACCGAACTTGTCCTCGGCGTGCGTGACGATGGTCATCATCGACAGGGAGTCGATGTCGAGGTCGTCGGTGAAGGACTTCTCCAGCTCGACGTCACCGACCTCGAGGCCGGTCTCCTCGGCGACGATCTCGGCGAGGCCCGTGAGGATCTCCTGCTCGGTGTTGGCCATGGGACTTCCTTTTCTTCTCGGTGGGAGCTGGGCTCCCCGGGGGACTAGCTCTGGCTCTCGCGTCCCGGTGGCTCCGGAGGCGAGAAGCCCGAAGCGAAGGTTACGGCAGGACGATTACTTGTGCGGCGTACACGAGGCCCGCCCCGAAGCCGATCTGCAGGGCGATGTCGCCCGACCTGGCGGTGCCTTCCTCCAGGAGGCGCGCCGTCGCGAGCGGGATGGAGGCGGCCGACGTGTTGCCGGTGTCAGCGATGTCGCGTGCGACGACGACCGACTCGGGCAGCTTCAGCTGCTTGATGAGCTGGTCGATGATGCGCATGTTCGCCTGGTGCGGCACGAACACCTGGACGTCCTCGGGCGTGACGCCCGCGTCGGCCATGGCCTTGGCGGCGACGGGGGCCATCTGGAAGGACGCCCACTTGAACACGGTGGGACCGTCCTGGCGGAGCGTGGGCCAGCCGAGCGAGGAGTCCTCGCGCCACTCCTGCCACGAGTGCGTCTGCCGGATGGCGGTGTGCTTGGAGCCGTCCGAGCCCCACACCGTCGGGCCGATCCCGGGGGTGTCCGAGGGGCCGACGATCGCGGCCCCCGCGCCGTCGCCCAGCAGGAACGAGATGGAGCGGTCGGTCGGGTCGACGATCTCCGAGAGCTTCTCGGCGCCGATCACGAGGACGTTCCGGGCGAGGCCGGAGCGCACGAGGCCGTCTGCCTGGCCGATGCCGTACGTGTACCCGGCGCACGCGGCCGAGATGTCGAAGGCGGCCGCCGGGGTGGCGCCGATCCGGTCGGCCAGGATCGAGGCCGCCGACGGCGTCATGTGCATGTGGGTGATGGTGGAGACGATCACGGCGTCGATGTCGGCGCCGGTGAGCCCCGCGGCGTCGAGCGCCTTGCGGGACGCGGCCTCGGACATGTCGAGCACGTCGCGGTCGGCGCCCGCGCGGCGCCGGGTGATGATGCCGGTGCGCTGCTGGATCCACTCGTCGGACGAGTCGATGGGGCCGGCGATGTCGTCGTTGGTGACGACGTTCTCGCCGCGCTCCGCGCCGATGGCGAGGACGCGGGAGTACCGGGTGGTCTGGGACTGCTGCAGGAGTGTCACTGTGCTGCTCCGGATGTCGTGCCGGCGGGCGTGGTGCCACCCACGCCGCCGGCGGCGCTGTGGCGGGCGATGAGGTCACGGGCGGCGGCTACGTCGTCGGGCGACTTCACTGCCACAGTTTCTACGCCCTTGAGGCCGCGCTTGGCGAGTCCGGTCAGGACGCCGCCCGGCGCGAGCTCCAGCATCCCGGTCACGCCGCGCGCCGAGAGGGTCTCCATGACCAGGTCCCAGCGGACCGGAGCGGTCACCTGCCGGGCGAGGTTCGACAGCACGGCGGCGGCCGTGCCGTGCCCGTGCCCGCCCCCGGCGTAGGCCGCGCCGTCGAGGTCGGCGAGGAACGGCAGGACGGGGTCCGCGGTGCCGGGGAAGCCGGTCGCGACCGGCTCGAACTCGGCGCGGGCGGCGTCCATGAACGGCGTGTGGAACGCGCCGGCGACCTGCAGCGGGATCACGCGGGCGCGCTCGGGCGGGTTCTCGGAGAGCCGGGCGAGGCCGTCCGTCCCGCCCGCGGCGACGACCTGGGCGCCCCCGTTGACGTTCGCCGGCCAGAGCCCGGCGGCCTCGATCGCGGCGAGCACGTCCTGCGGGGTGCCGCCCACCACGGCGCTCATGCCCGACGGCGCCGCCGCGGCGGCCTTCGCCATCGCGCGGGCACGCACCGAGACCAGCCCGGCCGCCCCGGCGTCGGACACCACGCCGGCCACGCCCGCCGCGGCGAGCTCACCGACCGAGTGCCCCGCCGTGACGTCCACGACGTCCGCCGCGTCCCGGCCCTCCAGGATCACGCGCAGCGCGAGGAGCGAGGACGCGACGATCAGGGGCTGGGCGACCGCCGTGTCGCGGATCGTGTCCGCGTCCGACGTCGTGCCGTGGGCCACGAGGTCCGTCTCCGCGGCCTCGGAGGCGGCGGAGAGCAGGTCGGGAACGCCGGGCAGCTCCAGCCAAGGGCTGAGCATCCCGGGGGTCTGAGAGCCCTGTCCAGGGCAGACGACGGCGAGCACTCGTCCACTCTGCCAACGCGAAGTCAAACCGGGACGTCGCGACGCGTACCAACCTTCCGGAAGGCGTTTGTGGGATGTCTACAAGGCAGGACCGCTCGCGGGCGGGAGTTTTCGCGTCCGCGGGCGACGGTCACTGCTCGCCCGGCTCTCCCAGCTGCCCCAGCGCCAGCGCGACCTGCAGCACGAACGACTCGCGCGCGTCGAGCGGGTCCCAGCCGGTGATCTCGGAGACCTTGCGCAGCCGGTAGCGCACCGTGTTGGGGTGCACGTACAGGCGGCGGGCAGCGGCCTCCAGGGACCGTCCCGTCCCCAGGTACGCCGACAGGGTCTCCAGGACCGACCCGCCAGCCTGCGCCAGCGGCGCGTACGCCTGGGTCACGAGCGTGCGGCGGGCCGACTCGTCGCCCGTCAGGACCCGCTCCGGGAGCAGGTCGTCCGCCATGACGGGGCGCGGGGCCTGGGGCCACGCCGGCGCGGCGGCCATGCCGGCCAGCGCGGAGCGCGCCGAGCGCGCGGCGTCGTCCAGGCCCGACACACCGGCCCCGATCACCACCGGACCCGGCCCGAACCGGCCCAGCAGGTTGGTCGCCGCCTCGACGAGATCACCCTCGCCGCCGAGCACCAGGACCAGGCGGTCGCCGTGGATCCCCACCAAGGCGTCACCCGCGCTGCGCCGCGCCGCGCGCCGCAGCTCGGCGGCGCGCACCTCGTCCAGGCCGGGATTCGTGGAGCCGACGACGACGAGCGTGCCGCCCTTCCCGCTCCACCCCAGCGCCGACATGCGGCTGCGCAGCGCGTCGTTCCCGTCCCCGCGCACCAGGGCGTCCACGACCAGCGCCTCCAGGCGGGCGTCCCAGGCCCCGCGCACCTCCGCGGCGCGCGCATAGATCTCCGCGGCCGAGAACGCGACCTCGCGCGAGTAGCGCAGCACCGCCTCGCGAAGCTCCCGCTCGCCCCCCGGTGCGGCGATCTGGTCCGACATCTCCTCCACGACGTCGACGCCGCAGCGCACCAGCTGCAACGTCTGCTGCAGCGAGATCGTGCGCGTCAGCTCCGGGGGAGCGGCCGAGAACATCTTGTCCACGCCGTGCGGCGGGTGGGCCGGGTCGGCGAACCACGTGATGAACGCGTTGACACCGGCCTGCGCGACCAGGCCCACGTACGAACGGTCCTCCGCGGGCAGGTTGCGGTACCAGGACAAGCTCTCGTCGAGACGCTTCAGCGTCGCGGAGGTCAGCTTGCCGCTCGCGTCGCGGACCCGTTGCAGGTTCTCGCCGTTGGCCGCCTCACGGCCGGCCTTGCGGCGGGCCGCGGCGGCGCTCGACGGTGAGGTCTTGGGCGAAGCAGGCACGGAGCGAGAATACGGCGCCAGTTGTACGGAGTCCACAAACGGACTAATTGCTCGCCGCCGTGGACGAGATACCATGCCACGACCTTCAGCGGCCGGCCGTTGCCGTCCCCTGTAGGGTCAAAGGCATGGCCCTGATGCAACGGCTCCGCCAGCTCATCCGTCGGCCTACCTCTGCCTCCACCGTCGGTTCCCGTCGCCGGTCGCCGTCGGCCCCACGACGAGGAGATGCCATCCACGAGGACGCGTTGCGAGCACAGCTCGCCGATGACCCCAACAACGCCGAGGCGTTCGGAGCGCTCGCGGAGATCGTGCGACGCCGTGGAGGCGACGGGCACGGCGAGCTCGACCCGCTGCGCGACACCGAGGACGAGCCCACCGCCGCCGAGCACCGCCGCCAGGACGCCGACCTGGCCGTCTGGGCGCTCGCGGAGGAGATCGCCGGGAACCCGCGGGGCTGGTACGCCCTGGTGGAGCTCGGGCGGCTGTCGCTCGCGGAGGACCCGGAGGCCGCCGTGCGGCGCTTCACCACGGCCGCCGAGCGGGACCCCGAGGGCCGGGCGCTCGCCGAGGGGCTCGCCGTCCTGCGCGAGGCCGGGATGCCGGTGGAGGCGCTGGGCCTCGGCGTCGGGCACTGGCGGGTCCGGGACCACACGCTCGAGGTGGGGCCGCACCTGGTGCGCGCTGCGCTCGAGGCGGGCCGGCCCTTCGAGGCGAAGCAGCACCTGCGGGCGCTGGACCTGCACCCCGACAAGAAGGCTGTGGCCGCGCTGCGTGGCGAGCTCGAGAAGGAGATCGCGGCGAGCGAGCAGCACGCGGCGGGCACCTGACGGGACCCGGCGCGCCGGGCGGCCGTGGGAGCGCTTGCGCGCGCCGCCGGGCCTTCGCCCGGCGGCGCGCGCCGTGTCGCGCAGGCCCCGTCAGTCCTCCGGTTCCATGACGAGCAGGTCGTCGAACGCCCAGGACGACGCGGTCGCGCCGCCCGTGTAGATGTTGACGCCCACCGACCCCGCGGCCTGCAGCGCCGCGGTGGTGTCGCTGGAGGTCACCTGCCACGTCGTCGGCTCCGGGCTGCCCTCGGCCCACACCCGCGCCCGGACCGTGGTCGGCGACGTGCCCGACACCTCGACCCGCACGAGCAGCGGGTCACCGGCCGCGAACGCCAGCCCGTCGACGGTCCCGCCCGCCAGCGGCGTGCCGTTCCGGACCGTGTGCAGGTCGACGCGGCCGTCCGGGAAGATCTTGAGCCGGCCGCCCAGGTGGTCGCCCCCGACGCGGCGCCCCTGCACGGTCAGGTAGGTGTTGCCCGACGGCGCCTCGTCGGCCCACGTGCGCAGGGTGAGGTCGGTGGCGGTGGCGGACACGTCGTCGAGCTCGGCCGACAGCGTCAGCCCGCCGGCCATCGAGAGCGTGCCCGCGGTGCCGTCGACCGAGAAGCGGGAGGCGGAGCCCCCCAGGGCCCAGACGCCGCCGGTGTCGGCCGTTCCCCAGCCGTCCGCGACGGTTCGGGCGAAGGCGTCGCGCGCGAGCGCCGTGTCGGGCGGCGGCGGCTCGGTCGCGGCGACCTCCTGCGTGAAGGTGTCGGTGGCGCCGTCGTCGTCGGTGACCGTGACGGTGACCTCGTAGGTCCCCGCCGCGGCGTACGTGTGCTCGATGGTGGCTCCGGTGTCGGTGCTGCCGTCCCCGAGGTCCCAGGCGTAGGACGCGATCTCGCCGTCCGGGTCGGTGCTCGCGCTCGCGTCGGCGGCGAGGGTGAGGTCCTCCATGGTGAGCTCGGCCTCGGCGACCGGCGGCTGGTTCGGGCCCTCGCCCGTCAGCCCGACGACGTGGTGCAGCGAGACCTGCTCGGGCGTGAGCACGTGCTCGTAGACGGCGACCTCGTCGATGTCCCCGGTGAAGTTGCGGTTCGGGGACGTGGGTGACCAGCCGTCGAGGTTGTCCCCGCCGACACGCCAGTAGCCGTTGTACGACTGCGCGCCCGTGACGTCCGTGTCGACGGCGACGAGCTCCCCGTCGAGGTAGAGGCGCAGCCCGTCGGGGCCGAGCGTGCCGGCGGCGTGGTGCCATGCGCCGTCGGTCACGGGGGTCGGCGAGGTGACGGTCCGGGTCGCGCCGGGGCGGACGCCGAGGACGAGCCGGCCGGTGGAGTCGACGTAGAGGTGCCGGTCGGCGGTGGTCGACGTCGACCGGCTCCCGCGGTTGCCGAAGCCGACGAGCTTGCCGCCCGCCGTGGTGGTGCGGAACCACGTCTCGATGCTGAGCTCCTGCGGCCCGGGCCGTGCCGTGCCGCTGGTCCAGGAGCGGGAGTCGATCGTGCCGTCGGTGGTGACCGCCGTGTCGGTGTCGTCGGCGAGTGCCCCGGCCGCGCCGAACGTGACCCGGGTCCCGGAGGTCAGGTCGTCGGTGCCGGCGAGGTCGACCACCGGGTCCGAGGTCCCGCCCATGCGCCAGTAGTGGGTGGCGCCGTCCTGCAGCACGTCCCGCGCGTAGGTGCCGAGGGGCTCGCCCTCGGCCACGGTGACGTCCACCCAGTCGGACCAGGCCGAGTTGCCCGACGAGTCACGTGCGACGACCGCGTAGCGGTGTGTCGAGCCCGGCACGGCCTCCACGTCGAGGGTCGCGAGGGGCTGGGTCTCCCAGAAGCTCGCGGTGACGTCCAGCTCGGCCACCGGGGGCGCGGAGGACGTGTCGCGGTAGACGGTGTAGGTCAGGGTCTTGTCGTCCCGGTCGTGGTTCCCCGGCCAGGTCAGCCGGACGACGCCGGCCGCCGGCGACACAGCGTTCAGCGAGAACGCACTGCCGCCGAGGCGCGGGCCGTCGGCGTTTGGCGCCACCTCCCGCACCGCGAACCGGACGAGTCCCTGCTGGGGCTCGTTGTTCACGCGGAGGAACTCGCCGCCGTACAGCACGTAGTCGTCGGCCGCGGTCACGTGCCACGGACCCTGGTCCAGCCCCGTGTACGTGCCGACCGTGAAGTCCGGGTACCAGTTGAGGAACTCGGGGCGCGGCGTGCCGGGGTGGTCGGGATAGCCGAAGATGTCAGCCGTGTTCGTGCCCTCGACCGTGAGGGTGACCGCGGTCCCGTGCTGGTACGAGCGGGGGCTCGTCTCCGGGAAGCCGCCGCTGTTCCCGCAGTAGTGCTTGTGGCTGGCCTGGTAGGCGACTCCCTTGAACGGGGCGATGGAGTAGGTGTCGCCGTGGCAGTCCTCGAGCCAGACCAGCTCGCCCGTGTCCCAGGACGCCGCGAACGAGCCCTCGACGTTGCCGTTGCCGCCATAGTGGTAGCCGGTGCCGTAGAAGTAGTCGTCGTCCGCGGCCAGGGAGAGGATCGCCGCCTTGTCGCCCGCGTTGCGCACCTCGTCGTTGACGGGGAGCGGGAGGAGGTCACCCGTGGTGCCGTCCAGCCGCGCCAGCCCGTAGCCCGGGGCGGAGGATCCGTTCACCGTGGTGAAGTTGCCGCTGATCACCACCGAGCTGCCGTCGGGCGCGGCGGTGATCGCCTGGACCGACCGGTTGCCGACCGTCGCGGCGAAGGGGCGCGTCGTCGCGCCCGTGGCCGCGTCCACGGCGGCGACCCGGGAGCGCGCGGTGTTGTTCACGCTGGAGAAGGCGCCACCGAGGAAGACGTCGTCACCGGAGACCGCCACGGCGTAGACCGGGCCGTTGACCGAGGGGCGGAACGAGGTCAGCGCTCCGGTGGCCGTGTCGAACGCGGCGGACCGGTAGCGGGTGGTGCCGTCGACCGACGTGAACGAGCCGACGGCGTACAGCACGCTCCCGTCCGGGGACAGCGTGAGTCCCTTCACCTCCCCGTTCACCGTCGGGGACCACGTGGTGTCGAGCTCTCCGGTGGCCAGGTCGTAGGCGAGGAGGTTGCCGCGCGGCACCTCGTTCGTGCCCGGCGAGGCCCCGGCCGGGCGTGCGGAGCTGAAGCTCCCGCCCACGTACACGGTGTCGCCGGCGACCACCTGGGTCCAGGCGACCCCGTTGATCTGGACCGTGGGGAGCGGGTCGCTGCTCACGGTCGCTGGGGGGTCCGTGGACGTCGCGGCGGGGGTGACGACCGCGGCCGGCCGTGCGGACACCGCGGACGCGGCGCCGAGAGTGGTCGCCGGAGCGGCCGAGGCCGGGGCGGTTGCCAGGCCCGCCACGAGGAACGCGGTGGTGATGACGCCGACCACCGCGGCTGCCGGGTAGCGTCCCGGCCGGGAACTAGGGACGTCGCTGCTGGTGAAACGCATGGTTCGGCCGCCGTCTTCAAAGGGTCGTGACCGGGCTCGTCGTGCCCGTGTCTGCTTCTGTCGAGATTACGGTCGGGCATATGTTGACAGAAGCCAGGATCGGGTGAAGTAGGGGGTGAAGTGGTGATGAGTTTTGTCACCGGCGTTCCCTAGGATCGAGCGCATGCCGCTCGCCGTGTCTCTGTCCGACGACGTCGTGCTCCGCGACGTGACCATCGACGACGCCGCGGCGCTCGCCGCCGCCTACACGCGGAACCGTGCGCACCTGGAGCCGTGGGAGCCTGTCCGGCCGGACGACTTCTTCACCGAGACCGCGCAGGAGCGCGTCCTGGACCACCAGCTCGGGGAGGCCGCAGCGGGGCGCGGACTGTTCCTCGCGCTGGTGTCCGGCGACGAGATCATGGGCCGGCTCAACCTCGCCGACATCGTGCGCGGCGCCTTCCAGAACGGGCACCTCGGCTACTGGATCGATACGGGCCTCGCCGGCCGCGGCCTCATGACCTGCGCGGTGACCGTGCTCGTCGACCATGCCCGCGACGAGCTGGGTCTGCACCGCCTCCAGGCGGGCACTCTCCCGCACAACAAGGCCTCGCAGGCGGTCCTGACCCGTGCGGGGTTCGAACGCTTCGGCTACGCCCCCCGCTACCTGCACGTCGGCGGCCAGTGGCGTGACCACGTGCTGTACCAGCAGATCCTGCGCGAGTGACGGTCGGTCGGGGCCGGCGTCACGCCGTTACCCGGCCGTCACGCCGTTTCGCGGCGCTCCCTACCGGACACCGACAGGCTCGGCGTCGGCCTCGCGGTAGGCCGGCAGGTCGCGGACGAGCTCGACCAGATGCGGCGCGGGGGAGTCTGCCGCCGACGGCGCGGTCACGAGGGAGACCACCCAGTCCGGGCCCACGTCGCCCCGCAGCGGCACCGTCGTCAGCTCGGCCGCCTGCGGCTTCGCCGCCACGTGCCGGGGAACGACGGCCACCCCGAGGCCACGGGCGACGAGATCGAGCAGCGTGTGGACGTCGTTGACCGCGAACCGCACCCGCCGGTGGACCCGCCGCGTCTCGAACGCGACGTCGTTGAGCTGCCGGACGCCCCAGGACGAGTGGAAGTCGATGAAGCTCTCCGCAGCGAGCTCGCCGTGCTCGACGGACGCGCGGGACCCGAGCGGATGCCCCGGCGGCAGCACCGCGACCAGCGGCTCGTGCCCGATGCGTGTGCTGGACAGCGAGCCGAGGTGGTCCGTCCCGGCGACGAACGCCACGTCGATCCGGCGCTCGCGGATCCCCGTGAGCAGGTCCTCCGAGCCGGCCTGGGTGAACTCGACCTCCACGCCAGGGTGGCGCCGGTGGAACCGTTCGAGCATCGTGGGCACGTCCACGAGGCCGAGGCACTGCTCCGCGCCGACGCGCAGCTGCCCCGACAGCTCGTGGGAGAGGTGGACGACGGCGTCGCGCGCCGCGGCGGCCTGGCCCAGCATGGACCGGGCGAAGGGCAGGAGCGCCGAGCCGGCCTCCGTGGGCTCCACCTTGCGGGTGGTGCGGTGGAACAGCTTGGTGCCCAGCTCGTCCTCCAGGCTGCGGATGGCGGCGGAGAGTCCCGACTGCGACACGCCGGTGAGGTCGGCGGCCCGGGTGAACTGGCGTTCCTCGGCCAGTGCGACGAGGTACTCGAGCTGTCGCAGCTCCATTAATCAGCCTTTCTTCTGGGAGTCATGAGTTGAAGTTGTTGGACTTCTAGGTTACCGCTCTCTACTGTCGAACCGGGACACGCGCACCGCTCCTACCGCGGGCGCCGCCCACGCTTGATCCGAACCTCCCGCACCACGAAGGAGACGTACCACGATGCAGACCCGCAGCATCGGCGGCCGGCAGGTGGGCCCGATCGGCCTCGGCGGTATGCCGATGTCGATCGAGGGCCGCCCGGACACCGCCCGGTCGATCACCACCATCCACGCCGCGCTCGACGCCGGCGTCACGCTCATCGACACCGCCGACGCCTACCACGTCGGCGCGGACGAGGTGGGCCACAACGAGGAGCTCATCGCCGCCGCGCTGCGCTCGGCCGGTTCGTCGGCCGACGACGTCCTCGTGGCCACCAAGGGCGGTCACCTGCGCCCCGGTGACGGTTCCTGGACGCGGAACGGCGACCCCTCCTACCTCAAGAGGGCAGCCAAGGACTCGGCCCGGCGGCTCGGCGTGGAGGCCATCGGCCTGTACCAGTTCCACCGGCCCGACCCGGCCGTCCCGTACGCCGACTCGGTCGGCGCGATCGCGGACCTGCTCGACGAGGGTGTCATCCAGATGGCCGGCATCTCGAACGCCAACCCGGACCAGATCCGCGAGGCGAACGAGATCCTCGGCGGCCGCCTGGTCTCGGTGCAGAACCAGTTCTCGCCGCGCTTCCGCTCCTCCCTGCCGGAGCTGGAGCTGTGCGCGGAGCTCGGCATCGCCTTCCTCCCGTGGAGCCCGCTGGGCGGCATCGCCCTGGCTCGCTCGGGCGAGCTGGGCGCGGACTTCGCGGCCTTCCTCGACGTCGCCCGGGAGCGCGAGGTGAGCCCGTTCCAGGTAGCGCTCGCGTGGGAGCTGGCCCTCGCGCCGGTCGTCGTGCCGATCCCCGGCGCCTCCCGGCCCGAGTCCGTCGCCGACTCCGTGCGGGCCGCGGACCTCGTCCTGTCCGACGGCGAGATCGCGCGCCTCGGCGCGGCCGGCGCCTGAGAAGAAAGGAGCAGCGAATGAAGACCTTCACCCTTCCCGGCACGGACATCGTCGCGCCGAACGTCGTGCTCGGCCTCATGCGAATCCAGGAGAAGTCCGACGAGGAGGTCCGTACCCTCGTGAGCACCGCCCTCGACGCCGGCATCACGTTCGTCGACCACGCGGACGTCTACGGCTCCGGGATGCACGGCTGCGAGCGCCGCTTCGCCGAGGCGATGCGGCTGACACCGTCGGAGCGCGAGCGGCTGGTGATCCAGACCAAGTGCGGCATCGTGCGTGAGGGGCCGTACTTCGACTTCTCCTACGAGCACATCGTGGACTCGGTCGAGGGATCCCTGACGGCGCTCGACACCGACTACCTGGACATCCTCCTGCTGCACCGGCCCGACGCGCTGCTGGAGCCCGAGGAGGTCGCGCGGGCGTTCGACGACCTCTCGGCGGCCGGCAAGGTGCGCGCCTTCGGTGTCTCCAACCACACGCCCGGTCAGATCGAGCTGCTGCGCCGCCACGTGACCCAGCCCATCGTGGCCAACCAGCTACAGCTGTCGCTGCCGCACGCGGCGCTCGTCGCGCAGGGCGTGGCCGCCAACATGGTGGGCCTCGACCAGTCGACGAGCCGGGACGTCGGGGTGCTCGACTACTGCCGGCTGAACGGCATCACGGTCCAGGCGTGGTCGCCCTTCCAGGCGGGGTTCTTCACCGGGACGTTCCTCGGGTCTCCGGAGTACTCCGAGCTCAACGCCGTCATCGACCGTCTCGCCGAGCGGTACGACGTGCCGTCGATCGCGATCGCGACGGCATGGATCACACGCCACCCGGCCACGATGCAGGTGGTGCTCGGGACGACGACGCCGGAGCGGGTGGCGGGTGCGGCGCAGGGGTCGGACGTGCCGCTCACCCGCGCCGAGTGGTACGAGCTGTTCCGCGCGGCGGGTCACGTCGTGCCGTGACGGGGCCGGCGGGGCCGCGTGCGGCCAGGTGGTGCGTCGCGTGATCGCCGCCGACGGCTCCCGCGCGTCACCGGTCGGATCCTGATGACGCGGGACATCGTTCATGGATGTCCCGCGTCGTCACAGGTGGACCTTGCTGGGCGATTCTCAAACATCCGGCCGGCGGTGGCAACGCTTGTTCGCCGTGGTCTTCGGGGGAGAGAGGGGAGGGGTACGCGCTCGGGGGAGCCGGATCGGCGTGATGCGCGCGGTCCGATGGCGAAGAATCGGGTGCAGTCTCAAACACGGTTGCGGGCGGCGGAGCGGGCCGAGCTGGTCGCGGATTATGAGGCGGGGTTGCCGGTTCGGGCGATCTGTGCGAAGTACGGCGTGCACCGGAGCACGATTCCGGTTCTTGCTCGGCGGGAGGGGATTGCCGTTCGAGTGATCGGCCTGGACGCCGAGGGGCGTGCTCGTGCGGCGGCCCTGTACGAGGGCGGGATGACGCTGACGCAGGTCGCTCGCTGTATGGGTATCGGTGACGAGGCCGTGCGTCAGGCAGTGCTGGACGAGGGCGGGAAGATTCGTCCGCGGGGGCGCCGTTCTCGAGCGAGGTCGTAGCGACCCGCTGGGTTGGACGTGGCAGGCGATGAGCACCCCGAGCACTGGGATGTCGGTATTCGCAGCTATTGTTGACGGCCATGAAGGACATGAAGTCTCTCGACGACCACAGGGCGACATGTCAGGGCCAGGCCGAGCTGGGCTCCGCTCTCGGCGCGTCGGCCCAGTGAGGTCGATCGAACCGTGTGGCCTGAGTGAGCTCGGTCCCGTCTGCAGCGGGTCCGATCATGCCAACGCGGTCATGGCCACCGTCGCTTCCCCGTCGCCGTCAGCCGTCGCCGTCGCTGGTCAGGCCAGCGAGCCGTCCTGGTACTACATCTGGGACGTGGCAGGCACGTGGTTCGGCGCGATCGGCACCTTCGTGGCGTCGGTGATCGCTCTCTGGCTCGGCTTGCGCGCGGTCCGGGAACAGCGCGAGCTTCAGGAGGAGCGGAACCGCGCCCAGGCAGAGCGTGTGACCCTCACGCGTCAACGAAGCCCCAGGGGCGTGCCCATCCTGACGGTCCGCAATGACTCCGATCTGGCGATCAGCGGAGTACGCGTCGGCACTGTCGGGCAAACACGCGAGACGAGGATAGAGCTCGGCCTCATGGCGCCCGGTCGGGAACAGAGCTTTCGCAGGCCAGATGGCACGGACTCCAATGTGTCCATCGTTGAGTTCGTCGACGCTGCCGGCCGGACCTGGGTACGTTCGGCCGACGGGGACCTGCATCGGCCACTGCGGAGGCACCCCGACCACAGTGCCGTGTTCTCCGTAATCGACAGCACCAGTGGACTGGTGAAGGAGTTCGCGTTCTTCCCGCACCCAACCGGCAAACCGAAGGTGATCACCAGGAAGCAACCTATGCTCTTCAACCCCGTCCATGAGCCACTCGTGGTGCGCATGGTGCGCGCGTTACGCATGTCACGTGCCAGATGGATCCGCCAGCGTCGAATCCGAGCGGAGCACGGCGCCTCGCACGAGCGCGAAGACGGGGCACAAACTAGATGTTGCGGGTCGTGACGTTGGTGGCGCGGGGGCGGGTGTGAGGAAGGGGTAGGCCTGGCGGCAGGATGGAAGTGCGACCAACCGTCCTAGCCGAGGAAGACCTACCCCTTCATGACCCACGCTAATGCCCCGCTGACTCCTGCCGGCCGCCTACGTCTGGTCCGGCGCTGCCAGTGGCGTCCGATCGCTCACGTCGCTGCCGAAGCCGGTGTCTCACGCGCCTGCCTGTCGAAGTGGAAGAACCGGTACGACCGCCTCGGTGAGGCCGGCCTGCACGACCGCGCCAGCGTCCCGCACACCTCACCCACGCAGACCCCGCCCGAGGTCGTGGACCGGATCGATGCGCTGCGCCGCGAGCACAAGTGGTCCGCATCCCGGATCGCGCTCGAGCTCGCGGGTGAGGGCCACCGGGTCTCGGCGCGCACCGTGGGCCGCTGGTTCGAACGTCTCGGGATCAACCGGCGCCGCTATCTGGACACCGGTGGAGAGTCGAACCGGCGGCCGGGGCGGATCATCGCCCGCTACCCGGGCCACATGCTCCACCTGGACGTCAAGAAGGCCGGACGCATCCCGGACGGCGGTGGATGGCGCGCCCACGGACGCGGATCAGACCAGGACAAGGCCGCTCAACGCGCCAAGACCCGTGACGCCAAGACCCGCGGCACCCGAGCTGGGTACGTCTACCTGCACTCCGCCGTGGACGGGTTCTCCCGCCTGGCCTACACCGAGCACCTCACGGACGAGAAGGCTGCCACCACGATCGCGTTCTTCGCCCGTGCCCGGGCGTTCTTCGCCGCGCACGGCATCAACCGGATCGTGCGGGTCGTGACCGACAACGGCGCGAACTACCGCGCCGGCGTCTTCGGGCGCACCGTGGGCGCGTTCGCCTCCCGGCATCAGCGCACCCGCCCCTACACGCCCCGCCACAACGGGAAGGTCGAGCGCTACCAACGGATCCTGGCCGAGGAGTTCCTCTACGCCCGCACCTGGACCTCAGAGACCGAACGCGCGAACGCGCTCGGGGTCTGGAACGTCCACTACAACTACCATCGGGCCCACACCGCCGTCGGGAACCAGCCCCCAGCCGCGAAACTCACGACCAGCGTCACCAACGTCACGACCAGCAACAACTAGACATCCGCAGACCTAGGAAGCCTAGCGCAGCCCGGCCGCTACACGGCTGCCGTTGAGGCCAGCCGGCGGACTGCTACGGCATCCCTGTCCTCGCTGAGCCATGCCACGCGTGTCATGCGAAAGCATGCTCCGCCACCGGGTGTGGCTCCCTCACCGAGGCCCTGCTCCTGTCAGGGCGCCCCCTTTTGTGGAGAGCGCTTCTTGTCGGCGTTGGCATAGTCGCCACCGATGATGGAGTCCGCCATTTTACGGCTGGCTTCCTCGCTCTCGTAGCCTTGATTCCCGTCAGTGGCGATGATTTTTCCGTTGTCGCCCTTTAGGCGCCAACCCCACGTGCCATCCTCACGCTCGTACACCACGCGCGTTGCCATGTGTCCCCCTCTGCAAGGCCAAACCGGAAGACGGGGCATGCCGCCGCACGTGGCCGCGCGAGCCAGACGGCGTCGCCCTTAGTCAGGGTAGCCCCCGCAGCGACCAACGGCCTTCCCAGACGGCTCGGGCGGCGATACGAATCCTGTCAGAAGTCGCCTCCTCTCAGAATTCTCCCTGCCGGGCCGCAGTAAGGCCAGCCCAGGCTATCTACTCGTTTGGCGGACCACCCGCTCATGGGCACTCAGCGCAGAGCGTGCGGCAACGAAGTACCCGTCATCAAGGTTTGAAAAGTAGTTCACTGCCTCTCCCGACCAGTACCACGTCGCATTATTGGGATGCTTCCACGCGTATCGCGGCTGGCTACGTAGGCGATCTTGCCAGCAGACCGATTGAAAGTCTCGACTGTTAAGCACCCGTCCGTCGCGCTTCCTATTCACACTCTTCAGCAGAGTGGTCATTGTGTGCGGGTGAGTCTTGCTGGGGTCTGTGGTTCTGACAACGACTCGCTCGCTCGCATCGGGATCAACGGCAACCACCAGATCGGAGCTTGTCATGGTCTTAACGGATCGCATATGGATGTCGTACACGGTAGCCACTCGACCCATATCGCTACCCGAGGCTTCCACTTCGTCCAACCTGGTCCGAAGGCTCTCCATGAAGTCACGAACTTCGGTAGCCACGCGCGCCTTTTCTGGCGCGCGCATGAACTCGATGGCTTCGGCTGGCGCTGTGGCGCCCAGAGGCAGCAGCTGCCATGTAATTGAGTCCGCCAGGTCTCTGCCCAATGCTTCGTGTACGAGATCCCGAAAGTTCACGACGCTCTGCTGAAGAAATAGGTAGACTACGGCGCTTAGGTTCGGCGCGTTATACAGGTGGATCGCTCGATTCCTGTACTCGGCGAGAGATTGGATGTTTGCCGTGACCGATCTCCCGTCGATTGATTTGGGCCAGAGGCCATCAGTTGACACTCGACGAAGGCAATCGTCGAGCGTTAGGGATCGGTAAGGCTGATTCGCCTGCTTGGGGTAGAATACTCTTCGATTCGATTTCCGCAGAAGAGCCTTCAGCGCAAGTTCCCAAGCGTTGCCGACGAGAATCACAGTCACTTCATCGCGATATTCGATTTGCGGCTTGTTGTAGATCTCGATCGCCGAAAGCATCGCCGAAAGCGAGTTGTGAGTCAGGCGCCGGGCCGACACGTAGGGTATTGGCACGTTCACTCCCTCTGCGCGGAACTGCTTCAGGGTTACACACGCGACCCGCCTGTCGGAAGAGGTGGAGCGCAAGTTCGCCCCATCCGCACCATGCTGGGCTTCGGTGGGGGACCTGTTCGAGTGGGAGCTGGCGGACCTGGTGGAGCGGGCCGCTGGCCTGTTCCGCACCGCGGGTCGCGGCAGCGGGCTCGGGAAAGGCGGCACCCGATTTGTAGCTTCTTTGAAAGTGCGGCTCGTGGGCATGGGGGATGCAAGGATTGAGCTGGGGCGATCGTGCTCAGAATCGAACCGGAGTTCGAGCGTCGAATTCGAGATCATCGGCCGACGGTTGGGGAAGACGCAGCGGCCATGGCGATCACGCCTCCGGCGACGCGGCTACCGAAGAGCCGGTGTCGGTGCCAGCGAACTTGGGCGCGTCGCGCGGTCTAGCTTCCGCATGGCGCGCCCTCGATGTATGTCTGCGGCCGTTGGTGTGGGGCCATGTGGCAGGGCCCCGGCATAGTCGTCGGGTAGGGCTGTGACCTGTGTCTTTGCTGGTTGGATGGATGGGTGCGGGCGTGTCCGGCCCGGTTTGGATGGAAGTTCTTCAGGCCACCATCCAGTCGAGGAACACGCCCGCGTATGTCATCTTCCCGTCCCGGCGGGCTCGTCGTCGAGCCCGTCTCGCGTCACACCCACCTGCTCGAAGTTCTGTCCACGATCACCGACCCGCGTAAACGGCGTGGGCGCCGGCATCGGCTGGCGGCGCTGATCGCCGTGGCCGTCTGCGCCGTACTGGCCGGAGCCCGCGGCTTCACTGCGATCGGGCAATGGGCCGCCGACACCAGCAGCCAGACGCTGGGCGCCCTGGGAATGGATCGCGCGGCAGCGAACGAGTCGACCTTCCGGCGCGTGTTCACGCTGCTGGACGCCGATCTGCTGGACCAGGT
>NZ_BAAHAJ010000007.1:0-88425 GCF_054777735.1 Myceligenerans cantabricum
GACTTGCATGTGTTAAGCACGCCGCCAGCGTTCGTCCTGAGCCAGGATCAAACTCTCCGTAAAAGAACAAAACTCTTCACAGAGCAATAATGATACCGGCCAGACCAAAACATCCAGCTTCAGTCCGTCCAAAAACAACCCCCAGCAGAACAAACCAACCAACCCACAACGGGCCAACCAGTCCACCCCACCAAAGGCACAAAACATTTGGCATTGACTATCAAGCACACTGTTGAGTTCTCAAACAACCGACGCACACCGTCTCAGATCCAAACCCGCTGGTTTCGACCCGAATCCGGGGCAACCTCTTAAACTTACCACCACTGTTTCCGTCCCACAAATCCCCGAATCTTGCGATCGAGAGTCCGTATCGAGACGGCAACGAGCCGTGAGTCTCAGAGAAGGTGGCCAAGCCCTGGCACGTCCAGCCCGTCACCTTGCGGTTCCTTGCTGTCCGTCTGCCCGTCGGGCTGACAACGAGAACATTACACACGTCCGACGGCGATGCCAACTCGCGGCCGGTGACCCCGGACACGCGCATCCCCGCAGATGAGTGGACATTTTTCGAGTCCATTGACCGGACAAGACCTCTCCTTGTGACAGGCACCACCTATCCGGTCGCGGCGCACGCTCGGATGACCATCCGAGTACTCGGAGACCGTCGACCTGCGACAGAACTTTGTGTGGCCGGCGTCGGGGACGGCGCCGGCCACACCCCTGCTCCCCGCGCGGGATCAGCAGCGCCGCAGCGACCTGATCTCGCCGTAGGAGCGCTCGGCGTTCCCGAACGAGTCCGCCGGGAACCCGGGCGCCGGCGTCGTCGCCGCGTTGTCCTGCTCCCAGATCCCGTGCCGCCGGCCGCCGCCCGCGAGCGCCGACAGGAACTCGGTGTACGGCAGGTCGCCGGCGCCGAACTCGACGATGTCGTAGCCCGCGGAGCTCTCCGGGTCGACCTCCCCGTCCTTGAGGTGCAGGAGCGGGTACCGGTGCGGGTTGCGCCGGACGTAGTCGACCGGCTCGAACCCGGGGTACCGGTGCTGGCCGACGTAGGCCCAGTAGACGTCCATCTCGAGGTACACCTTCCCGGGGTCGGTGTGGTCGTAGAAGACGTCGTAGAGGCGGACGTCCGGGTCGTCGGTGGCGAAAGCGAACTCGCCGTCGTGGTTGTGCTGGTAGAACTTCAGCCCGCGGGCGGCAGCCGCCTCGCCGAAGCCGTTGAACTGCTCGGCCGCGGCGAGGTAGCCGGCGACCGTGCGGTCGGAGGTGGGCGCCTGGGCGGTGCCGACGTGCTCCATCCCCAGGATCTCTGCGATGTCGAGCTCGCGCTCCATGCTGTTCGCGAAGTCGGCGATGCCGCGGTGCGAGCCGACGGCGCGCAGGCCGTTGTCGTCGAGGAGCTGCCGGATCTCCTCGGGCGTGATCGGCCCGACGTCGTTCTGCGTGTAGCCGGCGAACTCGACCTCCGCGTACCCGATGGCGGAGAGCCGCTCGAACACGGTGCGGAAGCCGAGCGAGGCGACCTTGTCGCGGATCGAGTACAGCTGGATGCCGATGTGGCCCGGCGGCACGAGCACGCGGCCCCGGCCCCGGCCGGCGGCCGCCGGGGCGAGCGCGGCGGCCGCGGGACCGGGGGCGGCGGCGGCCCCGGCGAGGGAGGCGGCTCCCACGGCGACGGTGCCGCCCGCCAGTCGGAGGAAGTTCCTGCGGTCGACGTCGGTGCGTGTGTCCATCACTGCTCTCCTTCGTCCCGAGCGGCCCGGACGGGCCGGTCGTTGCCTGTTCGGCCGCCGGAGGCGCCGTGACGCCCTCGCCGGTCATGGTCACCGCGGCGCCGTGGCCGGGCCTCGTCCGCGTCTCCCGCGTCCGAGGTCCGGCCTCCTGCGCCCGCGGCGCGTCACGCGCCGGGCCGTGCCCGTCTGCCCGCCGGGACCGTCAGCGGGTCGAGAACGCGGCGTCGAACGCGGCGTCAGGGGCGTCGAACGCGCGGCTGCGCACGAACTCCAGCGCCTCCGGCGCGCCGACGAGCCGGTCCATGCCCGCGTCCTCCCACTCGACGGAGATCGGTCCGGCGTAGCCGATCGTGTTGAGCATGCGGAAGGCGTCCTCCCACGGGACGTCCCCGTGGCCGGTCGAGATGAAGTCCCAGCCGCGCCGCGGGTCTGCCCAGGGCAGGTGCGAGGACAGGCGGCCGTTGCGCCCGTTGGACATCCGCTTCTTCGTGTCCTTGCAGTCCACGTGATAGATCCGGTCCCGGAAGTCCCAGAGGAACGACACCGGGTCCAGGTCCTGCCACACCATGTGCGACGGGTCCCAGTTGAGCCCGAACGCCTCCCGGTGGCCGATCGCCTCCAGCGTGGCGACGGTCGTCCAGTAGTCGTACGCGATCTCGCTCGGGTGCACCTCGTGGGCGAACCGCACCCCGACCTCGTCGAACACGTCGAGGATGGGGTTCCAGCGGTCGGCGAAGTCCTGGTAGCCGGCGTCGACCATGTCGGCCGAGGCCGGCGGGAACATGGCCACGTACTTCCAGATGGAGGAACCGGTGAACCCGACGACCGTGTCGACGCCCAGCCTCGCGGCGAGCCGGGCGGTGTGCTGCATCTCCTCGGCCGCGCGCCGGCGCACGCCCTCGGGATCGCCGTCACCCCACACGCGGTCGGAAAGGATGTCGCGGTGCCGCTGGTCGATCGGGTCGTCGCACACTGCCTGGCCCTTGAGGTGGTTCGAGATCGCCCAGACCTTGAGGCCGTGCTTCTCGAGGAGGGCGAGCCGCCCCGCCACGTACTCGTCGTCGTCCCACCGCCAGGGGTCGAGGTGGTCGCCCCAGCAGGCGAGCTCGAGGCCGTCGTAGCCCCAGCCGGCCGCGAGGCGGGCCACCTCTTCGAGCGGCAGGTCCGCCCACTGGCCCGTGAACAGCGTGATCGGTCGTGTCATCGTGTTTCCTCCTGTGCGTGACGATCCGGCGTCGCCGGTCGTGCCCATCGGTCTGCGGTCACGTCGCCCGGCCGCGCCGGACCACGACGGCCGTCACCACTCCTGCGGCGACGAGCGCCGCGAGCGCCCAGCCGATCCAGGCCGGCACGCCCGGGGACGAGGAGCCGTCCCCGGTTCGCGCGGCGGCGGTGTCGCCCTCCGCTCCTGGTGCGGCAGCGTCCGGGTCGTCGGCACCGGCCGTGTCGTCGGCGTCGTCCTGGCCGGAGCTCGCGGACGGTTCCGGGGTGTCGGGGGCCGGCGGGGCGACGACGTCGAGCTCGGTCCGCACCTTCGCCTTCTGCGGTTCCTTCACCCGCGCGGTCACCGTCCAGTGCCCCTCGCCGAGCAGCGCGGGCTCCGACCGGTACCAGCCGACGCCCTCCGAGGCGGAGACGAGCCGGATCGGGCCGACCTCCTCGCCGCTGTCGGAGGCCGCCCGTACCACCACGACGGCGGACTCCTCGACGGGATGTCCGTCTCCCGCCCAGACCAGCGCCGCGGAGACCCCGCCGGCACCGTCCGTGCCGAGCTCGACGTCGATCTGGCCGCCGTGCGCCGCGACAGGGGCCGTCCCGGCGGTTCCGACCACCAGTCCGAGCGCCAGCACGACCGCCGCACCGAGGCGTGTGAACCGTTGCATGTCCGTTCCTTTCCGACTCGAGGGGCCGAGGCCCGGAGGCCTCGGCACGAGGCCGGAGCGCATCCACCCCGTGCCGAGGTGGGCCGGGTGGTCCCCGGCCCTGCCGCCGGCCTGCACCGCACCCCGTCGACGCCCTGGGGCCGAGGTCGCCGACGGGGCGTCAAGCGCGGTGTCAGCCGGCGGCGGTCGTCGGGGCGTGCGCCGTCAGGACGGCGCACGCCCCAGGTTCTCTCAGTCGCACCTCTCCTCGACGGTCACGATCAGGCGTGCCTTGCCGGACGGGCTGAGCGTCCAGTCCCCGGCCGGGGTCAGGTCGGTGCCCGCGGTCGGCGAGGCGATCACCCGGTACTCGCCCGGTGCGAGGTCGCCCAGGTCGCGCGGCTTGCCCTGCGGCCTGCCGGCGACCCACCGGTGCACGACGTAGCTGCGCACCCCCGGAAGCTCGACCGGATCGATCGACCCGCCCGCGTCGCACGTCGCCGCCTTCACGACGACGTCCGGCGTGCTCGGGTCCGGGCACTCCGGCTCCTGGAGCGTCACGAAGAGCACGGCGAGGCCGTTGTCCCGGATCTTCCAGTCACCGTCGCCGACGAGGTGGTACCCGTCGTCCGGCCGGGCCGCGATCCGGTACTCCCCGGGAGGCAGGTCGTCCAGGTCGTCCAGACGGTCGCCGGCGGCGCCGTCCACCCACTCGCGCACGACGTACGACCGCACGCCCGTGGTGTCGGCCGTGACCAGGGCGCCCCCGGTCGTGACCTCCGCTCCGGACGCGGCGTACGAGCACGTGGGCTGGACGATCTCGACGCCTGGTGCCGCCTCGGCGGTCTCGGGCTCCGCGACGGTGAACTCGAGGGTCTCGCCGACCACCGTCTCGCCGTCCACGGACGCCCGCACCTGCACCGTGTGGGCGCCGGGTGCGGAGATCTCCAGCGGCGCGGTGTACTCGGCCCAGCCGCCGTCGTCGACGTTGACCTCCCGGTACACCTGGGCGCCGTCCGGGCCGCCCGTGGTCTCCACCGTGACGGTCACCGGCCCGCGCCACTGCCCGTCGCTGCCGTCCGGTGCGGCCGGCGACAGCGTGCCGGCCACCTCGAGCGCCTCGGCGGTGCCGACGACCCGGAAGTGGTCGAACGATGCCGTGGCCGCCGACTGCTGGGAGGCCCCGAGGGCGTAGAGACCCACCCGGGCGTCCTGCAGCCCGTCGTGCGTCACCGGCTCGGCGAGAGTCGTCCAGTCCTCACCGTCCGCGCTGTACGCGCCGGTGTAGGTCGACCCTTCCTTGGACAACCGCAGGTACCACACGCCCGACGTGAGCTCGTTCGCGTTCGGCTGCGGGTCCTGCACGACGGCGTCGGCCTCGCTGCGCAGCTCGATGCGCCGCGTGACGGCGGATCCCGCAGCGTTGTCGGCCACGAGGTCGAGCTTGACGTAGTCGTCGTCACCGCCGTAGACGATCAGGCCGCCCTGCTGGTACTGCTGGTCGAAGTCCGACCCGTCCACCAGGGTCTCGACGGTCCAGTCGTCCTCGGGCAGATCCTGCACGACGATGTTCGGCGTGCCGGTGTTGCTCCCGGTGTAGATGTCCGTGGGGGTCGTGTCGATCTCCAGCGCCCCACCGGTCACCCGGTACCCCGTCGGGTCGTCGCGCACGACGTCCCAGCGGCAGCCGTCGAGCCCGTCACCGTCGAACTCGTCGTCGGGCCCGGGGGCCTCGGCGGTGTCGTCCGGGGTGATCTGGAACCAGTCGAACCGCGCGTCCACGACGTCCGCGGCCGAGCCGGTGCCTGCGAGCGCGACGAGCCCGATCTGCGGGTCGTCGATACCGGTGAGCGACTTGGTCTGCGGCATGGCCGTGAAGTCCACGCCGTCCGCCGAGTACGACGCCGTCAGGTCGTCGCCGTCGCTGCTCGCGAGCCGCACGTACACGGTGTCCGGGTACGCCTCGCCCAGTGCCGGGGAGTTGGACTCGTCGACCTCGTTCGGTGCGCCGTCCTCCTCACGGATGTACTGGAAGACGCGCGTGGCCGGGTCGGCAGGTGCCGAGCGTCCCTCGAGCACCAGCTTCGCGTAGTTGTCGGCGTCACCGTAGATCAGCAGCCCGGCCTGCTGGTACTGCGCGTAGGCCGGGATCGTGACCTTGGCCGTCGCGGTGAACGGACCGTCGGGGAGATCCTGCAGGACGAGGTTCGGCACGGTGCCGTTGTCCGTCCCGTAGAAGTCCGAGACGCTCGCCGGGATCGTGAGGACACCGTCGCCGACGCTCAGGTCCTGGTTCTGGTCGACCACCGTCCAGCGGTCCGGGTCGAGCTCGGCACCGAGGAAGCCGTCCGACCGGCCTGCCAGGCACGGGGTCGGCTCGATGACCGTCCCCGTCACCTCGACCATGACGTACTCGACGGCGTAGGCGCCGCCCTCGTCGGTGACGCGCACCTGGAGCCGGTAGGTGCCCGGCGACTCGTAGGTGTGCTCGAACGCCGGCGTGCCGTCCACGAACCCGTCACCGAGACCGGCGTCCCAGGCATAGGTGAGGTCGCCGGACCCGTCCGGGTCGGTGGCCTCGGCGGACGCGGTGACGGTCAGCGGGGCGTCGCCCGCGACCGGGTCGACCGTCAGCTCGACCTGCGGCCGTTCGTTGTCGGTGACCCCGCGGCCGTCGATCTCCATCCAGTTGACGTTGATCCCGCCGGACAGCAGCACGAAGTGCAGCGATCCCGAGCCGGACGGCACGTCGGTCAGGTCGGTGGCGACGTCGACGTACTGCTGCCAGTCACCCGTGTCGGGCACGGTGATGCGGCCGATCTCCGGTCCGTCGGGCGCGTCCCAGCGCAGCGACACCTCTCCGCCGCCGCCCGCCGAGGCGGCACGCAGCGAGATCGCCTCGACCTCGGTCAGGCTCACCGGTTCGTGGGCCCAGTAGTCGCCGGGCTCGATGTACCCGATGTTCTGGCCGCCACCGGCGGTGTCGCCCGTCTCCTCGATCTGGACGCCCGGGTCCCCGGCACCGTCACCGATGCCGTCGGCCCGGCCCGTGCCGGTGAAGAACTCCGACTGCACCAGCTTGGGCTGCAGCACCTGGAGGTCGGTCGTGGTCAGCGGGACGCCGGCCGCGCCGCCGTCGTCGGTGTAGAAGGCCTCGATCACCCAGAAGATGTTCGACTCGATGCCGTGACCCTCGTCGCGGGCGGTCTGGATGACGCCCTCACAGCCGGTCAGCTCGTCGAACGGGTGGGCGTGCGAGTCGTGCCCGAGCGACGTGAACAGCGAGACGTCGTCACAGGTCACCTCACCGTCGGGGTCGTCGACGTCGATCTCGTAGCGCACCTGGTCGCCCCACTCGAAGAAGCCGCCGTTCTCCGGGAAGGTGATCGACACCTCGGGCGCGATGTTGCCCACCACGATCGTCACGTTCGCCACGCCGGTCTGCCCGGCGGCGTCGGTGGCGACGAGCTGGGCCGTGTAGCGGCCGTTCTCGGTGTAGGTGTGGGTCGGGTTCGCCTCGCTGCTCGGCGCGGAACCGTCGCCGAACGTCCACTGCAGCGTGATCGGCTCCCCGGCCGGGTGCCGGGTGCCCTCCGAGGAGAACTCCACGGTCAGCGGGGCCAGGCCGTCGGTGACGTCGGCGCTCGCCCGGGCGATGGGTGCCGGGTCGCCCTCGACGTAGTTGACGCGGTAGACGCCCGAGCTGTCGTTGTTGCCGCCGAACCCGGAGCCCCAGTCCACGACGTACAGCGCGCCGTCGGGACCGAAGTCGAAGTCCATCGGCCGGTCGAACCCGACGCTCGGGTCGAAGATCCCGGGCAGCGCCCGGTTGATGTCCACCAGGTCGTCCCGCTGCTCGCCCGCGAGCTGGAAGGAGTACATGCGCCCCTGGTTCCACTCGCCGAACAGCGCCTTGCCGTCCCAGTAGGCCGGCCACTTGACGTCGGACTCCAGCTCCGCGTCGTAGGAGTAGACCGGGCCGCCCATCGGTGCGCCACCGCCGCCGATCTCCGGGAAGAGCGGGTTGGTCGCGTACCCGTACCAGACCTCGGCCTCGGTGGCCGGCGGGAGCTGGGTGATGCCGGTGTTGTGCGGCGAGTCGTTCACCGGACCGCCGTCGCAGTCGAACTCGGCGCCGGACTGGCCCGTGGCGAAGTCGTAGGCGTGGTAGGCGTTGTTCGCCCCCGTGCAGTACGGCCAGCCGTAGAAGCCCGGCTCGCTCACGACGTTCCACTCCACCGTGCCGGCGGGGCCGCGATCGGGGTCCGCCGAGCCGGCGTCCGGGCCGTAGTCAGCCACGAGAACGTTGTCGTTCGCCGGGTCGACGCCGATCCGGAACGGGTTGCGGAAGCCCATCGCGTAGATCTCGGGCAAGGTGTCCGCCGTCCCCGAGGCGAACATGTTGCCCTCGGGAACCGTGTAGGAGCCGTCGTCCTGGGGCGTGATCCGCAGGATCTTGCCACGCAGGTCGTTGCTGTTGGCCGACGTGCGCTGGGAGTCGAAGTTCTCCCGGTCGGCCCGCTCGTCCAGGGGCGCGTAGCCCTGGGACTCGAACGGGTTGGTGTTGTCACCGGTGGCCACGTACAGGTTGCCGGCCTCGTCGAACACCATGTCACCGCCGGCGTGGCAGCACGTCTGGCGCTGCGTCGGGATGATCAGCACGGTCTCCTCGGTGGCCGCGTCGATCGTGCCGGACGCCGCGTCGTAGTCGAAGCGGGAGACCCGGTTGTGCGGGCCGTCGTCGCCCACGTCCTGCGGTGACCAGAACAGGTAGACCCAGCCGTTCGCCGAGAAGTCGGGGTCCAGCACGACGCCGGTCAGGCCGTCCTCGTTCGACTGGGTGACCGGCAGCGTCATCGCGGTGCTGGTCGTGCTCGACTCCGGGTCGATGAGCTGGACCCGTCCGTCACGCTCGACGTAGAAGACGGTGCCGTCGTCGGCGACGTCCAGCATCATCGGGTTGGCGGTGTCCTCGTCGAGCGGGACCATCTCGTAGCTGTCGCTCTGCGTCGCGGCGCAGTCGGAGTCGACGACGCCGGCCGCGGTCTGCAGCCCGCCCAGCAGGTGCTCCAGGAACTCGGGCTCGCTGAACGAGGCGTCGGTGTGACCGCCGCCCGTGTACCAGGAGCGGCCCCCGTCGTAGGCCTGGCACCAGGCGATCGGGTGCTCGGCCCCCATCGCGCCCGTCCCGGCGTCGTAGGTGGTCTCGTCCAGGGAGGCCAGGACGTGCACCTCGTCGCGCGGGTCGGAGCGGTAGTTGTACCACTCGTCGAACCGCTCCCACCGCTGCGGGAGGTGCGCGGTCGAGGCGTGGTCGTGGTCCTCGACCTTGACCGTGGCGTCCTGGTTCTGCGGGTGGGAGTTGAAGTAGGCCCCCACGAGCTCGCCGTACCAGGACCAGTCGTACTCCGTGTCCGAGGCGGCGTGGATGCCGGCGTAGCCGCCGCCGTCCTGGATGTAGCGCTCGAACGCGGCCTGCTGCTGATCGTCCAGGACGTCACCGGTGGTGGAGAGCCAGGCGACGACGTCGTAGTCCGCCAGGTTCTCGTCGGTGAACGCCGCGGCGTCCTCGGTGGCGTCCACGGTGAACCCGTTGTCGGCACCGAGCTGTTCGATGGCCGCGATCCCCGCGGGGATCGAGCCGTGCCGGAACCCCGCCGTGCGCGAGAAGACGAGCACGTTGAACGGGTCGGCCTGGGCCGGGGCTGCGGCAAGCTGTCCGGTTGATCGCACAGCCTCCGCGGCTGCCTGCGCCGGCGTCGCGCCGGCAAGCGTCATGGGAGCGGCGACCGCGAGTGATGCGGCGACGGCGATCAGCCATCGACCCGCACGCGGTGCTCCCCAGAGCAAGTTTCTCACCAAGAACTCCTTCGTCGTCGAACGGTCTTGTTGCGCTCCGGGGTCCCGAACCGTCGGCCCTGACGGCATCGTCACCGGTGTGGTCGTCATCATCGGGCGTCGTGCGGGCCCGCTCCTCCTCTCGTCGGGTCGGCCGGGGCCGTCACGACAGCTCCACCCAGCCGCTGCCCTGCCGCCAGCTACGCTCCACGGCGTCGAGCACCCGCTGGACGGCCAGGCCGTCGGCGAACGACGGCCGTGGCTGACGTGCTGCCGCCAGGTCCTCCACCAGGTCCACGACCTGGTGCGTGAACCCGTGCTCGTAGCCGAGCCCGTGCCCGGGAGGCCACCAGGCCGCGATGTAGGGGTGGTCGGGCTCGGTCGCCAGGATACGGCGGAAGCCCGCCGTCCTGGAGTCCTCGCCGTCGTCGAAGAACTGCAGCACGTTCATGTCCTCGAAGTCGAACGCCAGCGAACCGCGCGACCCGTTGACCTCGAGCCGGATGGCGTTCTTGCGGCCCGCGGCGAACCGTGTCGCCTCGAAGCTCGCCAGGCCGCCGCCGGACAGCCGCCCGAAGAACAGCGCGGCGTCGTCCACCGTGACGGGGCCGGTGCCCTCACCGGCACGACCGGACAGCCCGGACGACGACGCCGCCACGGGCCGCTCGTCGACGAACGTCTCGAGCATCCCGCTGACCCCCGTGAGGGACTCGCCGGTGATGAACTGGGCAAGGTCCACGACGTGCGCGCCGATGTCACCCAGCGCGCCCGATCCGGCCTTCTCCTTGTCCAGCCGCCACGACAGCGGTGCCGCCGGGTCGGTCAGCCAGTCCTGCAGGTACTGCGCCCGGACGTGGCGCACCTGGCCGATGCGGCCGTCGGCCACGAGCTGCCGGGCGAGCTGGATCGCCGGCACCCGGCGGTAGGTGAAGCCCACCATGGCCAGGACGCCACGCTCGGCCGCCCGTTCCGCGGCCGCGGCCATGAGCTCGGCCTCGGCGACCGTGTTGGCCAGCGGCTTCTCGCACAGGACGTGCTTTCCGGCGTCCAGGGCCGCGATGGCGATCTCGGCGTGCGTGTTCCCGGGCGTGCAGACGTCGACGAGCTCGACGTCGTCGCGTCCGAGCAGCGTGCGCCAGTCCGTCGTCGACTCCTGCCAGCCGAGCCGCTCGGCGGCGGCACTGACGCCGTCGGCGGAGCGTCCGGCCACGACGCGCATGTCGACCTGCCGCGGGAGCTCGAAGAAGCGGGGGGCGGTGCGCCAGGCCTGGGAGTGAGCGGCGCCCATGAACGAGTAGCCGACCATGCCGACGCCTAGCCGGCCGCGGGGCGCGTCACCCATGAGTGTGTCCTTCCGTCGTCGGGGTCCGGCCGCCGGAGCGGGCGGCCGGGACCGCGGTGGCGAGGCGCGGGGTGCCTCACCACCGGCGGTGGCAGTCGGTGGTCAGGAGCGGAAGCCGAGTTCCAGGTACTGCTCGACGTTGTCCGCCGTGACCACCGGCGCGTAGAGCTGGATGGTGTGCGGCGCTCCCGCGGAGACGAGGTCGTCCATGTCCTTGTCCTGGGCGATCAGCCGCGCCAGCTTGATGCCGTCGGCCGCCTGGGTGGACGGGTAGATGACGGTCGCCTGCAGGACGGAGTCTCCGGCCTGGATCTCCTCCATCACGTCGAGCGAGCCGGCGCCGCCGACCATGAAGAACTCGTCGCGGCCGGCGTTCTCGATGGCGGCCATGACGCCGATGCCCTGGTCGTCGTCGTGGTTCCAGATGGCATCGATCTCGGGCTCCGCCTGGAGCAGGTTGGAGGTCGCGGTCTCGCCGCCCTGGATGGTGAAGTCGGCGGCCACCTGGGTGGAGACCTCCAGGCCGCAGTCGCTGAGGGCGTCTTCGAAGCCCTCGGACCGGTCCTGGGTGAGCGGCAGGTTCGCGATGCCCTGGATCTCCGCGACGACGGCGTCGGGCTGGTCGCCGAGCTGCTCGCAGATGTACGTGCCGGCCGAGACACCCATCCCGTAGTTGTCACCGAGGATGGTGGCGCGGGAGGCGAACGGGCTGGACAGCTCGCGGTCGACGTTGATGACCGGGATGCCGGCCTCCATCGCGTCCAGGGCGACCTCCGTCAGGGCGTCGCCGTCGAACGGCAGCAGCACGATGGCGTCGACGTCCTCGTTGATGAACTGCTCGATGTGGCTGATCTGCATGTTGACGTCGTTGGTGGCCTCGGCCTGGCGCAGCTCGACGTCCTCGTACTGCTCGGCCGTGTCGAGGGCCGACCGGGTGATGGCGCCCATCCAGCCGTGGTCGGCGGCAGGAGCGGAGAAACCGATCGTGAGGGAGTCGCCCGGCTCGTCGTTGGCGGTGCCGCCGCCCTGCTCCGAGCTCACGGAGTCGCCGTCGTTCTCCTCCTCGGGCGGTTCGTTGCTGACGCAGCCGGCGACCAGGAGTGCGGAGGCTGCCAGTGCAGCGGGGATGCCGATGATCCGGCGGAGATTCTTCCTAGCGGACATGAGATCTTCCTCGATTCGGTCCGGTACTTGCGGGGGGTGGGTCGGTTGGTTGTGGGGATGGGCCGGGGCCGGTCAGGTCGATTTCGACCGGTTGGCGAAACGCTGCTGCAGAAGCACGGCGGCCACGATGATGGCGCCCTTGGCGACGAGCTGGGCCGAGGTCGACATGTTGTTGATGGTGAACACGTTGGTCAGCACGGTGAAGATGAGGACGCCCACCACGGTGCCGACGATCGTGCCGCGACCACCGATGAGCAGGGTGCCGCCGACGACGACGGCGGCGATGGCTTCGAGCTCCCAGAGCATGCCGTGGGTGGAGGTGCCCGCCGTGGTGCGGCCGAGCATCATCGCCCCGGCGATCCCCGCGGTGAGCCCGGCCAGGCCGTAGATGTACAGGGTGTGGCGCTGCACCTTGATCCCGGCGAGGCGCGACGCCTCGGCGTTGCCGCCGATCGCGACGGTCCGCCGCCCGAACGTGGTCCGGTTGAGCAGGAACCAGCCGGCCACGGCGACGACGGCGAAGATCCACACGAGGATCGGCACGCCCAGCGGTTCCAGCCGGAAGAACTCGATGAAGTCGTTGCTCTGCACCCGCTGCGTCTGCCGGTTGGAGATCATCTCCGCCAGGCCGCGGGCGCTGGCGAGCATCGCGAGCGTGGTGATGAACGGGACGACGCGTCCGTAGGCGATGATCACACCGTTGACGAGGCCGGCGATCGTGCCGACCGCCATGGCCGTGAACACCATCACCACCCAGTGGAGGTCGTCCGCCATGGCCTGCGCCGCCAGGGTGGTGGCCCAGACGGTGGTGAGCCCCATGACGGAGCCGACCGAGAGGTCGATGCCCCCGGAGGTGATGACGAACGTCATCCCGATCGCGAGGACGCCGATGACGGCGGCCAGGCGCAGGACGGTCATGAGGTTGTCGATGCTGGCGAACCGCTCGCCGCCGGTGATGACGCCCACCACACAGATCAGCGCCAGGGCGAGGACGAGGCCGGCGTTCCGGCCGGCGGCGCCGGAGAACAGCGACCGGCGTCGCGCCCTGCTCTCGTTCTTGCTCTCCATGTCGGCCGGTGGGACGGCCGTGGTTTCGGTCACGCGCTTGTTCCTTCCATGACGAGGTCGAGCACCTCGTGCTCGTCGATCTCCTGCGCGGGCGCGCTGCGCACGACCCGTCCGTCGGACACGACCAGCACCTGGTCCGCCAGGCCCAGCACCTCGGGGATCTCGCTCGAGACCACGAGGACGGCGGTGCCCGCGTCGGCCAGGCGGCGCACGAGGGCGTAGATCTCGGAGCGCGCCCCGACGTCGACGCCGCGCGTGGGCTCGTCGAGCAGCAGCACCTCGCACCCGTGCACGAGCCAGCGGGCGAGCATCGCCTTCTGCTGGTTACCTCCCGACAGGGTCCGGATCGCCCGGTCGACGTCGTGCGGTCGCAGGTCGAGCGCGGTGGCCTGCTCCTGCGCGGCCTTCGTCTCGGCGCGCTCGTCGAGCCACCCGGCCCGAGCCATGCGCGCGAAGCTGGAGAGGGTGATGTTGCGGTAGACGGGTTCGTCGAGCACCAGGCCCTGGCTCTTGCGCTCCTCGGGGGCGAGCCCGATCCCGGCGGAGACCGCAGCGGCGACGGAGCCGCGGCGGATCGTCCTGCCGTCGAGCGTGATCGTCCCCGCCGTGGGGCGGCGTGCGCCGTAGATCGTCTCGAGGATCTCCGAGCGGCCGGAGCCCACGAGCCCTGCCAGGCCGACGATCTCTCCCGCGCGGATGCTCAGGGAGACGTCCTCGAAGGTGCCCGCGAGCCCGAGGGCGTCCACCGTGAGGCGGACGGGGGCGTCGCCGGGCACCCCGGGCCGTGCGGGGAACGCGTACTCCACGCTCTTGCCGGTCATGAGCCGGATGAGCTCATCCGTGCCGGTCGAGGCGACCGGCAGGTTCCGGCCCACCGTCACGCCGTCCTTGAGCACGGTGATGCGGTCGCCGATCCGGCGGATCTCCTCGAGGCGGTGGGAGATGTAGATGATCGCGATCCCTTGCGCGGTGAGCTCCTCCACCACTCGGAAGAGGTTGTCGACCTCGCCGGAGTCGAGGACCGCCGACGGCTCGTCCATGACGATCACCCGTGCGTCGCGCGAGAGGGCCCGCGCCATCGAGACGACCTGCTTACCTGCTGCCGACAGGCCGCCGACCTCACGATGGGGCCCGATCTCCGGGTGGCCGAGCCGCTCCATGGCGCGGCGGGTGCGGGCGGCGGCCTCCCGCCGCTGGGTGAACCCCGCCGACGCGAGCTCGTGCCCGAGGTAGATGTTCTCGGCGACGGTGAGCCCGTCGACGACGTCGAGCTCCTGGTACATCGTGGCGACGCCGTGCTCCAGCGCGGCGACAGGGTGCGCGATCCGGATCTCTTCGCCGTCGAGCAGGATCGTGCCGGCGGTGGGCTGGTGCGCCCCCGCGAGGACCTTGATGAGGGTGGACTTGCCGGCCCCGTTCTGACCGAGCAGGCAGTGCACCTCACCGGGTACGACGTCGAGGTCGACGCCGTCGAGCGCCTTGGCGCCCGGGAAGTGCTTGACGATGCCTCGCATCTGCAGCAGCGGTGCGGTGGGGTCTCCAGTGACCATACGGCGACTCTAAGCGCGACTTCTGCCAACTGTCAATCATAAGTTCCGGTACTTTAGGATGTTACCAACCCGTGATCGGGAATCGGGGACGTAGGGGACGTAAGAGTGGCGACGAAAGGTGGCATGGTTCACTGTGCTCATGGAAGGGCTGGCGAAATTTCCACCGCGACCGACAGGAGCGGGGGACATGTTCCAACTGTTCCGGAACGGCGCACCGCGCACGCGTGCCTCGCTCGTGGCGGAGACCGGACAATCGCGATCGACCGTCGCCGCACGCATCGACGCCCTGCGGTCCGTCGGCCTGCTGGCCCCGGCCGGAGAAGCCTCCAGCACCGGGGGACGCCCGCCGTCGACCTTCGCGTTCGACCCCGGTGCGCGCCTCGCGCTGGGCGTCGACCTCGGCGCCACGCACGCGCGGATCGCCGTCACCGACCTCGCGGCCGAGCCGGTCACGCAGATCGACGAGCCGCTCGCGATCGCCGACGGCCCGGACCGCGTGCTGGCCTGGGTGGCCGAGACCGGCCAGAAGCTGGTCAGCCAGGCCGGACGCCGCATGGAGGAGATCGCCGGCGTCGGCATCGGGCTTCCCGGCCCGGTCGACCACAGCACGGGCCGGCCCGTCAACCCGCCGATCATGCCCGGGTGGGGCGGCGCCGACGTCCCGGCCGAGCTGTACGCACGGCTCGGGGCACCCGTGATGGTGGACAACGACGTCAACATCATGGCGCTCGGCGAGCACCGCACGATGGCCCCGGACGTCGGCGACCTGCTGTTCGTCAAGGTGGCGACCGGCATCGGCGCGGGCGTCATCATGGACGGACACCTGCGCCGCGGGGCCCAGGGCGCCGCCGGCGACCTCGGGCACGTCACGGTGCCCGGTGCCGGCGACATCCCCTGCCGGTGCGGCAACAGCGGCTGCCTCGAGGCCGTGGCCGGCGGCGGCGCCATCGTGGCGCGGCTGCGCGAGGACGGCGCGACCGTCGAGACCACCCAGGACATCGTCGACCTCGTCCGGACCGGTGACGTCGCCGCCGGGCAGGCGGTCCGCCAGGCCGGCCGAGACATCGGCAGCGTCCTGGCCGCGTCCGTCAGTCTGCTGAACCCCGCGCGGATCGTCGTCGGCGGCATCCTCGCCGGCGCCGGCGAGCACCTCATGGCGGGCATCCGTGAGGTCGTGTACCAGCGCTCGCTCCCCCTGGCCACGCGGGACCTGCGGATCACCCCGTCCGAGGCGGGCGCCCAAGCCGGTGTCGTCGGCGCAGCGACACTGGTCATCGAGCAGTACCTTGCGCCGTTGTCGGTCGATTCGCTCATCGCTGCCAAGGAGGTCTCGTGACCACGCGTACCGCACTTGTCGTCCGGGGAGGTTGGGACGGGCACGACCCCACGGGAACCACCGACCTGTTCATCCCGTTCCTGAAGCAGGCCGATTTCGAGGTCACGGTCGAGGACTCCCTCGAGATCTACGCCGACGAAGACGTCATGGCCCGCACCGACCTCGTCGTCCAGTCGTGGACGATGGGCGACATCCTCGTCGAGGAGATGCACGGGCTGCGGGTGGCGGTCGAGAACGGCACCGGGCTCGCCGGCTGGCACGGCGGGATCCTGGACGCCTTCCGCAACGCCACCGACTTCCAGCACATCGTCGGCGGCCAGTTCGTCGCCCATCCCGGCGACATGGTCGACCACGAGATCGCCGTCCGGCCCGAACGCGCCGGCCACCCGGTCGTCGCGGGCCTGTCGTCGCCGATCCGGCTGCACACCGAGCAGTACTGGGTGCAGCACGACCCGGCCTGCGACGTCCTCATGACGACCACGCACCAGCCCCGGCCGGACACGCCGTGGCACGAGTCCGTCACGGTGCCGGTGACCTGGACCCGGCACTGGGGCGAGGGCCGGGTCTTCGCCTGCACCGTGGGCCACTCCGTCACCGAGCTCGAGCACCCCTCGATCCACGAGATCGTCACGCGCGGCCTGCTCTGGGCGGCGCGCCCCGCGAGGTAGTCCGGCGTCGGGACGGCGAGACGCCCGGGACGATGCCGTCCCGGGCGTCTCCTGCGTCACGCGTCAGCCGTCAGCCGGCGTCCGACAGGTCCTTCACCCGCACGTCGCGGTAGAAGATCGTCTCCCCGCCCCCGTGGTTCTGGAGGCCCACGTACCCCTGGGCGAGGTCGCGCGCGGGATCGGTGCTGACGAAGTCGTTCACCAGCACCCCGTTGAGGAGCACCTCGATGGTCTGGCCGACGACGCGGATCTCGTAGGAGTTCCACGACCCCGGCGGGTCGAGCGCCTGCTCGACGGCGGCCAGGTCGGCCCCCTGGAAGGTGTAGACGGCCCCGGTGGTGCGGTCCGGCTCGTCGCTGGCGTCGATCTGGATCTCGTAGCCCTGGTCGACCGCGACCCACGGGTCGTTCCCCGGGTCGGGGAATCCGACGAAGACGCCGCCGTTGTCGTCCTGCACCAGCTTCCAGTCGAGCTTGAGGCTGTACTCGCCCAGCTCCTGACCGGTGTGCCAGAGCAGGCCCATGCCACCCGTGCTCCGGATCGAGCAGTCGCTCTGCCGCCCGAACGACCCGGCGCCGGCCAGCCGCCAGCCGTCCAGCGACTCCAGGGTGCCGTCGAACAGGGCCTCGTAGCCCCGCTCGTACCGCGCCGGGCCGCAGAGGTCGGCACGACGGCCGACCGCGAGGGCGTCGAGGTTGACGTTGCCGTCGTCCTCCTCGTCGTAGCGCAGCGTGATGGTGTTGACTCCCTTGCGCAGGGGCAGGTCGCGCGTGACCGTCGCCCACGTCTTCCAGTCACCAGTGGGCTCCAGCGCCCACGGCTCCACCTCTTCCCCGTTGACCAGCACCGAGACCGTCTTGGTGCCCTCGAACGGGTCGGGGCCGTTCGCGTAGCGCAGGTTCACCGGCCGGCTGCCCCCGCGGCGGACGTCCGTGGTGAACGTCGCCGACGCGCCCACCTCGCCGAAGCCGTCCACGAACCCGGAGCCGGAGTAGCCGCTGTGCTCGGTGTCGACGTCCGCCGAACCCCGCAGCGTGGCCTCCTCCGCCTCGTGGTAGCCGCGCTCGGCCGGCGACCGGTAGCCGGGGACGGCGTTGAGCGTGTACCAGGCCTCCGTGTTCCACAGCTCCCGGCCTTCGGCGTCCGTGAAGGGACGGGGGCTGCGCAGATGCACCACCCGCCCCGGTTCGCGCCCTTCGACGGTGAGCGACACCTTCGTGCGGTCCCGGGACACCCGGGCGTCCGCGACGAACAGCGGCCGCTCGTCGACCTTCGGGCCGCCGTAGGCGCGCGTCGGCACGTAGCGCCAGTGGTCCATGCGGAACGCCGCGTTCGGGTCCTCGTCGATCTTCGCGACCGTCTCGTCCGACAGCGGCTGCGTGTACTCGACGGTGAAGCCCTTCCGGGTGGCGCGCAGCTCGGTCATGTCGAAGGCGCTCTCGCCGTTCGGCGTGAGCTTCTGCAGGCCGTAGCGCAGCTTGCCCGGCTCGCTCCAGTTGCCGCCCTCGCCGATGCCGCCGACGTACAGCGCCCCGTCGGGCCCGACGACGGTGCGGTTGACGCCCGCCTCGAGACCGGCCGAGTGCCGGAACACCGCGCCCTGGTACTCGCCGTCGACCTTCTCGAGGAAGCCTCGCTGCAGACCGCCGTAGGTGACGTCACCGAACACGAGCTGGCCCGCGTAGGGCCCCTCGTCGAGTCGCACGGGCGAGCTCGGCGAGTTGCCGATCTCGTTCTGCGGCACCCACAGCGCCGGGGCGCTCACCGGCTCGTCGTCGAACGGGCCCGCCGGGTTGGTGAAGTGGTTGAAGAACTTGCCCTGCTCGATGTGGACCAGCTTCGAGCTGGGCAGCCAGCCACCCTGGTTGTCCATGACGAACAGCTCGCCGTCGGGGCCCTCGACCATGCCGTTGGGCGTGCGCAGGCCGCCGGCCACGTACTCGACGTCGCCCGTCTCGCGGTCGATCCGGATCGCCGTGCCGCGGTTCTCCGCGGGCTGCGGGTCGGTGGTGGCGCCGCCGTTGTTGATCGCGACGGACAGGTTGACGTAGAAGGAGTCCTCGTCGTGCAGCAGGCCGAACGCGAACTCGTGGAAGTTCTCCCCGAACGGCCACTCGGCGACCGTGCGGTGGTCGTCGTAGAAGCCGTCGCCGTCGGGGTCGGTGAGCTCCGTGAGGCGGTCCCGCTCGGAGACGTAGATCGAGTCGCCGAGCACCGCCAGGCCCATCGGGTTGAACAGGTCCGTGGCGACCTTCTCGACCGTGACCTCGTCCCTCGACGTCTCGCCGGTCACGTTGTCCAGCAGGAAGACCTCACCGGGCTCCGGGTCCTCGACCCAGCCACCGGGGCTCACCGAGCCGGACGTGACCACGGCGAGGCGGTCGTCGGCGGTCCAGTCGAGCGCGGCGACCATGGGCTCGAAGCCCTCGGGGCGCAGGTCCGTGAGCGTGTAGCCCGGGTGGACCGAGTCCAGCCGCATGCCGTCGCCCGCGGTATCGTCCTGCCCCTCGCAGTACTTGGTGCCCGGTGCCGTCACGCGCACCACGCCGGCCTCGGTGCTCAGGGCCGAGGACGGCACCACCTCGAACTCGGCGGCGCCCGGCGGGCGCCACTCCAGCCTGAGGACCTGACCACCCGTGTTCTCGAAGTACTCCACCTTCAGGTCGTGGTACCCGGAGGAGAGCGCGACCGAACCCTCGGCGGGTTCGGCCCCGTGAAGGCCGTCGTGGTCGACGACAACGCTGTCGTCGATGAGCAGGCGCGAGCCGTCGTCGCTGGTGAGCCGGAAATCGTAGGTGCCGTCGGCGGGAACCGACAGGTTGGCCAGGGCGTGGGCGATGAAGTGGTCGCCCCTCCCGAAGTCCGCTTCCGTCGAGTAGTCGATGGTCGGCTTGAGCTGGTCGACGTTCGGGGTCTGGCCCGAACGGAGCGTGCACAGCTCGCTGAGATCACGCGCCAGGTCGTAGGTCCTCAGGGTGACGCCCGGTTCCTGCGGCGGTAGGTCGTCGGCCGCCGCCGCGGCAGGGACCGTCCCTGCCAGCAGCGCGCCCGTCAGTGTTGCGGCAGCCGTGGCCGCCAGGGTCCGTCTCGTGCGGGTCATGGATCCTCGCGAGCGCATGCGCCCTCCTCGGTCGTCGTTGACCTTACGGTCAGCAAACTACGAGGACTTTTGCCGCTAGTCAAGCAAAAGGTGTCACTTGGATGTGGTAACTCTTCAGAGCGCCTCCGGCCCGCCCTCCAGGAGGACCTTGAAGGCGGCCTCGTCGAGGACGGGCAGCCCGAGCTCCTCGGCCTTCGCCGCCTTCGACCCGGCCTTCTCCCCCGCGACCACGTAGTCCGTCTTCTTCGAGACCGACCCGGCGGACTTCCCGCCCGCCGCGATGACCGCCTCCTTGGCGCCGTCGCGCGTGAAGTCGGCCAGGGATCCGGTCACCACGACGGTGAGCCCGGCCAGCGGGCCCTCCGGCCCGGAGCCCTCGGCGGCCTTCGCCGCCATCTCCTCCGGGCCCGGATGGCCCGGTGTCGCGAAGCGGACGCCGGCCTCCCGCCACGCGTCGACGATCTCCACGTGCCACGGGACGTCGAACCAGGCGAGCACCTCGTCGGCGATCACCGGGCCGACGCCGTCGACGGCGGCGAGCTCCTCGCGCGACGCCGCGCGGATCGCGTCCAGCGACCCGAACCAGTCGGCCAGCGCCCGCGCCGCGACCGGGCCGACGTGCCGGACGTTGAGCGAGACGATCTGCCGCCACAGGTCCTTCGTCCGGGCCAGCCCGAGCTCGTCGAGCAGCTTCGTCGCCTGCGCGGACGGTTCCACCAGCTCGTGGTCCTTGCGGATGCCCGCACGGCGCCGCTCGGCGGGGTCCATGTCCTCGGTCCCCGGCGGGTAGACCCTCGAGGTCTTCTGGAAGGGTCTGCGCACCCGGGCCACGCCGTCGTCGTCCACCTTGGGCTCGCCGGTCTCGGCGTCGCGGACGACCACCTCGATGGGGACGAGATCGTCGAGGGTGAGGGAGAACAGTCCCGCCTCGGTACGGAGCGGAGGCGTGGCGGGGACCCGTGGCTGGGTGAGGGCGGCGGCCGTCACCTCGCCGAGAGCCTCGATGTCGAGACCGCCGCGGGAGCCGATGTGCTCGACACGTCCGCGCACCTGCGCGGGGCACGACTCGGCGTTGGGACAGCGCAGGTCGACGTCGGCCTCCTTCATGGGGCGCAGGGCCGTGCCGCACTCGGGACACTCGACGGGCATGACGAAGTCCTCCCGCGGGTAGCCGTCGTCGGCCAGCGCGGCGACCGGACCGAGGATCTCGGGGATGACGTCACCGGCCTTGCGCAGCACGACCACGTCACCGATGCGGACGCCCTTGGCCCGCACCACGTCCTGGTTGTGCAGGGTGGCCTGGCGAACGGTGGAGCCGGCGACCGTGACCGGTTCCATCACCGCGTACGGCGTGGCGCGGCCGGTGCGCCCGACACCGATCTGGATGGCGAGCAGGCGGGTGTTGACCTCCTCGGGCGGGTACTTGTAGGCGATCGCCCAGCGCGGCGCACGGCTCGTGGTGCCGAGGCTGCGCTGCTGCTCGCGGCTGTCCACCTTGACGACGATGCCGTCCAGCTCGTGCTCGATGTCGTGCCGGTGCTCGGCGAAGTACGCGATCCGCTCCAGCGCCTCGCCCAGCCCGTCGACCACCAGGTTGTGCGGGGACACCGGGACGCCCCACTGCTCGAAGAGCGCGTAGGCCTCCGACTGCCGGGCTAGCTCCGCGTGCTCGCCCGTGGTCCACTGCAGTGCGCCGACGCCGTGGGCGTACATGCGCAGACCCTCCAGACGGGCGAGCCCGGCCTCCAGGTTGAGGCCTTCCTTCTGGTCCAGGAGCTGGCGCAGCCCGCCGGCCGCGGCGTTGCGCGGGTTCGCGAACTGGGGGAACCGGCGCAACGCGGCGAGGCGGGCCCGTTCCTCGTCGAACGACCTGCCGCCCGCATGGTCCGCCGCGCGGGCCCGCGCCTCCTCCACGACCCGCTCGCGCAGCTGCTCCTGCAGCTCGTTGAGCCGGGCGAACGTGGCCACCGGGATGAAGACCTCGCCGCGCACCTCGACGAGGTCGGGATGCCCGTCGCCCTCGAGCCGCTGCGGTATGCCGGCGATGCGCAGGACGTTTCGCGTCACGTCCTCGCCCTCGCGACCGTCTCCTCGGGTCACGCCGCGGACGAGCCTGCCCTGCTCGTAGACCAGGGAGATGGCGAGCCCGTCGATCTTGACCTCGCACAGGTAGCCCACCGTGGACTCCTCGCCGAGCCCGAGGTCGCGGTGCACCCGGGCCGCCCACTCCGCGAGCTCGTCGGTGCTGAACACGTTGTCCAGCGAGAGCATCCGCTCGACGTGCTGCACCGTGGCGAACCCCGCGGCGGCGGCGCCACCGACGGTCTGCGTGGGCGACTCGGGCGTGGCCAGCGCCGGGAACTGCGCCTCGAGGGCCTTGAGCTCGCGCATCCAGCCGTCGTACTCGGCGTCGGACACCTCGGGGGCGTCGCGCGCGAAGTACGCCTCGCGTGCCTCCTCGACGAGCTCGGCGAGCCTCGCCCAGCGGCGCTGCGCGGCGACCTGCTGGCCGGCCGCGCCCGCGGCGTCGACGAGGTCGGAGGAGGTGTCGGCGGGTGCGTCCTCGAGGACGACGGACTGGGGCTTGGCGTTGCGCTCGGTCACGGGTCCATCATGGCCCGGCTGTCTGACATTGACGACGGCTGCGGGCGCAGGGCGCGGGCCGCCCTGCGCCCGTGCGCTCAGGCGTCGATGGTCACCGTGCGGTTCGCGATCTTCTCCTTGAGCTGCGGCAGGAGGGCCGCGTAGTCGCCCGGGTCCAGCGGTAGCAGCCACTGCTTGACCTTCTGGCCGCGGGAGACGTCGAGGCCGATGTCGGAGAGCGTCTCGTCGATGTTGTGCAGCGAGAACGGGATGACGTTGGTGCCGCGCGCGTGCTTGCCCTTGGTGCGCTCCTTCATCCACCGCACCCGTTCCGCGACCGCGGCGCGCCGCTCCTCGACCGGGGGCAGGTCGAGGACCCCGCCCAGGTATGCGCCGATCCACAGCGCGCCCACCTCGGCCGACAGCGGACTGAACAGCGACGAGTTGTACCCGGCGAAGGTCAGGTCGGGCACGTCGTGCGGGAGGATCTGGTGCCAGAACTCGTAGTTGCCCTCGTCGTCCACGAGACGCTGCGCGACGGAGTCGTCCAGGAACGGGATCCGCTGGTGGAAGCCCGTGCCGCACACGACGACGTCGGCCCGCACGGTCTCGCCGTCGGTGAGCTCGGCGTTCGGCTGCCCGTCCTCGGCGACCACGAACCGGGAGATCTCGGTGTCGCGGTGGACCGAGATGGTCCCGGCGGCGACCTGCTCGTAGAAGCCGTCGGTCGACAGGGAGATGGTGCTGCTGGCGATGTCGGAGAACTCGCCGTGCGGCACGAGGCCGAGCTTCTTCAGCCCGAGCTGGGCCGTCACGAACGCGCCCAGCGAGTCGACCATCCCCTGCCGGACGGGGTTGCCGGCGCCGTGCAGGAACCGCTCCATGCGGGTCTTCTGCGTCTGGTACCGGAACAGGTTCTCGCCCAGCCGGTTGAGCAGGAGGTACTTCATGTTGAGCGCGCCGCCGATCTTCTTCGGCATCTTCCACAGCAGGTGCCGCGCGACGACCGTGGTGCTGGCGGCGACCTCGCCGATCTCGGCCGCGACGTCGCACGCGGACTTGCCGTAGCCGACGACGACGACGTGCTTGCCGCGGACCGACTCGATGTCGTTGAGCTGGCTGGACGCCACGAGGCGCCCGCCGGCCCGCACGAGGTCCGGGTAGCCCTCGTAGCGGGGCAGGACCGGGTCGGAGAAGATGCCGTTGGCGACCACGAGGTGGTCGAAGCGCTCGGGGGCGCGCAGCGGGGCGCCGGACGGGCGCGCGGTGACCAGCCAGCCGTCCGTGTCGGGTGTCGGCTCGGCGCGCACCACCTCGGTCGACAGCCGCAGGTTCGGCTTGAGGCCGAACTCACGCACGTACCGCTCGAGGTAGGCCTGGACCTGCGACCCGGTGGGCCACTCGGGGTACTCCTTGGGCATCGGCAGGTCCGAGAACGCGTACGAGTCGCGGTTGTTCTGCGTCCGCAGGCCGGTGTAGCGGCGGGTCACGCTCCACACGCCGCCGACGTCCGGCGCCTTCTCGTAGACCGTCACCTCGTGCCCGAGCTCTTTGAGCACCTTGGCGGTGGCCAGTCCTGCGAACCCTGCTCCGACGACGGCGATCCTCACGTTGTCCCCTGCTCCTTCGGCCGAAAAAAATCTTCCTTGCGACAATCCGGTCGAATAGTAGCGCCGCTCCACCCCTCAGGAACAGGGGGTATGCGAGAAATGTGCGACTCGCAGTGCGTGGACGACGGGCCCGGACGACGGGCACCTACCAGCGGCTGCCCTGGACCGGCTCGATGAAGCGGACGGGGAGGGACGACGGGTACCGGGTCCACACCGAGCGCACGATCCCGATCCTCTCGGCGGCCACGTCGAGGCGCATCTGCGGGATCCGGTGCACCACCGCCGAGATCGCCGTGCGGCCGATGATGGCCGCCACGCGCTGCGCGGGGCAGCTGTGCGGCCCCACGCCCCAGGTGAGGTGATAGCGGCCCCCGGAGTCGGACAGGGGGTCGTCGATGGCGAGGGCCGGGTCGGAGTTCGCGGCGGCGATCGCGGGGACGAGCGCGTCCCCCGCCGACACGAGGCGCCCACCGAGCTCGCAGTCCTGGCGTGCGAACCGCGGCAGCACGTTGACGACCGGCGGCCGCACCCGGGACACCTCGTCCACCGCGTCCGTCACGTCCAGCCTGCCGCCGTAGAGCCGCGCCGCGAAGCGGTCGTCGGTGAGCAGCATGTGCAGGCCGCCGGCGATCCAGGCGACCTCGGCGTCGTGCGAGATGACGAACATCTCGGCGAGCGTCGTCATGACCTCGACGTCGTTCTCCATGGCGGAGTGGCCGAGCAGCGCGGTCGTCAGGTCCTCACCCGGCTCCAGCCGGTGGGCCGCCACGTGCTCCATCATGATCTGCATGCTCTCCTCCGACGCCGGCACGGCGCGGTCGGAGGCCGAGTACACGTCATGCGTGAGGGTGCTCATCCGCTGCGCGTCGGAGTGGCTCAGGCCGAGGAGCTCGCCGAGCACCTGCACGCACAGCGGCACCGTGAAGTCCTGGATGAGGTCCGCCTCGCCCCGCCCCGCGAGGCCGTCCAGGATCGCGTCGCAGGCCACCTCCACGGAGCGGCGCAGGCGCGTCTCGTCGATCTGCATGAACGCGTCGTCGATCGGCGCCCGCAGCCGCCGGTGCCGCGGCCCGTCCGCGTAGTAGGCGTTCTCCCGCGGGGCCATGACCGCGAGCAGCCCCGGCGGGAGCTCCCGCCGCTGCACGTACGTCCAGTTGCGCGGGTCCCGCGAGAACATGATCTCGCTGCGCAGCATGGACGCCGCTTCCTCGTAGCCGAGCACCAGCCAGGCGGGCACGCCCGGCACGATGTCGACCGGAGCGAGCGGGCCCCACTTGTCCCGGAGCCGCTCGTAGTCGCCGTACGGATCCAGCGACTCGCGGTCGCCGAGGAGGGCCGGACGGTAGGGCACGTCCTCCAGCCGGGTCCGGTCGGGGCCCACGCTCAGTCTCCTGGGTTGCATGTGTGATGGGCACCCGCCCGCGTCACGCGGGCGCCTTCTGGAACGCCGGGAACGTCATCGCGTGCTCCACGAGCTGGACGAGTGCCTGGGCCGACGACGTCTTGTTGCGCGCGTCGCACCGCACGATGGGCGTGGAGGGCAGCAGGTCGAGCGCAGCACGGATGCGCTCGACCGGATACTGCGGTGAGTCCGGGAACTGGTTGATGACCACGGCGAACGGCATCTTGGTGCGCAGCTCGAGCTGGTCCAGCACCTCGAACGAGGACTCGATGCTGCGGGTGTCCACCATGACCAGCGCTCCCACGGCACCGTCGGCGAGCCCTGCCCACAGGTCCCAGAAGCGCCGCTGCCCGGGCGTGCCGAACATGTACAGCGCGATCTCCTGCGACACGGTGAGGCGGCCGAAGTCGAGCGCCACGGTCGTGGTCGTCTTCTCCGGCAGGCCCGGGTCGACACCCACGCTCGCCGTCGTGATCTGCTCCTCGGTGCGGAGCGGGTCGATCTCGCTGACGGAGCCGATGAGGGTCGTCTTGCCGACCCCGAAGGCGCCCACCACGAGAACCTTCACCGAGCGCGCCACGGTCGGCGCGAGGTGCTGGCCTGTCGTCGGTTCAGATGTTGCGGAGTCCATCGAGCACCTTCTCCAGGATGTCCCGGCCGGGTAGGACGTGGGCCTGGTGGTTGGATCGGATCGTCAGGTGGCCAGAGTCGACAAGGTCCGAGACCAGCACCGCGACGAGGCTGACCGGAAGGGCCAGATAGGCGGCGACCTCCGCGAGCGCGAGGGTCCCACGGCAGAGTCTTACCAGATCACGCTGCTGCCGGCCCGCGCTCGACGGCGCCGGGCGGCCGTCGACCGCGACCAGCAGCGTCTCCGGGCGCAAGGTGTTGCGGGTCGGGTGCGCTCGCCCGGACGTCAGCACATATGAACGGACCGGATGGTCGCGGTACTCGTCCCCCTGTGTCATAAGCAGCTACCCGCCTCTCGTGGGTGAGGTCAGTTGTCCCGGGCTTCGGTACCCAGGGTGCGTTCCCCGATCATCAGGACCTGCGCCTGCATCTGCTGCGCGACGAGGGCCGGATCGATGTTGGTCTCCGTGACCACGGCGAGCCGGGAACCGTCCCCGGCGCCGCGGACGAACAGGAAACCGCCCTCGAACTCCACGACCACCTGACGGATCGTGTCGCCGGTGCCGAACTCCCTGGCCATTCCGATTCCCAATGCGGCCAGTCCGGCGCAGGCCGCCGACACCTTGTCCGCGACGTCGAGCGGGGTCTGGTCGGTGCGCACCTTCATCAGGCCGTCCGACGTGAGCACCACGACGTGGCGTACACCGCGCACGCCGCTGATGAGCTCGAGCATCCAACTGTTCTCGTCGGCTTGTGTCATGCCTTCGGCCTGCGTGGTCATCGGTGGTCCTCCGAGGTGGCGCCGGCGTCGGCCGACGGATCGCTGCTGTCAGATGCGTTCTCAGGCGTCTTGTCCACGCTGAAGAAGGCCCCCATCCACTGACCGGCCTCTTCGGCCGTCTGCTGCCGGGCGCGCCGGCTGGGGGTGCCGTTGGACTCCCCGGGCACTACCGGTTCGATGGCTGCTGCCTCCTCGCGACGTGAGCGCCGCTGCGGCAGGGCAATCGGCTCTGGGAACTCGTCATCGTCCGTGCCGGTGGCGGGACGGATGTCTTCGGTCGCCGGCGATCCCGGCGACGGTGTCTCGAGGTCCGGCAGCGCCCGCTCGACAGCGGTCGCCGATGTCGGCATCGGCGTCGGCCTGGACCATGGTTCATCGATCAGCGTGGACTCCTTCTCGTCGACGGCGGACGTCGCCGCGGCGTCCGAGACGGCGTCCGCGATCGGCGTGGCCTGGTCGAACGACGCCTCCCGCTCGAGCGGCGCGGACGTCGCGGTGAACGAGGACGTGCCGTTCGTCGGGGCGGACTGCTCGGGGATCTCGCTCGTCACGGGCGCGGCCGTGCCGGCCATCGTGGAGAGCTCGCTGGGCGCGACGACGTCGGCGATCGCCGTCGCCGCGCTGCTCGTCGTGCCGCGGCTGGGCAGGCTGGGCGTCGTCGGGACGGACGGGACGCGCACGGCGGTGTCGCCGCTCGTGCCGATGGTCGACGGGGCCACGGGCTCCGTCAGCTCGCCCGGGATCATCACGATCGCACGCAGGCCGCCGTAGACCGACTCGGTGATGTCGACGCGGAACCCGTGCCGGCGCGCGTAGGTGCCGACGACGGCGAGGCCTGTCTGCGGGATCTCGCCGAGGTCGGTGATGCTGACCTGCTTCTTGCCGGAGGCGATGTCGCGCGCCTGGTCGAGCTGCTTGGCGTCGAGACCGACGCCGCAGTCGTCGATCTCGATGACGGCGCCGCGCTGCACCTGACGCAGCGCGACGAGCACCTGCGTGGTGGGCGGCGACGACTGCGTGGCGTTCGCCAGGACCTCGGCGACCAGGTGGATGAGCGGCTCGACGATCCGCGCGGAGACCGCGACGCCGGGGTCGCCGGAGACCTCGACGCGGTGGAACGCGGTGATGCGCCCCGCGGCGCCCTGGACGACGTCGGGCAGCGGCAGCGGCTCGTTCCACTGCTGGCCCGGCCACTCGCCGCAGAGCGCGGCGAGGCTCTGGGCCTGGCGTGCCTGCTGCGCGGCCGCGTGGTCGACGCGCATCGACGTCTGCAGGATGTCCGGGTCGGTGGAGTGCCGCTGCACCATGCGCGACGCCTCCTCCTGGATGCGGTGCGCCGAGGCCTGCACCTTGCGGCCGAGCGAGACGACGGCGACCTGGACCGCGTCGCGCCGGGCCACCCGCTCCTCCTGGACCTGGGTCAGCGCGATGCCGGCCTCTTCCATGCGCTTGAGCGCGTGGTCGTCGTCGATCCGCGGCAGCGGCGGGACGGGGTCGTTCGCGAGGAACGCGGGCAGCTGCTGCGTCACGAGGGCGTCGAGGGCGGCACGGCGCTCCTCGGCGATCTTCTCGAACGCGTGCGCCCGGTGGACGTAGTGCTGCCCCTCGGCGACGTCGGTCCGCGCGCTGCGCTGCGCGACGACCGCGGCGATCACGGTCAGGACGATAGCGGCGACACCCACGACCCAGCCGAGGGTCTTGCCGCCCCACTGTGCGGTGTAGAGAGCGGGAGCCACCAGGACGAAGGCGGCGACACCGGCGACACTGACCCAGGGCGCAACCTGGCGTAGCCCGCTCGGCGGTGTAGAAGACGTCGAGCTCACTGAGCCGGTCCCCCCATGTTGGATTTCGTCATCGGGACCGCGCGAGCGAGAAAGGCGCATCCCGGGCCTTCGTCGCTTACGCGGCGCAATGAGGGCGAAGCAGCCCTCAAGCACTGAGTTCTACCACAGGACGAAATCCGGCGGTACCCCTCAATGGTGGTGTGATCTGGAATTTTCCCCTCGGACGAGCCTGCCCGGGACGCACCTGGGCCGACCAAAAACAGTGACGGATATGGTTCCCCCATGACCGCTGTACCCAGCACCCCGATCGACCCGTCCGAGGACCCGTACACCTGGCTCGAGGACGTCTCCGGCGACACGGCCCTGGACTGGGTCCGCGAGCGCAACGCACGGATGTCCGACGCGCTCGGCGGCGAGCTGTTCGACGAGCTCGAGAAGCAGGTGCGAGAGGTGCTCGACGCCGAGGACAAGATCCCGCACGTGTCCCGGATCGGGGAGCACTACTACAACTTCTGGCGGGACGCGCGGCACGTGCGCGGGACGTGGCGACGCACGACGCCGTCGTCGTACGCGACCGACCGGCCCGACTGGGAGACGGTCCTCGACCTCGACGCGCTGGCCGCGCAGGAGGGCGAGAGCTGGGTGTGGCACGGCGCCTCCCTGCTGCGGCCCTCCCCGGAGCGGCTGGCCGCGGGCGAGCCGTGGCGGCGGGCGCTGGTGGACCTCTCCCCGGGCGGGTCGGACTCGGACGTCACCCGCGAGTTCGACCTCGTCGAGAAGCGGTTCGTGCCGGCGTCGGAGGGCGGGTTCGTCCGACCGGCCGCCAAGGGCGGTCTCGGCTGGGTCGACGAGGACACGGTGTACCTGTCCACGGACCTCGGCGAGGGCACGACGACGACGGCGGGCTACCCCCGGATCGCGAAGCTGTGGCGCCGGGGCACGCCGTTGGACGCGGCGGTGACGGTGTTCGCCGGCGACGAGCAGGACGTGGCCGTGTGGCCACGCCGGTCGCGCACGCCGGGGTTCGAGCGCGACCTCGTGGTGCGGAACCCGACGTTCTTCACGAGCGAGACCTGGCTGGTGACCGGCGTCGGCACGCCCGAGCAGGAGCTGACGAGGATCGACGTGCCGGACTCGGCGAGCGTCGGGACGCACCGGGAGTGGCTGCTGGTGCGGCTGCGCGACGACTGGGAGGTCCCGGCGGGACCGGTCGGCGCGGCGCGTGCGCAGGGCGACGGGACGGCCGTGACCTACCGGGCCGGGTCGCTGCTCGCTGCCCCGTTCGACGCGTTCCTGGCCGGGTCGCGGGACCTGACGCTGCTGTTCGAGCCGACGCCGGCCGCGTCGCTCGCCGGGATCACCTGGACCCGCCACCACCTGGTGGTCAACGTGCTGGAGGACGTCTCCAACCGGCCCCACGTACTGACGCCGCCGGCGGTGCCCGGCGGGCCGGACGGCGCGGCTGCCGTGGCCGGCGTGCCGTGGGCACGGTCGGAGCTCCCCGTGTCGGGGGACCTGCTGACGGTGGGCGTCAGCTCGGTCGACGCCGTCGACTCGGACGACGTCTGGGTGACCACCGCGGGTTTCCTCACACCGCCGGCGCTGGGGCTCGGGACCGTCGTCGGCCCCGGCGGCGAGCAGGCGGCGCCCACGCCGCTCAAGGCGGCCCCGGCCCGCTTCGGGGCGGACGGCCTGGTCGCCCGGCAGCGGTTCACGACGTCCGACGACGGGACCCGCGTGCCCTACTTCCTCGTGGGCCGCGCCGACGTGCTCGACGGGGACGCCGTCGCCCCGACGCTCCTGTGGGGCTACGGCGGCTTCGAGATCGCGCTGCTGCCGGGGTACTCGGGAACGATCGGGCGCGCCTGGCTGGAGCGTGGCGGCGTGTACGCCGTGGCGAACATCCGGGGCGGGGGCGAGTACGGGCCGGGGTGGCACCAGGCCGCGCTCCGCGAGAAGCGGCACCGGGCGTACGAGGACTTCGCGGCCGTGGCCCGGGACCTCGTGGCGACCGGGATCACCGAGCCGGGACGCCTCGGGATGGAGGGCCGGTCCAACGGCGGGCTGCTCGCCGGGAACATGCTCACGCAGTACCCCGAGCTGTTCGGCGCCGTGATCGTGGGCGTGCCCCTGCTGGACATGAAGCGGTACTCGCACCTGCTGGCCGGCGCCTCCTGGACGGCCGAGTACGGCGACCCGGACACGGACGACTGGGAGTTCCTGCGGGCCTTCTCGCCGTACCACCTGTTCTCCGCGGCGCGCGAGTACCCGCCGGTGCTGTTCACGACGTCGACCAAGGACGACCGCGTGCACCCGGGGCACGCACGCAAGCTGGCCGCACTCATGCTCGCCCATGGCAAGGACGTGACCTACTACGAGAACATCGAGGGCGGTCACGGCGGCGCCGCCGACAACGCCCAGGCGGCCTACATGGCGGCGACCCACTGGACGTTCCTCTGGAACCGCCTCGCACCAGCCTGACGCCGTCCCGGGGCTCGGGACGGGGTCAGGCGCGCCAGGCGGAGGTGACCGTGGCCTGGCCCAGGACGCGGGTGCCCGCGTAGGCGACCACCGACTGGCCGGCCGCCACCCCGCGGAGCGGGGTGCCGGTCAGCTCGATCTCCATGCCGCGCGCCGCGGCCCCCGGGTCCGACGCCGGTCCCGCCGCGCGAATCCGGGCGGCGACCGGGGCGCCGTGGGCGCGGATCTGGATGTCGGCCGGGAACCAGCCGTCGTCGTCGCACACGGCGGTGTCGAGGACGCCCTCGAACCAGATCGCTTTGTCCCCGGAGATCCGGTTCACGCTCAGCAGCTCGGCCGGGCCGACCACCACGGTGTTCGTCGAGGTCTGCACGTCGACGACGTAGCGGGCGCGGCCGTCCGCGGCCGGGCGCCCGAGCCCAAGGCCCTTGCGCTGCCCGACGGTGAACGAGTAGGCGCCGTCGTGCTCGCCGACGACGGCGCCTGCCGTGTCCACCACGGCACCCGGCCGCGACCCGAGCCGGTCGCGCAGGAAGCCGCGAGTGTCACCGTCGGCGACGAAGCAGATGTCGTAGGAGTCCGGCTTCGCGGAGACGGACAGGCCGCGCTCGGCGGCCTCGGCACGGACCTCGTCCTTGGTGGCGAAGCCGCCCAGCGGGAACATCGCCCGGGCCAGGCGCTCGGGCCCCATCACGGCCAGCACGTACGACTGGTCCTTCTCGTCGTTCGGGGACCGGTGCAGCTCACGTGCGACGCCGCCGGGGCGGGCGGCGTCGTCCCGCGTCTCGATCCGGGCGTAGTGGCCGGTCGCGACGGCGTCGAACCCGAGGGCGGTCGCCTTGTCGAGCAGGGCCTCGAACTTGATGTGCTCGTTGCAGCGCACGCAGGGGTTGGGGGTGCGGCCGGCCTCGTACTCGGAGAGGAAGTCGGCCACGACGGTCTCCTCGAACGTCTCCGACAGGTCCCACACGTAGTAGGGGATGCCGAGCACGTCGGCGGCACGGCGGGCGTCGCCGGCGTCCTCGATCGAGCAGCAGCCGCGCGAGCCGCTGCGGAACTGGTCACGGTTGCGCGACAGGGCCATGTGCACGCCGACGACGTCGTGCCCCGCCTCCACGGCGAGCGCCGCGGCCACGGCGGAGTCGACACCGCCGGACATCGCTGCCAGGACCTTCATGCGCGCTCACCTCCCACGAGCCCGGCGGCTCGCGCTCGTTCGACGACCTGCGGCAGCGCGGCGGCGAGACGCTCGACGTCGGCCTCGGTGGAGGTGGTGCCGAGCGAGAAGCGCAGCGCCCCGCGCGCGGCGGTCTCGGCCACGCCCATGGCGAGCAGGACGTGGGAAGGCTGCGGTACGCCGGCCTGGCAGGCGGACCCGGTGGAAGCCTGCACGCCGGCGGAGTCCAGGAGGTAGAGGAGCGAGTCGCCCTCGACGCCCGGGAAGGCGAAGTGGGCGTTGCCGGGCAGGCGGGCTGCGGGGTCGTCCTGCGGGTCCGGGCCGCACAGGAGGGCGTCCCCGGCGACCTCGCGCACGCGGGCGACGAGCTCGTCACGCAGGGCGGCGACGCGTGCGGCGTTCGCCTCGCGGCCCGCGACCGCGTCACGCACGGCGACGGCGAAGGCGGCGATGGCGGGGACGTCGAGCGTCCCGGAGCGCACGCCGCGCTCCTGGCCGCCGCCGTGCAGCACCGCGTCGAGCGGGAGGTCGCGCCGGGCCAGGAGGGCGCCGACGCCTGCCGGGCCGCCGAGCTTGTGCCCGCTGACGGTCAGCGCGTCGGCCCCGGACGCGGCGAAGCCGACGTCGAGCTGTCCGACGGCCTGGACGGCGTCCACGTGCACGGGGATGCCGTGGTGCCGGGAGGTCCGCACGACGTCCTGCACCGGCTGTACCGTCCCGACCTCGTTGTTCGCCCACATGACGGAGACGAGCGCGGTCTCGTCGGCGTGCTCGGCGAGCTCGGTGCGCAGGGCGTCGAGGTCGAGGCGGCCCTCGGCGTCGACAGGCAGGAGGACCACCTGCGCGCCTGCGTGCCCGGCGAGCCAGAAGGCGGGATCGAGCACGGCGTGGTGCTCGACGGCGGAGACCAGGATGCGGGTGCGGCGCTTGTCCTCGGCGCGGCGGCCCCAGAACATGCCCTTGACGGCGAGATTGTCGGCCTCGGTGCCGCTCGCGGTGAAGATCACCTCGCTGGGGCGCGCGCCGAGCGCGTCGGCGACGGTCTCGCGGGCCTCCTCGACCGTGCGCCGGGCCGCGCGGCCGGCCGAGTGCAGCGACGACGCGTTGCCGGTGTGGTGCGCGTGCTCGACGAAGGCCGCCAGCGACGCCGAGGTCATCGGCGTGGTGGCGGCGTGGTCGAGGTAGGCGCCCGAGTCCGACGGCGGCGCGGAGCCGGCCGGACGCCCGACGACGGGTTCGGTCAGGGAGGCAGTCACGTCCATCAAGTCTACGAACCGCAAAAGGGTGCTATTGCTTCCCGGGACCCGCGCCGCAGGCAGAATGGACCCGTGACCACCCTGCCGCCGCTCGTGCCCGTCCGGGGAGACCTGCCGCCCGAGGAGCGGCAGCGCGCCGCGCGGCACCTGCTGCTGGACGGGTTCGGCCCCGACGCGCAGGCACGGCTCGCCGGGGCACGGGCCGTGGTGATCGGTGCCGGCGGGATCGGGTCCCCGGTGCTGCAGTATCTCGCCGCGGCCGGCGTGGGCACGCTGGGCGTCGTGGACGACGACGACGTCGCGCCGTCGAACCTGCAGCGCCAGGTGCTGCACGGCCCCGACGACACCGGCCGGCCCAAGACGACGTCGGCCGCCGACACGCTCCGGGCCCTGCGCGGCCCGGGGCTGAAGGTCACCGAGCACCGGCTGCGCCTCGACGCCGCCAACGCCCGGGAGGTGCTGGCCGGCTACGACCTGGTCGTGGACGGCTCCGACACGTTCGCCACCCGGTACGCCGTGTCCGACGCCGCGGCCGCCCTCGGCATGCCCGTCGTGTGGGGGACCGTGCTCGGCTGGGACGGCCAGGTCGCGGTGTGGTGGTCCGCCGCGCCCGACGGCCGCGCCCTCACCTACCCGGACGTCTTCGGCCCGCAGCCGCCCGAGGGCGACTCCTGCGAGACCGTCGGCGTGCTCGGCCCGGCGTGCGGCGCCGTCGGCTCGGCCATGGCGGTCGAGGCGGTCAAGCTGATCACCGGGACGGGCGACGTCGCCCTCGGGCGGATCCTCGCGTACGACGCGCGGACCTCCGCCTGGGACACGATCCCGCTCGCCGCGCCCCGGCCGCGGGCCGACGGCGGCACGGCCGCCGCCACGAGAGCCGACCGCCGCGAGCGCACCGGGCCGCCCCGGGCCGCCGGCCTCCCTCCCGGGGCGCTCGTGGTCGACGTCGGACGCCTGCCCGCCCGCCTGCCCGCGGGGACCCGCGCCGTCCGCGCCGACCTGGAGGCGCTCGCCGCCGGGGACCTGCCCGACGTGCTGGCGGACCATCCCACCCACGCGCCGGTGGTCGTGGTGTGCGAGCGGGGCCTGCGTTCCCGGGGCGCGGCGGCGCTCCTGACGGACCTCGGCTGGCGCGACGTCGACCCGGCGGGTCACCTGCTGTTCACCTGAGCGCCCAGGAGCCGTGGGGAGTCGGTCACGGCCCGCTCATAACGTCGTCGGAGTCCGTCCCCCCGCCCCCAAGGCAGACCGGAGTCACCACGATGACGATCTCTCCCGAGTCGCGCCCGCTCCTGCAGGTCGCGGCCACTCCTCACTACGCCCGCGGCAAGCGCTCCGCGGCCACCTGCTACTGGAAGTGCGCCGACCAGTGCTCGCACCCGGCGCCTAACGTGAGCGCCAACGAGTACTTCCGCGACGTCGCCTCCCGGGCGCTGTCGCGCCGCGTCATGCTGGGTGGCCTGGCGGTGGCGGCGGGCGCCGTCGTCGTCGGGGCCGAGGCCGTCGGCGCGGAGCCGGCCGCTGCCGCGACGCTCGCCGGCGGCCGCCACGGGCACGGGCACGGGCACGGCAAGGGGATCTCCTTCGGCCCGATCGACACGCAGGACCGGACCGTCGACGACGTCGTCGTCCCCCGTGGCTACGAGTGGGCGCCGATCATCCGCTGGGGCGACCCGATCCTGCCCGGCGGCCACGCGTTCGACGTGTCCGCGCAGTCCGAGGAGCAGCAGAAGCGCCAGTTCGGGTACAACGTCGACTACCTGGACATCCTCCCGGCGGACCCGCGGCACATCCGCTCGATGGTCGAGACGCGGCGCGGCACCCGTGGCCTGCTCGTGACGAACCACGAGTACACGAACCCGGAGATCATGTTCGACGAGTCGTACGACGAGGCGACCAAGCGCGCCGTGCAGCGCGCCGCCCACGGCATGTCGGTGGTCGAGGTGGTCCGCAAGCACACCGGCCGGCCGTGGACCTACCTGCGGGTCGCCCCGAGGAACCGTCGCGTCCACCTGGGCACCGAGTTCGCCGTCGACGGCCCCGTGGCCGGTCACGACCTCATGAAGACGGTCGAGGACCCGGCCGGCACCACCGTGCGCGGCACGCTGAACAACTGCGCCGGCGGGACGACGCCGTGGGGCACCGTGCTGTCCGGCGAGGAGAACTGGCACGGCTACTTCCGGGTGCCGGGCAGCGACCCGCGTGACACCCGCTACGGCCTCTCCTCGGGTGCCACCCGTTACGGCTGGGAGCTCGACGAACCGCGCTTCGACACCTCGAACCCCGGCTACGAGAACGAGCACCACCGCTTCGGCTGGGTCGTCGAGATCGACCCGTACGACCCGACCGCGGCCCCCGTGAAGCACACGGCCCTGGGCCGCTTCAAGCACGAGGGCGCGAACGTCGTCATCGCGCCGGACAAGCGGGTCGTGGCCTACATGGGCGACGACGAGCAGTTCGACTACGTGTACAAGTTCGTCTCGAGGAACGCGATGCGCGACGGCCACGGGGCCGCGACGCGCGCCTACAACAAGACGCTCCTGAGCGAGGGCGACCTGTACGTCGCCCGGTTCACTGGCGACTCACCGGCCGAGGAGATCGACGGCTCGGGCGCCGTCCCCTCGGACGGTGCGTTCGACGGGACCGGCGAGTGGCTGCCGCTCGTGGTCGACGGCGCCTCCGCCGTGGCCGGGATGTCCGTCGAGGAGGTCCTCCTCTTCACGCGCCTCGCGGCCGACGCCGTGGGCGCCACGAAGATGGACCGCCCCGAGGACGTGGAGCCGAACCCCTTCACCGGCAACGTCTACGTGGCCTGCACCAACAACTCGAACCGCGGCACGAGCGGCAGTGCGGCCGCGGACGAGCCCAACCCGCGCGACCAGAACCGCGACGGCCACGTCGTGGAGATCGTCGAGGGCGACCAGACCTCGACGCGCTTCACCTGGAACCTGCTGCTCGTGGCCGGCGACCCGAGCCAGAACGACTCCACCTACTTCTCGGGCTTCCCGGCGAGCAAGGTGTCGCCGATCTCCTGCCCGGACAACGTGGCGTTCGACCAGTCGGGCAACCTCTGGATCTCGACCGACGGCCAGCCGTCCTCGATCGGGCGCTGCGACGGGGTGTTCCGGGTGACGCTCACCGGCCGCAGGCGGGGCAAGGTCGAGCAGTTCCTCTCCGTGCCGCGCGGCGGGGAGGCCTGCGGCCCGCTCGTCGACGTGCGCGACCAGATGGTGTACGTCAACGTCCAGCACCCGGGCGACGACGGCTCGTTCGCGGAGCAGACGTCGTACTTCCCGGACTACCTGGGCGAGGGCGAGAGGGTGCCGGTGGGGTCGTGGCGCGGCCCCCGCCCCTCGACGGTCCAGGTGTACAAGAAGCGCGGCCGCCACTGACCCGCCTCCCCGCCGCCTCCCGCCGGAGGCGGCGGGGCCTCAGCCCTTGCGCCTGCGGATCTCCTCCGCCGCCTGGGGCAGGACGTCGGCCAGCTCGCCGACGACCGCGAAGTCGCAGATCTCGAAGATCGGCGCCTCCGGGTCGCTGTTCACGGCGACGATGTGCTGGGAGGCCTGCATCCCGCCCCGGTGGTGCGGGGCGCCGGAGATGCCCGCGCCGATGTACACGCGCGGCGCGACCGTGACGCCCGTCTGCCCCACGTAGGTGTCCCACCAGCCCTCGAAGACCGCGTCGCGGGACGCCCCGACCGCGGCGCCGAGCGCGTCCGCCAGGTCGGTGACGGGGGCGAAGTCGCCGCCGGTCCCGCGCCCGCCCGCGACGACGATCGCCGCCTCGTCCAGCGCGGGCCGGTCGTCCGCGCGGGGCTTGACCTCGCGTGACGCCAGCGTCACCGCGAGCTCCGGCACCTCGACGACGAGCGGCTCCGTCTCGGTGTTCACGCAGGCGTCCGCCGGGACGGGCTGGACGGCGTTCGCGCGGACGGTCAGCACGGCGACGTCGGTGGTCACCGCGCAGGCCGTGTCCCACGACCCGGCGAAGACGCGCTTCGATCCGACGATCCCGCCGTGGTCGTCCTCGGACACGCCCGCGGCGTCGATGATCAGGCCGGCGTCCAGGGCGTGCGCGGTCAGCGCGGCCGCCTCCTTCGCGGCGAAGCTGCTGGGCAGGAGCACCAGGTCGGCGTCCGTGCGGCGCACGGCGGCGGCCAGCGCCGCGGCGACGACGACGGGCAGGTGCCGCTCGTCGCCCTTGACGACGTTCCCGGACAGGTCGGAGAACTCGGCCTGGTGCACGGTCTCGACGCCGTACGCCTCGAGCTGGGCGAGCACCTCGACCGTGGGCGCCTCCAGCGCGACCGCCTCGACGGTGCCGAGCCCGCGGGCGACGGTGAACAGCTCCAGGACGCCGGTGCGGACCTCGGTGGCCGGGTCGAGCAGGACCAGGGTGGTGCGGTTGGTCATCGTGCTTTCCCTTCAGACCAGGTCGTTCGAGATGAGGTAGTCGGCCAGGGCCTTGCCGCCCTCACCCTTGTCGTTCACGAGCCGCACCTCGGCCCGCTCCGGGCGCGGCCCGGCGCTGAGCGCCCGCGTCCGCGGGGCGGGCACGTCCAGCCCGATGTCCGACGCCGTCCACGCCTCGGCCTGCTTGCTCCGCGCGGCCATGATGCGCTTGAAGTTGGGCAGGCGCGGCTGGTTCGCGGTGTCGGTGACGGACAGCACGGCGGGCAGGGGCGCGGAGAGCTCCTCGGTGACGTCGTCGTGCTCGCGGACGACGGACAGGATGCCGCCGGACACGCCGACCTGCTTCGCGAGCGTGAGCGCGGGCCGGCCGAGCTCGGCCGCGAGCAGCGTCGGCACGACGGAGCCGAGGCCGTCGAGCGCTGCCATCCCGGTGATCACCAGGTCGACCGGGCCCTCCTCCTCCAGCCTGCGGACGGCGGCCGCCAGAGCGGCGGCGGTGCCGAAGTAGTCGGCGCCGGCGAGGTCGTCGTCGGACACGCGGACGCCGCGCTCGACGCCGAGCTGGAACGCCTTGCGCAGGGCGGCGTCGCCCGCGGGCGGCGCGACGGTGACCGCGACGACCTCTCCCTCGCCCGCCGCCTCGACGAGCCGGAGGGCGGCCTCGACGGCATTCTCGTCGAGCTCGTTGAGGGTGCCCTCCTCGGGCGTGCGACGCACGCGACAATCCTCGAAGCCCCGGTCCGTGTTGATGTCCGGGACGTACTTGACCGTGACGACGATGCGCATGGCAGAACCCTAACCGTCGTCAGGGGACCGGCGTGGTGAGAAAGACCTGCACGCTCAGCGCGTCCAGCGTCGTCGTGCGGCCGCACTCGCCCTCGGCCGCGTCCGGGGGCTCCGGGCGGTCCCACGCCGAGTCCCAGACCCGGTCCCAGCGCCGGCCCGTACCGGGCGCCGGCGGGAGCGTCGCGACGACGTCGGACAGCCCGCCGTTGATCACCAGCAGCACGTCCGCGTCCTGCGCACCCGGCCCGGAGCGCAGCATCTGCAGCACCCGGCGGCCGTCCGTGCTCCACGCCTCCGGGTCCATCAGCTCCCCCGACCCGGCGAACCACAGCAGGTCGGGCTCGGGCTCGTGCGGCCGCGGCGTACCCAGGAAGAACGACTCCGCACGCAGCGCCGGGTGCGCCCGCCGCAGCCCCGACAGGAACCGGGTCGTGGCCAGCAGGTCCTCGCTCGCGGCGTCCAGCTTCCACGGCAGCCAGGACGTCTCGTTGTCCTGCACGTACGCGTTGTTGTTGCCGCCCTGCGAGCGGCCGGACTCGTCGCCGGCCGTGAGCATCGGGGTCCCCGCGCTCAGCAGGAGCATCGCGAGCAGGTTCCGCTGCGAGCGCCGCCGCAGGGGGACGATCGCCTCCCAGGGTTCCTCGGTCGCGTCGTCGCCCGTCGGGGTGTGGCCCTCGAGCCCGTGGTTCCAGGACCGGTTGTTGTCGGTGCCGTCCCGGTTGTCCTCGCCGTTGGCCTGGTTGCGCTTGTGCTCGTAGGCGACGAGGTCGGCGAGCGTGAAGCCGTCGTGGGCGGTCACGTAGTTGATCGAGGCCACGGGCCCGCGCACCAGCGGCGGGTCGCCCGGACCGAACAGGTCGGCGGACCCGGCCAGCCGGGTCCCGAGGTCCCGCAGCCCGCGCATCGGCTCGCCGTGCGACCCCTGCCGGGGCGCCTCCAGCCAGAACCCGCGCACGGCGTCGCGGAACCGGTCGTTCCACTCGGCGAGCGGCGGCGGGAAGCTACCGGTCTGCCAGCCGCCCGGACCGACGTCCCACGGCTCCGCCACCAGCTTGAGCCCCGACAGCACCGGGTCGGTCTGCAGCGCGACGAGGAACGGGTGGTCGGGGTCGAAGCCGCCGTTCCCGCGCCCGAGCGTGACGGCGAGGTCGAACCGGAAGCCGTCCACGCCGATCGTCTGCGCCCAGTAGCGCAGCGAGTCCAGCGCGAGCTGGATGACCCGGGGCCGGCGGTAGTCCAGCGAGTTCCCCGTGCCGGTGACGTCCGCGAGCGCCGCGGGCATCGCGCCGTCGTGCAGGTAGTAGACGGGGTTGTCGAGGCCGCGGAAGGAGACGTGCAGTCCGTCGTCGCCGCCCTCGCAGGTGTGGTTGTGGACGACGTCGAGCAGCACCTCGATGCCGGCCTCGTGCAGCAGGTGAACCATGCCGCGCACCTCGTCGAGCACGGCCTCGGGGCCGGCGTCGCGGGCGGCGCGGGTGGCGTAGGTGCTGTTGGGAGCGAAGAACCCGAGCGTGTTGTAGCCCCAGTAGTTCGTGAGGCCCTGGGTAGCGAGCCGCGCCTCGGTGGCGCTCGCGTGGATCGGGAGGAGCTCGATCGTGGTGACGCCGAGCGAGGTGAGGTGGTCGATCGTCGCGGGGTGCGCGAGCCCGGCGTAGGTGCCGCGCAGCTCTTCGGGGATCTCCTCGTTGCGCAGGGTCAGGCCGCGCACGTGCGCCTCGTAGATCACGGTGTCGGCCCACGGCACGCGGGGGCGGCTGTGGGGCGGGGGCGGCGGGAGCGGGCCGACGACGACGCCGTGCGGCACGTGCGCGATCGAGTCGCGGTCGTCCGGGGGCCCGTAGGGGTCGGCGCGCAGGGTGTCGGCGTCCGGGTCCGCGGGCGAGCCGAGGACCTCGGGGGCATGGACGACGTCGCCGACGAGTCCGCGGGCATAGGGGTCCACGAGCAGCTTGGCCGGGTTGTGGCGGAGCCCGGCCTCCGGGTCCCACGGCCCGTAGGCGCGGAACCCGTAGCGCTGCCCCGGGGCGACGTCGGGCACGTGGGCGTGCCAGACGCCGTAGACAGGGCCTTCGAGCTCGATCCGGCGCTCGCGGAACCCGCCGTCGCCGTCGGGGTCGATGAGGCACAGGTCCATCGCGGTGGCGTGCGACGCGAGGACGGCCGCGTCGATCCCGCCGTCGGGGGTGGCGTGCACGCCGAGGGGCGGCACGTGGCTACGGTGCCTGGTGGGTTGCTTGAGCGGCCGGACGACGGGGCGTGGTCCGGGGTCGCCGGCCACACGCTGCGGGGTGGCCTCGACGGCACCGTCCGCTGCCCGGTGTCCCTGGTCCTGAGGTTCTGACGACGCAGCCATGGGCCCATCGTGGCATGCGCTCAGACCTCGGTCGGTTCGAGGACGACCACCTCTCGCGTGGTGGCGGCGGCGCGGCGTCCGGCGAGGGCCGGCACGGTGACGCCGATGGCGACCACGAGGAGCAGCGCCCCTCCGGTGGCGACGGCGGTGGCCACGACGCGGTCGTGCGCGGCCTCGGCGCGGCCTGCCGCGAGGTCGACGGCGTCGGCGCGGACGGCGTCCCGCACGAAGGTGGTGTCCGCGTGCCAGGCCGCGGACTCGTTCGTGAAGCTCCGGCCGAGGGCAGGGCTCCAGCCCTCCGTGGTGCCGGAGGCGACCAGGGTGCGGACCGTGCCGAAGGAGCCGTCCATGGGCCGTAGGGAGTAGTCGGCGGGGATCCGGTCCAGGGCCTCCTGCGCCGCCACGTACTGGAAGTCGGCCAGGTTGATCTGCTCGATCACGCGCAGCACGACGGTGTCGTGCGGTCCGGCGCTCGTCGCGGCCACGGCTGCCAGGACGTTGCCGAACAGCGCCCGCTCGTACGTGTTGGTCAGCAGGAGCTCGTTGGTGCGCTGGTACGCCTCGACCAGGTCGGTGAGCTCGCGGTCGTGGCCGGTCCGCACGACCTCCTCGGCCACCTCGGTGGCGTCGTCGAGGAACACGGCGAACGCCTTGGTCACCTGCTGCTCGGCGAGCGTCCCCGCGGCGGCCTTCTCCTGGACGGTCCAGATCTCCTTGCGGTCGTACAGGGTCTGGTCGATCGCCTCGGGGACGCGCTCGTCGAGCAGGCCGGTCTCGAGCGACTCGAACGCCTGGTCGCGCACGGCGAGAGCCGTGCGGGTGCGCTGCTGCGCGGACGAGGTCGTGGTCACGGTGGCGATGCACGGCTCGCCGGCGTCGCAGGCCCGCGACGCGGAGACGGCGAGCGCCTGCTCGGAGGCGAGCGCGGCGAGGACCTCGTCCCCGTGCTCGAGCGCGGACACGAGCTCGCTGGTCTGCTCGGCCGCCGCGGCGTCGGCCGCCGCGTCCGAGACGAGGTATGCGCCCGTGGCGCCGATCATCAGGACCGGCACCGCCAGCACGGAAGCGATCTTCATGGCCATGCCGAACCCCACCATCTTCCTATTTCTCACGTAGACGAAGTTTTCGTGTATGTGAAGTTTTACCCATTAATCTAGCGCTCGCGCCATGTCCCGGGAAGTTCACGGGAGTGATATCGCACGCATCGGCCGACCACGACGTCACGCCCCTCGCGCGCGGGGACCGGCCACCGCATCACGGCCGGGCCCTCCCGTTCGCCCCCTGGTTCCGGCTACCCTTCCGCCATGCCTGAACCCGTCTCCAGCAACGCCTCGCCGACTGGTGGTGGCGCGGTCGAGGCCGACGTCATCGTCGTGGGCGCAGGGCTGTCCGGCCTGGTCACAGCAACGGAGCTGACTGCCGCCGGCAAGCGCGTGATCGTCGTCGACCAGGAACCCGCCCGCTCGCTCGGCGGGCAGGCGTGGTGGTCGTTCGGCGGCCTGTTCCTGGTCGGCTCCCCCGAGCAGCGCCGCCTCGGGGTGCGCGACAGCGCCGACCTCGCGTTCGCGGACTGGCTCGGCTCGGCGCAGTTCGCCGACGGCGCCGACCGTGGCACCGGCCCTGACCGGCACGGCTACGCCTGGGCGAAGAGCTTCGTCGAGTTCGCCGCCGGCGGGATGCGCCCCTGGCTGCGCTCCCTGGGCGTGAGCTGGTTCCCGCTGGTGCAGTGGGCGGAGCGCGGCGGCTACCCCGCCACCGGCCCCGGCACCGCCCACGGAAACTCCGTGCCCCGCTTCCACGTCACCTGGGGCACCGGCCCGGGGATCCTCGAACCGTTCGTCGCCGTCGCGCACGAGGCCGAGCGCGCCGGCCTGCTGGACGTCCGCTTCCGCCACCGGGTCGTCGAGGTGCTCAGCGCCGACGGCGCCGTGACCGGCGTCCGCGCGCAGATCCTGGCCGCCGACGACGCCCCGGCGGGCGCCCCGTTCTCCGGCCGGGGCACACCGTCGTCCCGCGAGGTCACGGGCGAGGTCGAGCTGCGCGCCCAGGCCGTCGTCGTCGCCTCGGGCGGCATCGGCGCGAACCACGGCCTCGCCCGCTCCCGCTGGCCCCAGGCGGCGGGCCGGCTGCCCGCGCGCATGCTGTCGGGCGTACCGGACTCGACCGACGGGCTCATGCTCGGCATCACGCGCGAGGCGGGCGCGGCGCTGGTCCACGAGGACCGCATGTGGCACTACCCCGAGGGCATCGCGAACCACTCGCCCGTCTGGACCGACCACGGCATCCGCATCCTGCCCGGCCCGAGCTCCCTCTGGATCGACGCCGACGGCGGCCGCCTCCCCGCCCCGCTCTACCCTGGCTTCGACGCCCTGGGCGCGCTCCGGCACATCACGAGCCGCGGCGACGACCACTCCTGGTTCGTGCTGAACCAGACGATCATGGAGAAGGAGTTCGCGCTGTCGGGCTCCGAGCAGAACCCGGACCTGACCGGGAGGTCCGTGCCGCAGCTGATCGAGCGTGTGCGTGGGAAGGCCGTCCCCGTCCGGACGTTCGCGCAGGCGTCGCCCGAGTTCGTCTGGGGGGCGACACCGGAGGAGCTCGCGGTGGGCATGAACGCCCTCACCGCGGCGACGCCGGGGGCGAAGGGTCACATCGACGCCGACGCGCTCGCCCACGTGGTCGCCGCCCGCGACGCACAGGTGCTGACCGGCCTCGGCAAGGACCCCCAGGTGGTGGCCACGCGGGCGGCCCGGTCGTTCTGGGTGGACCGCCGCATCCGGGTCGCGCCGCCCCGTGCGCTCACCGACCCGTCGGACGGCCCGATGCTCGCCGTACGCCTGAGCGTCCTGACCCGCAAGACGCTCGGCGGGATCTGGTGCGACGAGTCCGGACGCGCCCTGCATCCGACCGGCGAGCCCGTCGAGGGCCTGTGGGCGGTCGGCGAGGCGGCGGGCTTCGGCGGCGGTGGCGTCCACGGCCACCGCGCCCTGGAGGGCACCTTCCTGGGCGGCTGCCTCTTCACCGGGAGGACGACGGCCAGGGCCGTCGCCGAGGCCATCGGCTAGCCGTACCGGGCGGCGACCCCGTCGAGCCGCGCCGCCCCGCACGCCCGTCCGCTGTTCCGCCGCGCACCGGGGCCGGGCGGGCCGGCTCAGGTGAGCACCGCGGTCTCCCGTTCCAGGAGGACGACGACGGCGCCCGCCGCGCACCGTTCGAGCAGCGCGGCCGGCCAGTCGCCGTCCAGCGGCACGCGCTGCTCGGGCGGCGGCTCGGTCTCGCGGACCGGGATGTCCCTGACACCGCCCGCGGTGCGCGGCCCGTTCGCCTGCCCCGGACGCCGCGCGCGCATCGGCTCCGGCCGGTCGAAGAACCAGCCCGTGGGCGCGTTCGTGTCGAGCGCCTCGGCCAGCATCTCCAGGTCGCGGGCCGCGAGCCGCAGCGCCGGCGCCACCCAGGCGGCGTTCTGCGTGACCATCGCCTCCGTGCGGCGCGGGTCGCCGTGGGCCACGCGCGTCCCGTCGCGGAACGACCCCGCGGCCAGCCCGGCCGCCACGTCGCGCACCGGAGCGCCGGCGACCAGCCCGAGGAGCTCGCCCGCCAGCACGTGCGGCACGTGGGAGACGAGGGCCGCCGCCTCGTCGTGGGCGTCGTCGGTCAGGACGGTCACCGTGCCGCCAAGCGGCCCGGTGATCAGGCGCAGGACGGCGGCGAGGCGGTCGGGGTCGGTCGCCGGGCCCGTGTCCCGCGCCGGTCCGGGCGCACCGGCCCCCGCGCCGCCCGGCACCACCGTCACCGCCCACCGGATGCCGCGCAGCAGGTCCGGGAACGAGGCGTCGAACCCGCTGTGCTCGGTCCCCGCCATCGGGTGCGCACCGACGTACCGTCCGGCCAGCCCGGCGTCCCGCATCGCGTCCCGCACGGGCCCCTTCACCGACCCCGCGTCGATGACGATCGGGTCCCAGCCGGCCGCGCCGTGGATCGCGGCGGCCACCTCGTCGGCCGCCGCCCGCATCGCCCGCAGCGGCACCGCCAGCACGAGCAGCTCCGGACGGTTCGCGCACAAGGCGGCGGCGTCGGCGGCGACCTGCAGGCCCGCCGACCGGGCCGCGACACGGGCGTCCTCGGACGGGTCGGTGGCGATCACGGGCACGCCCGCGGCCACCAGCGCCCGCGCGAGCGACCCGCCGATCAGGCCCAGGCCGACGATGCCCACCGAGGTCACCACAGCAGCTCCCGGGCGATCCCGGCGGCGTCGGCCCCCGCGGTCACCGAGCCGACCGGGACGTGGTCCGGGTCGAGCGTGCCGTCGACGTCGAGGTCCGGGGCGGGGAACACCCCGAGCGTCTTGAGGGAGTCGCCCGCGGCCAGCAGGTCGGACAGCACGGCGTGCGCGCCGGGCTCCCAGGGCGCCTGGTCGAGGGTGATGACGAAGACGTACTGCCCCTGCCGTGCCTTCAGCGGACGCGTGATCAGGCTCGACATGTTGACGCCCGCGCGGGCGAACGTGTCGGTGATCCGTGCCAGCACGCCCGGGCCCACCCGGTGGGGTGTCACGGCGAGCATCGTGCGCCACGCCGTGGTTCCCCGCTCGCGGGCGGCGGCCAGGTGCTCGCTCGCGGCGTCGCGCGGGGCGAGCACGAGGAAGCGGGTGCGTCCGCCCCGGAAGTCCTCGACGGCGCGCGCGCGGGTGTCCAGCCGGTAGAGCTCGCCGCAGAGCGACGGCCCGAGCGCGACGGTGTGCGGCCCGGCGTCGCGGCAGGCCGCCGCGTTGGACGACGACGGCACCGGATGCAGCCCGCTGTCCGCCACGAACCGCGCGCACTGCGCCAGGCCGTGCGGGTGGGCGCTCACCTCGCGCAGCTCGCCGTGGTCCGGGCGGACGAACGCGTCGAAGGAGACGTCCAGCACCACCTCGTCGACGGCGACCACGTCCGGGCTCCCGACGAGGGCGTCCAGCGAAGGCACCACGTAGCCCTCGACGGAGCTCTCGATCGCGACGACCCCGACGTCGGCCGTGCCCGCGGACACGGCGTCGTGCACGTCCGGCACGGTCGCGAGCGGCGCGACGGCGGGAGGCCCGCCGGTGACCGCCGTCGCCCCTGGAAGGACTGTGCCGTCCGGACCGGGGACGGCGCCGTCGCCCTTCGTGCGCAGCGCCAGCCACTCGAGGACCGCCTGATGGGTGAAGGTTCCCTCCGGCCCGAGGTACGCGGCGCGCAGGCCGTCGCTCACAGGTCGTCCGCCCACCGCGGCCGGGCCTGGTCGGGGCCGGGATCGAACGTCGCGCCCGGCAGGACGGCGAGCGTACGGTGCGCGATGCCACGGGTGTCGAGCTCGGCGACGAGGGCGGACAGCACCGCCGAGCTCGGGCACGAGAACGACGTGAAGAACACGTGCGGCCCCGTGACCGACGCCTGGCTGCGCAGGTGCTGCAGGTCGATCCCGGCATCGGCGATGACGGCGAGCGTGGGCTGCAGGGAGCCCCGGTGGTCGTCGTAGGGGCCGAACGCCAGCCACACCTGGGCGGGCGCGGTGAACTCCGGCGCCTCCTCGCGCGCCTGGAGCAGCCCGTACCAGACGGGCCCGCGCTCGGCGAGGGAGGCACTGTCCGGCAGCTCGGTGAAGCCCGCCGGCACCCGGGACCGCTCCACGACCAAGGACCCCCCCGACCCGGCGAGCGCGACCCGCTCGGCGATCGGGGTGCGGGTCGGGACCAGGCGCGGCTGCACGCCGAGCGCGCGCAGCACCCCCGCGCAGTCACGCAGGCCCGCCTCGTCGACGACCACCTGGCCCCCGTTGCTACCGCCCGCGGCGACCCAGACCCATTCCGGTTCGACCGCCACCGCGGCCGTCACGATCAGCGACGGGACGCCCTCCAGCAGCGCACGCTCCAGACCGGGGGCCGGCTGGTCGGGGTGCCCGAGGTGCACGACCGCCGCGAGGTCGGCGATGCTCGCGACCGTGGCGAGGGTATCGGTGGTGGTGCCCAGGTCGAGCAGCTCGACGGGCTCGGTGGACCATCCCTGCGCACGCGCGGCGAGCAGCGCGTGCGCCGAGGACTCTCGTTCATCACGTCCCAGCATGGTCCCGAACCTACTGCCCCGAGCAGGCTCCCGCGTCATCTGTCCGTCGCCTTCAGCCGCCGCCCTTGGTGCACTGCACGGGGTTGTCAGGCTTGTAGGTCCAGGTGTATGTCTCGTCCTTGACCAGGTCTCCCTTGAGGAACACCTGGCGGAAGTTCGAGATCGTGAAGCCGCTCTCGCCACCGGGGTACGGCTCGCACGCACTGTCGTTGTTCTTCACCGGGGACGTCTCCACGACGTCCTGGCGCCCGCTGTCGCTGGTCTTCACCTCGTAGTGCTTGGTGCTCCAGATCCGGACGGTGAGGTTGCCGCCGCTGACGAACGACTGCAGGACCGCGCCGTAGGGCGTGTCGTTCATGAAGCGCATGTCGAGCGCGCCGACGTAGATGGTCGCCTCACGGCCGGCCGGGTAGCGCGGGAACCAGAAGCTGTGCTGGCGGTGCTCGACGTCCTCGAACCCGGCGAAGTACCCGGCGTTGTAGCTGGTCGTGGCCATCTGGGAGAGGCCACCCCCCACGCCCTCGACGTGCTCGCCGTTGCTGACGATGCCGGACGCCACGTACCCGTTCGCCTCCGTGATCGGCGAGAGCGCGTTGATCAGGGAGAACGTCTCGCCCGGCTTGACCAGGTCGCCGGTGATCATCTCCGCGCCGCGGATCAGGTTCTTCGTGCGGACGTTGTCCGCGGTCAGCGGCGTCGAGAACTCCGAGACGATCTCCTTGACGCCGAGGCCTTCCAGCGCCTGCTTGGTGTTCTCCGGGTCCTGCTCGTGCAGCTCGATCGAGGCGGTCCGGTCGTTGTTCCGCGAGGCGAAGTTCACCGCCTGGCCGACCTCCTTCGGCTGCAGCGTGGTGCCGGAGCCCCCGCCCTCCACCTGCGGCTTGCCGTTCGCGAACACGAAGTGCGCGTCCTTCGGGATGGTGATGAGGTCCGAGCTCCGCTCGACGATCATCTCCACGAGCCGCTCCCGGTCGAACCGGAGCTGCAGCTTGCCTCCTGCCGGGGTGAAGCTCCCGAGGGCCGACAGGTCGGCCGGGGTGAGCTCCACGTTCTGCCCGGCGACCGCGACCGTCACCGGCGCCGAGACCACCTTCCCCGCCGTCTTCATCGCGGCGTCGACGGCCTCCTGGTTGATCTCCGGGTCGACCTCCCGCGTCGGCAGGGTGAAGGGCGGCTCGGCGCGCAGCCAGTTCTCGGTGATGACGGCCTGCGCCCCGGCGGCGTCCACCCTGGAGCCCCTCTTGGCCGGCGTGGCCTGCGGGGCCCCTTCCTTGAACGCCACCGCACCGTCGGACGCCTTGACGGCCATGGACTCCTCCAGGCCGTCCACGGCGCTGCCGAGCTTCTTCTCGTTGACGGCGAGGACGAGCTCCGCGTCGTCTGCCCCGAAGAAGTGCTGCCACATCCGTGCCGGGCTCAGCGAGTAGCCGGTGAGCTCGTCGACGGTCGCCTCGGCGTCGTAGGCCAGGCCCGCCTTGGCGGGCTTCAGCGTGGACTCGGCCCCTCCTGCGACAAGACCGACCGGCTTCTCGGCACGGGGCGCGAGCGCCTGGTCGAGCGTGGCGACCGCTTCGTCGCGGGACTGGCCGCCGATGTCGACGCCGGCCACCCGCACCCCGTTCGGGACAGCACCCGCCTGCACGCCCGCGATGATCGCGAACAGCGCGACGAGCGCCACGACGCCCAGCCCCACGCCGAGCAGCGTCTTGGGCGTGCGGCGCGACGGGCGGTCGGCCTGCGGCGGGAGCGGGAACTGGCCGATACCACCGGGCGCCCCGGCGCCGCCGGGACCCGCGGGACCACCGGGCGCCGCGGGACCACCGGGACCTGCGGCACCGGGCGCCGCGGCGCTACCGGGCGCGGCGGGACCACCGGGCGCCGTTGCGCTGCCGACCGGCACGCCCGACGACGGGGCGACCGTCCCCGGCCGCCCACCCGCGAGCGGCACCCCGGCGGGCGGCGGCGTCGCGGGACCCTGCGTACGCGTCGCGGCCTGGGGGTGGACGACACGCGCGATCGCGCCCGTCAGCGGCTTCAGCTTCGGGATCATCCCGGTGATCGGCCGCGAGAACGGGAAGTCGCTCCGAGCTTGCGGCGGGGGCGTGGCGCCTTCCGCAGCCGAACCGGCCGCGACACCGCCGGCCGCCACCTCGGGCACGTCGGCCCCCGGAGCGGGCGACGACGCAGCAGGCGACGACGGGGCGGGGGCGAACGGCGACGGGGCGGGCGTGGAAGAACCAGGTGCCGGCGAAGCGGGCGCCGACGAAGCAGGTCCGGACGGACCAGGCGGGGGCTCGGCGGGCGCGGGCGCGGCGGGCGAAGCCGGGCCAGACGCCGGCACGGCAGGCGAAGCCGGGCCAGACGCCGGCGAAGCAGGCGCCGAAGGAGCGGGTGCGGGCGAAGCAGGCGCAGCCGGACCCGACACGGGCGAAGCAGACGCCGAAGGAGCGGGTGCGGACGGACCAGGCGCCGACCGAGCCGGTGCGGGCGAAGCAGGCGCAGCCGGACCCGACACGGGCGAAGCAGACGCCGACGACGGCCTGCCGCGTCCGGCCGATCCGCCGGACGGCGGTATGGCCGCGGGCATCCGCGGTCGTCCGCCCGGCCCCTCGGCCGCCGGGGCGGGCTCACCCGGTGACCGGGTGGGCGCGGACCCGCTCGCCGACGGAGCCTGCGGGGGGCCCGCGGATCCACCGGCCGCCGCCGCCGCGGCTCCGGCAGTAGCGCCCGGCGCTGCAGCAGCGCCGGACGGCGTAGCGCTGCCCGCCCCCTTCGACGACCCCGTCCGCTCGTCAGGCTTGCCCGACGACGCGGGCCGCTCAGAGCTCGCCGCGGGACCGGCCCCGGCACCTGGCGCGGGAGAGCCGGCGGGCGCCGTGGCACCCTTCGACGGGTCCGGGGTCGGCGCGGCCGGGTCGTCGAACGCGAACACGCGCGGTGTGTACGCGGACTCGTCCACGGGGCCTGCCGGCTCGTTCTCCGGGGTCAGCTTGTCGACCACCGACTGGAGCACCGCATGGTCGTCGCCGGGCGGCTCCGCACCGCCCCCGGAAGCACCACCTGGCGACGCAGCGGCAGGAGGCTTTCCCTCGGTACCGGGCGCGGCCCCCGTGGCACCGGGCCGCGCCGAGGCGTCGGATCCAGGTGTCGTGGGCGCGGAGCCCTGTGGAGCCGCATCGGCCCACGCCTCGGCTGCCCCCGGTCTCGCGGGCTGTGCCTTCGCGCCGCCGGGGCCGGGACGAGTCGACGAGAGTCGAGGCTTCGCCGCCTCGTCACCGTTCGGATCGTTCTGACCGGTCGGCTCGGACGGGTGTTCGTTCTCGGTCGGCTGGCCCATTCAGATTGCTCCGTGCAACATTTCACAGCGCGGGCTCTCCGCACCGCAAGACACCGTCGCGCACACGCGTCGTCGTCCCCGAAGCGCATACTACTGGCCGGTTCTGACGCTCCGTGGCGGGATTCACCCGACTCCGAGTGGAGGTTCTGTGCTGGTCACGGGCCCCCCGGGACCCTCGTTCCCGGAGGTGTCCGTGTCCGGTTCCCGGACCGGAACCTCGCGGAACCAGGTGGACGGCAGGAACGCCGTCGCACCCAGGACCGCGACGCCCGCATACGTCCAGACGAGGCCGAGCGTGCCCGCGGGGACGAGCACGTCCCCGCCCGACCCGCGCAGCGACATGAGCTGCACCATGACGACCCAGCCGCCCGCGAACGCGAGGAGAGCCCCGTACCCGGACCATGCCCGGCACATGACCGCCGCCGCCGCGGTGAGCGTGAGCCCCAGCACCATGCCGAGGTACGAGGACTCGTCGCCGTAGCGGTGGACGACGGTCCCGAGCGCGCCGATGACCAGTCCGAGGGCCACCGCGAGCAGCACGCGGACGACCACTGGACCCAGGCGCGGACGGTCCTGATGCTCGTTCATCGCACCATCATCGCGCACTTTCCTGGGTTGTTCCTCGATGATGTGCCAGACTCCGGCGCGAGCGGCGTCGTCCCCCACCTACCGCGACGCCTGGAACGGAAGACAGCCATGAACGCCCAGACCCTTCAGTCGCAGACCACGCTGCACGTCCGGCAGCGGGTGCGACTCATGGTCAACCAGTACGCGGTGCACGCCGCGCAGCCCGACGGCTCGGAGGGCCCGCTCCTCGCGTTCGCCCAGCAGAAGCGGGTGGCGATGCGCGAGCAGGTGACGCTCTACACGGACGACACGAAGTCCGTCCCGGTGCTCGGCTTCAAGGCCCGCCAGGTGATGGACCTCGGCGCCACCTACGACGTCACCGACGCCAGCGGCTCCCCGATCGGGCTGTTCCGGAAGAACTTCGGCAAGTCGTTCCTGCGCAGCACGTGGTACCTGGAGCAGCCCGGGCTCGGGGAAGCGGTCGGCCAGGAACGGAGCATGGGCGTCGCGCTGGTCCGGCGGTTCGCGGAGAGCCTGGACTGGCTCCCCTACCACTTCGACTTCACCATCGACGGGCAGCCCGCGTTCTCCGTCGAGAAGCAGTGGGCGCTGCGCGACAAGTACACGGTGACGATCCACCACCCGGACCTGGACCGGCGCCTCGTCATCGCGATGGCGGTGGGCCTGGACGCCCTCCAGGGCCGCTGACGACGTACCGGGCGGCTCCCCTACCGGGGCCCGGGGTCCCGGGGCCGGCGGCATCCGGAGACCAGGTAGGTCTCGCGCGCCATGATCGGTGCGAGCACGTCGTTGCTCAGGGCGTAGAAGCCGAGGATGCCGGGTCCGGGCGCGTGCGTGGCGTGCTGGACCTGCGTGGCGTGCTGGACCTGCGTGGCGTGCGCGCGCATCGCGGCGAGCACGCGCTCCACGACGGGCGCGACATCGACCTGCACGATCGGCCCTTCCCGGCCGGACCGATCCTCCCCGGCGAACGGTGGCAGGAGCTCACCGGGGCCGGGCAGGTCGTCCTTGGCGAACGGGGGCAGAGGTTCGTCCGGGTCGGGCAGGGCCAGCCCGTGCAGGACGGCGGTAGCGCGCGCCTCGCTGCTCCCGGCGAGCGCCCGCCGGGCAGCCCGGACGTCGTCCGCGGGCGCGACGGCCTGCCACAGCTCGGGGACCTGCACCCCCTCCGCGCTCTCCGCGCTCTCCGCCGCGATGATCTCCATGGCGCGGACGGTGATGTCGTGCGCGCGGACATGGTCCGGATGGCCGTAGCCACCGCCCGGCTCGTAGGTCGCGACGACGGCGGGGCGCAGCGCCAGGATCAGACCCGCCAGCCTCCCGGCCGCCTCGTCGAGCGGCACCCGCGCGAACGCCGTCGGAGGCGAGTCCCCCGCAGGCCCGGCGACACCGGCCCGCACCCACTCCATCCCGGAGTCCTCATACCGCACGCCCCCACCACGGCCCCCTCCGGTAGGCGTCCCGCCACCGCCGGCGTGGTCGGTCCTTTCGTGAGTGATCGGTCGTTCAATCTGCCGATCACTCACCGACGGACCGACCACGGGGGGTGCCTTGTCGAGGAAGACCTGGTTGACGCCCAGGGCCGCGGTGGCGTGGGTGAGCTCCGCCATCCGGTGGGCGGCCAGCGCGGAGGGGTTGGCCTCCAGCGCGGACAGGGGCTGCGACAGCGTGCCCGGGAGCGCGATGACCTCACCACGCTCTCCGCGCGTGCAGGTCACGACCGTGACCGGGCGGCCAGCGGCAGCCCAGGTCGCGAGGAGCGCGCCGGTGGACAGGGTCTCGTCGTCCGGGTGCGCGTGGACGGCCACCAGCCCGCCTTGGGTCCTGGCAGCGGACTCAGCAGCCTGACCGCGACCAGGGCTCGGCGGGCTCTGGTCGCGGTCGGGCTGCTGACGCCGCGTCAACCTGTTACGAGCGCTTGGCGCGAGCCGTGGCCCGGGCTCGTTCCGTCTGGTTGAGGATGACCTTGCGGATGCGGACGTGGTCCGGGGTCACCTCGACGCACTCGTCCTCCTGCGCGAACTCCAGCGACTCCTCCAGCGTGAGCTTGCGCGGCGGGATGAGGTTCTCGAAGCTGTCGGCGGCTGCGGACCGCATGTTCGTCAGCTTCTTCTCCTTGGTGATGTTGACGTCCATGTCCTCGTTGCGAGAGTTCTCGCCGACGATCATGCCCTCGTAGACCTCCTGCGTCGGGTCCACGAAGAACGAACCGCGCTCCTGCAGGTTGATCATGGCGAACGGCGTCACCTTGCCGGCGCGGTCGGCCACGAGAGAACCGGTCGCGCGCGACTCGATGGGGCCGTGCCACGACTCGTAGCCCTCGGCGATCGAGGCGGCGATGCCGGTGCCACGGGTGTCGGTGAGGAAGCGCGTGCGGAAGCCGATGAGGCCGCGCGCCGGGACCATGAACTCCATGCGCACCCAGCCGGTGCCGTGGTTCGTCATCGTCTCCATGCGGCCCTTGCGCGCCGCGAGCAGCTGCGTGACGGAGCCGAGGTACTCCTCGGGGACGTCGATCGTCATGCGCTCCATCGGCTCGTGCCGCTTGCCGTCGATCTCCTTGGTGACGACCTGCGGCTTGCCGACCGTGAGCTCGAAGCCCTCGCGGCGCATCTGCTCGACCAGGATGGCCAGCGCCAGCTCGCCGCGGCCCTGCACCTCCCACGCGTCGGGGCGCTCGGTGGGCAGCACCTTGAGCGAGACGTTGCCGACCAGCTCGGCGTCGAGGCGGTCCTTGACCTGGCGTGCGGTGACCTTGTGGCCCTTGCCGCCCTTGCCGGCCACGGGCGAGGTGTTGATACCGATGGTCATGGAGATCGCCGGGTCGTCGACGGTGATCACCGGGAGCGGGCGCGGGTCGTCGAGATCGGTCAGCGTCTCGCCGATCATGATGTCCGCGATACCGGCGACCGCGACGATGTCACCCGGGCCCGCCTTCTCGGCCGGGACGCGGTCGAGCGCCTTGGTCTCCAGCAGCTCGGTGATCTTCACGGTCTCGATCGTGCCGTCGTGCCGCGCCCAGGCGACCTGCTCGCCCTTGCGCAGCTCGCCGTTGTGGATGCGCAGCAGCGCGAGACGGCCCAGGAACGGCGACGCGTCCAGGTTCGTGACGTGGGCCTGGAGCGGGGTGCCCGCATGGTAGGTGGGCGCCGGGATCTTCTCCAGGATGGTCGCGAACAGCGGCTCGAGGTCCTCGTTCGCGGGCAGGCCGCCGTCGGCCGGCTGCTCCGTGTCCGCACGGCCCGCCTTCGCCGACGCGTAGACGACCGGCACGTCGAGGATCGCGTCCAGGTCGAGGTCCGGTACGTCGTCGGACAGGTCGCCCGCGAGCCCGAGCAGCAGGTCGGTGGTCTCCCCCACGACCTCCTCGATCCGGGAGTCGGGACGGTCCACCTTGTTCACGACGACGATCACCGGCAGCTTCGCCGCCAGCGCCTTGCGCAGCACGAACCGGGTCTGGGGCAGCGGGCCCTCGGAGGCGTCGACGAGCAGGACGACGCCGTCGACCATCGACAGGCCACGCTCCACCTCGCCACCGAAGTCGGCGTGGCCGGGGGTGTCGATCACGTTGATCGTGATGCCACCGGGCTCGCCGGACGCGGCCGCGGCCGGGCCGGCGTACCGGATCGCTGTGTTCTTCGCGAGGATCGTGATGCCCTTCTCACGCTCCAGGTCGCCCGAGTCCATGACCCGGTCGTCGACGTGCTGGTGCGCGGCGAACGCGCCGGCCTGCCTGAGCATGGCGTCGACCAGGGTGGTCTTGCCGTGGTCGACGTGGGCGACGATCGCCACGTTACGCAGGTCGGAGCGGACGGCGAGGGACGTCACGGCGGAGTTGGGCACGGCTGAACTCATTTCCGAAAAAGTTGAGGTGGGGCGCGGACGCTCACCGTCGACGCGCCGGAGGCAAGTCTACCGGCACGACGCCGGGGCGGCGGCTCCCGTGTGGAAGCCGCTGCCCCGGCGGTCGGTGGGTCAGGCCCGGGTCGTCCCGCCGATCTCCAGGCTGGCGCCCGGGATCGCCGCCAGCAGGTCCTTCGTGTAGTCCTGCTGCGGGTCGTCGAACACCTCGTCCGTCGTGGCGTGCTCCACGATGCGGCCGTCCTTCATGACCGCGACGAGGTCGGCGATCTGCCGCACGACGGCGAGGTCGTGGGTGATGAACAGGTACGACAGGCCCAGCTCGCCCTGCAGGTCGCCGAGCAGCTGCAGGATCTGCGCCTGCACCAGCACGTCGAGCGCCGACACGGCCTCGTCCAGGACGATGACCTCCGGGTTCAGCGCGAGCGCACGCGCCACGGCGATGCGCTGACGCTGCCCGCCGGACAGCTCGTTCGGGAAGCGCCGCATGGTCGAGGCCGGGAGGGCCACCATGTCGAGCAGGTCGCGCACGCGCCGCTCGCGCTCCTGCTTGTTCCCCACCTTGTGCAGCCGCAGCGGCTCCTCGATGGAGCTGAACACGGAGAACATGGGGTCCAGCGACCCGTACGGGTTCTGGAACACCGGCTGCACCCGGCGGCGCATCATGAACTGCTCGCGCCCCGTCAGCCTCGCCGTGTCCTTCCCGTCGAACTCCACCGAGCCCGACGTCGGCTCCAGCAGTCCCAGCACCATGTTGGCGGCCGTGGACTTCCCCGAACCGGACTCTCCCACGAGCGCCAGCGTGTGCCCGCGCGGCAGGACGAAGTCGATGCTGTCCACCGCGGTGAAGTCCGTGTGGCTGCCCGGCCGGGACCCGCGGATCTTGAACACCTTGGTGAGGCCCTTGGCGACCACCACGTCCGGCGGGGCCTCGGTGTCGACCGTGACCTCGTGACCGGCGATCTGCTCGTCGGCCCGCTTCCCCGCCTCGTGGGCGGACTGGATGCGGCGCGACGCCAGCGACGGCGCCGAGGCGACCAGCCGCTTCGTGTACTCGTGCTGCGGGTCCTGGAGGATCTGCAGCGCGGGGCCGGACTCGACGATCTTGCCCTTGTACATCACCACGAGGTGCTCGGCGCGCTCGGCGGCCAGCCCCAGGTCGTGCGTGATGAACAGGACCGCCGTGCCGAGCTCGCTGGTGAGCTCCTCGAGGTGGTCGAGGATCTTCTTCTGCACGGTGACGTCGAGGGCCGACGTCGGCTCGTCCGCGATCAGCAGCTTCGGGCGCGACGCGAGGCCGATGGCGATCAGCGCGCGCTGGCGCATGCCGCCCGAGAACTCGTGCGGGTACTGGCGCGCCCGGCGGTCGCCGTCGGGCAGGCCGGCCTCGCCGAGCAGCTCGGTGACACGGGCCGCGCGCTCGGCCTTGGTGCCCTGGAAGCCGTTGGCGACCAGCGCCTCGGAGATCTGCGTGCCGATCTTCCACACGGGGTTGAGGTTCGACATCGGGTCCTGGGGCACCAGGCCGATGTCGCGGCCACGCATGTGCTCGGCCTGCTTGCGGTTCATGCCGACGAGCTCGCGCCCGTCGAACGTGATGGAACCGCCGGTCACCTTGCCGGTACCGGGCAGCAGGTCGATGATTGCGTGGGCGGTGGTGGACTTGCCCGATCCGGACTCGCCCACGATCGCCACGGACTGCCCCGGGTACACGTTCAGGTCGACGCCGCGTACGGCCTCCACCAGTCCGCTACCCGTGGTGAACGAGATCTGCAGGTCCTTGATCTCGAGCAGCGGCGCGGAGTCGTCTCGCTTCTCGACGCCCTCGGGCGTCCTCTCGGTCAGGTTGATCGTCGTCATCGCTTACGAGCCTTCGGGTCGAGGGCGTCGCGCACGACGTCGCCCATCATGATGAAGCCGAGCACGGTGGTGCCGAGCGCCACGGCCGGGTAGAGCAGGATCTCCGGTGCCTGCCGGATGATCGTGCGCCCGTTCGCGAGGTCGCCGCCCCAGGAGACCGTCGACGGAGGCATACCGATACCGAGGAAGGTCAGGGTGGCCTCCGCGACGATGAACGTCCCCAGCGCGACCGTGCCGTAGACGATGATCGGCGCGGCAGCGTTGGGCAGCGCATGCTTCAGGAGGATGCCGAGCCTGCTCATCCCGAGCGACTTGGCCGCCGTCACGAACTCGTTGTTCTTCACGCTGAGGACGGAGCCTCGCGTGATGCGGGCGATCGACGTCCAGCCGAAGCTGGCGATCACGAGCGCCACCGCGAGTGCGTTGCGGTCCGGCAGCAGGCTCAGGATCACGATCGCGGCGAGGAAGAACGGGACCGCGAAGAAGATGTCCGTGAGCCGCGACAGGATCGTGTCGAGCCAGCCGCCGAAGTACCCGGCCAGCGCGCCGATCGAGCCTCCGAGGAGCACCACGAACGAGGTGGCGAGGACACCGACCGTGACCGACGGCCGTGCACCGAAGATCACCCGGGTGTAGATGTCGCACCCGTTCTTGTCGGTGCCGAAGAAGTGCTCGCTGGACGGCGGGAGCAGAGAGTCCGACAGGTGGCACACACGCGGGCCGTGCACGGTGAAGATCCCGGGGAAGATGGCGACGATGATCGCGGCCGCCATGATGGTCAGCGCGATCCAGAACATCGGGCGCCGGCGCATCGCGCGCCACGCGTCCTGCCACATGCTCGACGGCGCCTCACCCTCGGCGATCGCGTCGATCGCGCCCAGCTGGACCTCCTTGGCGGGCGCCACGTACCGTTCCTGTCCCCGTCGCGGGGTCTTTTCGTAGCGGTTCTCAGGCATAACGGATCCTCGGGTCCAGGACCGCATAGAGCAGGTCCACGATCAGGTTGGCGGCGATGTAGACCACCACGAGGATGGTCGTGATCGTGACCACCGTGACGTTCTCACCGCGGATGATCGACTGGAAGAGCGTTCCGCCGACCCCGTTGATGTTGAAGATGCCCTCGGTGACGATCGATCCGGTCATCAGGTTGCCCAGGTCGGCACCGATGAAGGTCACGACGGGGATCAGGGAGTTGCGCAGCACGTGACGTGAGGTCACCTGACCGCGCGACATCCCCTTGGCACGCGCCGTGCGGACATGATCGGCGGTGATCGTCTCCGCCACCGATGTTCGCGTCAGTCGCAGGATGTAGGCGAGCGAGGTTCCGGCCAGCACCATCGCAGGCATCAGCAGGCTCTCGAAATCAGGTTCCCGGCCGGCCGTCACGGGCAGCCAGCCGAGCTGGACCCCGAAGAGGATCTGTGCCACGAAGCCGAGGACAAAGGTCGGCAGCGCGATGAGCAGGAGGCTCCACACCAGCACGGTCGAGTCGAAGATCTTGCCCTTGCGCAGCCCGGCGATCAGCCCGAACCCGATCCCGAACACGGTCTCGATGACGATCGCCATGACCGCCAGCTGGAACGTCACCGGGAAGGCGTTCGCGATCGTGTCCATCACCGGGCGCCCGGTGAAGTCCGGCCCGAGGTCCCAGGTGAAGATCCCCTTGAGGAAGTACAGGTATTGCACGAAGAACGGCTCGTTCAGGTGGAACTGTTCCCGAATGGCATCCTGGACGGCGTCCGGCAGGCCACGCTCACCGCCGAGCGCTGCCACCGGGTCTCCGGGACGCAGGAACACCATCCCGTACACAAGCAGGGTGGCACCGATGAATACAGGGATCACCTGCAACAGCCGGCGACCGATGTACCAGAGCATTGTGGTCTCCTTGTCATTTTCCGCCGCTCATTCTCCAGGACGTCGCCCGGAGCACATGTCGCGGCACAGGGGGAGGCGGGGCACACACTCATGCGTGCCCCGCCTCTCACCTGGGGTGACGTGCGACGTCCGGCGAACCGGACGTGACCACGATCACTCCGCCTTTGTCACCGTGTACAGGATCGGGTCGCTGTCCCAGCCGAACGACACGTTCTCGACCGTGTCCGCGTAGCCGGCGGTGGTGTTGTAGTACCACAGCGGGATACCGGGCATGTCCTGGAACAGGATCTCCTCGGCCTCCTTGTAGAGGACGTTGGCCTCCTCGACGGTCTCGGCGGCGTTGCCCTCCTTGAGCTTGTCGTCGAACGCCTTGGACGAGTAGTCCATGTCGTTCGAACCCGCGCCCGTGCCGTAGATCGGCCCGAGGAAGTTGCTCAGGGCCGGGTAGTCGGCCTGCCAGCCACCGCGGAACAGACCCTTGATCTTGCGGCTGTCCCGGTCGTCGAGGAACTCGTCGAACGTCGGGTAGGCGTCGAACTCGCACTCGATGCCCAGGGCCTCGCGGATCGTGTTGCACGCCGGGTCGATCCACGACTGGTGGTCGGAGTCGGCGTTGGAGGCGATGAAGAGCGTGAAGTCGTCACCGACCGGGTCCATGCTCTCGGCCTCGTCCCACAGCTTCTTGGCCTCGTCCGGGTCGTACTCGACGACCTCGTTGCCCGGGACGTCGTCGCTCCAGCCGTCGATGACGGGGTTGGTGAAGTCCTTGGCCGGCGTACGAGCGCCGTTGTACACCGTCTCGGTGATGCCCTCACGGTCGATCGCCATCGAGATGGCCATACGACGCTTCAGGCCCGCTTCGCCCTCGAAGTCCTTGACGTACTCGGGGACGTTGATGACCTGCGTGACGGCCGCGGGCTGGTTCACCGCACGGTCACCCAGCTCGTCCTCGAACGTTGCGAACGCCGACGCCGGGACGTTCTTGATGATGTCCAGGTTGCCCCCGAGGAGGTCGTTGTACTGCGAGTCCTCGTCGGTGTAGATCACGAAGTCGACGCCGCTGTTCTGCACCTCGCGGCCGCCGATGTACTCCTCGTTCGGCACGACCGACACGACGGTGTCGTGGTCCCACTCCTCGAGCATGTACACGCCGTTGCCGACCGGCGACTCGCCGAACGCCTCCGGGTCGTCGAAGAAGACCTCGGGCAGCGGGAAGAACGCCGCGTAGCCCAGGCGGATCGGGAAGTCCGACTCGGCCTGCTTCAGGTGCACCGTGAACTCGGTGTCGCTGACGACCTCGATGCCACCCTCGTCGATGATCGAGGTGTTCTCGTCGTAGGAGAAGCCGACGATCGGCTCGTAGAAGTACGAGAGGTTGGTCGCGTTGTCGAGCTGTGCGCCCCAGTCCCACGCCTTCGCGAAGCTCTCGGCGGTGACAGGCGTGCCGTCGCTGAAGGTCCAACCGTCCTGGATGGTGATGTCCCAGGTCACGTTGTCCTCGGACTCGATGGACTCGGCGACCTCATTCTGCACCGCACCGTTCTCGTCGTAGTAGACGAGGCCGGCGAACAGGTTGGTGACGATGATGCCGCCACCGGTCTCATTCGTCATGGCCGGAATGAGCGGGTTCTGGGGCTCGGTGTTGCCGACGGTGATGGGCGCACCAGCGTCGCTGGATTCCCCGTCATCGCCGGTACCGCTGCCGCACGCAGACAGGACCAGGGAGCCTGCGAGCAGAGCCGCCCCCACTCCCATGAGTCGCTTACGAGGTGTCACGTGTCCTCCTGGATCGTTGGTCACGCCGCTTCGCGGATCGCTGTCGGCGCTTCGTCGGACGCGACCTTGCGCCCGGTTGTGGGGCGACACATTACCTGCCTCGGGTAGTGCGTCGAGAGCACCTCAACCGAACGTGCCTGCAGTCGTGATCATTTCGGTATGCCTTCGTAACACCATGTAACACGGCTCGTCAGGGTTTCTCCTGCCCAACGGCGGGCCGTCACCGGACCGTGACCGGAACACCCGGAAAGCGCGGCGGCAACCCGCCATGAGCCCTGGCGGCTACCCGCCATCTGAAATTCGCCCGTCGTGCGGCTCCACCACCCGGTCCACCCGTCCCATGAGGACCGGATCGCGCGTGGAGACGACGGCGGCCACGCCGCGGGGCCAGCCAGCCGAGACAGCGGCCCGTCCGGCACAGCAGAACGGCCGAGGCAGCGACTCCCGCGGGGGAGCCCCTACCTCAGCCGTGACGCGACCGGATCGGTCAGCGTTGCGTGACGGGGACGAAGCGCCGTTCGGTCGCGCCCGTGTAGACCTGGCGGGGGCGCCCGATCTTCGTGGACGGGTCCCCGACCATCTCGCGCCACTGCGCGATCCAGCCCGGCATGCGGCCCAGCGCGAACAGCGGCGTGAACATCGCCGGCTCGAAGCCCATCGCCTTGTAGATGAGGCCCGTGTAGAAGTCGACGTTCGGGTAGAGCCGGCGCTCCACGAAGTAGTCGTCGTTGAGCGCGATCTGCTCCAGGCCCAGCGCGATCTCCAGCAGCTCGTCCTTGGCGCCGAGCTTCTCGAGCACCTCGTCCGCGGACTTCTTCACGATGGCCGCGCGCGGGTCGTAGGACTTGTACACCCGGTGGCCGAAGCCCATCAGGCGGACGCCGTCCTCCTTGTTCTTGACCTTGTTCATGAAGGTCTCGACGGTGTCGCTGCCGGAGCGGATCTTCTCCAGCATCACGAGCACGGCCTCGTTGGCGCCGCCGTGCGCGGGGCCGGAGAGCGCGTTGACGCCGGAGGCCACGGACGCGAACAGCGTCGCGTTCGATGAACCCACCACGCGGACCGTCGACGTCGAGCAGTTCTGCTCGTGGTCGGCGTGCAGGATGAACAGCTTCTCCAGCGCGTCGACGATGACGGGCTCGGCGGCGTACTCGCCGCCCGCGGACCCGAACGTCCGGCGCAGGAAGTCGGCCACGTAGCCGTTGGACGCGTCCGGCGCGACCAGGGCCTGGCCGGTGCGACGCCGGTGCAGCGCCGAGGTGATCGTGCTGGTCTTGGCGAGCAGCATCGCGGTGGCGGCGTCGACCTGCTCCTCGTCGCGCGGGTCGAGCACCTCGGGGTACCAGGCGGCGAGCGCGTTGACGGCGGCGGCCAGCGTCGCCATCGGGTGCCCCGTGGCCGGGAGCGCCTCGAGGAACGCGGCGAAGCCCTCGGGCAGGGCGGCGTTCTCGGCGACCCGGGCCTCGAACGCCTTCAGCGTGGCGGTGCCGGGCAGCTCGCCGTCGATGAGCAGGGCGGCGACCTCGAGGAAGGACGCGCCCTCGGCGACCTGCTCGATCGGGTACCCGCGGTAGCGCAGGATTCCCTCGTCACCGTCGATGTACGTGATGGCCGACTCGCACGACGCCGTGTTGGTGAACCCGGGATCGAGAGTGACCAGACCGGTGTCCTTGAGCAAGGTGTTCACCTTGAAACCGCTGGCACCTTCGCTGGCGCCGACGACGGACAGAGGTCGTGCAGTGCCGTCGACGACGAGTTCGACGGTGGACTTGGCGTTCGCCGGCGTGGTGGACGTCATGACTTCCTTCCTTGAAGCACGCGGTGCGCTGGCCCGACGGGGGTACTGGGGCAGCGTCGACCTGGAGCAAAACCGTACCGTGTCAAGGCTTTGTGATTCCAACCGATCGGTCAAGAATTTGTGATCCGGAACACAGCGTCACCGATCTGCGCGTCCGTCGCCGTGAGCGCGACCCGCACGTACCCCTCACCACCGGGACCGTAGAGTCCACCGGGCGCCACCAAGATCCCGCGCTCCGCGAACCACTCGGCCCCGGCCCGCACCCAGAGGTAAAGACCTGCTTCGGAGTGGTCCACCCGCAGCCCCGCAGCGGACAGTGCTTCCGCCAGCGAGCGCCGCCGGGCCGCGTAGACGTTCCGCTGGGCGGCGACGTGGGCGTCGTCGCCCAGCGCCGCGACCATCGCGGCCTGCACCGGAGCCGGCACGATCAGCCCCAGGTGCTTGCGCCGGCCCAGCAGGTCCGCGACCAGCGCCGCGTCGCCGGCGAGGAACGCCGCCCGGTACCCGGCAAGGTTCGACTGCTTCGACAGGGAGTAGGCGGCAAGGAGCCCGTCGTGGGAATCGTCACAGACCCGCGGGTCGAGGACGCTCGGCACCCCGTCGCTCGCCCACGGGTCGTCCCACGCCAGCTCCGCGTAGCACTCGTCGGAGACGACGACGGCCCCGGCCTGCCGGGCCGCCGACACCACGCGCCGCAGCCCGTCCACGCCGAGCACCCGCCCGTGCGGGTTGCCGGGGCTGTTCACCCAGACCAGGCGGACGTCGTCGCGCCCGGCCCACTCGTCGACGTCGTCCGTGGCGAGCGCCGTCGCCCCGGCCGCGGTGACACCGGCGGCATACGTGGGGTAGGCGACCTCGGGGTGCACGACGACGTCGCCCGGCCCGATCCCGAGCAGGGACGGCAGCAGCGCGACGAGCTCCTTGGAGCCGACCGTCGGCAGCACCTGGTCCGGCGTGAGGCCCCCGACACCACGACGCCGCGCGAACCACGCGGCCACGGCGGCACGCAGCTCGGGCGTGCCCGCCGTGAGCGGGTACCCGGGAGCGTCCGAGGCGGCCGCGAGCGCCTCGCGGACCAGTTCCGGCGTCGGGTCGACGGGCGTGCCCATCGACAGGTCGACCATTCCGCCGGGATGCTCGCGCGCGGTCGCGGTGAGCCCCGCGAGCGTGTCCCAGGGAAAGACGGTCCGGGAGAGGTCGGCGAGGCCCATGCGACGCGCGGGGAGCCGTCAGGCCTGGGGCGGCAGGGCGGCGATCATCGGGTCGTCCTTCTCGATGAGGCCCATCTTCGCGGCGCCGCCCGGCGAGCCGATGTCGTCGAAGTACTCGACGTTCGCCCGGTAGTAGTCCTTCCACTCCTCGGGGACGTCGTCCTCGTAGTAGATGGCCTCGACCGGGCAGACCGGCTCGCAGGCGCCGCAGTCGACGCACTCGTCCGGGTGGATGTACAGGGAGCGGCTGCCCTCGTAGATGCAGTCCACGGGACACTCCTCGATGCACGCCTTGTCCTTGACGTCGACGCACGGCTGAGCGATCACGTAGGTCACTGCGGGAGCCTTCCTCGGGATGTTGCAGGTCTGCGTGGGTACGCGCTGCTGAGCCTAGTATTCCAGGAGCGGCGCCCACGTCGCGTCCACCGTCTCACTCCTCGGCGAAGGCATCTGCGTGAACTCCGACACACCCGCCGGCCCGCCCGACGCTCCGCGCTGGGTGCGGATCGCCCCCGGGACGCGCGTCGTCGTGCGGCGCCGGCTCGACGCGGCCGAGGCCGCCGCCGCGCGCACCGAGCGTCGCGGCGCCGTCTGGACGGACGTCGTCGGCTTCGTGCTGTCGGTGTCCGGCGACGGCGTGCGCGTGCGCACGGACCCGCGCCCCGGGCGCGGCACGCCGGAGGAGACCTGGATCGCGGCGCACCTGGTCGAGTCGGTCAAGCCGGTCCCGCCGCGGCCGGACCGCCGGAGCGTCGGCGGCCGGCTCAGGCGTTTCGGTCCATCCAGATGACGCCCGTCGGGCACATGCTGACGGCCTCTTCCACCACGCCCGCGTACTCGTCGCCCGGACGCTCGTCGAGGAGCACGACGATGCCGTCGCTGTCCTGGTCGAACACCTCGGGCGCGACCAGCACGCACTGTCCGGCACCGCAGCACGCGTCGCGGTCGACGTTGATCTTCATGCCGTCACCTCACCACGTCGCCGGGAGCGATTCAAACCCGCTGACCAGCGGGCCCGGTCTGCGGGCGACCGCGTCGGGCGTGACGAGCCGATCGGCGGCATCGGGTGTGTCGCGGTGCACAAGTGCGTAGGGTTCGTCGCGTGAGAGCGATCCGCCGTTTTACGGTCCGTACCGTCCTTCCGGAGCCCCTCGCGGCACTCGACGAACTGTCCCACAACCTGCGCTGGTCCTGGCACGCCCCGACGCGCGAGCTCTTCGCCGCGGTCGACCCCGAGCTCTGGGCGGACGTGAAGGGCGACCCCGTCGCCTTCCTCGCGGCCCTCGGCTCCGAGCGCCTCGACGCCCTCGCGGCGGACGAGGGCTTCGTGGGCCGCACCCGCACCGCCGCCGACGAGCTGCACCACTACCTGCACGACCCGCGCTGGTACCAGCAGCAGAGATCCTCCTCCGGCGCGGAGCTCCCGCGGAGCATCGCGTACTTCTCCCCCGAGTTCGGCATCACGTCGGTGCTGCCGCAGTACTCGGGCGGCCTGGGCATCCTGGCCGGGGACCACCTGAAGTCGGCGTCGGACCTCGGCGTGCCGATCGTCGGCGTCGGCCTGCTGTACGGCGCGGGCTACTTCAAGCAGTCGCTCACCCGGGACGGCTGGCAGCTCGAGACGTACCCGCTGCTCGACCCGGACGGCCTGCCGCTGACGGTCCTGCGCGAGGAGGACGGCACGCCCGCCAAGGTCTCGCTCGGCCTGCCGGGCGGGCGCCGGCTGCACGCCCACATCTGGGTGGCCGCGGTCGGCCGCGTCCCGCTGCTGCTCCTCGACTCGAACGTGCCGGAGAACGACGACGCGGCCCGGACGGTCACCGACCGGCTGTACGGCGGCGGCGGTGAGCACCGGCTGCAGCAGGAGCTGCTGCTCGGCGTCGGCGGCGTGCGGGCGCTGCGCGTCTGGTCGCGGCTGACGGGTGCCCCGGACCCGGAGGTCTATCACACCAACGAGGGCCACGCCGGATTCCTCGGCGTGGAGCGGATGCGGGAGCTGATCGCCCAGGGCCTCGGCGTCGACGACGCCCTCGAGGCCGTCCGCGCCGCGACCGCCTTCACCACGCACACCCCCGTCCCCGCCGGGATCGACCGGTTCGGCAAGGACCTGGTCGAGGTCTACTTCGGCGGGGACAACCAGATGGACGGCGTCCCCGTGGACCGCGTCCTCGCGCTCGGGGCGGAGGACTACGAGGGTGGCGACCCGACGGTCTTCAACATGGCCGTCATGGGCCTGCGGCTCGGCGGGCGGGCGAACGGCGTCTCGCTCCTGCACGGCCAGGTCTCCCGCGAGATGTTCGAAGGGCTGTGGCCCGGCTTCGACGCCCGGGAGATCCCGATCACGTCCGTCACGAACGGGGTGCACTCGCCCACGTGGGTCGCGCCGCAGTTCGCGCGGCTCGAGGCGGAGCGCCTCGGCCTCGACGAGCGCGGCGCCGCCGAGGCGGCGAGCGGCTGGCTCGACCCGGGCAAGGTGTCCGACGGCGACCTCTGGGCCGCACGCACCGAGATGCGCGGCGAGCTCGTGGCGGAGGTCCGGCGGCGGGTGCGCAAGTCGTGGCGCGAGCGCGGGGCGTCGCCCGCCGAGCTCGGCTGGGTCGACGACGTGTTCTCCCCCGACGTCCTGACGATCGGGTTCGCGCGCCGCGTGCCGACCTACAAGCGGCTCACGCTGATGCTGCGCGACCCCGCACGGCTGCGGGCGCTGCTGCTGCACCCGGAGCGTCCCGTCCAGCTCGTGGTGGCGGGCAAGTCGCACCCGGCCGACGAGCAGGGCAAGCGGCTCATCCAGCAGCTCGTGCGGTTCGCGGACGACGCGGCGGTGCGGCACCGCATCGTGTTCCTCCCGAACTACGACATCGCCATGGCGCAGGCGCTGTACCCGGGCTGCGACGTCTGGCTCAACAACCCGCTGCGGCCCCTGGAGGCGTCCGGCACGTCCGGCATGAAGTCGGCGCTGAACGGCGGACTCAACCTGTCCATCGAGGACGGCTGGTGGGCCGAGTGGTACGACGGCGAGAACGGCTGGGCGATCCCGACGGCCGACGGCGTGGACGACGCCGACCGCCGCGACGACCTCGAGGCCGCCGCGCTGTACGACCTCGTCGAGAACCAGGTGGCGCCCCTGTACTACGACCGGGACGGCGACGGCGTACCGGGGCGCTGGCTGGAGATGGTGCGCCACACGCTCGCCACGCTCGGGCCGAAGGTCCAGGCCACACGCATGGTCGGCGAGTACGTGCACGGGCTGTACGCCCCCGCCGCGGAGTCCGGGCGGCGGCTCGCTGCCGACGGGTTCAGCGCGGCGCGCGACCTCGCCGGCTGGAAGACGCGCGTGCGCCAGGGCTGGCCGCAGGTACGGGTCGATCACGTCGAGTCCGCCGGCATCGCCGACGCCGCGCAGGTGGGCGACCGGCTCTCGGTACGGGCCTACGTCTCGCTGGGCACGCTCACCCCCGACGACGTCGAGGTGCAGATCGTGCACGGGCGGGTCTCCGAGGCTGACCTCATCGAAGACTTCGAGGCGGACCCGCTGGCCCTCACCGAGTCCTACGAGGCCGGCCGGCACGCGTTCGCCGGCGACGTGGCTCTCGATGCCTCGGGCCCCTTCGGCTACACGATCCGCGTCGTCCCCCGCCACCCGAGCCAGGCCAGCGTCGCGGACCTGGGCCTGGTGGTCAACGCGTAGCCCGGCCGGGCAGGGTGTGCGCCGCTCGTGGCGGCTCGGCGCCGCCCTGCCCGCGGGTGATGGACAGCCCGTGAACCTTGCGCAAACCGTTGGCGCGCCCCCCGTGCGCCGAGCAAGCCGAGGTGGATAGCGTGGCCACGTGAGCAGCGCGCGCAACTCGGCAGGCTCCGTCCGCCCGAGCACCGGCGGCATCGGCCGCATCCCCGTCATCCAGGTCTCCCCGGTCATCGAGGGCGGGCGCTGGCCCGCCAAGGCCGCCGTCGGCGAGGTGGTCCCGATCGAGGCCACCGTGTTCCGCGAGGGGCACGACGCCGTCGCCGCCACGGCCGTGCTGGTCGGGCCCGACGGCAGAGATCGTGCGTGGGCGCCCATGACCGACGTCGCCCCGGGGCTGGACCGCCTCCGCGGGTTCCTGCAGCCCGACGCCGCCGGCGAGTGGACCTTCCGCGTCGAGGCGTGGAGCGACCCGTACGCCAGCTGGACCCACGACGCCACGATCAAGATCGCCGCCGGGATCGACGTCGATCTCATGCTCGCCGAGGGCGCCCGCGTCTTCCGCCGGATCCTGCGCCCGGCCCGGCGCGACGCGCTGATCGCGCCGGACCGCTCCGCGGCCGACGCGAAGCTGCTCGCCGAGACCCTCATGGCCCTGGAGGACGACTCGCGCCCGGCCGTCGTCCGGCTGGCCGCCGCGACGTCGCCCGAGGTGCGCGACGCCATGGCACGCGCGCCGCACCGGGAGCTCGTGACGGCGTCGGAGGCCTACCCGCTGCGGGTCGCGCGCCCGCTCGCCCTGGCGGGGGCCTGGTACGAGATGTTCCCTCGCTCGGAGGGCGCCCACCGCGAGCCGGACGGCACGTGGGTCTCGGGGACGTTCGCCACGGCCGCGAAGCGCCTGCCCGCGATCGCCGCCATGGGGTTCGACGTCGTCTACCTGACCCCTGTCTCCCCGATCGGCACCACGTTCCGCAAGGGCCGCAACAACACGCTCGAGGCCGCACCCGGCGACCCGGGCAGCCCGTACGCCATCGGCTCGCCCGACGGCGGCCACGACGCGATCCACCACGACCTGGGCACGGAGCAGGACTTCCGCGACTTCGTCGCCTCCGCGCGCACGTCCGGCCTGGAGGTCGCCCTCGACATCGCCCTCCAGTGCTCCCCGGACCACCCGTGGGTCACGGAGCACCCCGAGTGGTTCGTGGTGCGGGCGGACGGATCGATCGCGTACGCCGAGAACCCGCCGAAGAAGTACCAGGACATCTACCCCCTCAGCTTCGACACGGACCCGGACGGGCTGTGCGCCGCGGTGCTCGACGTGATCCGCACCTGGATCGACCGCGGCGTGACCCTGTTCCGCGTCGACAACCCGCACACGAAGCCGCTGGACTTCTGGGAGTGGCTGCTCGCCGAGGTGCACGCCACGAACCCCGAGGTCGTCTTCCTCTCCGAGGCGTTCACCAAGCCGGCCATGATGCAGACGCTGGCGAAGATCGGGTTCCACCAGTCGTACACGTACTTCACCTGGCGCAACACCAAGGAGGAGCTGGAGGAGTACCTCGCCGAGGTCTCCGGACCGCTCGGGTCGGTGATGCGGCCGAGCTTCTGGCCCACCACGCACGACATCCTCACGCCGTACGTGCAGCACGGCGGGGTGGCCGGGCACGCGGTGCGCGCCGTGCTGGCCGCCACCGGTGCGCCGTCGTGGGGGATGTACTCCGGCTACGAGCTCGTGGAGAACACCCCGCGCCCCGGCGTCGAGGAGCACATCGACAACGAGAAGTACGAGTACCGGCCGCGCGACTGGGAGCGGGTCGACGAGTTCGGGATCGCCGCGCTCGTCACCCGTCTCAACGAGATCCGCCGGGAGCACCCCGCGCTGCGTCAGCTCCGGAACCTGACCGTTCATCCTACGACGAACGGCCAGGTAGTGGCCTTCTCACGGCGAGTCAGCGCAGAATTCCTCCCCGGCCTGCGAAACGGTTCGAAGACCAGCACCATGTACCCAGGGGGCAGCGCGGAAGCACGGTCCGGTACCGATGTGGGTGCCGTACCCGTGGCCGCCCCCGCACACGACGACGTGATCGTGGTCGTGGTGAATCTTGATCCCTGGAACTCTCAGGAGTCGCTGGTGCACCTGGACCTGGAAGCCCTCGGCCTCACACCGCCGGCGGGCGAGATCGAAGCCCCGTTCTACGTGGCGCACGACCTGCTCTCGAACGAGACGTACGGCTGGGGCGCGACGCCCTACGTGCGTCTCGACCCGGCCCACCGCGTCGCGCACGTGCTGCACGTGACGCCGGCGGGCAGGCACGGCGGCACCGGAGGAGTCTCATGACCACATTCGGCCCGGGCGGTCCGGCCGCCGGTCCATCGCAGGAGCAGCCCGGATCGGCAGGCGCCGGCCGCGGCATGCCCCGGCCCGAGACCGCGCCGATCCCCGTCCAGGCGCTGCCGTCGCGACGGCAGCCGACGGTCGAGTCGCGCCGCCCGGGTCTCGCCGAGGATCCCGAGTGGTACAAGAGAGCGGTCTTCTACGAGGTGCTGGTGCGGGCGTTCTCCGACCCCGGCGACGCCGGGATCGGCGACCTGCGCGGCCTCATCGACCGACTCGACTACCTCGAGTGGCTCGGCGTGGACGCCCTGTGGATCCCGCCGATCTTCCCGTCGCCCCTGCGCGACGGCGGGTACGACGTCGCCGACTTCACCGCCGTCGCCCCGCAGTACGGCACGGTCGACGACTTCCGGGACCTCGTCGAGGCCGCACACGAGCGCGGCATCCGCGTGGTGATCGACCTGGTCATGAACCATTCGAGCGACCAGCACCCGTGGTTCCAGGCGTCGCGCTCGGACCCGGAGGGACCGTACGGCGACTTCTACGTGTGGAGCGACGACCCGACGCGGTACCAGGACGCCCGGATCATCTTCGTGGACACGGAGACGTCGAACTGGACCTTCGACCCGGTGCGGCGGCAGTACTTCTGGCACCGCTTCTTCAGCCACCAGCCGGACCTGAACTTCGAGAACCCGGCCGTGGCCGACGCCATGATCGACGTCGCCCGCTTCTGGCTGCGGCTCGGCGTGGACGGCTTCCGGCTCGACGCCGTCCCGTACCTCTTCGAGGCCGAGGGCACCAACTGCGAGAACCTCCCCGAGACGCACCGCTTCCTGCGCCGCGTCCGCAAGATGGTGGACGCCGAGTTCCCGGGCCGGATCCTCCTCGCGGAGGCGAACCAGTGGCCGTCCGACGTGGTGGAGTACTTCGGCACGGAGGACGAGCCCGAGTGCCACATGTGCTTCCACTTCCCGGTGATGCCGCGGATCTTCTACGCCATCCGTGACCAGCGGGCGAACCGCCTCAAGGAGATCCTGTCGGACACCCCGGCGATCCCGGCGGGCGCGCAGTGGTCCACGTTCCTACGGAACCACGACGAGCTCACCCTCGAGATGGTCTCCACGGAGGAGCGTGCAGCGATGTACGGGTGGTACGCCCCCGACCCGCGGATGCGCGCGAACGTCGGGATCCGCCGCCGGCTCGCGCCGCTGCTCGAGAACTCCCGCAAGGAGATCGAGCTCGCGCACGCGCTGCTGCTGGCCATCCCCGGCTCCCCGTGCCTGTACTACGGCGACGAGATCGGCATGGGCGACAACATCTGGCTGCCCGACCGCGACGCCTCGCGCACGCCGATGCAGTGGACCCCGGACCGCAACGCGGGCTTCTCCCACGCCGACCCGGGCAAGCTGTACCTGCCGCTGGTGCAGTCCCTGGTGCACCACTACCAGCACGTGAACGTCGAGGCGCAGCTCGCCCAGCCGACGTCGCTGCTGCACTGGGTGCACGGGATGCTCGCGGTGCGGCGCCTGCACCCGGCGTTCGGCACGGGCGCGTACCAGCAGGTCGACTGCGACGACGAGGCGATCGTCGCGTTCACGCTCATCACCGAGTCCGAGACGGTCCTCGTCGCGGCGAACCTGTCCGCGACGGCCCGCTCGGCGACGCTGAAGCTGCCGCGGTACACCGGCTGGTCCCTGACCGACGTGTTCGGCGGGGCCGGGTTCCCCGACGTGTCCGACGGCGGCACCATCACCATGACCTGGGGTGCGCGCGACTTCTACTGGCTCTCGCTGGGACCTGCGCCCGCACCGGTCCCGTCCGGCACGGCGAGCCCAGGAGGGGTGTGACCGCCATCGACCAGGCGCAGACCGTCACCGTGCACGAAGGGGCCGGCCCCCTGCCGGCCGCCGTGCTGCGCCTCCTCGACGGCTGGCTCCCCGGCCGGCGCTGGTTCCCGGTCCCGGCCGAAGGACTGCACCACGTCCCGTGGCTCACGGTCGAGGTCCCGGACGTGCCCGGCGTCCTCGTCCCGCTGCTGCGGCTGGCCGGCCCCGGGCAGCCCCAGGACGAGAGCGCGATCGTGATCCAGGTGCCGCTGGTGCTGGTGCCGGTGCCGGGCGGCCGACGGCGCGGGGAACGTGCCGCGGCCCGCCCCGCCGAGCGCGCACGGAAGGCGGGCCTCCCGGCGACCGGCCCGGGGCTGATCGGCGTCGTCGACACTGGTGACGGCGCGCTGGCGGTGCACGACGGCGGGGTCCACCCGGCCGCGTGGCGTGCCTACCTCGCCGCGGCTCTCGCCCCGGCGGACGCCGATCCGGCGCTGGACGCGCTGGAGGGAGCGCGTCCGCTCGGCGGCGAGCAGTCCAACACGTCCGTGCTGGTCCCGGACCTGCGCCCGCCGGTCCCCGGGTTCCCCGGCGAGCGGGCGCGCGGCGCGATCCTCAAGATCCTGCGCACCGTCCCGCTGGGGCCGCACCCGGACGTCGTCATCCCGGAGGCACTCACCCGCGCGGGCTGGGCCGGCGTCCCCCGCTTCCTCGGCGCGGTCGGGCTCCCCGCACCTCCGTCGGCCGACCCCGTGCCAGGCCAGGACCCCGCCCCGGTCGCTCATCTCGCCGTCGTTTCCGAGCTCGTCGACGACGCCGACGACGGGTTCGAGCTGGCGTGCGCCCACGCCCGGGAAGGGCTCGACTTCGACGAGCATGCCGCCGAGCTCGGCGCCGTCGTCGCACACCTGCACACGGCCCTGGCCACGGCCCGTCCGACGGACGCCACGCTCGACCCTGCGGGCTTCATGGGCGTGCTGCGCCGCCGAGCGGCGGAGGCCATCGCCGACGTCCCGGACCTCGCACCGCAGCGCGCCGGCATCACCGGCCTCTACGACGAGGTGAGCACGCGCCTCACGGAGATCGGCACCGCCCGCCCGGTACCGCTCCAGGCGATCCACGGCGACCTGCACCTGGGCCAGGTGCTGCACGCGCGGTCGGGCTGGAAGGTGCTGGACTTCGAGGGCGAGCCCCAGCGGCCGGTCACCGAACGCACCGCCCCCGACCTGCCCCTGCGTGACGTCGCCGGCCTGCTGCGCTCCTTCGACTACGCGGCCGCGGTCGGCGGGGCCGAGGACCCGGAGTGGTCGGCGCGGGCGCAGGTCTCGTTCCTGGAGGGCTACCGCCAGGCGCTGACCGACGCCCGGACCGGCGCTGCGGGCGGGCCCCCCGGCCCGTCACCGCACGCCGGCGACGCGGTTCCGGGGGCCGCCGTGCCCGGCGGCGCGCTCGACGTCACGACCGCGGCGCTCCTCCTGCGGGCGCTCACCCTGGACAAGGCGCTGTACGAGGTCGTGTACGAGGCGCGGCACCGCCCGGCCTGGCTGCACATCCCCCTCGGCGCGGTGTCCGCCGTCCTCGGCCGCTGACCGCCCGCACCTCGCCGGGTGCGGGCGGCCAGCGGGTCAGCGGAAGGTGCCCTGTGCCACCGAACCCTGGAGGCGGCGCTGGAAGAAGACGTACACCACGAGCACCGGGATCACGGTCATGACCACGCCCGCGTACAGCGCACCGAAGTCCACCGCGTACCCCGCCTGCGAGGCGAACTGCGCCATCCCCTGCGTGAGCACGTAGTTGTCGGTCTCCGTGTTCAGCGCGACGGGCAGCAGGAACTGGTTCCACAGCCCGAGGAAGTTGAAGATGGCGACGGACGCCATCCCCGGCCGGGCCATGGGCAGCATGATCTGGAAGAACGTGCGCCACTCCCCCGCGCCGTCGACCTGCGCCGCCTCCGCCACCTCGTGCGGGAGGCTCCGGAAGAACGAGAACAGGAAGAACACGGTGAACGGGAAGGCGAACGCCACGTACGTGACGATCAGACCCGGCAAGGTGTTCAGCAGCCCCGCGTTCCGCAGCACGAAGAACAGCGGCACGATAGCGAGGAACACCGGGAACGTCAGCCCCGCCAGCATGAGGTTGTAGATCACCTTGCTGCCCGGGAACTTGAACCTGGCCAGCACGTATGCCGTCAGCGCGCCGAGCAGCATGACGAAGAACAGCGCGCAGCCCACCACGACGATCGTGTTGAGGAAGTACCGGCCGATGCCCGCGTCGGTCCACGCGTTGACGTAGTTCTCCAGGTTCGGGCTCGCCGGCAGGCTGAACGGCGACGCGAGGATCTCCTTCGTCGTCTTGAACGACGACAAGAAGACCCACAGGAACGGCACCACGACCAGCACCGCGCCGAACGCGAGCAGGACGTGACTCGTGGCGGCGACCGCCCGGTCGCCGGCGCTGCTCGACGGTGCCCGCCGCGGCGCGCTCGCGAACGGACGGCCCAGGCCGCCCCGCTCGGTGCTCTCCGCGCTCTCGACCGTGGTGCTCATGAGTGCCCCCTCACGTCGTCACGCCCGCCGGTGAGCCGGTCCACGAGGAACACGGCGGCGGCGAAGATCAGCGTCACGACCGCGAGCACGACGCCCATCGCCGTGGCGTAGCCGAACTGCCCCTTGCTGAACGCCGTCTGGTACAGGTCCTGGCTGATGACGAACGTCGAGTACCCGGGACCGCCCCCGGGGTTCATCGCCTGCATGTAGACGAACGAGTCGATGGCGGCGATGCCCAGGTAGATCCACGCGGTCCGGACGTTGTCCCGGATCAGGGGCACGGTGATGGAGATCGCCGTGCGGAACCGGCCGGCGCCGTCGATCCGCGCCGCCTCGTAGATCTCGCCCGGCACGCCCTTGATCGCGGCCACGAACAGCACGGTGTAGAACCCGATGAAGCTCCAGACGATCACGAACATCGACGCCGCCATGGCGGTGCGGCCGTCGCCGAGCCAGGGGAAGTCTGTCGCGGCGGAGAACCCGAGGCCGGTGAGGACACCGTTCAGGAGACCGCGCGACGGGTCGTACACCTGCGCCCACACCAGGCCGATGACGATCGCGGGCACGCAGTACGGGAAGAACGAGACGACGCGGTAGAAGCCCGCGCCCCGGACGCCGCGCACACCGCCCGTCGTCGAGCCGCCGATGGTGACCATGCTGGCCACCCCGATCGCGATCACGATCGTCACGGTCGGCACGATCACGGCGAGCAGGGCGCTGTTCAGCGCGGCGCGCAGGAACTTGTCGTCCCCGAGGAGCCGTGCGAAGTTGTCGAGGCCGACGAACGCCATGTCGGCGGTGAACCCGCTCCAGTCCGTCATCGAGAAGTACAGGGCCTGCACGAACGGGGAGATCACGAAGATCACGTACACCGTGAGCGGCAGGATCAGGGCGACGACGAAGAAGCTCACCTTGTCGAAGGAGAGCGCGCGGCGACGCCGCCGGCGGGCCGGCCCGCCGGCGGCCACCACCGGCGGCGGCGAAGTGGTGCTCGACATCGGCTCAGCTGACCTCGATCTTCTCGACCGAGTCGTCCGCGGCGACGCCGTCGCTGAGCTTCTGCAGCCCGTCGGTGATGCCCTTGACGTCCAGGCCGCCGGACAGGAACTCGTTCCAGACGACGAGCTGGTCGGCGTTCAGGCCGTAGTAGTCGACGAACTGGTAGTTGAAGATGTTCTCCCCCGCGGCGTCGAGCATCCCGGTCTGGGAGACGAGCGCGGTGGACCCGAAGCCGTCCTCGGGGACGATCCCCTTGACGATCGTGGGCGCGAGGCGGGACTCGGAGAAGTTCGTCGCCGCCGCCTCGGACAGCATCGCGCGCAGGATCTCCTTGCCGCCGGCGGGGTTGGCACCCTGGCTCGGCACGACGAACGGCTCTCCGGCACCGGCACGGATGGCCTCGTACGGGAACGAGGGGCTGTCCGAGACCGTGGGGGTCGGGAAGCCGGTCATCTGGAAGTCGTCGGCCGTGGCGTCCTTCATCTCGTTCTCGATCCAGCCGCCCGACGGGTACAGCAGGGCATCCTGGTCGCTGCTCCACCGCGCCTGCGCGGCGGTGAACTGGGTGCCCGCGCCGCCGGGGACGAAGTACCCCTTCTGCACCATCTCGTGCAGGGCTTCCAGGGTCCCCTGCATCGCGTCGTGCGACCACGCGTTCGGCTCGAGGTTCTCCAGGGCGAGCCGGACCTCGTCGCCGCCCTCCTTGATCGCGGAGTCGAGGGCCATCGTCTGGTAGTACGTCGCGGCCTCCTTGCCCCAGACCCAGAGCTTCTTGTCCGCCTTCAGCGCCTCGGCGCCGAGGTCGATGGCATCCTGCCAGGTGACGGGCGCGGTCCAGCCGTTCTCGTCGAAGAGCGACGCCGAGTACCACACGGCGTACACGGTCATCACGTAGTTCAGGGCGACGAACCGGCCGTTGTAGGTGCCGGGGTCCTTGACCGACGGGTACAGCGTGTCGGCGATGGTGGTGCCCTCGTAGTTGGGCGCCTCGAAGACGTCGTCGAGCTCGGAGAGCTGGTCGGCGATGGTGTTGAAGCCGATCGACCCGGCCCCGGAGTTGTCGATGAGGTCCGGCGGGTTGCCCCCGACGAACCGCGGCTGCAGCTCCTGGGCGATCTGGGTGGACGGGGACACCTCGAAGGTCACGTCGGCGAACTGCTTGTTCGCCTCGTCGGCGGCGAACTCGACGTAGTCGAAGCCGTAGCCGCCGTTGAAGATGACCGCCTCGACGTCGGCGTCCTCGACCAAGCCGAAGGGATTGTCGGCGGTCATCTCGCCGGCGGCGGTCTCGTCGCCGCCGCTGCCGCCGCTCGGGACCGCGCACCCGGCGAGGGAACCGCCCAGAGGTGCGAGCAGGGCGGTGGCGACGGCGCCGCGCACGAAGGTCCGGCGGTCCAGCGCGGCCCGCGCCAGCCGACCTTCGGTGAACTTGTTCGTGGACATGCAAGGCTCCTCTTGTCGATCCCCGGTCGCACGGCTCTGTGCTGATGCGTGACGGCCGTGTCACCCGGCAGGACGAATATGTTAGCCGTCCTACCACTTAGGGTGAACCTAGTCACAGAGCATGCCGCCGTGCAAGCGCCTCCCCGTCACGTGTCGATAACGGCACGGCAAGGTCCCGTCCACACGATCGGCGGGATCCGGGCGTCCCGCCCCCGCCGATCGAGCGTCCGGAACCCGCCGACGCCACCCCCGCCCGCCGTGGGGCGGAGCGGGAAACCAGGTCAGAGGAGCTGGTTCAGCGAGCGCAGGACCTCCGGCCGGACGAGGCCGGCCGGGTCGGGGTCGGCGCCCTCCGGCACCGCCACCGCGAAGGTCGTGCTCTCCCCCGGCAGCAGCGTGATCAGGGCCCGGTCCGCCACCGCTGCCGGGTGCGCCTTGTCCGCGAGCAGTGTCAGGTCCCGCACCAGGTTCCGTGCGGTCACCCGGACGAGAAGGCGCCCGTCCCCGGCCCGCTCGGTGGCCGCCTCGACGTCTGCCGGCGCGAGCGCCGAGTCGCGCGGCTCGGCGAAGAACCACGTCCCCCGCGGCTCGTCGCCGCCGTCCTGCCCGGTCGCACCGCCACACCCGGCCGCACCGTCCCGTCCGACGGCTCCGGCCTCCCCGACGACGCTCGCGACGATCAGCTCGGCCGCCGCGTCCTGCGGGGTCGCGACGTCGGACGGGATCTCCACCGTCACCGCCGCCCGTGCCGCGACGCCGAACGGCACCTTCGTCGCGGCCAGCTCGGCGCCGTCGTAGGCGGTCCGCCGCAGCAGCACGTCGCCGGACCACGCCTGCGCGGTGTCGTTGACGAGCACGACGACCAGGCCGTCTCCGTCGTCCGCGGTGGCCCGGTCCTCGCCGGACACCCCGCCGGCAACGCGAGCCTCGCCCCCGCGGGACGCCTCGCCCGTCTCCCGGCCCGCCCCGGCGCCGCGCGGCTGCACCGTGACCAGCCGGTCCGCGTGGGCGTGCGCCAGCGCGTACAGCAGCGGCTTCGGGCGCTCGTCACCGTCCACGGCCGCCCACGACGTCACGGGCCAGCAGTCGTTGAGCTGCCACACGACCGATCCCATGCAGCGCGGCGCCCAGGACCGCAGGTGCTCGACGGCGGTCCGGACCGCGACTGCCTGGTTCCACTGCATGGCCCAGTGCCAGTCGTCCATGTCGTCGGGCAGCGGCAGGTGCGGCAGCAGGCCCGCGGTGAGCTTCTTGTTGCCCTCCATCGCCTTCTGGTGCACCTGCATCCCGGGCGACTCCGGTGTGAGCGGGTCGTCGGAGACCGAGCGCAGCAGCGTGGTCCAGGCCGGCGGCCCCTGCCAGCCGAACTCCGCCATGAACCGCGGCACGACGTCGCGGTAGTGCTGCCAGTCGAGCTGGTTCCACAGGTCCCAGGAGTGCATCGATCCGTGGTCCGGCTCGTTGGGGTGCCGGTCCAGCGTGCCCGACCACGGGCTCGACGGCGTGTACGGCCGCGTCCCGTCCAGCTCGGCGACCACCCGGGGCAGCAGCTCCGTGTAGTACCCGAGCCCCCAGGTCCTGCCGTCGAGCCGCAGCTTCCAGCCCCAGTCGTGCCAGCCCCAGATGTTCTCGTTGCTGCCGTTCCACAGCACGAGGCCGGGGTGCGGCGCCAGCCGGGTGACGGCGTCGCGCGCCTCGGCCTCGACCTCGGCACGCAGTGGCTCGCCCTCGCTGTACGCGGCGCAGGCGAACGCGAAGTCCTGCCACACGAGGATGCCGCGCTCGTCGCACTCCGCGTAGAAGTCGTCGCTCTCGTACAGGCCGCCGCCCCAGACCCGCAGCAGGTTGAGGTTCGCGATCTCGGCCTGGTCGAGCCGGCGCGCGTAGCGTGCGCGGTCCACGCGATGGAAGAACGCGTCGTCGGGGATCCAGTTCGCTCCCTTGACCCAGACCGGCTGGTCGTTCACGACGATCGTGAACGACGTGCCCTCGCGGCCGTGGGGCCCTGCCGAGGTGTCGTCGGGCAGCAGGTCGAGCCGCACGTTCCGGAAGCCGGTCCGGCCGGCCCAGCGGTCGAGCGCCCCGGTGTCACCGGCGGCCCCTCCCGGCGCGTCCGCCGACGCCACGCCCGTCGCCGAGGCGGCCCCTCCCGGGTCGCGCGTGCCCGACGGCGGTCGTACCGCGGCGAGGGTCACCTCGACGTCGTACAGGGGCTGGTCACCGTAGCCGCGGGGCCACCACAGCTCGGCGTCGTGCAGCCGCAGCCGGACGACGGCGGTCGTACTGCCCGGTTCGATGGTCACGGTGGCCCCGCTGGGCGACCGGCCGAGCCCGGACCCGTTGCCCGGGCCGTGCAGCGCGACGGTCACGTCGAGCGGGTCGCCGGCGTCGGCCCCCGCGTCCGCCGTGGTGCCGGCCGTCCGCTCGACGTCGACGTGCACGTCGAGCACGCCGACCGGCGTCGGACCCGTCAGGTCCGCCGAGGCGAGCGGCCGGACGGCCGCGAGCCGCGCCGTGGACCACGACTCCAGGCGGACGGGCCGCCAGATGCCCGACGTGGCGGTGTCGATCCCCCAGTCCCACCCGAAGCTGCAGGCGACCTTGCGGATCGCGTTGAACGGGTGGTGGTTCACCTGCGGGCGCTGGCCCAGGGCGAGGGACTGCGCGTCGGCATACCGCACCGGGGAGTCGAACCGGACGACGAGCTCGTTCTCCCCCTCGCGCAGGAGCGGCGTCACGTCGAAGCGGTAGGACCGGTGCTGGTTGGCCGTGCGGCCCACCTCGGCACCGTTCAGCGTGACCGCCGAGACGGTGTCGAGACCGTCGAAGGCGAGGTCGTGCCGCACGGCGCCGGACCCGGCCGACCAGGTGAACGTGGTGCGGTACTCCCAGTCGCACCGGCCGATCCAGGCCAGCTGGCGCTCGTTGTCGTCCAGGTACGGGTCGGGGATCAGGCCGGCGGCCATCAGGTCGGTGTGCACCGTGCCGGGCACGGTCGCCGGGACGCCGGGCCCGTCGGGCGCGAGCGCCTGGGTCAGGAGCTGCGCCGGCACGGGGCCGCCGACGCAGCGCACGGTCCAGCCGCTGTGCAGCTCCTGGGTGTGCCGGGGCGTCGGGCGGGCGGGGAGGGTGTGTGTCACTTGGTTGCTCCGGAGGTCAGTCCGCTGTAGATCTGTCGCTGCAGCAGGAGGAACGCGACGAGGGTCGGGATGATGACCAGCACCGCGCCCGCGGAGATGATCTCCCACTGTGCGCCGAACGGCCCCATGAAGCGGAACAGCGACGTGGACACCACGCCGAGGTCCCGCGAGGGCATGTAGAGGAACGGGATGTAGTACTCGTTGTAGATCGCGATGCCCTTGATGATGACCACGGTGGCTATCGCCGGGCGCAGCAGAGGGAACACGACCCGCGCGTAGATCGTGAGCCGGTTGGCCCCGTCCAGCATCGCGGCCTCGTCGAGGGATCGCGGGATGGAACGCATGAACTGGCCGAAGATGTAGATCGACACGATGTCGGTCCCCATGAACAGCACGATCGCGGCCCAGCGGGTGTTGAACAGGCCGAGCCCGTTCACCACCTGGAACGTGGCCACCTGGGTGGTGACCGCGGGCACGAGGGTGGCGAGCAGGAACGCCCCCATGACGAGCCGGCGGCCGCGGAAGTCGAAGCGGTCGACGGCGTAGGCGGTCATCGACCCGATGAGGATCGTGCCCACCAGGGACACCGCGAGGATGATCGTGGTGTTGGCGAAGCCCCGCAGCATCCCGCCCTGGGTGAACGCGACCGCGAAGTTCTCGAGGTTGGACCAGTCGCCGGGCGGGGTCAGCGGGTCCGACGTCGAGAACTCCTCGTGGCTCTTGAACGCCGCCATGAACACGGTGACGAGCGGGATCACCGCGCACGCGGCGGCGATCAGGAGGCTCGTGTACTTGAGCGTGATGCCCAGCGGCGTGGTGAGCGGGCTCAGGGAGCGCCACGCGCGGCCGAGGCGGCGGCGCAGGGGCGGAGGGCCTTCCGAGGCGGGGATCGTCCCCGTCAGGAGCGGAGTCACGCGGGCAGTCATGTCAGGTCCACCCTCTCGTCGGGGAACAGCCTGCGCTGGATCCAGGTGATGAGCAGGACGATGACGAGCAGCACCACGGCCATGGCCGAGGCCAGGCCGAACTTGTTGAACTGGAAGGCCTGCTGCACGGTCTGGATCACGAAGGTGGTGGAGCCGTTGGCGCCGCCCGTCATGATCCACGGGATCTCGAACACGGACAGCGACCCGGAGATCGCGAGGATCGTGGTCAGCCCGATGATGGGCCGGATCGCCGGGGAGATGATGTACCGGAACTTCTGCCAGCTCGTGGCGCCGTCGAGGTCGGCCGCCTCGTACAGCTCGTGCGGGATCGACTGGATCGCCCCGAGGAACAGCACGAAGTTGAGTCCCAGGTAGCGCCAGACGCTCGTCGCGGCGAGCGACACGTTCACCAGCGACGGGTCGCCGAGCCACTGCGGCGGCTCGGCCACGCCCAGCAGCCCGAGCATCGCGTCGAGCGTGCCACCGGGACGCAGGAAGAACAGGAAGACGAGGCCGATCGCCACCCCGTTGATGAGATAGGGGAAGAAGATCATCCCCTTGAAGAAGTTCCGGAACCGGGTGCTGAAGCTCAGGATCGTGGCGAAGTAGAGGGCCAGGACGAGCTGTGCGGCGGCCCCCACGAGGTAGTACACGCTCACCAGGAAGACCTCGAACATCTGCGGGTCGGTGAAGATCCGCACGTAGTTGTCGAGACCCACGGGTTCCTTGACCGGGTCGAGCCCGTCCCAGGACGTGAAGCCGTACCAGATCATGTTGGCGACCGGCACGTAGGTGAACAGCACCAGCAGGCCCAGCGGCGCGACGAGGAAGAGCCACGGCGTGACGGCGCGGCCCCGGCCCGGGCCGCGGCCGGACACGGAGGCCCGGCCGCGGCTCAGCACATCGGTGAGGACAGCCATCGCGGCCGGCTCACTCCCCGACCGTCGCGCGGGCGTCGGCCCAGCGCTGGTTCAGGCCGGCGAAGTACGTCTCCTTGTCACCGTCGGCGGCGCCCCGTGCGATGTCGACCAGCTCCTGCCGGTAGATGTTCCCGTAGAGGTCGATCTCCGACGCCGACACGACGTCGGCCTCGAACGACTCCTGGCCCTGCGGCGCGGCTTCCATCTCGACGTACTCGACGCCGGCCGCCTCGAAGTCACCGAGGGTCTCCGGCTCCGGCCCGTCGACGAGCGGGGAGATGCCGCCCTCGTCGTAGGCGTAGCCCGACTCCGACGCGAACCAGTCGATCCAGGCCCGTGCGGCGGCCTGGTGCTCGCTGTTGACGTTGACCGCGTTCTTGTAGTCGCCGGCGATCTGGGCGTGAAACGTGCCGTCCACCTGGTACGGGAAGGGCATGTAGCCGATGTCCTCGGCGGAGCCGCCGGCGTCCTCGGCGGCCTGCTGCATCTGGGTGATGGCCCACGAGCCGAGCAGCATCGTCCCGACCTCGCCGGTCCCGAGGAGAGTCTTGGACTCCTCCCAGTTCGTCGTGGTCGGATCCTCCTCGGTGAGGCCCGCGGCGACGGCGTCGAAGAGGAGCCCGTCGGAGATGCCGTGCCACTCGTCCCCGGCCCACGGGGTGTCGCTGAAGGCGACATGGGTGTTCTGGTACGCGGGATCGCCCATGGCGCCGCGGTTGCCGTCCCACTGGCTCAGCGGCCAGCCGTCCGCGTAGTTGGTGTAGTACGGGATCGCGTCCGTCGTGTCCTGGATGGCCTGCAGGTCGGCGAGGAACTCCTCGGGTGTGGTCGGCAGGTCGGTGATGCCGGCCTCCTCCCAGACCCTCTTGTTGTAGACCAGCCCCTGGGTGTTCACGGTGATGGAGACGCCGTAGACCTGGCCGTCGTACGCCTTCTCCTCGACGAGCCGGTACTCCTCGCTCATCTCCTCCACGGAGCCGAGCGGCGCGAAGAAGGTGGCGAACTGGTCGGGCTTGACGCTGTTGGGGATGAGCAGGACGTCGCCGTAGTCGTCCGTGTTCATGCGCACGGCGATCTCGCCCTCGTAGTCGGTGATCGCCTCGAAGGTGACGGTGACCTCGGGGTACTTCTCCTCGAACTCGGCCTTGTAGTCGGCGAACACCGTGTCGACGATGTCCGTGCGCTGGGTGATCACCGTGATCTCGCCCGCGATCTCGCCGTCGCCGGACGTGTCGCCGTCGGCCTGGGCAGAGCATGCCGACAGGGTCAGCGCCACGGCGGCGAGCGAGGCTCCGCCCCGCTGCTGGTTCCTCGACCTCATGGTTGTCTCGATCCGTCGTCGTTGACTGGTGGACGGCAGGACATTAAGCGGTTAAGTTCGAGTAAGTCAACCCTTCAGCGGTCCCCGTCGGCCGACCGTCTCCGGCCGGCCATGCCGTCCTGGCGGCATGGGAGGTCTGCCACCACGCGACGAGGCGTGGCCGCGAACATGATGGCGGCCCCGCCACCGCGATGACGGGGCCGGGCCCCTATCGCGGGGCGGGCGGCGCCGTCGAGCCGCGGATCTGGAGCTCGGGCGTCGAGTCGCGGTACGACGCCGAGGGCTCGCCGGCCATGCGCTCGAAGAGGCGGCGCGCTACGTGCGCGCCGTACCCGGCGACGTCGTGACCCAGGGCCGTCAGCTGCGGGTACGCGGCACGACACACCGGCGAGTCGTCCCAGGCCACCAGCGACACGTCGTCGGGCACGCGAACCCCCGCCTCGTGCGCGGCACCGAGCCCGGCGAGCGCCATCGCGTCGTTGTCGTAGACGATCGCGGTCACCTCGCTCCGCGACAGCAGGTCGCGCGTGGCCGCCGCGCCGGCGTCAGGCGTGTAGTCGGCGCGGCGCACCTCGGCCGTCATCGACCGGGCCGCGGCCTCGCGGGCGAACGCCTCGTCCCGGATGTGGGTGTGCCCGAACTCCGGCGTACCCGTCACGTGCCCGACCGCGGTGTGCCCCAGCCCTGCCAGATACCGGACGCACGACCGCATCGCCGCGGCGTCGTCGGTGTAGACGCTCGTCAGCCCGCCGGACAGGCTCGGGTCGCCGACGACGACGGCGGGCAGCACGTCCTGCCCCACGAACAGGTCGAGCCGCGGGTCCGGCACCCGAGGATCCACCATCACGATCCCGTCCACCCGCCGTGCGGCGCGCCACTTCCGGTAGGTCCGCAGCTCGGCGTCGATGTCGGGCGCCACCTGGAGGAGCAAGCCGTAGTCCCGCTCGGACAGCACCGACTCGATCCCCGCGACGAACTGCATGTAGAACGACTCGAACCCGAGCGTCTCGGGCGCGCGGGCCAGGACGAGGCCGATGGTCTCCGTGTAGGCCCCGGACAGCGAGCGGGCGGCGGAGCTCGGCGCCCAACCGAGCTCCGCGGCGATCTCGAGCACCTGCTCGCGGGTCGCGTCCGAGACTCCCGGCCGCCCGTTCAGGGCGTACGAGACTGCGGCGGTCGAGACGCCCGCATGGCGGGCGATGTCAGCGATCGTGATCCGGGCCATGGCACATCATTACCCGACACGAGCGCTCACGAGAGCCCCTATGTCTCGCCTCGCGTGCACCGGACGTGGAAGGGTGAGCCCATGGCCGACCTGCCCCCCGCTGACCTCGAGGCGCTGACCGCCGTCGCGCAAGGCTCCCACGTCGATCCCCATGCCGTCCTGGGGCCGCATCCGCTCGACGACGACGGCCCGTTCGCCGTGGTGCGGACGCTGCGTCCGCTCGCCGACGAGGTCGCCGTCGTCACCGACGACGGCGAGCAGCCGTGCGAGCACCAGGGCGCCGGCGTCTGGGCCGCCGTCGTCCCCGCACCGCCGGACGACGCCGGCCGCTGGACTGCCCCCGACTACCGGGTACGCACCCGGTACGGCACCACGGAGACCGTGGCCGACGACCCCTACCGCTTCCTGCCCACCCTGGGCGAGATCGACCTGCACCTGATCGGCGAGGGCCGGCACGAGGAGCTGTGGAAGGCGCTCGGTGCGAACGTGCGCCGCTTCCCCAGCGCGTCCGGGGACCTCGAGGGCACCGCGTTCGCGGTCTGGGCGCCGAACGCGCGCGGCGTGCGCCTGCTGGGGGACCACAACCTGTGGACGCCGGTGCACCCGATGCGGTCGCTCGGGTCGACGGGCGTGTGGGAGCTGTTCGTGCCCGGCGTCGTGCCCGGCACGCACTACAAGTTCGAGATCCTCGGGGCCGACGGCGTCTGGCGCGCCAAGGCCGACCCCATGGCCCGCTCGACCGAGACGCCTCCCGGGACGGCGAGCATCGTCACGGAGTCGGACCACGAGTGGGGCGACGACGCGTGGCTGGCCGCGCGGACGACGTCGGACCCGCACTCCGGGCCGATGAGCGTCTACGAGGTGCACCTCGGCTCCTGGCGGCCCGGCCTGTCGTATCGCGAGCTGGCGGACCAGCTCACCGAGTACGTGGTCAAGCAGGGTTTCACGCACGTGGAGCTCATGCCGGTGGCCGAGCACCCGTTCGGCGGGTCGTGGGGCTACCAGGTGACCTCGTACTACGCCCCGACCTCCCGGTTCGGGTCGCCCGACGACTTCCGCCACCTCGTGGACCGGCTCCACCAGGCCGGCGTCGGCGTCATCATCGACTGGGTCCCCGCGCACTTCCCGCGGGACGAGTTCGCGCTGGCCCGGTTCGACGGGACGCCCCTGTACGAGCACTCCGACCCCGCGCGCGGCGAGCACCGGGACTGGGGTACGTACATCTTCGACTTCGGGCGTCGCGAGGTGCGCAACTTCCTCGTCGCGAACGCCACCTACTGGTTCGAGGAGTTCCATGCCGACGGGCTGCGGGTGGACGCCGTGGCCTCCATGCTCTACCTCGACTACTCGCGCGAGCCCGGCGAGTGGCAGCCCAACGTGCACGGCGGGCGGGAGAACCTGGAGGCGATCGCGTTCCTGCAGGAGGCGAACGCGACGGCGTACCGGCGCACGCCGGGCGTCATGCTGATCGCGGAGGAGTCGACGGCGTACCCGGGGGTCACGCAGCCGACGTCGGCGAACGGGCTGGGCTTCGGCCTCAAGTGGAACATGGGCTGGATGAACGACACCCTGCGCTACCTGGCCGAGGACCCGGTCAACCGGCGCTTCCACCACCACGAGCTCACGTTCTCGCTGGTCTACGCGTTCTCGGAGCAGTTCGTGCTGCCCATCAGCCACGACGAGGTGGTGCACGGCAAGGGGTCGCTGCTGCGCAAGATGCCCGGTGACCGGTGGCAGCAGATGGCCGGGGTGCGCGCGTTCCTCGCCTACCAGTGGACCCACCCCGGCAAGCAGCTGCTGTTCATGGGGAGCGAGTTCGCGCAGGACACCGAGTGGTCGGAGGGCGAGGGGCTGCGCTGGGAGGTGCTGGCCGACGGTTGGCACGCGGGCGTGCAGCGGCTGGTGCGCGACCTCAACGCCCTGTACCGGGCGACGCCGGAGCTGTGGGAGCGGGACTTCGACGGCTCGGGCTTCGAGTGGCTCGACTCCGACGACTCCGACCGCAACCTCCTGGCCTACGTGCGCCGCTCGGCGGCGGGGAAGCCGGTGGTCGTGGTGGTCAACTTCGCGGGCGTCCCGCACGAGGGCTACCGCCTGCCACTACCCGACCTCCCGGCCGGCGAGGTCTGGCGCGAGGCGCTGAACACGGACGCCGAGACCTACGGCGGCTCCGGCGTCGGCAACCTGGGCCGGGTCGTCCCCGAGCCGGTCCCCCACTACGGACGCAGCTTCTCGGCCTCGGTCCGTGTCCCCCCGATGGGTGCGCTCGTCCTCGTCAGTACAGGCTGATCGCCAGGCGCTGGCGGGCCTTGTTGACCCTCGGGTCCGCCACACCGACCACCTCGAAGTACTCCAGGAGGCGCACCCGTACGGCTTCCTTGGCGTCGCCGTCGAGCCCGGGCAGCAGCGCCAGCAGGCGGCCGAACGCGTCGTCGACCTTGCCGCCGAGCACGTCCGTGTCGGCGACGGCGAGCTGCGCCTCGACGTCCGACGGCGCGTCCGCGGCCGCCTTGCGCACGGCCGCCAGGTCGGCGTCGTGCGTGCGCCGCATGAGACGCACCTGGGCCAGGCCGGCCGACGCTTCGGCGTCCTTCGGGTCCTGCTTGATGGCCTTGACGTAGGCCGCCTCGGCCGACGCGAGGTCGTCGCGCTCGATGGCGTCGTACGCTTCCTGGTGCAACGGCGGGAGCGGCTGCTCCGCCTCGGGCTCGTCGGCCGCGGGCTCCTCGCCGCCGTCTCCCTCGGCCGACGGCGCCCGCCCGCTCACACCGTTCTGCTCGGCGGCTTCCAGCACCTGGTCGAGCACCTGCCGCACCTGCTCCTCGGACGCGTTGCCCTGGAACAGCGGCAGCGGCCGGCCCTGCAGCACCGCGACGACGGCGGGCACACCCTGCACCTGGAACGCGGCGGCGATCTGCGGAGAGGCCTGCGCGTCCACGCGGCCCAGGAGGAACCGGCCGGCGTACTCGGCGGCGAGGTCGGCGAGCGTCGTGGCGAGCTCCGCGTTCGCCGCGTCCGTGGGCGCCCACAGCAGGATCACCACGGGGTAGGAGGCGGAGTCCTGCACCACCTGCTCGAAGTTCGCCTCTGTCAGGTCCAGCACGTAACCGCCGGCCTCGGGCGCGCCGCCCGGCTCACCCGGCGGCGGCGCCTGGGGGCGTGTCAGAGCGGACAGGTCGACGGCGCCGCGTGCGGCGGCGAAGCTCTCGGGTACCGGGGACGGCTGGTCGGACGTGGTCATGCCCCACATCCTACGAAAGCGCCGGGCAGACTGTGCACTCCGAGCCGGCAGTCAGCCGCGGTCAGCCGCTGCACCGGTCGCTTCCGCGGCGACCGCGACGTGCTCGAAGCCGACGTGCGACACCGCTCGCGGCCGCGGCGCGGGGCTTCCTCACTCGTTCGAGGCCGACACCGCGACATGCTCGAACCCGACCAGGCGCAGGTTCTCCTTCGATCCCGCGGGCGGAATGTAGAGCGCGACGATGTCCAGGTACTTCGTGCGCAGGACGTTCGTCACGCTCTGGTCGCCGAACAGCGCCTTCTGCGTCACGAAGCTGTTGGAGGGCGGTGCCTCGCCCTTCTCCTGGAGCTGGATCACCTGGGTGGAGTTGATGGCACCCATCACGATCGCGCCACCGTCGACGGTGCGCATCGCCTGCACGCCCGAGTCCTCGTCCGGGGTGGCGCTGAAGGAGTACTTGCCCTCGGACTTCTTCCAGTCGTCCGTCTTCTTCTGCGCGCTCTCCTGCTTGCGCATCAGCTCGCGGAAGTCGTCGTCGTCCACGCTGTCGGCGGACTTGGAGTTGCTCTCCTCGGACAGCACGTCCGCGTACGCGGACAGCGCCTTGGTCGGGGTCGTCTTGAGGGTCTCGTCGTCGTCGGCCGCGACCTCCTCCGCCCCCGTGTCCGTCGGGGCGAACTGCGGCAGGGTCACGCCGGGCAGCAGCCGGGCCCACGCCCAGAGCTGGTAGTCGGTGCGCGCGGAGCGCTGCTCGAACGCGTACAGGACCGGGGCCGTGAGGTCCTTCGGCTGCGTGCTGACGGCCATGCTGGTGCGCGGCCACTCCGGGTCCGAGGGCAGCACCACGGACTGCATGCTCATCGGCAGGCTGGTGACGTGCTCGTCGTCGTCGAGGATCTTGGCGACCTTGATCTGGCTGGTGCGCAGGGTCTTGGCCGGGCCGGTCGTCCGGGCGTCGAGCGCCTCGATCTTCTTCTTCTTCGTCGCCGTCTCGACCGACTCGGCGACCCGGCTGATGATCGTCTTCTCCTGCTCCTCGGTCACCACGGCGCCGACCACGGCGGGCTGGGGCTCCGGGACGGGAAGCTCCTGCGCACAGCCGGTGAGCAGGCCCAGGGCGAGCACCGGCGCGGCGGCCGCCGACCGGCGGCGTGCTGTGGATGCGGTCATCGGTTCTCTCCGTCCTCGTCCGTGATCCCCCAGGCCTCACGCCAGGCGGACGCGCGGCTGGAAGGCGCGGGCGGCTGCGGCTGAGGCGGTTCGGGCTGGGGCTGGGGCTGGGGCGGCACTGCAGGCTGGACGCCTGTGTTCCCGCGGCGCCCGGCCTGCTCGGCGAGGCGCCGCTCGCGCCGGGTCATCAGCCTGCCCGGAGTTCCTGAGGTTCCGCTGGACGCCGCGGCGGCGGGCGGTGCCGCGGCCGGGGCGGAGGCGGGCGGCATCGAGGCGGGCGGCGAGGTCGGCGCCGCGGCCACGGGCCGCGGAGCGCCGGCCGGGTCGGGCGCACCGCGCCGGC